>NZ_JAPCID010000084.1 GCF_027587175.1 Solirubrobacter deserti
GCGCGCGGCGAGGCGGCGGCGCGCGGCGAGGCGGCGGACGGCGCGCCGAGCGGGGGCGGTGCGGCCCAGCGCGACGCGGTGCTCGCGTATCTCGCCATCTATGCGGGCGACGTGGACGAGGCCGACCGGCGGCTCGCTCGGGCGTGGGATGCGGGCGTGACCGGCGACCTCGCGGCGACGGTCGCGGGCCGGCGCGCGTTCGCGGCGGGCCTGCGGTTCCGGGCCGACGAGCAGGTGGACTGGGCGCGGCGGGCCCTGGCGCTCGCGCCTGCTGACGCCAAGACGCAGGCGCTCGCGACCACGCAGCTCGCGGTCGGGCTCTCGCTGCAGGGCGCACGGGCGGAGGCGCATGCCGCGCTCGACGCGGCGCTCGCGGCGGCGCCGCGGACCGGGTTCCCGGTGCGGTCGATCAAGGGCGCGCTGCTGCTCGGGGACGACGACCTCGCGGGCGCGCGGCCCGTGCTCACGACCGCGGCGCGGGAGGCGCGGCGGATCGGGTCGCTCGTGATCGCCGCGCAGTCGCTCGCGCTGCTGGCCAAGCTCGAGTTCGCGCGGGGCGCGTGGGACGAGGCGGTGGTGCTGGCCGAGCAGGCGACCGCGCTGGCGGTCGAGTCCGACGAGGCGTGGGTGCTCGCGTTCACGCGCTGGGTTGGCCTGCACGTGCCGCTCGCGCGCGGCGACGCCGCTCCGAGCCTCCCGCCGGCGCGCGGCACCTTCGAGCGGATCATCGAAGTCGAGGCGTGCGCGCACGCTGAGATCGCGGCCGCGGCCGAGGCGCCGGACCGCGTCCTCGAGGCGCTCGCGCCGCTCATCCACGGGCCGACCGGCTTCTGGCGCTGGCAGCCGCTGTACGCGGACGCGCTGATCGACCTCGAGCGCCACGACGAGGCCGACGCGTTCCTCACCGCCCACGCGGACCGCTGGTCGCGCTCCGTGACGGCTCGTCTGCAGCGGGCGCGCGGGCGCCTGGAAGCGGCGCGCCGCCGACCTGAAGCGGCGGAGCTCGCGTTCGCCGCCGCGCTCGACGGCCTCGCCGGCATGCCGTACGAGCTCGCGCTCACCCAGCTCGCGTACGGGCAGTTCCTGCGCCGCCGGCGTCAGCGGCGCGCCGCCACGACGCAGCTCGCCGCCGCGCGCGAGCGCCTCGCCGCGCTGCAGGCGCGCCCCGCGCTGGACCGGTGCGAGCGCGAGCTCGCCGCGGCGGGACTGACACCGACCGCCGGCCCGGCGCCGAGCGGCCTCACGCCGCAGGAACGGGCCGTCGCGCGCCTCGTCGCCGCGGGCCACAGCAACCGGCGCGTGGCGGACGAGCTGCTCGTGAGCGTCCGCACCGTCGAGACGCACCTCACCCGCATCTACGCCAAGCTCGAGGTCAGCTCGCGTGCGGAGCTCGCCGCCACGTACGCGGACGGCCCGGACGATGTGGGTTCCCCCGATGCGCACGCTCGTTAGGGCTCGGTAGACATCTGTTCTGGTCCGAGCGGTTGCTCGCGTAGTTCGGCCAGAACGATCACATTCGAGCGAGGAGAGAGAGTGGGTCAGCAGAGGAAGCGCGTCGCGGTCGCGGCGGCGCTGGTCGGTGCCGTCGCCGCGTGGTCAGCGCCGGCCGTCGCACACGCGTTGGGCGCCGGCTCCGCGTTCGCGGAGCGGCTCAACCGCAAGTTCATCGACCCCGACCGGGTCTACAGCTCCGACATCCGCTGGTGGCTGGGCGAGGCGTCCAACACCGACGAGTCGCTGCTGGAGGAGGTCCAGGCGCTCTACGACGGCGGCTTTCGCGGCGTGGAGTTGGCGATGATGAACGACGCCGGCGCGCCGGACGCCACGTACGCCTACGGGTCCGCGATGTGGACCCACAAGTGGAACTTGCTGATGAACAAGCTCCTCGACCTGGGCATGGGCGTCTATCTGACGTCGGGCACGAACTGGAACACGTCCAACGTGCCCGGGCTCGACCCCGACAGCCAGTCGGCGATGCAGAACCTCACGCTCGGCACGAGCACGGTGCAAGCCGGCCAGAGCCTCACGGCGCTGCCCGCACCCGCGGCCAACGCCCGCCGCGCCGGCGCGAAGTTCGTCACCGCGTACGCGTACAAGGTCACCTCGGGCAACACGGTCGACCCCAACAGCTTCGTGAACCTGCCGGCGGCACAGGGCGCCGACGTCTGGACCCAGAACGTCAACTGGACGGCGCCGGGCGAGGGCACCTACCGCGTCTTCGCGCTCTGGACCCAGGGCACCTACCAGGCGTCCAGCCCGTCCACGCTCCCGGCCTACGCGACGAACTACTTCGACGAGCGCGGCGTGCAGGCGCTGCGCGAGTACTGGGAGGACCACTACCTCTCCGACCCCGCCCTGGTCGAGAAGTTCAAGCAGGGCGACGTGCAGCTGTTCATGGACTCGCTGGAGATGAGCACGGGCACCGGCGGCATCACCTGGTGGGCCGAGGACATGAAGCAGGAGTTCCAGCGGCGCAAGGGCTACGACATCACGCCGCACCTGTTCCTGATCGCGGGCGTGAACGCCAGCGTGAGCACGCCGTACCACTCGGTCGGCACGACCGGCACCTACCGGCTCGACGGTGCCGAGCAGCGGCGCCAGCGGATCGTCAACGACTACCAGGACGTGCTGACCCAGCTCTACAACGAGCGCATGCTCAAGCCGCTCAAGGAGTGGCTGAACTCGGTCGGCATCAAGACGCGCGGCCAGATCTCCTACGGTCGCCCACTGGAGATCTCCGAGCCCGGAATGTACTTCGACTATCCCGAGGCGGAGAACTTCAACCAGTACAACCAGGTCGACATCTTCCGGCTCTGGACCGGCGGCGCCAAGCTCGAGAACAAGGTGCTGTCGACCGAGACGGGCGCCGAGCTGGCCTACAACGGCACACGTCAGACGAACCTGCAGGACGCCTACGCCGCCTTCGCCGCGGGCTACCAGCGCCACATCTGGCACATCTGGGGCGCGGGCTACGGCTACGGCAGCTTCCAGTGGCCCGGGTTCATCGCGGCCGGCTTCCTGAGCAACTTCCAGTACTGGGGCACCCGCAACCCCGAGTCGGCGGGCTACGACGAGTTCAACGCCCACATCGGCCGCGTGCAGCAGCTGATGCAGACCGGCAAGTCGCGCACCGACGTCGGCTTCCTGCACCAGAACTGGACGCAGGGCGTGCGCTTCGGCGGCGGCACCGGCTCCAACAACACGCAGATGCACTGGCAGCTCGCCCACCAGGGCGTCTACTACCGCTCGGTGGAGCTGCAGGACAACGGGTACACGTACGACTACTTCAGCCCGCGCTTCCTGTTCGACGACGACGTGTCGTTCAACGAGCAGACCAAGACGATCGAGAAGGCGGGCTACAAGGCCGTCGTCATCTACCAGAACTGGCTCGACCTGGAGGGCGCCGAGCGCATCCGCGACTGGGCGCAGAAGGGCCTGAAGGTCGTGATCCTCGGCAACGCCGCCACGCAGACGCCGTACAACGACGGCAAGGACGCAGAGCTCGCCGCCGTCATGGCCGAGCTCAAGTCCCTGCCCACCGTGCGGACCGCGACCGTCGCCGACGCGCCCGCCGACTACTTCGGGCCCGAGCCCGGTGGCTACGACGACAACGTGCTGGAGAAGCTGCAGGAGCTCGGCGTGGACCCGTACGCGGGCTACGCGCGGCCGAACGAGCAGCTGCTCACGCAGACGCGTGAGGACGCCGAGGGCAACCGCTACCTGTACGTCTACAACTACGAGGACGGCTCCTACCGGGACAAGAGCCTGCGGCCCGAGATCCGCACCGCGCCGAACCCGGGGACCAACATCAAGACCGACGTCAAGATGGACGGCCGGTTCGTCCCGTACGCGATCGACGCGTGGACGGGGGAGGCGACCGAGCTCGCCGACTACCGCTGGGAGCACGGCAAGACGGTCGTCGCGATCGACCTCGACTTCAACGACATCGCGCTGCTGGCGTTCGAGAAGGTCGACGCGCCCAAGCTGCGCGTCGTCTCCCACAACGCCGACTCCGCCCGCGCGATCCCGAACGGCGTGACGGTCCGCTCCACCGCCAGCAAGACAGTCACGGCGCAGCTCAGCAACGGCGTCCAGTTGAGCAGGAACGTGACCGTTCCCGCGCCGTACGACATCACCGACTGGGACCTGACCGTGGAGTCCTGGCGGCCGAACGCCACCGCCGGCGACCTCGTCCGGACCGAGACGATCGAGGGCGTGACGACCGTCAACCGCAAGACGTCGACGGTCAAGACGCCGATCGACGTCGAGCTCGACACGCTCAAGACCTGGGACCAGATCCCCGAGGTCGGGCGCGGCGTCTCCGGTACGGGCCACTACGAGGCGAGCTTCGACTGGGACGCGACCAAGGCCAGCGGCGCGTACCTCGACTTCGGCGACAAGGTCGAGGCGAGCATGGAGGTGTGGATCAACGGCCGCAAGGTCGGCGGCCAGGTCAGCACGCACCCGACCAAGGTCAAGCGCGACGTCGCACCCTTCACCGGCAAGGAGCTGTTCACGGGCGGCATCAACTCGACCCACCCCGTGGCCGACGTCAGCCGCTACCTGGTGCACGGCCGCAACCGGATCGTGATCGACTACCACTCCGCGCTGGTCAACGTCCAGCTCGACCGCGGCATCGTCAACCCCACGCCGAACTACCGCTCGTGGTGGGGCTACGACCTCGACTACCTGCCGTTCGGACCCAAGCAGGCCAGGCTCGTGCCGTTCGTGGACGTCGGGTACGCCTCGACCACGACCGACGGCACCGTGGGCGGGTCCGTGCCGGCGACGCTGTCGCTGTCGCTCGCCGCGCCGAAGCCGTTTGAGCCGTTCGTCCCGGGTGTGGACCGCACGTACGAGACGTCGACGACCGCCAATGTGATCTCGACGGCGGGCGACGCGGCGCTGACGGTGGACGGTGGCCGGTTGGCGAACGGGTCGTTCACGCTCAGCGAGCCGTTGCAGGTCGCGTTCAGCAAGGCGAGTTGGACGGCACCGGTCTCCAACGACCCGGTGACGGTCACGTTCAAGCAGCACATCGGGCGCACCGAGCCGCTGCGCACGGGGAACTACAGCAAGACGCTGACCTTCACGCTGTCGACGACGACGCCGTAAGAGAGCGACGGGCCGGCTGCCCCGCGCGGGTGGCCGGCCCGGTCAGGCCGTGGCCGGGGAGGCGCCGCCGACCGCGCGCACCGTGGTGCCGCCGAGCCGCAGCCCGTCGGCCTCGGCGGCGCTCAATCCCGTCGCGAGCGTCGTCTGCACCTCGGAGATCGGTGCGATCACCGACAACCCCCGCACCGTGAGCTTGGAATGGTCGATCAACAGCACCGACTCGCCCGCCTGCTCGATCATCGAGCGCTTGAGCTCGGCCTCCAGCGGGTCGGCGTCGGTGAGCATCCCGTTGGACGCGATGCCCTTGACCGAGAACAGGAAGCGGTCGGCGAAGTGGCCCTGGACGGTGCGGACCGCGAACGGGCCCACGAACGAGCGGGTCAGTCGGCGCAGCGTGCCGCCGATCCCGATCACCTCCACGTCGGGCCCGCCCTCGCGGAACAGCAGCTCCAGCACGGGCAGCGAATTCGTGAGCACGGTCGCGGCGAGCCCCGTCTCCACGATCCGTTTGGCGACGTAGTACGTCGTGGTCGAGGAGTCCAGGAAGATCGTCTCCCGCGGCGTGAGCAGCTGAACGGCCGCCGCGGCGAGCAGCGCCTTGTCCTCGCTGCTGACCTCCAGCCGGCGGGCGAACGAGTCCTCGTGTGCGGAAATGGTCGGCAGCACCGCGCCGCCGTGCGTGCGGCGGACGACGCCGCGCCGTTCGAGCTCGGCCAGATCGCGACGGGCGGTCATCGGCGAGACGCCGAACAGCTCCTCCAGCTCGGCGACCGTCACCGCGCCGTGCGCGCGCAATCGGTCGGCGATCTCGCGGCGGCGCGCTTCAGCAAGGACGCCCGGGGCGTCGTCTGTTCGTCTGCGTGCGATTGGGATCTCCTCCGCTGCTGAGCCAACCAACGCAGGTCAGGTTTGTCAAGTGTCCGAGCGCGGTCAACCACGTAAACGAACAAAAAGAATCGCGAAACGCACTTGACAGGGTCCGATAGCTCTGTTTCGATCGGGTTCTGTTGTTTCGAGGGGGAGGAGCCTCAAATCAACCAGCAATCGACACCTGCTGAGATCACCACGCCGATCATCGCCCTGAAGGGCGCGAGCAAGTCCTACGGCGCCGTACGCGCCTCGAGGAACGTCTCGATCGAGCTGCGCGCGGGCGAGGTCCGCGCGCTGGCCGGCGAGAACGGTGCCGGCAAGTCGACGATCGTGCGGATGCTCGCCGGTGTGCAGCGCCCCGACGAGGGCGACGTGCTGGTCGACGGCGACGTCGCGGCCTTCCATGGTCCCGCCGACGCGCGCGACGTGGGCGTGGCCGTGATCTACCAGGAGCCCACGCTCTTCCCGGACCTGTCGGTCGCCGAGAACGTGATGATGGGCCGCCACCCGCTCGGGTCCGGCCGCCGCATCGACTTCAGGGCGCTCAACCGCACGGTCAAGGAGCTGCTCGACCGCCTCGGCGTCAAACTCGACCCCGAACAGCCCGTCAAGGGCCTCAGCATCGCCGACCAGCAGATCGTCGAGATCGCCAAGGCGCTGTCGTTCGACGCCCGCGTGCTGATCATGGACGAGCCGACCGCGGCCCTCTCCGGGCACGAGGTCGAGCGCCTGTTCGGCGTCGTGCGCACGCTCAAGGAGCGCGGCGCCGCGGTGCTGTTCATCAGCCACCGGCTCGACGAGATCTTCGCCATCTGCGACACGGTCACCGTCCTGCGCGACGGCGAGGTCACCCACGACGGCCGCACCGCCGACATGGACACCGACGAGCTCGTGCGCCGCATGGTCGGCCGCGAGCTCTCCAACCTGTTCCCGAAGCTGGACGCCGAGATCGGCCAGCCCGTGCTCAAGGTCGAGCGGCTCACGCGCGAGGGCTCGTTCGTCGACGTCTCGTTCGAGGTCCGGCGCGGGGAGATCGTCGCGCTCGCGGGCCTGGTCGGCGCGGGGCGCAGCGAGGTCGCGCGCGCGATCTTCGGCATCGACAAGCCGGACGCGGGCACGGTCACGATCGACGGCGTCGAGCTCAAGCCCGGCTCGCCCACTCAGGCCATGAAGGCCGGGATCGGGCTCGTGCCCGAGGACCGCCGGCAACAGGGCCTGGTGATGGAGATGAGCATCGAGCGCAACATGGGGCTCACGCGCCTGCAGGCGCTGCGCAACCGGCTCGGCGTGATCGGCCTGGGCTCGGAGGCGCGCAACGCCTCCGACTGGGCGACCAAGCTGCAGCTCAAGTTCCAGAAGCTGAGCGACCCGGTCGGCTTCCTGTCGGGCGGCAACCAGCAGAAGGTCGTCCTCGGCAAGTGGCTCGCCACCGGCCCGAAGGTCCTGATCATCGACGAGCCGACGCGTGGGATCGACGTGGGCACGAAGGCGGAGGTGCACCGGCTCATGTCCGAGCTCGCGGGCGATGGGCTCGCGGTGCTGATGATCTCGTCCGAGCTGCCCGAGGTGCTCGGGATGGCGGACCGCGTGCTCGTGATGCACGAGGGCCGGATCGCGCGTGAGCTCAGCCGCGCCGAGGCCGACGAAGAGAACGTCGTCCGCGCGGCAACGGGTCAGGTGGCCGCGTGAGTGCTTCCACACAAGCCGCGCCGACGCCGGCATCACCCCACACGACCGAGAAGACGTCGTGGATCGACGCGGTCGTCCGCGCGCGCGAGGTGAGCCTGATCGGCGTGCTCGCGGTCCTCGTGATCGCGGTCAGCATCGCCGAGCCGCGCTTCCTCAACGCGCAGAACCTGCGCGACATCCTGCTCAACGTCACGATCGTCGGGCTGCTCGCGGTGGGGCAGACCATCGTCGTCATCACGCGCAACATCGACCTCTCGGTCGGCTCGATCCTCGGCATCAGCGCGTTCGCCACCGGCATCATGTTCGCCGACCACAACGTGCCGATCCCGCTCGTGTTCCTCGGCGGCATCCTGTTCGGCGCGTTCTTCGGCCTCATCAACGGCGTGATGGTCGCGTGGGCGCGGGTCCCGAGCCTGGTCATCACGCTGGGCACGCTGTACGTCATCCGCGGCCTGGACTTCGCCTGGGCCGAGGGCCGCCAGATCAACGCCGCCGACATGCCCGACGGCTTCCTGAGCCTCGCGACCACCGAGGTGCTCGGCTTCCCGGTCCTGCCGATCTTCACGATCGCCGCGATGGTGCTCGTCGGAGTCGCGCTCGGCCGCAGCCGGATGGGCCGCGAGCTGTACGCGATCGGCTCCAACCCGGACGCCGCCGTTCTGGCCGGCATCCGCGTCAGCCGCCGCGTGCTCGGCGCGTTCGTCGCCTCCGGCGCGATCGCCGGCCTCGCGGGCGTGCTCTACGCCTCCCGCTACGGCACGCTCGACGCGGTCGCCGGCACGGGCATCGAGCTGGCCGCAGTGTCCGCGGTGGTCGTCGGCGGCGTCGCCATCTTCGGCGGCTCCGGCACCGTCTGGGGCGCCGCACTCGGCGCGCTGCTGCTGACCACGATCCGCTCGGCGCTCGTGATCCTGCAGATCGACCCCTTCTGGGACCAGGCGATTCAGGGCGCGCTGCTGCTCGCGGCGATCGGCCTCGACGCCTACCTGGCCATGCGATTGGCCCGCGAACTGCGCAAGCGAAGGAGTGCGAACCGTGTCTGAGGTCAAGACGCGCCTGGCGCGCTGGGAGACGGTCACGGTCTTCCTGCTGCTGGTGGCGATCCTCTACGGCGCGACCACGTCGGGCGAGGACTTCCTGTCCGGCGGCAACCTGAACTCGATCCTCTCCGACATCTCGGAGATCGCGATCATCGCGCTCCCGCTGACCTTGATCATCGTCGCCGCGGAGATCGACCTGTCGGTCGCCTCGGTGCTCGGCCTCACCAGCGCCGTCATGGGCTACCTGTGGAACCACGGCTGGGCGATGGAGATGATCATCCCGGCGGTCCTGGTCATGGGCGCGCTCGCAGGCGCGCTCAATGGCGTGCTGGTCACACGCCTCGGGCTCCCGTCCCTCGCGGTCACCATCGGCACGCTCGCCATGTACCGCGGGCTCGCGTACGTGGTGCTCGGCGACCAGGCCGTCGCGGACTTCCCGCAGCAGTTCACCGACTGGGGCTTCGGCACGTTCGCCGGCACCCAGATCCCGAACCCGTTCGTGCTGTTCATCGTGCTCGCGATCGTCTTCGGGGTCGTGCTGCACATGACGGGGATCGGCCGTTCGATCTTCGCCATGGGCGCCAACGAGGAGGCCGCGCGCTTCAGCGGCATCCGCGTCAAGCGCATCAAGTTCTGGCTGTTCGTCGTCACGGGCGCGATGGCGTCGCTCGCCGGCGTCGTCTACGCCTTCCGATTCGCCTCCGCGCGCGCCGACAACGGGGTCGGCCTCGAGCTGTCCGTCGTCGCCGTCGTGCTGCTCGGCGGCGTCTCGATCTTCGGCGGCAAGGGGCATCTGCTGGGCGTCATCTGCGCGATGTTGCTGCTGGGCACGCTGCGCAACGCGCTGACGCTCAACGACGTCTCCGCCGAAGTGCTCACGATCGTCACGGGCAGCCTGCTGCTGCTCTCAGTCCTCGGGCCGAGCGTCACCGCTCGCGTCCGTGAGGCGCTGCGAAGGGGACGCGGCGTCGACCCACCACCCACACCCACCACCACCTAGCTCTGTGAGGAGAGAGAAGATGGCCATTCGCAACAAGGCATTCGCGGCGCTCGCGCTGACGAGCCTGCTCGGGGTCGCGGCCTGCGGCTCCACCAAGGAAGACACGCAGAAGGAAGCCGCCGCGACGCCGGCGGCCACGGAGGAGGGCGGCGCCGCCGCCGGTGGCGGTGAGATCAAGGAGGGCCTGAAGATCGCCTTCCTGCCCAAGCAGATCAACAACCCGTACTTCACGATCTCCGACAAGGGCGGCGAGGACGCGGTCAACGCCGTCAAGGGCGAGTACAAGCGCGTCGGCCCGTCGGACACGGCCGCCTCGTCGCAGGTGTCCTACATCAACACGCTCACGACGCAGAAGCAGGACGCGATCGTGATCAGCGCCAACGACGCCAACGCGGTCGTCCCGGCGCTGCAGAAGGCCAAGGCCGCCGGCATCAAGGTCGTCACCTACGACTCCGACACGGCGCCCGAGGGTCGTGATCTGTTCATCAACCAGGCCGCCGCCGAGGACCTCGGCCGCAGCCAGGTGCAGCTGCTGGCCAAGCAGATCGGCCCGGAGGGCGGCGAGATCGCGATCCTCTCGGCCACGCCGAACGCGACCAACCAGAACACCTGGATCGAGTTCATGGAGGACGAGCTCAAGAAGCCCGAGTACTCCAAGTTCAAGCTCGTCAAGATCGCGTACGGCAACGACGACGACCAGAAGTCCTTCGAGGAGACGCAGGGCCTGCTGCAGGCCTATCCGGACCTGAAGGGCATCATCTCCCCGACGACGGTCGGCATCGCCGCCGCCGCGCGCTACCTGCAGGGCTCGGACGCCAAGGGCAAGGTCAAGCTGACCGGCCTCGGCACCCCGAACCAGCTGCGCGACTTCGTCAAGGACGGGACGATCGAGGGCTTCGAGCTGTGGGATCCGGGCAAGCTCGGCTACCTCGCCGGTTACGCCGCGGCCGCCCTGGCGAGCGGGACCATCACGGGCGCCGAGGGTGAGAAGTTCACCGCCGGCGACCTGGGCGAGCGCGAGGTCGGCAAGAACGGCGAGGTCCTGCTCGGCCCGCCGACGGTCTTCGACGCCAACAACATCGACGACTTCGACTTCTAGTCGATCGCGCAGGGCGCACTCGAATCATGGAACGTGTCTGCTTTCAGGTGCGGGTGCGCCCTGACCGTCTCGACGAGTACCGCGCGCGTCACCGGAACGTGTGGCCGGAGATGCGCGCGGCGCTGAGCGAGACGGGTTGGACCAACTACTCGCTGTTCCTGCGGCCCGACGGGCTGCTGATCGGCTACCTCGAGACCGAGGATTTCGAGGCCGCCAAGCGGGCGATGGAGGAGACTGACGTGAACGCACGCTGGCAGACCGAGATGGCGCCGCTGTTCGACGAAGACCTGACGTTCGAGCGCCTCGAAGAGGTGTTCCACCTTGACTGAAAAGCGGGGGGTCTCGGGGGGCGGCAGCCCCCCGGCGGTTTACGCCGCGATCGACCTGGGCGCCTCGAGCGGCCGCGTGGTCTGCGGCCACTTCGACGGCTCGCTCGTCGAGCTCGAGGACATCCACCGGTTCCCGAATCGCCCCGTCCGACTGCCGGACGGGCTGCGCTGGAACCTGCTGCACCTGTTCACCGAGGCGGTGTGCGCGCTGCGGGGCCGCCGCTTCGCCGGCGTCGGCATCGACACCTGGGGCGTCGACTACGCGCTGCTCGACGAGCGCGACCGCGTGCTCGGCCTGCCCTTCCACTACCGCGACGAGCGCACCGACGGCGCCCAGCGTGTGGAGGGTTACGAGATCACCGGCATCCAGCACATGCCGATCAACACCGTCTATCAGCTGCTCGCGGACGACCGAGTGAGCGCGGCTTCGCGGATCGCGCTCGTGCCGGACCTGCTCGCCTACTGGCTGAGCGGCGAGCTGGCCAACGAGCGCACCAACGCCTCCACCACCGGTCTGCTGGACGCGCGCACGGGGGAGTGGGCACACCCGCTGATCGAGCGGCTCGGCCTGCCGGCGCGCCCGTTCGGCGCGCTCGTGGAGCCGGGCACGCTGCTCGGCCCCGCGCTCGACCATCACGACGTGGACGCGCCCGTGTACACGGTGGCCTCGCACGACACCGCGTCGGCGTACGTCGCCGCGCCTTTACGGGACGAGCACTCGGCGATCCTGAGCTCCGGCACCTGGTCGCTGCTCGGCCTCGAGCTCCCCGGTCCGGTGTTCAGCGACGACGCGCTCACCAACGAGCGCGGCGTCGACGGCACCATCCGCCTGCTCAAGAACGTGATGGGTTTGTGGCTCGAGCAGGAGTGCGCGCGCGTGTGGGGAGCCGACTTCCCGTCGCTGCAGCGCGCCGCCCGCGAGGTCAAGACCGAGGTTCCGGTGTTCGACCCCGACGACGAGCGCTTCCTGCACGGCGGCGACATGCCGGCGCTGATCGCCGAGGTGATCGGCCGGGACGATCTCACCCGCGGCGAGCTCGTGCGCTCGATCTACGTGTCGCTCGCGTGCAAGTACAAGGTCGTGCTGGAGCGCCTGGAGGCCGCGTCCGGCCGCAGCGTCCGCACCATCCACGTGATCGGGGGCGGCGCCCGCAACGAGCTGCTGTGCCAGCTGACCGCCGACATGACCGGGCGCGAGGTGCTCGCCGGCCCGGTGGAGGCGACCGCGCTCGGCAACGTGCTCGTGCAGGCCCGTGCCGCCGGCGAGCTCGGCTCGCTGGCCGACATGCGCGCCGTGTCCGCGGCCTCCTTCGTCCCCGCCCACTACGAGCCTTCCACGTCCAAGGAATCCCTCCATGCTTGATCTGTCCAAGCTCGTCATCGAGACACCCTCCTGGGGCTACGCGGACTCGGGCACGCGCTTCGGCGTCTTCCCGCAGCCGGGTCGCCCGCGTGACACGTTCGAGAAGCTCGACGACGCCGCCGAGGTGCACCGCCTGACGGGCACGGCGCCGAAGGTCGCGCTGCACTTCCCATGGGACGCCGTGGACGACTACGACGAGCTGCGCGGCGCGATCGAGTCCCGCGGGCTGCAGGTCGGAGCGGTCAACCCGAACCTCTTCCAGGACCCCGACTACAAGCTCGGCTCGGTCACGCACCCGGACCCGGCCGTGCGCGAGAAGGCCGTCGCGCACATGCTCGAATGCGTGGACATCGCGACCGCGCTGGGCGCTTCGGCCCAGTCCCTGTGGCTCGCGGACGGCACGAACTACCCGGGCCAGGACGACCTGCGCGAGCGGCGCCGGCGCATGCTCGACTGCCTCGGGCGCGTGTACGAGGCGATGCCGGCCGAGCAGGAGCTGCTGGTCGAGTACAAATTCTTCGAGCCCGCCTTCTACGCCACCGACCTGGCCGACTGGGGCTCCTCGCTGCTGACGTGCCTCAAGCTCGGCGAGCGCGCGAAGGTGCTGGTCGACCTCGGTCACCACGCGCAGGGCACCAACATCGAGCAGATCGTCGCCTTCCTGGCCGATGAGGGCCGCCTGGGCGGCTTCCACTTCAACAACCGCAAGTACGCCGACGATGACCTGATCGTCGGCTCGGTGAACCCCTTCGAGCTGTTCCTGATCTTCGTCGAGCTGACGGCCTCGGACGAGCTGCCGCGCCTGACGATCGACCAGTCGCACAACGTGGAGGCGAAGGTCGAGGCGATGACGCTGAGCGTCGTCAACCTGCAGGAGGCCTACGCCAAAGCGCTGCTCGTCGACCGCGCGGCGCTGACCGAGTGCCAGCGCGCCGCCGACGTGCTCGGCGGCCACGAGGTCCTGCTCGACGCCTTCAACACCGACGTCCGTCCCGCGTGCGCCGAGGCGCGCGTCGCAGTGGGTGGCGCCGAGAACCCGATCCGCGCCCTCCGGGAGTCCGGCTACGCCGCCCGGATGGCCTCCGAACGTGAGACAGAGCAGGAGCTGACTCGATGAGCACCGTCACCCCGATCATTGATTCTGTAGAGGACCTGTGGCCAGCCGACGGCGGCCCCGGCGATGCGCTCGGCGAGCTGGTGCTCGCGTCGCACCTGCTCGGCGCCAACCGGGCCGTGTCCAACTTCGGCGGCGGCAACACGTCCGCCAAGGGCACGACGGTCGACCACACCGGGCGCGAGATCAACGCCATGTGGGTCAAGGGCTCGGGCTCCGACCTCGCGACGATGGGGCCGGAGCACTTCACGGGCCTCAAGCTCGACGAGGTGCTGCCGTTGCTGGAGCGCGACGAGATGAGCGACGAGGACATGGTCGCCTACCTCGCGCAGTGCCAGCTGGACCCGAAGATGCCGCGCGCGTCGATCGAGACGCTGCTGCACGCGTTCGTCCCGGCGCCGCACGTGCACCACACGCACCCGGACGGCATCAACGTGCTCGCGGGCACCGCGGACGGCGAGCGGCTGATCCACGAGTGCTTCGGCGACGAGGCGGCGTGGATCCCCTATATCCGCCCGGGCTTCACGCTCTCCAAGCAGGTCGGGCTCGCCGTGCGGGAGAACCCGAACCTCAAGCTCGTCGTGCTGGCCAAGCACGGCCTGATCGTCTGGGGCGAGAGCGCCGAGGAGGCGTACCGCAAGACGATCGAGGTCATCAACCAGGCCGTCGCGTTCGTCAACGCCAAGACGGGCGACACGCCGCGCTTCGGCGGGCGCAAGCTCGAGCCGGCCGGGTCGCTGACCGAGTTGCTGCCCGCGATCCGCGGCGCGGTGTCCTCCGAGCGCGCGAAGGTGCTCACGGTCGACACGTCCGAGCGCGTGATGGAGTTCGTCTGCTCCCAGCAGGCTGAGCGGCTGGTCAAGGTCGGCGCGCCGTGTCCCGACCACCTGGTGCACACCAAGCGCCTGCCGCTGTGGATCTCGCGCGAGAACGCCACGCCGGAGAAGATCGCCGAGCTGGCCGAGCAGTACCGGGCCGACTACCGCGCGTACTTCGAGTCCTTCGCGGGTGAGGGCGACGTGCCCGGCGACCCCGACCCGCGTGTGGTGCTCGTCGAGGGCATGGGCCTGGTCTCCACCGGCACCACGACCAAGCTCTCGAAGATCTCGCGTGACCTCTACCACCGCGCGATCGAGGTGATCGCGGGCGCCGAGGCGCTGGGTCAGTTCGTCTCGCTCGACGCCGGCGAGTCGTTCGCGATCGAGTACTGGCCGCTCGAGCTCTACAAGCTCGCCCAGGCGCCGGCGCCGGGTGAGCTGCAGGGCAAGGTCGCGCTGGTGACGGGCGGCGCGGGCGGCATCGGCCGCGCGATCATCGACTCGCTGGCGTCGGCCGGCGCGTGCGTGGTCGCGTTCGACCTCGACGGCGAGGGCGCGACCGAGGCGGTCTCGGAGTACGGCGACCGCGGCCTGGCGGTCGCGGGCGACGTCACATCCGAGGAGGCGGTCGCGGGCGCGTTCCGCGCCGCGGTCGAGGCCTTCGGCGGCGTCGACATCGTCGTCTCCAACGCGGGCATCGCGTCGTCGGCCGCGCTCGAGGAGACCACGCTGGCCGAGTGGAACCGCAACCACGCGATCCTCTCCACGGGCTACTTCCTCGTCTCGCGCGAGGCCTTCAAGGTGCTGCGCGCGCAGGACAACGGCGGCTCGGTCGTCTTCGTCGCCTCCAAGAACGCCGTCGTCGCGGGCAAGAACGCCGCGGCGTACTCCTCGGCTAAGGCCGCCGAGCTCCACCTCGCGCGGTGCTTGGCCGAGGAAGGCGGCTCCGCCGGCATCCGGGTCAACACGGTCAACCCGGACGCCGTCCTGCAGGGCTCGAAGATCTGGGGCTCGTCGTGGCGCGAGGAGCGCGCCGCGGCCTACAACCTGGACCCGGAGCAGCTCGACGAGCACTACCGCCAGCGCAACACGCTCAAGGTCAGCATCTACCCGGGCGACATCGCCGAGGCGGTGCTGCACTTCGCGTCCGAGCGCCGCTCGGGCAAGAGCACGGGCAACATGCTCAACGTCGACGGGGGCGTGCCCGCGGCCTACGCCCGCTAGCCCACGACTTGGAGCTTGACGCCGGTCGCCCGCAGCGGTTCCAGCGCGGCGGCCGGCGCCCCGTAGGCGAGCACGCTCGAGACCTCGGTCACCCGGGCGATCGCGTTCTGCCCGCGGGCGCCGAGCTTCGAGTCGTCGAGCAGCAGCACGGATTCCTCGGATTGCGCGATCATGGCCCGCTTGACCTCCGCCTCCAGCTCGTCCGCGTCGGTCATCACGCCGTCGCGCGTCACGCCCTTGACCGACAGGAACATGCGGTCGGCGAAGTGCCCGAGCACCGTGTGCACGGCGTACGGGCCGACGTACGAGCGGGTGAGCTGCCGGAGCGTGCCGCCGATGCCGATCAGCTGCACGTTCGGCGTCTCGCTGTTGGCGATGACCTCGGCGACGGGTAGCGAGTTGGTGATGACCGTGACGCCCAGGCCCTCGTCGACGATCCGGCGCGCGACGAAGTACGCCGTCGAGCTGGAGTCGAGGAAGATCGTCTCGCGCGCGGAGAGCATCTGCACCGCTTCCTCGGCGAGGTTGGTCTTGGCTTCGGTCGCGACCTCGACGCGCTTGGCGAACGAGTCCTCCTGCGCGGAGATCGAGGGCAGGACGGCACCGCCGTGCGTGCGCCGCGCGATGCCCTGGCGCTCGAGCTCCGCGAGGTCGCGGCGCGCCGTCATCGGGGACACGCCGAAGCGGCTTTCGACCTCCGTCACGCTGATGGCCCCGATGTCGCGCAGCAGTTCCGCGATGGCGGACCGGCGCGCCATGGCCAGCATCGGACGGTCTGAGCGGCTGCGGTTGATCTCG
The DNA here is from genome assembly GCF_027587175.1 of Solirubrobacter deserti. GTDB lineage: Bacteria > Actinomycetota > Thermoleophilia > Solirubrobacterales > Solirubrobacteraceae > Solirubrobacter > Solirubrobacter deserti. The sequence continues at coordinate 16,460 of NZ_JAPCID010000084.1, forward strand.
GGCTCCTTTGTGTTCGTTGTTGCGCAGAGACGGTACCGATGAAGGTCGCGCTTTTCATCACCTGCTTCAACGACACGCTGTTCCCCGGGGCCGGGAAGGCGGTCGTGCGGTTGCTGGAGCGCCTCGGCTGCCAGGTCGAATTCCCCTTCGAACAGACGTGCTGCGGCCAAATGCACGTCAACTCGGGCTACGCGCACGAGGCCGGCGGGCTGCACGAGCGATTTGTCCGCGTGTTCGACGAATTCGAGGCGGTCGTCTCGCCGTCGGCATCCTGCGTCGCTCACGTGCGTGAGCGAATTCCGTCGATCGGGCCGCGCGTGTTCGAGTTGACCGAGTTCTTGATCGATGAGCTGGGCGTGGTCGACGTGGGCGCGTCGTTCCCGCACCGGGTGACGTTCCACCCGACGTGCCACTCGCTGCGGCTGCTGCACGTGGGGGACCGGCCGCTGCGGCTGCTGCGCGAGGTGCGCGGCATCGACCTCGTCGAGCTCGACGGTGCGCGGGAGTGCTGCGGCTTCGGCGGGACGTTCGCGGTCAAGAACGCGGACACGTCGATGGCGATGCTCTCCGACAAGGTCCGTCACGTCCTCGACACGCGCGCGGAGGTGTGCACTTCGGCGGATACTTCGTGCCTGATGCACATCGGAGGCGCGTTGTCGCGGGGCCGGACCGGCGTCCGCACCATGCACATCGCCGAGATCCTGGCGGCGCAGGAATGAGTTTTCAGAGCGCCGCGAAGGTGACGTTGCGCGACGCCCAGCTGCGGCGCAACGTGGGCAAGGCGACCGGGTTGATCCGGGCCAAGCGCGAGCGGGCGGTGGCCGAGCTACCCGACTGGGAGGCGCTGCGCGACGCCGGCGAGGCGATCAAGGCGCGCACGATGGCGACGCTGCCCGAGCAGCTGGAGCGGCTCGAGGCGGCCGTGACCGCCGCGGGCGGCACCGTGCACTGGGCGCGCGACGGGGCTGAGGCGAACGCGATCGTCGCCTCGATCGCCAAGCAGCACGGCGCCGACGAGGTCATAAAGGTCAAGTCGCTGGCGACGGACGAGATCGGCATGAACGAGGCGCTGGAGGCCGAGGGCATCCACGCGCTGGAGACCGACCTGGCCGAGCTGATCGTCCAGCTCGATCCCGAGGACAAGCAGTCGCACATCCTCGTGCCCGCGATCCACCGCAACCGGGCCGAGATCCGCGCGCTGTTCGAGCGCACCATCGCTCAGGGACAGACGCTGGGCTACGAGGCGAGCGCGATCGCCGAGGCCGCGCGGCTGCACCTGCGGCACAAGTTCCTGACCGTGCCGGTGGCGGTGTCGGGCGCGAACTTCGCGGTCGCCGAGACGGGCACGGTCGGCGTGGTCGAGTCCGAGGGCAACGGGCGCATGTGCCTGACGCTGCCCCGCGTCCTGGTCACGCTGATGGGCATCGAGAAGGTGCTGCCGGCGTGGCAGGACCTCGAGGTCTTCCTGCAGCTGCTGCCGCGGTCCTCGACCGCCGAGCGCATGAACCCGTACACGTCGCTGTGGACGGGCGTGCGGGAGGGCGACGGGCCGCAGGAGTTCCACCTCGTGCTGCTGGACGGTGGGCGCTCGCAGGTGCTCGCGGACGAGGTCGGGCGCGCCGCGCTGCACTGCATCCGCTGCTCGGCCTGCCTGAACGTGTGCCCGGTCTACGAGCGCGTCGGCGGTCAGGCCTACGAGTCCGTCTATCCCGGCCCGATCGGCGCGATCCTGACGCCGCAGCTACGCGGGCTGGGGGAGGCGCCGTCGCTGCCGTGGGCGTCCTCGCTGTGCGGTGCGTGCTACGAGGTGTGCCCGGTCAAGATCGACATCCCGTCGATCCTGATCCACCTGCGCGGGCGCGTCGTGCGCGAGGAGAAGTCCTCGCTGACGCCGGAGGCGCTGGCGATGAAGGGCATGGCCGCCGCGTTCGCGACGCGCCGGCGCTACGAGGCGGCGCAGCGGCTCGCGCGGCTGGGCCGCGGGCCGCTCGCGAAGGCGGCGCTACCGGGGTGGACCGCGATGCGCGACCTGCCGGAGCCGCCCAAGGAGACGTTCCGCGACTGGTGGAGGCGTGAGCGCGAAAGCTGAAATCCTCGCGCGGGTGCGCTCGGCCCTCGGGCCGTCGCCGGTCGTGCCGGACGTGCCGCGCGCGTACCGGGCGGCGGGGTCGATCGGCTCCGAGGGCGTCGTCGACCGCTTCTGCGAGACGGTGGCCGAGTACCGGGCGACCGTGCACCGGACCGACGACGTCGCCGCGACCGTGCGCGCCATCCTGGGCGAGGGCAAGCGAATCGGCGTGCCGGCGGGGTTCCAGGACGTCGGGTTGCCGGTGATCGAGGACCACGGTCTGTCCGTGCCCGAGCTGGACACGCTCGACGCCGTCGTCACCGGCAGCGCGCTGGCGATCGCCGACACCGGCACGATCGTGCTCGTCTCGGGGGAGGCGTCCGGCCGGCGCGCGCTCACGCTCGTGCCCGACATTCACGTCTGCATCGTGCGCGCCGAGTCGGTGGTCGCCTCGGTGCCGGACGCGATCGCCGCACTCGGCCCGGACGCGCCGGTCACGTTCGTCTCCGGCCCGTCAGCCACGTCCGACATCGAGCTCGACCGCGTCGAGGGCGTGCACGGTCCGCGGCAGCTTCACGTGATCGTGCTCGAGGCCACGCGCCGCGCGTAGGCCAAGCCGACGAGCGCGCTGGCGGTCAGGAACGCGATCAGCGTCCACGCGACGCCGTGGAAGCCGGCCTCCAGGAAGTGCGGCAGGATCAGGCTCCACCCGCCGAGCGCGATCCGCACGACCGCGAACATCAGGCCCAGCGCGGTGGCGCGCAGCAGCGTCGGAAACGCCTCGGCGCTCCACAGCTGGAAGAACTGCTGCTGGCCGAAGCCGCCGCACAGGCCGCTGATGAGGACGTAGAGGATCGCGATGCCGGTGGTCAGCTCCAGCAGCGCCAGCAGCACGACGGCGGCGATCTGCATGGTCGCGGCGGTGGCGAACAGCGGCGTGCGGCGGCCGCGGTCGGCGCGGGGCATGAAGACGAAGTAGACCGACAACCCGCCGAGCACGAACAGGAACGCGTTGAGCGCGACGCTCGCGGCCTGCGTCTGCGAGCCGATCGTGCGCAGGATGTACGGGAGGTAGAAGCCGCTCGTGCCCGCGTGGAGGTTCCACAGGCCGTACATCGCGGTCAGCATCACGAGCGGCGCGAGAAACGGGCGCTTGAGGAGCTGCTTGAAGCTCGCGAGCGTGATGTGCGCGTGCGAGGCCTGCCGCTCCCACAGCGGCGACTCCACGAGCGTGCGTCGGAAGAACCAGACGGCGAGCGAGAGCACGAGCAGGTGCGCGAAGATCAATCGCACGCCGCGCAGGCCGGCGTCGGCGAGCGCGAGGCCCATGAGGAGCACGACGAGCGGGCCGGTGAGCCACATGATCTGCGCCGTCGCGCCGTGTCTTCCGTGCTGGCCCTTCGGCGCGGCCTCGGCGATCAGCGTCCAGCTCGCGGGGACGTCGATGCCGACCGCCAGGCCGGTGAAGACGTAGCCGAACACGAGCATCCATGGCTCGGTCGCGAAGATGATGCACAGCAGGCCGAACGCGTACAGCAGCAGGTCCCACTGGTACACCCGGCGGCGGCCGAGCTTGTCGCACAGCCAGCCGCCGGCGAGCGCGCCGACACCGGCCGAGATCGCGTTCGAGCTGAACGCGCCGATCAGCCCGACGAGCGTCGTCCCGAAGCCGAAGTGCTCGGTCCACAGCGGCAGCGCGACCGCGCCCGCGACAATCGACCCCGCGTCGAGGTAGCTCGCCGAGCCCGCGAGCAGCGTCGTGCGCCACGGGCTGCTCACAGGCGGGACGCGAGCTGGCCGCGCGAGGAGATGCCGAGCTTGGCGTAGATGCGGGTGAGATGGACCTCGACGGTCTTGACCGAGAGCTGCAGGTCGTTGGCGACCTCGCGGTTGGAGTGGCCGGAGGCGACGAGCTGCGCGACCGTGACCTCCTGCGGCGTGAGCGCGCTCGCGTCCTCGCGCTTGAGGCGGCCGACGCCGGAGGCGCCGAGCTCGCGGTCGCAGCGGGCGACGGCCGGTGCGGCGCCGAGCTCGACGAACGTCGCGCGGGCGGCGAGGATCAGGTCCGCGGCGCTGCGGCGGCGGCGTTCGCGGCGCAGGAACTGGCCGAGCGCGAGCCGTGCCTGGGCGAGCTCGTACGGGCGTTGCAACGGCTCGGTGACCTCGACGGCGGTGGTGAACGCGTGCTCGGCGGCGTCGCGGTCGCCGCGCGTGGCTTCCAGGCGGCCGCGGACGGCGGCCAGGCGCGCCTGGGCGGGATGGTGGTCGCGCCGCTGCGCCAGCTGCTCGTGGCGCGCGAGGAAGTGGTCGGCGTCGGCGAGCCGGCCGAGGGCCACCAGCGCGTCGGCGTACAGGTGCTGCCAGGGCCAGAAGCCGGGCTCGTCGATCGCACCGTTGGGCGTGAGCGCGGCGACCGGTGCGAGTGCGTCCAGCGTCGCCTGCGCATCGCCGCGCGGCGCGTGCTGGAGCGCCTGCGCGACGCCGACGGCGAGCACGCGGTCGGGCGCGTCGGTGGGCTCGGCCTGCGCGCGGGCGGCGAGCGCATCGAGGGTCGCGAAGTCGCCGCGCGCGCCGGGCACGAGCGCGGCCGCCCACCACACGAAGATCCGCGCGGACACGTCCTCGAGCTCGGAGCCGAGCGCGATCGCGCGCTCGGCGACCGTGGTGGCCTCGTCCCAGTCGCCCGCCGCAAAGTGCGCGCGGACCAGGACGTTGAGGTGCACGACGCCGATCTCGAGCGCGCCGAGCCGCAGCTCGGTGTCGGCGGCGGCGGCGAGGTCGTCGCGGACGCGTTGGCTCACGTCGCCGCCGGCGATCGTGAGCCAGGCGCGCATCCCGGTCAGCTGCGCGTCGTGCTCGCGGTCGCCGATCATGGCCTGGTCGAGCGTCGCGTACGCGTGCTCGCGGTGGCTCTGCCGCCACAGCGCGAGCGCGAGCGTCGCCGTCCATTCCACGGAGAGCCGGTCGTGCGGGGCGAGCGCGAGCGCGCGCCGCGCCCACTCGGCCACCTCGGCGTCCTCGAGGTGCACGAGCGCGAGGAACGCCTTGCGGTGCGCGATCGTGGCCGCCACCTCGGGCTCGGCGTCCGGGTCGCAGCGCTCCCACGCGACCGCGAGCCGGTCGCCCGCCTCGCGCACCCGGTCCCCGGCGACCGCGAGCTGGCCGAGGATGCTCTCGCGGCGCGCCGTGATCGTGCAGCGCGCGACGTCGCCGGCGTGCACGCGCGCCCACGCCACCTCGCCCGCGAGCAGCATCCAGTCGACGGCTCGCAGCAGCCGGTCCTCGCGCTGCGCGACGGTGGGGGAGAGGCGCGACGCGGCGAGCAGCGCGGACGCCGCGTCGGGCCGCTCGCGCCGGTCGCGCGCGAACGCGTCCAGCCGATCGGCGAGCTCGGCGTCGGGCCCGGCCGCGGCGGCCGCGAGATGCTTGAGCGCCACCGCCTGGTCCTCGGCGATCGCCGCCGCGACCCGGTGTAGCGAGGCGAGCCGCGCGGGCCCGACGTGGGCTTGGACGGCCGCGGCGACGAGCGGCGGCTCGAACGCGATGACGGGCAGGTCGCGCTCCCGCCGCGCCTCGACGAGGCCGGCCTGGACGGCGGCCTCGAGCGCCGCCAAAGACGCCGCGCCGGTGTGTGACGGGGCGCCGTGCGGCGCGGCGGCGAGGCCGTGCGTCGCGGCGGTGGGCGGGCCAGCGGCGAGGTCGTGGGGCCC
>NZ_JAPCID010000085.1 GCF_027587175.1 Solirubrobacter deserti
GCCGCGGCGGGCGCGTCGCCGCGCGCGAGCGACGCCTCGGCGCGCGCGCAGTCGGCACGCACGCTGACCACGGGCAGCCGGAGATGCTCGGCGCGCGCGGCGGCTTCGTCGGCCCAGCGGTCCGCGTCGGCGAGCCGGCCGGCGGCGACCGCGGCCCGCACGAGCTGGAGGCGGGTCCAGCTCGACAGCGACGGGTCGGTGAGGTCGACCGCCGGACCCGCGGCCGCTTGAAGGTCGTGGATGCAACGCTCCGGGTCGCGTTCGAGCCGCAGCTCGGCGGCGTGGCACACGGCGTGTGCGGTGAACGCGCTCGGCTCCAGGGTCGCGGCCAGCTCGCACGCTTCCTCCGCGGCGCGCTCGGCGGCCACCGCGTCGCCGCGGTGGTGGTGCACGAGGATGCGCTTGCACAGCACGAGCAGCAGCGGGTGCGGCGACGCCTGCAGGCGCACCGCTTCCTCCGCGGCCTCCACCTCGGTCAACGCCGCGTCGAAGTCGAGCAGCAGCGCGAGCGTCCACACGTGCACGACGCGCAGCCACACCAGCACCTGCTCGTGCGGCGTCTCGCGGCAGATCGCGAGCCCGCGCGCGACGATCGACGACGCCTGGCGGTAGTGACCGAGCCGCAGCAGGGCACGCCCGATCTGCGGCAGCGCGGCGACCTGCGCGCTCAGCTCCCGGTCGTCGAGCTCGGCGAGCCGGCCGGCCAGGTCCGTGGGCGAGCGCTCGCCGGTCCAGATCGCCCCGAGCCGCGCCAGCGCCTGCGCGCCGATCCGCAGGACGCGGTCGTCCGCCGTGGCGGCGGCGTGCTCGGCCCACCGGCGCAGCTCGTCGCTGCGCCCCTGCGTCATGGCGTCACACGCCAGCTCGAACGCGAGCGCCGCCTGGGCGGCCGGCGGGGCCACCCGCAGCGCTTCTGACAGACGAGCCCGCGCCCGCGCGTGCCGGCCGAGCGCGATCTCCGCCTGCGCGCAGGCGCTGACGAGCTCGAGCGGCGCGTCGTCCGCCTCCAGCGCCTCGACCAGACAGGCGCGGCTCTCCTCGAGCTGCCCCGCGTTCGCGTAGGCCCGCGCCGCGGGCGCCAGCAGCGGCCCGCGCGCGTCCGCGGGCAGCAGCTCCAGCGCCGCGCCGTACCACTGGGCGGCTGTCGCCGGCGAGGTCGCGGCGGCATGCTCGCCCGCCGCGGTGAGCACCGCGACCGCCGCGCGATCCCCGGCCTGCGCGAAGCGCGTCACGTGGTAGGCGCGCGCCGCGGGCCCGGCGCCACGCCGCGCGAGCGCGTCCGCGACCCGCTGGTGCGCCTGCATCCGCCACCCGGGCGGGGTCTGCTCGTAGATCGCGCGGCGGACGAGCGGATGGCGGAACGCGAACGTCCGCCTGCCCCCGGTCGCGGTGACCAGCTCCGCGGCGGCCAGGGCGTCGAGCGCCGCGGCGGAGTCGACCCGCGCCGCGGCGGAGTCGACCCCCGCCGCGGCGGCCGCCAGCTCCGCCTCGGACGGATCGCGCACCACGGCCGCGCCCGCGGGCAGCGTCCGTGCCTCCGGCGCGAGCGTCTCCAGCTCCAGCGCGACCGCGGCGCTCAGGGTCGCCGGCAGCGCCGCCTGCCCGGCGTGGCGGGCGAGCTCGCGCAGGAACAGGGGGTTGCCGGCGGCTTCGGCGGCGAGGCGCGCGCGCTGCTTCGGGTCCACCGCGGCCAGCATCGCGTACGCGGCGTCGTCCGCGAGCGGGCCGAGCGCCAGGTGCGTGAAGCCGGGCGTCGCCCGCGCCGCGGCCAGCAGCTGCGTCGCCCGCGTGCCCGGGCGCAACGCGAACGCGAGCAGGCACGGCGCGCGTGGGGGACGGCGCAGCAGGTGCAGCACGAACTCGAACGACGCCGCGTCCGCCCAGTGCAGGTCGTCGAGCAGCAGCGTCAGCGGCTGCTCGCGCGCCACCAGCTCGATCAGCGCCCGCAGCGCCCGCAGCTGCAGGAAGCGCTCCGTGGTGCTGGACGCCCCGGCCGCGGGCAGCACGGCGCCCAGCCCTGAGCCGACGGCGGCGAGATCCTCCGGCGCCAGGCCGGCGACGTGGTCGTCGAGCGCGTCGATCACGATCCCGAACGGGACGTCGCGTTCGTGCTCGGCGCCGCGGCCCTCCAGCACCAGGAACCCGTCGCCGCGTGCCCGGCGCGCGGTCTCGGCCAGCACGGCGGTCTTGCCGATCCCGGCCTCGCCGACCACGCCGACCAGCCGCGTCTGGCCGTCGTCGACCTCCGCGGCGGCGGTCGCGAACATCCTCAGCTCCGCCTCGCGCCCGACGACGTCCATGCCGTCACAGACGTCGGCGCGGCGCCGGGCATTCCCGCGCGGGGGACAGTGGCGGGACAGGCGTCCCGGAGCAAGCGCTCAGGATCGGGCGTCTCTCGCACCATGAAGACACCTCGCACGCACCGCACGCTCGCGATCGCCGTCGTCGCCCTGGGCGCCGCCCTCGGCAGCGGCGGAACCGCCGCGGCCAACGGCGTGGCCATCATCCCGAAGGTGGCGCCGAAGGTCGACATGGCGCAGGGCATCTACTTCCAGACCGCGCCGCGCGACTCGTCCCACATCACGACCGCCGAGGTCTGGCGGATCGTGCCGGCGTCGGACGGCTACGTGACCATCCGCAACGGCCACTGGCTCGCCAACGGCGAACAGGTCCTCGACTCCCAGAACACGCACACGGAGCCCCCGGGGCCGGCGGACGCCGGCGAGGGCTCGTTCGCCGGCACCTCGGTGTTCGACGGGAGCGAGTCGCAGCAGTGGAAGATCACCCCGGTGCCCGGCAGCAACACCAGCACGATCACGAACCGCCTCTCCCCCCACCGCAAGCTCACCTACAAGGGCGTCGGCTACTCGCTGCCGTTCGAGCTGCGCGCGAACAGCGGCATGAACGAGTTCGTCCTCAAGCCCGTCGTGCTGTAGCGGCACGCGCCACGGCGCCGGTCTTCACCGGCGCCGTGCCGCGGGCTACGAGGCTTCCGCCGCCGACGGACGCCACTGCCGCACGTCCGGCAGCGGCGTGAGCAGCGGCTCGACCTGCGCGCGCAGGTGCTCGAACTCGGGCGGCAGCGCCAGCGACTCGCCCAGCGACGACGCGGACTCATCCGTGGCGAACCCGGGCCCGATGGTCGCGATCTCGTACAGGATCCCGCCCGGCTCGCGCGAGTAGATCGAGCGGAAGTAGAAGCGGTCGATCACGGGCGTGACCTGCAGGCCGGAGTCGGCGATCCGCGCCCGCCAGGCCTCGTGGTCGTCCATCGGGGAGGCCCATGCGATGTGATGGACCGTGCCCGCGCCCCCGAATCCACGACCCGGCGACGGCTCGAAGACGATCGATCCGCCGCGGGCGGCGCCGCGCGCCTCGAAGGCGTGCTCGCCGACCTCCTCGAACGCCAGCGTCTCCCGCAGGTGCTTCTCGGACTTGCGCGGATCGGCGACCGCCGCGTGCACCTCGTGGAAGCCGAGCAGCGCGTGCTCGGCCGGCACCTCGGTGGAGCCGGCGGCCAGCGGCGGGTCCGGCACCTCGACGACGCGCAGCTCGTGCTGGAGGCCTTCGAAGTCCGCGAACCGCAGCCCGCTTTCCACGCGCGTGCACTCGACGCCCTCGGACCCGAAGCGGTCCTCCCAGAACGCCAGCGTGTCCGCCGAGGCGACCCGGTGCACGATGCGGTGGACCATCCCGGCCCCCGCCCGCCCGGGGCGGGCGTTCGGGTACTCGAAGAACGTCAGGTCCGATCCGGCCGAGCCGTGCTCGTCGGCGTAGAACAGGTGGTAGACCGTCGGATCGTCCTGGTTGACGGACTTCTTGACCAAGCGGAGGCCCAGCAGCCGGACGTAGAAGTCGACGTTGCGGGGCGCGTCGCCGGTGATCGCGGTGATGTGATGAATGCCTTCGAGCTTCATCGCGCGCTGACACGTTCTAGCGCGTCGAGCGCCCGTTGTATTCCGTCGTCGTCGACGTCCAGGTGCGTGACCGCGCGCACCTGCCGCGGCCCCACGGCGCCCATGCGCACCTCGTGCGCCTCCAACTTGGCGCACAGCCCTCCGGGATCGTCGTGCTCGAAGATGACGATGTTGGTCTCGACCGTCGACGGGTCGATCGTCACGCCCGGCAGCGCCGCGAGCCCCTCGGCAAGCCGTCGGGCGCGCGCGTGATCCTCGGCCAGCCGGTCCACGTGATGGTCGAGCGCGTACAGCGCGCCCGCCGCGACGATCCCCGCCTGGCGCAGCGCGCCGCCGAGCATCTGCTTGTACCGCCACGCCTCGTCGATCAGCTCCGCCGACCCCGCCAGCACGGCGCCCAGCGGCGCTCCGAGACCCTTCGTGAAGTCCAGCCACGCGGTGTCGAACCCGCGCGTCATCTCCGCCGCGGGCACGCCCGAGGCGACGACCGCGTTCATCAGCCGCGCGCCGTCCATGTGCAGCCGCAGGCCGGCGTCGCGCGCCGCCTCGACGACGTCCCGCAGCTGCTCGAGCGGCCACACGCGCCCGCCGGACATGTTCGTCGTCTGCTCGACGCACACGAGACGTGACCGCGGCGCGTAGCGATCGCCGGGCCGCCGCAGCGCGCGGCGCACGTCTTCGCCCGTGAACATGCCCAACGGCGTGTCCAGCGGGTACATCATCGCGCCCGCGAACGCCGCCGGCCCGCCGGCCTCGGCGATGATCGGGTGCGACCGGCGATGCAGGATCGCCTCGTCGCCTCCGGGACGGATGTGGAGCCGGAACGCGATCTCGTTGCACATCGTTCCGGACGGCAGGAAGACGGCCGCTTCCATGCCCAGCAGGGCAGCGACCCGTGAGCACAGCTCCGTGACCTGCGGATCCTCGAAGCGCTGCTCGTCACCCACTTCCGCCTCCGCCATGGCGGTGCGCATGGCGGAGGTCGGACGGGTCTGCGTGTCTGAGTACAGGTTGACCAGGGCCAAGCCCTGGAAACTACTTGAGGCGCTTCGCGGCGTACTTCTGGAACTGCTCGAGCGCGGGGCGCGGCGAGCCGTCCGGGTTCACCAGGCCGGAGTCCCAGTTGCCCGTCTCACCGAACCAGCGGTAGACGTACAGGCGCGTGAGCTTGGACTTGTAGCCGCGCTTCTTCGCGTCGTAGCGGTCGGCCAGCGTGAACATGTACTTGGTGGAGGACGCGGCGCGCGTGGCGCTCGTCGGGAAGTCCGGCGCGAACGTCGTGATGCCGCCCGTCTCGGTCAGCCAGACCTCGCCGGGGACGGTCTTCAGGACGGTCGTCAGGCCCTTGGACTGGCGGCGGTTGACGTCCTTGTAGTTGTGCAGGCCCCAGATCCGCCCCTTGTTCTTGGAGTAGCGGATGAAGTCGGTCAGCCACTTCTTGACCGTGCTCTGGTCGAGCACGTCGGCGGCCATCACCTTGCACTTGGACCCGCACACGCTGCGCAGGGTCGAGTAGTACTGGGCGGCGCGCTTCGGGCTCTTGGCGGTCGGCTGCGAGACGTGGTTGGCCTCGTTCCAGGGCGCGTAGGTCTTGATCCACGAGTGCTCGCGGCGGAACGTGGAGACCGCCTTCCTGTAGGCGCTCGTCGAGGGCGCGCGGCAGGCGGACGACTTGGAGTAGGTCCGGCCGTTCCAGCAGCCGCGGCGGGCGGTGAACATCAGGAGGACGTCCTGGTTCGCGGCACGCGCGGTGGCCAGGAAGTGTTCGACCTCCGCCTTCTGCGCGGGCTCGGAGGCGTAGTCCCACGGGACGATGTAGCGGATGCGCTTGAGCTTCAACGCCTGCCACGAAGGCTGGCTGAAGACCGCTGCATTCTGCTCACTCAGACCGACCCGGTAGTTGGCGGAAGCCGGAGCGCACATGGCGAGGGCCGCGATCGCGGCGACGACGAGTGTCGTTCTCGTTCGGTGCATACGGTCACCAACCACTAGCAGCACGTCGAGTTGCGGACCATGCCGCGATGACCACGCGCCCGGCGAAGCCGGCCGCGGGCATATAGCGCGGCCCTCGTACGATCTGTTGCAGGACCTGATGGCAGTTCAAACGGAATCCGAACGCCTTCGCGAGCAGCGCCTGTCGCTGCCGGATCAGCCCGGCGTGTACGTGTTCCGCGACCAACGCGGCAAGGTCATCTACGTCGGCAAGGCCAAGTCGATCCGCAAGCGCGTCGCGAGCCACTTCTCGAACCCGACGATGTACGGGACGACGGCGCTGACGTCGGAGATCGCCGACATCCAGCCCCTCGTCGTCGTGACCGAGTCCGAGGCGCTGCTCACCGAGCAGAACTTCATCAAGCAGTACAAGCCGAAGTTCAACATCCGGCTGCGCGACGACAAGTCGTACCCGTACATCGCGATCAGCCTCGACGAGGACTTTCCGCGCGTCTACTTCACCCGCGAGAAGCACAAGAGCAAGCGCGCCTACTTCGGCCCGTACTCGTCGGCCAAGCGCGTGCGCAACACGCTCGACCTGCTCGGCAAGATCTTCCTGTTCCGTTCCTGCGAGGGCCCCGAGCCCGGCCGCCACTCCGGCTCGCCGTGCCTGGACTACTACATCAAGCGCTGCGGAGCACCCTGCGTGGGCTACGTCTCCAAGGAGGAGTACCGCGAGGGGATCGACGGCGTGGTCGCGTTCCTGTCGGGCCGTTTCAAGCAGATCGAGCGCGACCTCGAGAAGAAGATGTACTTCGCGGCGGGCGAGCAGGACTACGAGCAGGCGACGATCGAGCGCAACCGCCTGCAGGCCGTCAAGGCGCTGCTGGAGCGCCAGCGCGTGGCCGAGGGCGGCGCCGGCACCTATGACGCGGTCGCGGTCGCCGTCGAGGGCACCGAGGCCAACGCGCAGGTCTTCCAGGTGCGCGACGGCGTGCTGAGCGACCGCCAGTCCTTCTACCTGGACAACCAGGCCGAGCAGGACCCGGCGATCGTCACCGAGGAGTTCATGCTCCAGTTCTACGCGAGCGCGCTGAGCATCCCGTCGCTGATCGTCGTGCCCGGGTTCATGGCCGAGGGCTCCGAGCTCGGCGTGCTCGGCCAGCTGCTCGGCGAGCGACGGGGCAGCAACGTCGAGATCCGCGCGTCCGAGCGCGGCGGCAAGCGCCGCATCCTCGATCTGGCCGAGCGCAACGCCAAGCTCGCGCTCGACCAGGAGAAGCTCAAGGCCGAGCGCAAGCGCCAGCAGCGCGTGGACTCGCTCAACGGGCTTCAGAGCGCGCTGGACCTGAGCGCGATCCCCGTGCGCATCGAGTGCTTCGACATCTCGCACGTCGGCGGCACGCACACCGTGGCCTCGATGGTCGTGTTCGAGGGCGGCGCGCCGAAGAAGAGCGATTACCGGCGCTTCACGATCCGCTCGCACGACGGCAACGACGATTTTGCCTCGATGAACGAGGTCCTGGGGCGGCGGTACGCGCAGTGGGAGAAGCAGAACGAGAAGTCGCCCTACGACGCGGATCGCGACGCGTCGTTCGCCGCCCTGCCGAACCTCGTGGTGATCGACGGCGGCAAGGGCCAGCTGAGCGCGGGCCTGCCGCCGCTGCAGGGCTTCCGCGACCGCGGCGTGGCGGTGGTCTCATTGGCCAAGCGGATCGAGGAGGTCTTCCTCCCGGGCGTGCCGAATCCCGTGCTGATGGCCCACGAGACGCCGGAGCTGCAGCTGCTCCAGCGCATCCGGGACGAGGCGCACCGCTTCGCCATCACCCATCACCGCATCCGGCGTGACAAGGCGATGACCGAGTCGATCATGGACGAGCTCCCGGGCATCGGCCCGGCACGCAAGCGTGCGCTGCTGAAACACTTCGGGTCGCCCGAGGCGGTGCTCGGTGCCTCGCGAGAGGATCTGGAACAAGTGCCGGGATTCCCACAGAAGGTCGCGCGCGACCTGTACGCCCACCTCAACAAGACGGGACGCTGACCCGTGGCCAACGCCGTTCGCGACCAGAGGCTGGACGGCCGCCGGCCCGGGTCGAACCTCGAGGACCTGGTGGTCATCTCCGGCCTCTCGGGCGCCGGCAAGTCGAGCGCGATGAACGTGTTCGAGGACGCGGGCTACTTCTGCGTGGACAACCTCCCCGCGTCGATGATCCGCTCGCTGTCGGAGCTGTTCATGCACGAGGGCTCGAAGGTGGAGCGCGCCGCGGTGGTGTGCGACTCACGCGGCGGTGAGTACCTCGCCGAGCTCGCGGGGGTGATCGACCAGCTCGCCGAAGCCGGCGTCGTGCACCGCGTCGTGTTCCTCACCGCGGACGAGCAGGCGCTCGTCACGCGCTACAAGGAGACGCGCCGGCGCCACCCGCTGTCCCCGCACGGCAGCGTCGTGGACGGCATCCGCGCCGAGCTCGAGCTGCTCGAGCCCGTGCGCCAGCGCGCGGACATCGTGATCGACACGAGCGGGCTGAGCGCCGCGGCGCTGCGGCGCAAGGTCGCCGACGAGCTGCTGGAGCCCTCCACGCCGGGCAAGCTCGCGGTCACCTTCACGTCGTTCGGGCACAAGCACGGCCCGCCGCGCGACGCCGATCTCGCGTTCGACGTGCGCTTCCTCCCGAACCCGCACTACGACGCCGACCTGCGGCCGCTGACGGGCTTCGACCAGCGGATCGTGGACTACGTCGGCCGCGACGGCCGCCTGGAGGAGTTCTACGGCTACGTCAAGCCGCTGCTCGAGTTCCTGCTCCCGCAGTACGTGACCGAGGGCAAGGCGCACCTGATGGTCGCGATCGGCTGCACGGGCGGCCGCCACCGCTCCGTGGCGATCACCGAGCACCTGGCCGCGCACTTCCGGGACCGGCCGGAGTACTTCGTCGAGGTCGCGCACCGCGACGTCGACCGCTTGCCGATCAAGCGGTGACGGCTTCGAACAGCTTGTCCGCGTCGAGGCCCATCGACGCGAAGTTGCCCTCGATCTCCAGCAGCACGTGGCCGTGCATCCGTGACCACAGCGTCACGGCGCGTTCGGCGTCCACGTAGCGGAGCAGGACGTCCATCGACCGCTTGGCGGCGGCGACCAGCGACGGCTGGTGCGGGTCGTAGCCCGGCCATGGTGCGCTGAACAGCAGCCGGTAGCGGTGTGGTTGCGCGCGCGCCCACGCGCGATACGCGCGCGCGAGGGTTTCGAGATCGGTCGCCGGCTCGAGCACGTCCGCGAGGTCGTCGTACGCGTCGACGACGAGCGCGGTCAGCAGCGCGTCCCGGCTGGAGAAGTAGCGGTAGAGCGCCGGGCCGCTCACGCCGAGCTCGCGCGCGATCGCGTTGAGCGCCACCGCCGCCGGCCCGCCCGACTTCAGCTGCGTCAGCGCGACGCGCTTTACGGCTGCCCGTACCTGTTCGCCGCGATCGTTGGTTAGAGTCTCTAACATCAGTTAGAGCATATAACACGGAGGCGACGACATGCAGGCACTGCAGATGGAGATGGCGGCGAGGGGCGAGTTCCCGCAGGCCCGGACGCGCGAGCTGCCCGCGCCCCGACCGGATCAGGTGCTGGTGCGGGTGGAGGCGAGCGGCGTCTCGTTCGCCGAGCAGCAGATGCGCCGCGGCAAGTACTACGACCAGCCGAAGTTCCCGTTCGTGCCGGGTTATGACCTGGTCGGCATGGCGGAGGGACGACGCGTGGCGGCGCTCACCAAGGTCGGCGGCTGGGCCGACCACGTCGTGCTCGACCGCGCCGATCTGGTCCCGGTGCCGGACGGCGTGAGCGCCGAGGCGGCGGAGACCGTCGTCGTCAACGGCCTCACGGCCTACCGGATGCTGCACCAGGTGGCCAAGGTCAAGCGCGGCCAGACGATCGTCGTGCTCGGCGCGTCGGGCGGCGTCGGCACGACGCTCGTCCAGCTGGCGAGACACGCCGGCATCGAGGTCATCGGCACGTCCGGCCCGAAGCAGCTCGAGCAGGTCCGCGCCATGGGCGCGACCGTGATCGACCACCGCAACGAGGACGTCGCGGCCCGCGTGCGCGCGCTCGCGCCGAACGGCGTCGCGGCCGTCTTCGACCACGTCGGCGGGGCGGGCATCGACGACTCCTGGCGGATGCTGGGCAAGGGCGGCACGCTGGTCTCCTACGGCACCGCCTCGACCCGCGACGTGCCGGGCAATCCCGCGCTCCCGGTGCTGAAGCTGATCGCCAAGCTGCAGGTTTGGAACGCCCTGCCAAACGGGCGTCGCGCGACCTTCTTCAACCTCTGGGCGGGGTATCGCCGGCGTGACCGCTTCCGCGCCCGGCTGCGCGCCGACCTGATCACCGTGTTCGAGTTGCTGCGCGACGGCGTGATCGAGCCGCAGATCGCCGCCCGCTACCCGCTCGAGCAGGCCGCCGAGGCGCTGCGCTTCGCCGAGGCGGGCGGATTCCATGGAAAGGTTGTGATCGTCCCGGGGTCATAACGCCGCGTTCGGTAGCCTGACCCCCCGTTTTCAACGGGAAAGGGATCGAGAATGGCTGTACGTGTCGGCATCAACGGCTTCGGCCGGATCGGCCGCAACGTCTTCCGCGCCGCCGTCGAAGGAGGCGCTGACATCGAGGTCGTCGCCGTCAACGACCTCACGGACGCGGCGACGCTGGCTCACCTGCTCAAGTACGACTCGGTCTTCGGTCCGTTCCCGGGCGAGGTGTCCGTCAGCGGTACCTCCCTCGTGGTCAACGGCAACGAGATCAAGGTCCTGAGCGAGACCGACCCGGCCAACCTGGGCTGGGGCGACCTCAACGTCGACGTCGTGATCGAGTCCACGGGCCGCTTCACCAAGCGCGACGACGCCGCCAAGCACCTCACGGCGGGCGCCAAGAAGGTCATCATCTCGGCGCCGGCGACCGAGCCGGACGCGACCGTCGTCCTCGGCGTGAACTTCGACGAGGTCTACGACGCCGACAAGCACGACGTCATCTCCAACGCGTCGTGCACGACGAACTGCCTCGCGCCGGTCGCCAAGGTCCTCAACGACCTGGTCGGCATCGAGAAGGGCCTGATGACGACGATCCACGCCTACACGGCGGATCAGCGCCTCCAGGACGCCCCCCACAAGGACCTGCGCCGCGCGCGGGCCGCCGCGGTCAACCTCGTGCCGGCCTCCACGGGCGCCGCGAAGGCCATCGGCCTCGTCATCCCGGAGCTCAACGGCAAGCTGCACGGCTTCGCGGTGCGCGCCCCCGTCCCCACGGGCTCCGTCGTGGACCTCACGATCGTCGCCGGCCGTGACACCACCGTCGAGGAGATCAACGAGGCCGTCAAGGCCGCCTCGGGCGACGGCATCCTGCGCTACACGGAGGACCCGATCGTTTCCTCCGACATCGTCAAGGACCCGCACAGCTCGATCTTCGACGCCCAGCTGACGTCCGTGCTCCAGGGCAACCTGGTCAAGGTCGTCACCTGGTACGACAACGAGTGGGGCTACTCCAACCGCGTTGTGGACCTCGCCCAGAAGGTGCTGGTGCGTGCGCACGCTTGATGATCTGGACGTCGCCGGGAAGCGCGTCCTGGTCCGCGTGGACTTCAACGTCCCGCTCGACGAGGACCGCAACATCACCGACGACGCCAGAATCCAGGCGGCGCTGCCCACACTGAAGGAGCTGCGCGAGAAGGGGGCGAGCGGTCTCGTGCTGCTCGCCCACCTGGGCCGGCCCAAGGGCCGCGACGAGAAGTTCTCGCTCAAGCCGGCCGCTGACCGGCTGGGCGAGCTGCTCGGCGTGGACGTGGTGCTCCAGCCCGAGCTCGAAGACACGAACGGCGAGATCGTGATGATCGAGAACGTCCGCTTCTTCGAGGGCGAGACCAAGAACGACGAGGACCTCGCCAAGCAGTACGCGGCGCTGGCCGACGTCTACGTCAACGACGCGTTCGGCGCGGCGCATCGCGCGCACGCCTCCACGGAGGCGGTCGCGCACCTGCTGCCGTCGGCTGCGGGGCGTCTGCTCGAGCGTGAGGTCTCCACGCTCAACGGCATCCTCGAGGACCCGAAGCGCCCGCTCGTCGCGGTCGTCGGCGGCGCGAAGGTGACGGACAAGATCGGCGTGCTCGAGGCGTTCCTCGACAAGGCCGACACGGTCCTGATCGGCGGCGCGATGTGCTTCCCGTTCTTCAAGGCCCAGGGCCACGACGTCGGGTCCTCGCTGTGCGAGGAGGAGGGCCTGGAGCCCGCCAAGGCGCTGCTCGGCAACGCCAAGCTCGAGCTGCCGACCGACCTCGTGCTCGGCCGCGAGTTCAAGGCCGACACCGAGGTGCAGGCCCTGGACGGCATCGATGTCGAGGACGGCTGGATGGGCCTCGATGTCGGCCCGGGAACGGCCGAGCGCTACGGCTCGATCATCGCCGGTGCGGGCACGGTGTTCTGGAACGGCCCGATGGGCGCGTTCGAGCTCGAGCCGTTCGCCGCGGGCACCAAGGCCGTCGCCGAGGCGATGGCCGCGACGGAAGCCACCACCGTCGTCGGTGGCGGTGACTCGGCCGCGGCGCTGGCCCAGTTCGGGCTGGCCGACCGCGTCTCGCATCTCTCCACGGGCGGCGGTGCTTCCTTGGAGCTCATCGAGGGGAAGGAACTCCCGGGAGTGAAGGCGCTGTCATGAGAATCCGCGAAGCGATGCTGAAAGCGACCGCCAAGCCGGCCCTCGCCGCGAGTGGCGGTGGTCGCCCATGAGCCGTAAACCGTTCATCGCGGGCAACTGGAAGCTGAACAACACGATCGCCGAGGCGGAGGAGCT
This sequence comes from Solirubrobacter deserti, assembly GCF_027587175.1. Taxonomy (GTDB): domain Bacteria; phylum Actinomycetota; class Thermoleophilia; order Solirubrobacterales; family Solirubrobacteraceae; genus Solirubrobacter; species Solirubrobacter deserti. The sequence goes on from NZ_JAPCID010000085.1 coordinate 12,658, forward strand.
GATCCAGGCGCTGCTGCCCCGGGTCGGCGCCGTCGAGGACGTCGACGTCGTCGTGGCGCCGTCGTTCCTGGCGCTGTCGGCGGTCGTGGACAGCGCTCGCGGGAGCGCCGTGCAGGTCTACGCGCAGAACATGCACGAGAAGGACTCGGGCGCGTTCACCGGCGAGGTGTCGGCCCCGATGCTGGCCGAGATCGACGTCGCCGGGGTGATCGTCGGCCACTCCGAGCGCCGGCAGTACTTCGGCGAGACCGACCGAGCGCTCCAGCTGAAGGTCCCGCGGGCGCTGGAGGCGGGGCTGATCCCGATCCTCTGCGTCGGTGAGACCGAGGAGGAGCGCGAGCAGGGCGACACGGAGCGGCGCCTCCGTCACCAGGTCCAGGAGGGACTGGAGAAGGTGCCGGTCGAGCGGCTGCACGAGGTCGTCGTGGCCTATGAGCCCGTGTGGGCCATCGGCACGGGCCTGGCGGCCACGACCGAGCAGGCGCAGGAGACGTGCGGCTTCGTCCGGGCGCTGGTGCAGGGCTTCGACAAGGAGGCCGGCAACCAGGTGCGCGTGCTCTACGGCGGCTCGCTGAAGCCCGACAACGCGGCCGAGATCCTGTCGCAGCCGGACATCGACGGGGCCCTGGTGGGCGGCGCGTCGCTGGACGCCGAGTCGTTCGCCGCGATCGTCGAGGCCGCGCGCGCATGACCGTCCCGCACGTCGCGCTCATCGTCCTGGACGGCTGGGGGCTCGCCCCCGACGGTCCGGGCAACGCCGTGTCGCTGGCGAAGACGCCGGTGTTCGACGAGCTGTGGTCGTCCAAGCCGCACACGCAGCTGACCGCGATGGGGCCGAGCGTCGGGCTGCCCGAGGGGCAGATGGGCAACTCCGAGGTCGGTCACCTGAACCTCGGCGCGGGCGCGATCGTGCCGCAGGACCTCGCGCGCATCGACACGGCGGTGTCCGACGGGTCGCTCGCGGAGAACGACGTGCTGCAGGCGGCGCTGCGTGACGCTCCGCGAGTCCATCTCATCGGGCTCGTGAGCGACGGCGGCGTGCACTCCAGCGACCGGCACCTGAAGGCGCTGATCGAGCTGGCGGGTGAGGGCGTGATCGTGCACGCCTTCACCGACGGGCGCGACACGTCGCCCAAGGGCGGCGCGAAGTACCTCGCCGACGTGGAGTCGTGGGGCGGGCGCGTGGGATCCGTGATCGGGCGCTACTTCGCCATGGACCGCGACAAGCGCTGGGACCGCGTGCAGAAGGCCTACGACCTGCTCGTGCACGGCAAGGCCGAGCACCACGTGAACTCCGCGGCGGAAGCGGCCACGGCCGCCTACGAGCGCGAGGAGACGGACGAGTTCATCACGGCGACGATCGTCGGCGACGGCGACGAGACCCGCATCCGTCCCGGCGACTCGGTGATCGCGTTCAACTTCCGGCCCGACCGGATGCGCGAGATCACGCTCGCGCTGTGCGAACCGGAGTTCTCCGAGATCGACCGGGGCGGGGCGCAGGTGATCGACCGCTACATCACCCTCGCCGAGTACGACGAGGACTGGAACTATCCGGTCGTGTTCCCGCCCAAGCGGCCGGAGGTCACGATCGGCTCGGTGATCGCCGGCGCCGGCCTCGGACAGCTGCACGTCGCCGAGACCGAGAAGTACCCGCACGTGACGTACTTCTTCAACGGCGGCGAGGAGAAGCCGTACGAGGGTGAGGTGCGCGAGCTCGTGCCGTCCCCGCGCGACGTGCCCACCTACGACCACAAGCCGGAGATGGCGGCGGTCGAGGCCGCGGACGCCTTCGTCAAGCACTTCTCCGAGGACAAGCCCGCGTTCGCGATCATCAACTTCGCGAATCCGGACATGGTCGGGCACACGGGCGTGATCGAGGCGGCGGTGAAGGCCGTCGAGACGGTCGACACCCAGCTCGGGCGCGTGGTGGAGGCGGTTCACGCCGCGGGCGGCGCCTGCATCGTCACCGCCGATCACGGCAACTGCGACCACATGCTCAACGAGGACGGCTCGCCGAACACGGCCCACTCGCTGAACCCGGTGCCGTTCATCGTCACCGCGGGCGCGTCGTCCCTGGACGGCGAGGGCATCCTGGCGGACGTGGCGCCGACGGCGCTCGAGCTGCTGGGGATCGAGCCACCGGCGGAGATGACGGGCCGCTCGCTGCTGGGCTGAGCGAGCGGACGCGGCAGCGGATGAGCCGGAGGGCGCTGACGCTGTTCCTGATCTCCACGGGGCTCGGGCTCGCCTACTGGCTGACCGAGCCCGGGCCTCCGTGGACGGTCATGATCGCGTTGGGGGTGGGAGTGTCGTTCCCGCTGCTGGGCTGGCTCGGAGGGCTGCCCGGGGCCGCTTTGGGCGTGGTCGCGGCCGCGATCCCGCTCGTGGCCTTCACGGCGGTCAACGGCACTTGGGGCTCACCTCCGGACCCGCCCGGTGGGTGCGACCCCAGCTGCGGCATAGGCTTCCTCGGCAGCCTGATCCTGCTGCTGCCGCCCGCGGCGCTGCTGGCATTGGCGGGTGTGGCGGCGCGCACGATCGTCGCACGCGCGCGCCGGCCCGGATAGCGTGTCGGTTGTCCGCGCAACTAGGCGCCGCTACACTCCCTTGACATGGCGGTACCAGAGACACGCGTAGACCTGACGGAGACGGAGCTTGCGGCCTGGCGGGGGCTGCTGCGAGTGCACACGGCCCTGGTGAAGGCGCTGGACGCGGAGTTGGCTGCCGCGCACGACCTTCCGCTGAGCTCGTATGAAGTGCTGATCACCCTGGAGTCCGCGCCGGACCGCAAGCGCCGGATGGCTGAGCTGGCCGACTCCGTGCTGCTCTCGCGTTCCGGGATGACGCGCCTCGTCGACCGGCTCGAGAAGGAGGAGCTGCTGGTGCGCGACACGTGCACCGACGACGGCCGCGGCTGCTTCGCGGTGCTCACCGACAAGGGCGCGGAGCTGCTCGAGCGCGCCCGCCCGACCCACCTCGAGGGCGTGCGCCAGCGCTTTTTGTCGCACTTCTCCGAGGACGAGCTGCGCACCTTCGCCGGCGCCTGGGAGCGCGTGCTGCCCGGCGCTGCCGCCACCGACTGACCCGCCGCCGACCGCTCTGCCGGGACGAGCCGCCTTCGGGCGGCTCTCGTCGTTTAAGGAATCTTTTAGCCTCCCAGACTTGATAGACATCGACTGAGATTTCTATACTTGCGGCCATCAGGTTTCACGCCGAGTCACGTGGAGGATCGAGATATGGCCATCGTTCGCTGGGAACCGCTTCGTGAGTTCGCGACGCTGCAGAACGAGATGAACCGCCTGTTCGGCACCGTGTTCGACGCGCCGGTGCAGGGCAACGGCGGCACGATGCGCCGCTGGATGCCGGCCATGGACCTCGTCGAGACCGAGGGCCACTTCGTCCTGACCGCCGACCTGCCCGGGCTGTCGGAGGAGGACGTCAACATCGAGGTCGAGGACCGCGTCCTCACCGTCTCGGGTGAGCGCAAGGCCACGCACGAGGTGACGAAGGACGGCTTCCACCGCGTCGAGCGCGCGTTCGGCTCCTTCTCGCGCTCGCTGACGCTGCCCGAGGGCATCAAGCCGGAGGCCGTGGAGGCCAGCTTCGACCGCGGCGTGCTCGAGGTCCGCATCCCGAAGCCCGAGCAGCCCAAGCCGCGCAAGATCTCGATCGCCCCGAAGACGATCGAGGCCAAGTCCTCCGACGCCGAGCCGGCCTCCGCGTAAGGCTCAGTCACACCCCGCGAGGGCGGCGCTAACGTGGCCGCCCTCGTGTTCTCCATCCGCACCAGAGATCCGGGCTCCTACGCCCGTACCGGCACCCTTCGCCTCGCGCACGGTGAGGTCCGCACCCCGGCGTTCGTGCCGCTGGCCACCAAGGCCGTCGTCAAGACCCTCGAAGTGCGCGAGGCCGCCGAGCTCGGCTACGACATGGTGCTCGGGAACACGTTCCACCTGTTCCTGACGCCCGGCCACGAGCTGATCAAGCGCTTCGGCGGCCTGCACGAGTTCCAGCGCTGGGACAAGCCGATCATCACCGACTCCGGCGGGTTCCAGGTCTTCTCGATGGGCCACGGCACCGTGGCCGACGAGATCAAGGGTCGCCAGGCGCAGTTCGTCGGCGAGCGCTCCGGCGCGATCCTCAAGATCGAGGAGGAGGGCGTGACGTTCCGCTCCTACCTCGACGGCTCGACGCAGTTCATGGGGCCGGAGACCTCGATGGAGGTCCAGGCCGCGCTGCGCAGCGACATCGCGCTCGTGTTCGACGAGTGCACGCCCTTCCACGGCGGCCGCGACTACACCGCCCGCTCCACGGAGCGCACGCACCGATGGCTGGACCGCTGCATCGACTGGCACTCTAAGCATGGACCTGAGGGTCAGACTGTGTACGGAATCGTCCAGGGCGGGGTGGAGGAGGACCTGCGCCGCGCCTCCGCCCAGGCGGTCGCCGCGCGCGAGTACCTCGGCGGCATCGCCATCGGCGGCACGCTCGGCGAGACCAAGGACCAGATGTTCACCGTCGTCGAGTGGACGATCGAGGAGCTGCCGGAGGCCAAGCCCCGCCACCTGCTCGGGATCGGTGAGGTCGACGATCTCGTGCGCGGCGTCGAGCTCGGCATCGACACCTTCGACTGCGCGATGCCGACGCGGATCGGCCGCCACGGCATGGCCGTCGTCCCCGACCCGGCCAAGCGCTGGCGCGTCGACCTCGCCAAGGCCCGCTGGAAGCAGTCCGAAGAGCCGCTGTGCGAGGGCTGCCCGTGCCCGGCCTGCGAGCCGGGCTACTCGCGTGCCTACATCCACTACCTGTTCAAGGCTCAGGAGCAGACCGCGATGCGCCTGCTCACGATCCACAACCTCGCCTACCTGCAGCGCCTGATGGCCGAGCTGCGCGACGCGATCGACGAGAACCGCCTGCCCGCGGCGGCGAGGGCCGTGCGCGACGGGGCCGCGCCGTGGGAGCTCGCGGCGGCGCGATGAGCGGCGCGGGCGGCCGCGACGAGGCCGCGGCGGGCGGCGAGG
>NZ_JAPCID010000086.1 GCF_027587175.1 Solirubrobacter deserti
CGATCCGACTTCGGGCTCGGCCGCGCCGGCCTTGGCCCGGCGGCGAGCGCGCGGCTTGGGCGCGTCCTCGTCGGTCGCGCCGTCCTCGGCCACCACCTCGGCCGCGGGCTCCGCGTCGCGGCGGCGGCGCGAGCGGCCGCGCGGCGCGTCGTCCTCGTCCCCGTCGGCGACGACGACGACCTCGTCGGCCGAGTTCGCGTCGGCGTCGGCGTCGCGACGGCGGCGGCGCGAACGGCCGCGCGGCGCGTCGTCGTCCTCGGTGGCCTGCGGCGCGTCGGCGGCTGCCGGATCGCCCGCCTCGGGGCCACCGGCGATCGCGGCGGTGTCGTCTACCGCGTCGGCGTCATGGCGACGGCGGCGGCGCGAGCGCCCGCGCGGAGCGTCATCCTCGTCGGCGTCGCGGCGAGCCCCGGCGTCCTCGGATTCCCCACCCGCGTCGGGGCCGCCGGCGACCGCGGCGGTGTCGGTATCGGTCTCGGCCGCTGCGGCAGCGGCACCCCGGCCGCGCCCACGGCCACGGCCGCCGCGGCGGCGGCGCTTGCGCGGCGGCGCGTCGGAGTCGTCCTCGGCGGCGGGTGCGGTGCCCGCGCGGTCCTCGGACTCGTCGGTGAGCACGGCGACCGCGGCCGCCTCCTCGTCCTCGATGCGCGGGCGCTGCTGCTGGCGCTTCGAGGCGGCGGAGCGGCGGGCGCTGGCGAGCGCCTTCTCGCGCGCGGCGGCGCGGTCCTTGGCGGCATCGGCGGCCACCTCGGCGTCGGCGCCGACGAGCACGGCCGTCGCCATCGTGCGGCCGGCCTCCTCGATCCGGACGAGCTTCTTCTCGCCCACGAACTGGACGCCGTTGACGACGTCGATCAGGTAGCCGTCGACCTTGGCCACCGCGTCGTCCTCGTTGTACATGTGCGGCTCCACGAGGGTCACATGGACCTCCTCGCCCGCGCGGAACGGGACGGCGTGCTCCTCGATCTCCGCGCGCGTGCCCTCCATGGTCACCGCGAAGTGGTCCAGCTTCAAGCCGTCGGAGCCCTCGAAGTGGAAGTACTTGCCGGTCTCGCGCTCGAGCTCGTGCAGTTCGCGCGCGCCGTCGGCGATGAAGAACGCGGTCACCTTCGGGTTGATCCGCAACAGGTACGCCTCGGGTCCGTCGTCCCCCGCTTCCTTGACCATGTGGCGCAGGTGGCGGGAGAACTCGATCGCGATCGTCTCCGCGGACTTGACCACGCCCTCGCCCGAGCACACCGCGCAGGTGTTGGTCATGATCTCGCGCACGCCGTCGGTGACGTTCTGACGCGTCATCTCGACCAGGCCCAGCGGCGAGATCTCGACCACGAACGTCTTGGTGCGGTCCTCGTCGAGCGCCTTCCTCAAGACCTTCAGCACCGCGTCGCGGTTCCGCGAGCGCGCCATGTCGATGAAGTCGATGACGATGATGCCGCCGATGTCGCGCAGCCGCAGCTGGCGCACGGCCTCCTCGGCGGCCTCGAGGTTGGTCTTGGTGATCGTGTCCTCGAGCCGGGCGCTCTTGCCCTTGCCCGTGAACGAGCCCGTGTTGACGTCGATCACCGTGAGCGCTTCGGCGTAGTCGATGATCAGATAGCCGCCGGACGGCAGGTCCACGCGGCGCTCGAGCATCCCCTCGATCACCGGGTCCACGCCGTAGGCCTCGAACAGCGGGCAGTCCGCGTCCTCGTCGTAGAGCTCGACGCGGTCCACCAACTCGGGCGCCGTGCGCGTGAAGAACGAGACGAGCCGGTGGTGCTGCCCCGGGTCGTCGACGATCGCGCGCTCGAAGTGCTCGGAGAAGATGTCGCGCACGACGCGCACGCTGAGGTCCGCCTCCTGGAAGACGAGCGCCGGCGCGGCCGTGTCCTCGACCCGCTTCTGGAGGACCTCGTTGAGCTTGAACAGGTACTGCAGCTCGCGCTCGAAATCCGCCCGCGTGGCGCCGTGCGCCGCGGTGCGGATGATCGCGCCACCGCCGTTGAGGTTCAGCTGCTTGGCCTCTTTGCGGAGCCGGTCGCGCTCCTTGTCCTCCAGCCGGCGCGAGACGCCGACGCCTTCGCCCGTGGGCGCGTAGACCATGTAGCGGCCGGCGATCGTCAGCTCCATGCTCAGCCGCGCGCCCTTGGTCTTGAGTGGGTCCTTGACGACCTGGACCACGATCTCCTGCCCCGGCTTGAGCAGGTCCGTGATCCGCGGCCCGCTGCCGCGGCCGCGCTTGGCCTGCTCGACGCCCGGCAGCACGATCTCGTCGACGTGCAGGAAGCCGTTCTTGTCGAGCCCGATGTCGACGAACGCCGCCTCGAGCCCCGCGAGGACGTTGTCCACGCGGCCCTTGTAGATGTTCCCGACGATCGAGCGCCCGCCACGGCGCTCGAAGTAGATCTCCGCTACGCGGTAGCCGGCGGGGACTTCGTTCTTCTTGCGGCGGCCGCCACGGCCGCGCGACGACTTGGTCGGCGCACCCGGCTCACCGGACGCCTCCAGCATGGCGACACGCGTCTCGCCGCGGTCCACCGTGACCAGCACTTGCTTTTTCAAAGGACAACCTCATTGGAAGATGGCCGTCCTCCCCTTGCTACTCGCGGTGTCGCGCGCCTGCGCGTTGATCGAGTGCAAGAGGCCGAGGGCCAAGAACGTGGAGAGCATGGATGACCCTCCGAAACTCAGAAGTGGGGCAGTCACGCCGGTAATGGGCATGATCCCCACATTCATCCCGATGTTCACGAAAAGCTGGTAGAGCAGCATCATCGCGATGCAGCCCGCGATCAGCGCACCGAAGAGGTTCTTCGCGATCGTCAGGATGTGGAGCGCGCGCCAGATGAGCAGCGCGTACAGCGAGAGAACGAGCGCGCAACCGGCGAAACCGTAGGTCTCGCCGATCACGGCATAGATGAAGTCCGTGTGGTGCTCGGGTAGGAAGTCCAGCTTGGTTTGCGTGGCACCGTCCACGCCCCGGCCGGTCTTCTCGCCCGAGCCGATCGCGATCCGCGCCTGCTCCTGCTGGTAGCCGGCGTCGTTCGCGTTCTCACTCGGGTGCATGAACGACGTCAGGCGCTCGACCTGGTAGGGCTTGAGCACCTCGACGCCGAGCCGCGGCGCCGCCACCAGCACGAACGCGACCGCCACCGCGAACAGGGCGGCGAGCCCCGCGAAGTGGCGCCACGGCGCACCGGCAACGAACAGGATCGCGAGCGTGCCGACGACGTACACCGTCGCCGACCCGAGGTCCGACTGCGCCAGCACGATCATCGTCGGAAGCAGCCCGAGCAGCATCACCCGCGCCGTCGTCTGGCGCCCCATCTCGCGCATGCGCTCGACGAGGAAGCCCGCCAACGCCACGGCGAGCAGCATCTTGCCGATCTCGGAGTACTGCAGATTGAAGCCCGGCAACTCGAGCCAGGCCCGGGTGCCTCTCGTCTCCGGCGCGATCGCCAGCACGAACAGGTTCCCGAAGATCAGCAGGCCGTAGATCGGGTACCGCAGCTCGCGCAGCCGGGAGTAGTCCAGCCGCGAGAGCCCGTACATCAGCACGAACCCGACGCCGATGTACACCGCCTGGCGCTTGACGTAGTACAGCGGGTCGCCGTCCCAGTCATCCGCCGTCGCACCGCGGATCGCGATCAGCGAGCACGCCACCAGCCCGAGCGTCGCCAGCAGCAGCAACGGGTCCAGACGCAGCCGCCACTCGCGCGGACCGAGCGAAGGCGGCGGGTCGGAAGCAGGCTGGATGGGTGCGCTCATCGGGTGACGCTGGTCCCCGCGTGGAACTCGCGGTCGGACACATCGAACCACTCCGACAGCATCATGCGCGCCGCGGGTGCCGCGGTGGCGGCGCCGAAGCCGCCCTTCTCCACGGTGACCACGACGACGATCGGGCGGCCCTTGTCCTTGACGAAGCAGGCGTACCACGCCTGATCGGGGTTCGGCTGGCGCTCCGCGGTGCCGGTCTTGCCGTAGACGGGGAACTCGTCCATGGGCCAGCCCTGCCACACGTCGGCCGACGTGCCGCCCTCGCCCTGGGCGGCGCTGCGCAGGCCTTCGAGGATGACCTGGCGGTCACGCGACGGGATCTTGACCTTGCGCTTGGCCTTGGGGCGGAACTCCTGCAGCGGGACGCCGTTGGCGTTCTCGACCGCCTTGCCCAGGTGCGGGCGCACGATCGTGCCGCCGTTGGCGAATGCGGCGTAGGCGACCGCCACCTGCAACGGGGTGGCCTGCAGGTCGCCCTGGCCGACGGCGAGGTTGACGTTGTCGCCGCCCGTCCACGTGCGCTCGATGCCGCCGCACTCGAACAGCGCCGCGGTGGTGCGCAGCTCCAGCCCGTTCTTCTCGACGCAGCGCTCGTACTCGGCGTAGGCCTCGTTGCGCCACTTGGAGTCCGGCACCAGGCCGGCCGCCTCGTTGGGCAGGTCGATGCCGGTCTTGCGCCCGTAGCCGAGCCGCTCGGCCCACTTCTGGATGATCGGGCCCTTGTCGTTGGCCTGGGCGCCGAGCTTGAAGAAGAAGATGTCCGAGGAGACCTTCAGCGCCTCGCCGACGTTGATCGAGCCGAAGACCGCTTCCTTGGCGTTCTGGTACTCGCGCCCGCCGTACTCCCAGTGTCCGGGGTCGTTGATCTTGCGCGAGGGCGTGATCAGCCCTTCCTCGAGCGCGGCCAGCGCGGTCACGGGCTTGAACGTGGACGCCGACGGATACGCCGACTCGGTCGCGCGGTTGAGCAGCGGCGCGTCGGTCTCGTTCGACGTCAGGTACTCGTAGCGCTGCTGGGTGAACGGCTTGGCGAACCAGTTCGCGTCGAACGAGGGCGCCGAGCCCATCGCCAGCACCTCGCCGTTGCGCGGATCCATGGCCACGAACGCACCGGCGCGCGTCTCATACTCGGAGTTCTGGATCGCCTGGGCGAGCGCCTGCTCCCCCGTGCGCTGCAGGTCCATGTCGATCGTCAGCCGCAGCCGCTGCCCCTGCTTGGGCTCCACGACCGACACCTTGCGCTCGTCGTCGCGCGAGCCGTGCGCGTCTACCACCAGGCGCGTGTAGCCGTCCCTCCCGCGCAGGTACTCGTCGTAGCTGTACTCGAGGCCGGTCTGGCCGATCCGCGTTCCCTGGGCGACGTCCTTGTAGCGCCTCAGCTTCATCTGCTCGGTCCCGATCTCCGAGACCGTGCCGAACAGCTGAGCGGCGAGCTTGCCCTCGGGGTACTCGCGGATGTAGCGCTTGGTGACGACGACGCCCTTGAAGTACTCGGGCCGTTCGCGCATGTAGTTGAACTGGGCGAGCGGGACGTCCGTACGCACCGTGACGTTCGAGTACGGCGTGTCCGCGATCGAGCGGATCACGCGCTCGTGGATCGTCTTCGGGCGGATGTCGATCGTCTCGCTGATGCGCCGGTAGAGCGTGGTGAGCCCTGGCTCGTCCGTGGGGATCGGCGGGATCGGAACCTTGCGGGCGGTCGAGCCGAGCTTGCGCAGCCGCCTGCGCTCGCGCTCCTCCGCCTTGGTCGACTTGCGCCCGTCGTCCTTGAGCTGGCGCGACAGCGCCTCGTACTGGCGCTCGTAGGCGAGCCGCTGGCTCTCGGCCTCGCCCAGCGCCTTGCGGTAGTTGTCGGCGTCCTCGAGCACCCGCTCGGGCAACGACGAGGGGACCAGCTGGACGACCGCGGCCTTCTTGGTGCGCACGAGCTGGTTGGCGTGGCGGTCCACGATGTCGCCGCGCGGCGCCTCGATGCGCTCCGTGCGGCGGCCGTTCTGGGACGCCGCCACGCGGGCGGTGTCCCCGGTCAGCACCTGCAGGTACCAGAGCCGGAAGAACACGATCCCGAACAGCACGAAGGCGATGCCGCCGAGCACGGCGACACGCCACGCGAGCTGCGGCGTGATCGGACGCAGGCGATCTTCGACGCGGTTGGAGGGCATCAGGCGCGGCTCAGCGGGCTCAGCCGCGTCGTGTAGGCCCGGCGCCGGCGGCGGCGCGGGTCGTCGGGCAGGAACGTTGCCAGCAGGCGGTGCACGAGCGCGTAGACGGGCAGCGCGATCAGGGTGTTGAGCAAGACGATCATCAGCGTGTCGCGAAGGAGCAGGAGCGAGACCGGCGCCTTCACCCCGAGCAGGAACTGCAGCAGGGCGAAGCCGACGGCGGCGATCGCGGTCGCCGCGGCCCCCACGACCACCGGGGCGAGGCCGTGCGCGGGGTCGCGCAGCTCGCGGATGCGACCGGCAAGGTAGCCAACGGCGGTAAAGACGAGCGAATTCACGCCGAGGGTGTGCTCGGGTGTCAGATCCACGAACATCCCGAGCGCGAAGCCGAACACGGCGCCGGTCGTCGAGCCCGCGATGTAGCCCACGAACGCGACGACCAGCGGCGTCAGGTCCGCGGGCACACCGAAGATGGTGATCTGGGAGACGACCGTCAGCTGCAGCAGCCAGGCGAGCAGGCCGAGCAGCGCGAGGCGGAAGACGCTGGCGCCCGAGACCGTCACGCGGCGTTGGGGTTCGTGAGGACCTGCACCATGTCCAGTTGCAGGAAGTCGGCCGCGGGCTGGACGTGGATCCGCTTGTCGAGGTCGCCCTCGCCGAGATCGACGCGGCGCACCGTGCCGACCAGGATCGCGGGCGGGTAGCGCGAGCGCAGGCGGTCGTCGGTGGTGCCCGCGGTGTAGATCAGGTCGCCCTCACGCACGTTGGCGGTGGCGTCGACGGGCTCGTAGAGCAGGTCGCCGGGCGCGCCGATCGCGGGCGTGATCGAGCCCGCGTGCCGCTGGTCCCCGGCGAACACGCTGGTGGCGAAGCTCTGATCGGTGATCAGCGTCACGACTGCGTGGCTGCCCGTCGCGTCCGCCACCTTGCCCACGAGGCCGGCGCCGTTGATCACGGGGTCGCCGCGGTGGATGCCGTCGTCGAGGCCCTTGTTGATCTGCACCTGCTGGTACCAGGTGCTGGGCGAGCGGACATAGACGCGCGCGTCGACCGGGCCGTACTTGCTCATCCCCTCCGCGTCCGCCGTGTTGAGCTGCGCCCGCTGGCGGGCCTCCGCGAGATCCTGCTGGGCCTTTACGAGCTGCGCGCGGTACGCGTCGCGCTGCTCGACGGCCTTGTCGCGCTGGTCCTTGGCGTCGATCGTGTCGCCGAACCACCCGAACAGGTCGCGCACGGGCTTGAAGACGCGGCTCGCGCCGTCCTGGATCGGACCCAGGACGCTCAGCGCGGTGCGCTGGACTCCGTGCAGGCGGCCGTCGGACGACTCGCCGTAATAGGCGGTGAGGAGGATCAGCGAGGCCGCTACGAGGACGACCAGCACTGCACGGCGGCGTCTGACCGCTTTGTCGTGCATACAGAGAAAGTGAAGGGGTGGGACGAAAGGGTCAAGGCCAACCTAGCGGCGCTGACGGCGGTTGCGGTTGTTCGAGCGATTCGACTTGTGAATCGCCTCGAACTCCTCGAGGCTGCGGCCGCTGCCGACCGCCACGCACGTCAGCGGCGACTCGGCGCGATGGGCGGGCATTTGGGTCTCCTCGCGGAGCCGCTCATCCAGGCCCTGGAGGAGGCTGCCGCCGCCCGCGAGCATGATGCCGCGGTCCATGATGTCGGAGGCCAGCTCGGGCGGCGTGCGGTCCAGCGTCTCCTTGATGGAGTCGATGATCTGGACCAGCGGCTCCTCGAGCGCCGCGCGAACTTCTTCGGAGGTCAGCACGACGGTCTTCGGAAGACCGGAGACGAGGTCGCGGCCGCGGATCTCGGCCTGGACCTCCTCCTCGAGCGGGTACGCCGACCCGATCTCGAGCTTGACCTCCTCGGCCGTCTGCTGGCCGATCAGGAGCTTGTACTCCTTCTTGACGTAGTTGATGATCGAGTCGTCGAGCTCGTCGCCGCCGACGCGGATGGACTGGGAGACGACGATGCCGCCGAGGCTGATGACCGCCACCTCGGACGTGCCGCCGCCGATGTCGACGACCATGTTGCCCGTGGGCTCGCCCACCGGCAGGCCGGCGCCGATGGCCGCGGCCATCGGCTCCTCGATCAGGTACGCCTGGCGCGCGCCGGCGGACAGGCAGGCCTCCTCCACGGCGCGCTTCTCGACGCCCGTCACCCCGGAGGGCACGCAGACGACGACGCGCGGGTGCGCCCAGCGGTTCTGGTGCACCTTCTGGATGAAGTGGCGCAGCATCTCCTCCGTCACGTCGAAGTCGGCGATGACGCCGTCCTTCAGGGGACGGATTGCGGAGATGGTGCCCGGGGTACGCCCGAGCATGCGCTTGGCCTCGATGCCGACGGCGTGGACCTCACCCGTGCGGCTGTCGATTGCCACCACTGAGGGCTCGCTGAGCACGATGCCGCGACCGCGCACGTAGACGAGCGTGTTGGCCGTGCCGAGGTCGACCGCCATGTCGCGGCCGCCGAAGCCGGTGAGGTACGAGAAGAAGCCCATGCGCGAACGGACCGGACCTCCTTGTAATTAGGAGCCCGAGCCGATGCGGGAGTCTACCGAAGGGCCGATGGACCGAAATGGCTGCAAAGGGACCTTCATAACTGGTCCCGGACCTCTGTGAGCCATGCACGGTGGGCGTCCAGGATGCGCTGGGCCAGGCGGCGGTTCGCGGCCAGCGCCCGGCTGCGGTGCGGCAGCGCCGCCTCGCGCTCCGCGGCGGCGGCGAGCGCCTGCGTGAGCTCGTCGAGCTCACGCTCGAGGTGCATGAGGCTTTCGAGCAAGACCCCCCGATTGGCGTACTCGGCGCCCAGCAGGCGGACGATCGCCTCGTTCTGGATGCGGGCGAAGCGCGTCGGCGTCGCCAGCCACTCGGCCAGCGCCTCGCGCCCCTTGTCCGTGAGCGTGTAGTGCGTCTTGGCGTGCGTGCGGCCCGGCTGCTTGGTCGCTTCGAGGTAGCCGGCGCCGGCGAGCTTCTTCGGCTCGGCGTAGTACTGAGACTCGGGCGCCGTCCAGTACACGCGGCCGTCGCGCATCATCCGCACCAAGTCGTGCGGGCCGGCCCCGCCCTCACCCACGAGGACGAGGATGACGTAGCTGAAGGGCGTGAGGTTTGACATAGCTCCGTTTCAGAGGTATAAAGCTCCGTATCGGAGTTATCGTACTCAGGAGCCACCGCATGGAACGCATCTGGTTCATCGCCAACCTCGCCGAAGTCCTCGACGACCGGCCCGACTTCTCGCTCGTGCGCATGCAGTGCCCGCCCGGCGACCAGCCGCCGCTGCACGTCCACGCCGACGAAGACGAGGGCTTCTACGTGCTCTCGGGCTCGCTGACGCTGTGGGCGGGCGCGGCCGAGCCGGTCACGCTCGCGCCGGGCGAGTACGCGCTCGCGCCGCGCGGCATCCCGCACACCTACCGCGCCGGCGAAGAGGGCGCGGTCGTGCTCGTCACCTTCGCCCCGGGCTCGTTCGTCGCGTTCCTGCGCGAGGCGGGAGCACCGGCGGCACGCGCAGAGCTGCCCGTGCTCGACGGCCCGCCCGACGCCGAGCGCCTCGGCCGGATCGCCGCCGCGCACGGCATCACGCTGCTCGGCCCGCCCGGCATGCTTCCGGGCGAAGACTCGCCCAGCGGGCTCGCTTCGCTTGGAGGCGTCGCCTAGGGGCTCCGCCTCCCGCGCCGCTTCCTAAAGAGGGACTGTCCCGCTTTAGGTTGCACGCCCGCCCGCAAGGCGCGGATTTGGCTCTGCGCCGTGGCGAAACTTAAAGGGGGACTGTCCCTCTTTAAGTTGGGAGCAGCTCGGGAAGCACGTCGAGGAGCCGCGCGAGCGGTAGGCCGACGACGTTGAGGTAGTCGCCCTCGATGCCGGCGATGAGCGCGGCGCCCGCGCCCTGGATGGCGTAGCCGCCCGCGCGGCCCTGCCACTCGCCGGTGCCGACGTACCAGTCGATGAAGGACGCGTCGACGGAGCGGAAGTGGACCTGGGTGGTCTGCACCGAGGTGTGGATCAGCTCGCCGTCACGGACGACGGCGATGCCGCCGACGACCTCGTGGGTGCGACCCGCCAGGCGCGCGATGAACTCGCGCGCCTGGGCGGCGTCCGCCGGCTTGCCGAGGACCTCGCCGTCCAGGCCGACGTCCGTGTCCGCGCCGAGCACGAGCCCGTGCGGGACCTCCGCCGCGACCGCCAGCGCCTTGCGGCGCGCGTTCTCCTCGGCCACCGTGGCCGGGTCGCCGTGCGTCTCCTCCTCGACGTCCGAGACGCGGACGGTGAACGGGATGCCGACTTGGTTCAGGATCGCCCGCCGTTGCGGGGACCCCGACCCCAGGACGATCATGCCGGCACTTGCAGGTCGGCAGCCTGGCGAGTGGTTACAGCTCGGGGAAGAACAGGCCGGCCTCGCGGATGCCGGACTCGGGCGAGTCCGAGCCGTGGACCATGTTCTGGCCGACGGAGATGGCGAAGTCGCCGCGGATCGAGCCGGTGGCGGCCTCGAGCGGGTTGGTGGCGCCGATCACCTGGCGGGCGGCCTTGATCGCGTCCTCGCCCTCGAGCACGAGCGCGACGATCGGGCCGGAGGTGATGAAGCTCACGAGCTCGCCGAAGAACGGGCGCTCCGTGTGCTCGGCGTAGTGCTGCTTCGCGAGGTCCTCGCTCACCGTCATGTGCTTGGCGGCGATGATCTTCAGGCCCTTGCGCTCGAAGCGGGCGATGATCTCCCCGGTCAGGCCGCGCGCGAACGCGTCCGGCTTGACCAGGATCAGGGTCTTTTCAATAGCCATAGGCCGTCAGTGTGTCAGCGACGTCTGCGGCGCGATGTCTCGCCCGTGCCGGCCTCGGCCGGCTCCGGCTCGAGCGTGTCCGCGGCGACGGTCGCCTGATCGGTCGTCTGACGCCGGCGACGGCGCGTGGAGGACGACGGCGACGGCGCGCTCGTCTCGGCCTCGCAGAACGGGCAGATGCGCCACGCCGGGTCGATCGGCTTCGAGCACGAGTAGCAGCGCTCCTTGAGCTTGCGCATGCAGCTCGGGCACCGCAGGTAGTCGTTCTGCACCTCGTAGTCGCAGTGCGGGCACAGGTGGTAGTCGAGGTTCGCGAGGCGCGCCTCGGCCGCGGTCATCTCGAGCTCGCGCAGGCGCACGTCGTCGAGGAATTCGGGCGGGCGCACGATCAGGTAGACGATCGTGCCCACGAACGGGAAGAAGCTCGCCAGCGTCGCGCACGCTACGAGCAGCGGATCGTCGATCCGGCGGCGCGCGTCCGCGAAGGTCCAGAAGATGAGGGCGAGATAGAGGACCGCAGCGACGAGCAGCGCGACGTTGAGCACCGTCTGCGCCCACTCCGGCAGGTTCTCGATCCCAAAGATGGCGAACGTGTTCATGTTGTGACCTGGAATCGTAGTGGGAGAGGCGGCGACGCTCTCACAGGAAGGCGCGCCCCAGCGCGTAGCCGATGCCGAAGAAGATCAGGATGACGACCGCCACCACGACCGCCACGAGGGCGATCATCGCGATGACACTGGGTCCTCCTTCGTTCACAGCGCACTCGCCCGGCGCGCTCCCGGAGCGCTCAGCAGGTCGGCAACGAGGTAGATGGAGCCCGTGGCGAGCACGGTTCCTTGTTCGCCGGCAAGCTCCCGCGCCCTTCTGACGGCACGCCGCGGGTCCGGCTCGATCTCGGTCGGGATCGCCGCGCCGACCTTCTGTGCGAGGTCGGCGAGCGTCGCGGGCGACAGCGCGCGCGGGTTCGGCGCGCGCGTGAAAACGGCGGCGGAGAGCCGCGGGAGCAGCGCGCGAAGCATCGCGGCGGCGTCCTTGTCGTCGAGCACCGAAAGCACTGCGACGGTCCCCTGGGGCACGGATTCGGCCAGCGCGGCGATGCCCGGCGCGTTGTGGGCGCCGTCGTAGATCGTGGTCGGGTCGCGGTCGACCACCTGCAGCCGGCCGGGCACCGCGAGCGAGATCGGCGCGGCCTTCAGCGGCGCGCCGAGGATCGCCTTGGCGGCCGCGACGGCCGCGCCGAGATTCATGCGCTGATAGCCCGGAGCGTCAAGGCCGATTGACGCCGGCCGGACGATCCGCGCGCCCGTGCCCTCCGCCAAGGCCACCACGTCCGGATGCTCGTCGCCGAGCACGAGGGTCGCGCCGGGCTTGACGACGGCGAGCTTCTCCCCCGCGATGTCCTTGATCGTCGGACCGAGCCAGCGCGTGTGCTCGAGGCCGACGTTGGTGAGCACGACGACCTCCGCGCCCAGCACGTTGGTGGCGTCGTAGCGCCCGCCGAGGCCGGCCTCGATCACGGCGACCTCGACCCCGCGGCGCGCGAGCTCGTCGAAGGCGGCCGCGGTCAGCAACTCGAACTGGGTTACGCGCTCGCCGTCCGGAGAGGTCCGGTCGACCTTCGCGGCGGCGGCTGCGGTGCGCTGGATCGCGGCGGCGAACTCCGCGGGCGTCAGGTCGCTGTCGGCGACGCGGATGCGCTCGGCGAACGTCGTCAGGTGGGGCGAGAGGTATGCGCCCGTCTTGACGCCGTGCGCCTCCAACAGCGCGGCGGTGAAGCGCACGGTGCTCGACTTGCCGTTGGTGCCGACGACGTGCACCGCGCGGAAGCGCTCCTGCGGCGAGCCGAGCACGGTGAGCAGCCGGCGCATGCGCTCCAGGCCGAAGCGCATGCCGAACAGCTCCAGCGACAGCAGGTGCTCTTCCGCACGGGCCAGATCCCATGACTCGCCACGCGAGATCGGGGTCCCCGGGCGGCGCGGCCCGTCTCTTCGCGGCCTCCCTCCGGGGTCCGTCACGAGAGCTCTTCCAACTCCTGCTTGAGCTTGGCGAGCTTGTCGCGCTCGGCCTGGACCACTTTCTCCGGCGCCTTCGCGACGAACTTCTCGTTGGCGAGCTTGGCCTCGACGCGAGCGATCTGCTGGCGGCACTGCTCGGCGCGCTCGGCGGCGCGCTGCTTCTCCGCCTCCATGTCGACGGCGTCCGACGGGAGCACCAGCACCGCACCGCCGGGGACGCTGACGGAGGCGACCGGCTCGTCGCCGTTGACCGAGAACTCGAAGCGGGCCAGGCGGGCGACGTGTTCGGCCACGCGGTCGTAGCCGGCCGCGTCGAGCCTCGCCGGCACGCGGGCGCCGGCCGCCGCGCGGACGCCCTCACGCCACGCGCGCAGCGCCTGCGTCGCGTCGATCGCGCGCTGGACCTCCGCCTCGACCTCGAGGTCGCGCAGAGCCTCGTCCGGCTCCGGCCAGCGATGCCCCATCAGCAGGTCTTCCGGACCCGGCATGTACGACCAGATCTCCTCGGTGACGAACGGGATCACCGGGTGCGCCAGCGCGAGCGTCTCGGCGAGCACGTGCAGCGCGAACTCTCCGACCGCGACGTTGTCCTCATCGTAAAGCCGTGGCTTTACAAGCTCCAGGTACCAGTCGCACAGCTCGCCGTAGACGAAGCCGTACAGCGCGCGGGTGGCCCGGTGGAACTCGAACGTCTCGATCGACTCGGCCACCTCGGCCTTGGCCACCTGGAGGCGGGAGAGGATCCAGGCGTCCTCCACGGCGGTGGGTGCGGGCGCGGACTCTGGCACCTTCACCGTGTCCGGGATGCGCAGCAGCACCAGCCGCGAGGCGTTGTAGAGCTTGTTGGCCAGCTGCCGCCCCTCGGCGATCGTGCCCTCGTTGAAGCGCACGTCCTGCGTGGAGGACATGGCGAGCAGGCCGTAGCGCACGGCGTCGGCGCCGTAGGGCGGGAACTCGCCGCCCTCGGAGAACACGGGCGGGCGCTCGCCGCCGTCGATCAGCGCGAGCGGATCGATGCCGGTGCCCAGCGACTTGGACATGCGGCGCCCGTCCGGCGCCTGCACCACCGAGTGCACGTAGACGTCGTCGAACGGGATGTCGCCTGCGAATTCGAGGCCCATGAACACCATGCGGGCGACCCACAGGAACAGGATGTCGCGCGCCGTCAGCAGGACGTCGGTGGGATAGAACGCCTTCAGCTCGTCGGTCTGGTCGGGCCAGCCGAGCGTCGCGAACGGCCACAGCGCGCTCGAGAACCACGTGTCCAGCACGTCGGGATCGCGCTCCCAGCCCGGGCCGTCCGGCGCGTCCATGCCGACGTAGGTCTCGTCCCCGCGGTACCAGACCGGGATCTGGTGGCCCCACCACAGCTGGCGCGAGATGCACCACGGGCGGATGTTCTCCAGCCAGTTCAGATAGCGCCGGCGCTGGCCCTCGGGGTGGATCCGGATCCGCCCCTCCTCGACCGCGGCGTGCGCGGGCGCGGCCAACTCGTCCATCTTCATGAACCACTGCAGCGAGATCAGCGGCTCGATCCGCTCGCCCGAACGCTGGGAGAACGGGACCTCGTGCGTGTACGGCTCGGTGCGGTTGATCCGGCCCTCTTCGCGCAGCGCGGCGACGACCGCCTCGCGCGCCTCCAGCGCCGTCATCCCCGCGAAGCGCCCGGCGGCCTCGGTCATGCGGCCGTCCTCGCCGATCACCGTCAGCTCCTCGAGCCCGTGCGCGCGGCCGATCTCGAAGTCGTTCGGGTCGTGGCCCGGCGTGATCTTCAGCGCGCCCGTGCCGAACTCGGGCTTGACGTACTCGTCGGCGATGATGCGCAGCTTGCGGCCGACGATCGGCAGGATCACCGTCTCCCCCACCAGGCGCTGGTAGCGGTCGTCTTCGGGGTGCACGGCGATCGCGGTGTCGCCGAGCATCGTCTCCGGCCGCACGGTGGCGACGGTGATCGACCCGTGGCCGGACGCGAGCGGGTAGTCGACGTAGTACAGCGTGTCCGTCGTCTCGCGATCCTCGACCTCGAGGTCCGAGATGGCCGACCGCGAGCCCGGGTCCCAGTTGACCATGTAGTTGTCGCGGTAGATCAGGCCCTTCTCGTACAGCTCGACGAAGACCTTGAGCACCGCGCGGACGTAGTTCTCGTCCAGCGTGAAGCGCTCTTGCTCGTAGTCGCACGAGGCGCCCAGGCGCTTGTACTGCTCGACGATCGTGCCGCCGTACTGCTGGCGCCAGCGCCACACGCGCTCGGTGAACGCCTCGCGCCCGATCTCCTCGCGCGAGGTGCCCTCGGACTTGAGCAGCTTCTCGACCTGCGTCTGCGTCGCGATGCCGGCGTGGTCGGTGCCGAGAATCCACTTCGTCCGCTTGCCGCGCATGCGGTTGTAGCGGATCAGCGTGTCCTGGATCGATCCATTGAGCGCGTGCCCCATGTGCAGCGCACCGGTGACGTTCGGCGGTGGGATCGCGATCGAGTAGTTCTCCTTGGCGGTTCCCTCCGGCTCCGGGTGGAAACGGCCGGAATCCAGCCAGCGGGCGAAGATGCGCTCCTCGCTCTCACCCGGGTCATATCGCGTGCGATCCTCGAGGCCCATTCGGCCGTGGAGTCTAGGAGGCCACGTCCACCGGCACCCCTGGGACCAGGCGGGAGGCGAGGAAGCGCACGTCCGCGTTGTCGGCGCGGACGCACCCGTGAGAGCGCGCCGAGCCGAGCGGGTCGTTGAGGCTCGCGCCGCCGCGGCCGTGGATCGCGACCCGCCCGCGGCCGCCGCCGTAGTCGTCGAGCGCGGTCGAGTGCGCGGTGAGATGCAGCGCGAACGGGCCGAGGAAGCCGTCGCGGTCCGGCTGGCGCGCGACTTCGGCGATCGCGAAGCGCCCGGTCGGCGTGGGCGTGGCCGGTGCGCCGACGACGACCCTCAAGCGCCGCACCGTGCGGCCGGCGCGCAGCACTCGAAGCGTGCGCGCGGACCGGTCGACCTCCACCCGCCAGCGGGTGCGTGAAAGCCGCACGCGGTCGGCGTTGATCCAGGCGGACGCGCCGTTCGGCCGCGTCGGCAGCAGGACGCGCAGCCAGCCGTCGCGGGCCTCGAGGACGAGCAGGCCGACGGGCCCGCCGGTCGCGCGGGCGAGCGGCGAGAGTGTGCGCGCAGACCCGTGCGCGCGCGGCGCGGGCCACGCCGGGGTGGGCGCGACGAGCCGCGCGATCCACGCCGCCGCCCGCGTGGGCGGCGCCGGGGACGGGCGGCGGAGGGCGGCCGGC
>NZ_JAPCID010000087.1 GCF_027587175.1 Solirubrobacter deserti
CCGCGGCCCGGAGCGCGGTCGCGCGCGGTGTCGCCGCTTGCCGTCGCCGCGTGGTCGCGCGCGCTCTCGTCGTCCGCCGTCGCCGCGTCTCCGCGCCGCGCGGCCGCGCGGCTCTTGCCGTCCACGCGCGGCTGCTCGGCGCCCGGGCGCGTCGGCAGCGCCGGCACGGCCTCGCCGCCGTCGACCTCGCGCAGCGGCGCGGCGACCTCCGCCGCCCAGCGGTGCGCGGCCGGGTCGCTCAGCAGCAGCGCGCGGGTGCGGGAGGCGTGGGCCTCGGACTGCTGGCCGAGCAGCCAGTCGGCGATCTCGCCGGACCGGCTCGGCGCGGGCAGATCGGGCGCGAGCGCGGCGAGTCCGCTTCGGGCACGCGAGCGGATCGTCTCTTCGGGCATCCCGAGCAGGTCGGACAGCTCGCCGTAGGACCGTCCATGGCGCAGGACGAGCTCCACGGCCGCGCGCTGATCGGGCGCCAGCCTGTCGAACGCGGTGGCGCGGCTTGCCGGCATCAGGCTCCGTAGCCTAGAGAAGCCATGAGCGGATCCGCGCTGATCGACCTGGAAATCGAGTCGACGGAGGAGGACGAGGTGCGTGCCCGCGTGCCCGTCTCCGACGCGCTCAAGCAGCCGCTCGGCGTCGTCCACGGCGGGGTGTACGCAGTCATCGCGGACGCATTGACGGCGGGGGACGGGCGGGTGATCACCAACCAGACGTCGTTCCTGCGGCCGGCGCTCTCCGGGACGCTTCATGTCGTCGCGCGGCGGCGGCATGGCGGGCGGACGACGGCCGTGTGGGAGGTCGATGTGCGCGACGACGAGGGCCGCCTTTGCGCCGTGGTGCGGACCACGGTGTCGCGCTGAAGCCAACGGTGAGCACACCCACTGGGCCGCGCGTCAAGCAACTCGCGCTGCGCGGCGAGCCGCTTGCCCCGTGGCGAACGAGCGGCAACGCGCCACTGGCGCTCACCCCGATGGGGCGCCCTGCCCGAGCCACGCCTCGGCGAACTCCCGCAACCGAGGGTCCTCAGGGCCCGAAGCGACCAACCGGCGCCGCCACGCCAACGCCTGCGGCGGCCCGACGCCCGGCCGCCGGGCCAGGATCACCGCCTGCCCGGCTGCGGCGAGCTCCGGGTCGAACGGCCCGCTCACCTCTTCCTGCACGGCCGCCGGCGCCTCGCCCTCGTACGCGATCACGACGTTGCCGAGGGCGAGCGCCTCGAGGATCTGGTCGTCGCTCAGCACGGTGCGGTCGGCCTGGACGGGCTCCGCGCGATGCGGGCCGGACGTCGGCGGTCGGTCGGCGGGGGAGGCGCCCGCTCCCGCTGTCCGGCCAGAGCCGCGGTCGGGCTCGAGCACGCCCGGCCCCGCGGCCGCACCGCTCTCGACCTGCGAGGAGTCGCGCCCCGCCAGGACGACGATCAGCAGCAGGCACAGGCCCGACGCCAGGCCGGCGATCGCCAGCGCGTAGAGCGCCTTCACGGCGTGTGGACCGGCGCGCGCTCGGCGCTGCGTTCCGGGACGTGCACGCCGGCGCCTGCCGCGAGCTCGCGGATGGCACAGTCGAGGTCTGAGGCGAGGGCGTCCAAGTCGGTGAGGGCGTCGTAGTCGCCGAGCAGGCCGAAGAACAGCTGCCCGTCGTAGGACATGATGGCGACCCCGAGCGCGGTGTTCAGGACCAGTGGCACCTTCGGGTAGAACGCCTGGAGCCGGCGGCCCATCATGAACAGCGGCAGCTGCGGCCCGGGCACGTTGGTCACGGTCAGGTTGAACCAGCGCTGGCGCGACTGCAGGCGGGCGGCCTGCGAGAGGACGGTGGGGGCGGCGGCGTCGGCGAGCCGGGTGATCGCCTGCGCGCCCACGGCCTGGCCGGACTCCTTGAGCCCGGCCATCGCGGCGTGGATGTAGCGGAACCGCGAGCATGGGTCGGCCAGCCCGACCGGCAGCGGCGCGTACATCGCGGCGACCCGGTTGCCCAGCGCGCCGCGCTCGGCGTCCGCGCGCACGGAGATCGGCACCATCGCCTTCAGCTCGACGCCCTCGGGGTCGCGGCCGCGCCGCACCAGGAAGCACCGCAGCGCACCGGTCACGACCGTCAGCACCGCGTCGTTGATCGTCCCGCCCAGCGCGTCCTTGACCGCCTTGAACGTCGCGAGATCGGCGGACACCCACGCGAACCGCCGGTGCGGCCCGATCCGCACGTTCAGCGGCGACGGCGGCGCACCCGCGACGCCCGCCGCGAGCATCGACGCCAGGCCCGCGACGGACCGGCCCGCCTCCGCGCCCGCCCGGTCGGGCGCCGCCAGGACGCCGCGCAGGAACCGGATCGGCGCCGTCACCCGCTCGATCACGCCGTCCGCCAGCAGCTCCGCGCCGCTCGGCAGCGGGCGCGGCGACCACGGCGGCGCCGGCGGCGGCTCATCCGCGTCCGGCGTGAGGTCCAGCAGCACGCTGAGGATGTCCACGCCGCTGATCCCGTCCACCAGCGCGTGGTGGGTCTTGCAGATCAGGGCGAAGCGCCCGTCGCCCATCGTGTCGACGAGCCAGATCTCCCACAGCGGCTTGTCGCGGTCGAGCTGCTGGGCGAACAAGCGACCCGCGAGCGCGCGCAGCTCCTCGTCGCCCGCCGCGCCTGGCAGGGCGGTATGGCGGACGTGGTAGCCGACGTTGAAGTGCGGGTCGTCCACCCAGACCGGCCGCGCGGCCCCCAGCGGCGGGAACGCCAGCCGCTGCCGATAGCGCGGAACGCTGTGCAGACCACGTTCGATCCGGTCTTTGAACGCCTCGTAGTCCGGGGCCGGACCCTCGAACACGAGCACGGAGCCGACGTGCATGTGCGCTCCCGCGGCCTCGAAGGCCAAGAACGAGGCATCCAGACCCGTGAGCCGCGTCATAGATGCGCATTCTGCCGCAGAACCCGTGTTTCAGAACCTTCAACAGTGTGTATAACGTTGCTTGTGACCACTGATCTGAGCGAGCCCGGCGCCTACAGCCGCGCGTTCGATGACCACCACCGCAAGGTGTACGCCGCCGCGTATGGCGTGCTGGGTGATGCCACACTCGCTCAGGACGTCGTCCAGGATGTCTTCCTGCGCCTGTGGCGCCGGCCCCAGGCGTTCGACCCGAGCCGCGGCGACCTCGGCGCCTACCTGCGCCTGATGGGCCGTTCCCGCGCGCTGGACCTCTGGCGCGAGACGCAGGTTCGCGGTCGGGCCGCGGACCGCCTGAAGCTGGTCGGCGGTCAGGAGGAGGCCCGCCCGGAGGAGCAGCCCGAGGTCGTCGCCGACCGCGCGCAGGACTCCGACGAGGTGCGCGAGGCGCTCGGTAAGTTGCCGCAGACGCAGCGTGAGGCGCTCGTGCTCGCGTACTGGGGCGGCCTCACCGCCGACCAGATCGCGCAGCGCGTGCACATCCCGCTCGGCACGGCCAAGAGCCGCATCCGGCTGGGCCTCGCGCGGTTGCGGGACGAGTTCGCCGTCGCTGTGTGACACCCGTCCGTACGCGTTGAAGCGGTCGAGCGCGCCGCTATAACAGAGCGCTCGTTCGGTCTTGCCGAGCCGTGAGCGCACGGAGCGCTCGCGGGTGGGGGACTCCTAGAAGGACAAGCGTCGGTGGAGGATCGGCGCGCGGGAGTCACCGACACACCCTGCAGGCAGAGAGTCCCAGGCCGGATGCGCGATACAGGAGGATCCATGCCGCGATCCACGCTGCGCTGCGCGCTGCTGAGCGCGAGCGCGCTGTGCCTCACGGCGGCGGCCGCCCCGGCCGTTGCTGACGCTGCGCCCAAGCAGGTCGGCGTCAGTGCCAAGCGCTTGAACGTCCAGGTCGGCAGCCGCGCGACCGTCAAGGGCCGTGTGGCCCAGGCGCCGGCCACCGTCAAACTGCAGGTCCAACGCGGTCACCGGTGGTTGACGATCGACCGCGACCGCACCGACGCCCGCGGACGCTTCACGCTCCGCAAGCGCCTCAAGCAGGCCGCCAGCGCTCGTGTGCGCGTCACGACGAGCACCGGCTTCAAACGCACGGTCGGGCGGCTGAACGTGTACCGCAACGCGCACGCGTCGTGGTACGGCCCGGGCCTGTTCGGCAACCCGTTGGGCTGCGGCGGCACGCTGCAGTACGGCTCGGTCGGCGTCGCCAACAAGCACCTGCCGTGCGGGACCAAGGTCACCCTGCGCCACCGCGGCCGCGTCCTGCGCGTGCCCGTGATCGACCGCGGGCCCTACGTCGGCGGGCGCGAGTACGACCTCACGGCCGCGACCGCGCGCAAGCTGCGCTTCACCGGCCACGGGCCGATCCAGGCGACGCGCTAGGGAAACGTACGTTCGCGTCCGGAGCCATCCCTACCGTGTGCAGGGATGGCTCCGAAACGCGTGGTCGCGCACCTCGACTGCGATGCGTTCTACGCGACGGTCGAACTCCTCAAGCGTCCTGACCTGAAGGGCAAGCCGCTGATCGTCGCCGGCTCGGGCCCGCGTTCGGTCGTCACGACCGCGTCCTACGAGGCGCGCAAGTTCGGCGTCGGCTCCGCCATGCCGGCCTCCCAGGCGCGCCGCCTGTGCCCGACCGCGGTCGTCATCCCGCCCGACTTCACGGCCTACCGCGAGAAGTCCCGTGAGGTGTGGACGCTCGTACGCGCGCGGCTGGAAGCGGTGCAGGGCATGGGCATCGACGAGGCCTACGCCGACCTGACCGGGGTCGAGAAGCCGCTGCGGGTCCTGCGTGAGCTCGTCGAGCAGGTCAAGAAGGAGACGGGCGTGCAGATCTCGGTCGGCGTCGGCCCCAACCGGCTGATCGCCAAGTGCTGCAGCGACCTCGGCAAGCCCGCCGGGTTCGTGGCGATGGGGCGCGAAGAGGCGTGCATCCGCTTCGCGACCGCGCCCACGCGCCGGCTCCCGGGCATCGGCCCGAAGACCGCGGAGCGGTTGGCCGAGCTCGGCTACGCGACCGTCGGGCAGTTGCAGGAGGCCGACGAGGCGCAGCTCGCGGCGCGCTTCGGCGACCGCTGGGCGCGCTATCTGAAGGCCCGCGCGAGCTTCCAAGACGACTCGCCAGTGGAGACCGAGAGCGGCGCGGCCAAGTCCGTCTCGACCGAGCGCACGTTCGACACCGACGTCGAGACCCACGCCGAGCAGGAGGAGATCCTGCGCAAGCTCGCGCGGGAGCTGTGCGAAGGGCTGCAGAAGAAGGGCCGGCGCGGGCGCACGGTCGCGATCAAGGTGCGCCTGGCGGACTGGACGACGGTCACGCGCGCGAAGACGCTCGACGGCTCCACCAACGAGATCGAGCTGGTGACGGAGACCGCCGTCGCGCTGCTGCACGCGTACGCGCCGCCGCAGCCAGTCCGGCTGCTGGGCGTGCGCCTGTCGGCGTTCGACGACGTGGAGCCGGACAAGCCGCCCGCGCCCGTCGCGCCGGTGGGTCAGCTCGCGTTGCCGCTGTAGCTCGTCAACGCGCTCGGCAGCTCGCCGCGCCCGCTCACGAGGATGCCGTCGCAGGTCGCTGCCCACGTATCGCCGACCGTGAGCATGGTGAAGATCCGTGGGCGCCCGTCGACGCTGATCTCGACGGCGGTGGGCCGGGCGTTCGCGCTCGCCTCCTCACGTTCGCGGCGGCGGGCGTCGAGCCAGATCGCGATCGCGGGCTGCGAGGCGCCGGCCAGGCGACGTCGGTCGTGCGCTGCGCGACGGCGGCTCGGGCGGCGTCCTCGGGCGGCTCGTGGGCGCCGAAGCGGGTGTCAACTTCGATCTCGCCCGTTGCAAGCTTGACGTGGGTGACCGCGTCGTCGGAGCCGCCGAAGCCGCGGATCGCGGGCGTTCCGCCGGGCGCGGCGTAGACGGGGCCGGGCGCGCGACGGACGGCATCGGCGGCGTACGCCCGCGTGAAGCGGTGCGAGCCGGGCTCGGCCGGCTGCCCTCCGCCGGCGTAGAACGTCGGCAGCCGGAACGTGTGGCCACACGCGCGGCAGCGGACGCAGTCGTCGTCCCCGAGCTCCCAGTCGAGCGCCGTGCACGCGGGGCAGCGGTCGGTCGCGTCGGTGATCGCGTTTCCGCGCGGCGGGTCGCGCAGCAGCAGCCCGTCCTCGTCCTCGAAGCGCACGGCCGGGCCGGCCTCGTTCGCGGGCAGGACGGCGATGAACGCGCCGCGGCCGAGCTCGGCGTCCACCGACCCGGCCGGTCCGCGCACGACGGCGCGGTCCGCGCGCGCCGGGAGCGGCCCGCCGACCGCCGTCCAGCCCGGCCCGGCGATCGCGACCGCGCGGCGCTCCTCGATCAGCGTCGCGCCGAAGCGCTCAGCCGACCCGCGCCGAGAGCCGATCCACAGCCCCACCTCGTCGCGCAGCAAAGCGACGACGTACCCGCCCGGCGCCGACAGCTGGACCAGTGGCTCCATGCCGTATGATTCCCGCACGCGCGCGACACGACACCGCGTCAGTACAGCGCGCTGGCGAGCTTGCGGCGCGCCTCGCGCGCCACGGGATGCTCCACGCCGAGGTCGTCGAGCACGCCGACGACGGCGCGGCGCAGGTCCTCGCGCTGCTCGCCCGTGGAGGCGGGGATCGCGCCGATCAGCGTGTCCAGGCCCGTCTCGGTGTCTCCGCGGTCGATCGCGGCGAACGCCTCCGCCAGGTTCGGGTCCTCCTCCAGGCGCAGCTGCGCGGCGAGGCCCTCGGCGGCGAAGCCGGTGGAGTTGGCGAGCAGCTGCAGCGCCTCCTCGCGCGGCACCAGCCGGGCCAGGGCGACCTTCGCGTCCACGCGCGTCGGTTCGAGCTCGAGCGCGCGGCGCAGGTTCGCCTCGCCGCCGTCGGCCACGAGCGCGTCCGCCTCGGACGGGACGATCCGGTCCAGGAAGCGGTTGACCTGCGCGGGCGGGAGCGCGCCCACGAACTCGTCGACGACCTTGCCGTCCTTGAACGCCTTGACCGCCGGAATCGACTGGATGCCGAACTGCTGCGACACGCGCGGGTTGGCGTCGGTATCAATCTTGACCAGCTCGACCGCGTCGCCGCGCTCCTCGACGGCCTTCTCGATCACGGGCCCGAGCATGCGGCAGGGGCCGCACCACTCCGCCCAGAAGTCGACGACGACGGGCTTCTCGTACGAGCGCTGGATGACCGCTTGCTCGAAGGTGGTGTCAGTGGCGTCGATGGGCACGCTGCGAGGATATCCGGCATGCAGATCGACGCGGACGGAACCACGCTGGACGGCGAGGAAGCGGGGGAGGGCTCGCCCGTCGTCCTGCTGCATGGGCTTACAGCGACGCGCCGCTACGTGGTCATGGGCTCCAAGGCGCTCGAGCGCGCCGGCCACCGCGTCGTCCTGTACGACGCGCGCGCCCACGGCCAGTCCGAGGGCGGCGACGAGTACTCCTACGAGCGCCTCGCGGCCGATCTCCTCGCCGTCCTCGACGACCGCGGCATCGACAGGGCCACGCTCGCCGGCGCCTCGATGGGCGCGCACACGATCACCCGCTTCGCCCTCCAGCACCCCGACCGCGTCAACGCGCTCGTGATCATGACCCCGGCCTACGCGCCCGACCGCGACCCCGGCCTGGAGCGCTGGGACCGGCTCGCGAACGGGCTGCGCACCGGCGGGGTCGACGGCTTCGTCGAGGCCTACGGCACGCCGAAGGTGCCGGAGAAGTGGCACGAGACGATCCTGCGCGTCCTGCACCAGCGCCTGTCCGCCCACGCGCACCCCGACGCGCTCGCCGACGCCCTGTCGGCCGTCCCGCGCTCGCGCCCGTTCGAGGCCTGGGAGGACCTGGCCCAGATCGAGGCCCCGACGGTGATCGTCGCCAGCCGCGACGAGGTCGACCCCGAGCACCCGTTCGCGGTCGGCGAGCGCTACGCGGAGGCGATCCCGGACGCCCGGTTGCTCACCGAGGACGAGGGCGCCTCACCGCTGGCGTGGCAGGGCGCGCAGGTGTCGAAGATCATCGCGGAAGCCGTGCCATGAGCGCCAGCGCGCACTCGACGACCAGCTCGCGGTCGTAGGACGTCGCGAACGCCCACTCGCCGCTCTCCACCCGGCGCGCGACGAAGCACGCTCCGAACCCGGGTCCCAGCGCGACCTCGGTCCACGTGTCCTCGAGCTCGCCCGCCTCGAGCACGCCGACGAACCCGAGCTCGCTGCGCAGCGCCTCGAAGCGCTCGGACGCGTGCGAGCGGTCGGGGGCGGCGAGCAGCATGCCGGTCGGCCCGAGCGCCGCGGCCTGCGCGGTCAGCAGCGCGGCCGCCCGCTCGGCCAGCGCCAGCGGCCCGCATACGGGCCGCCGCCAGTTGGTCACGCGCGCGTACGGCAACGGTCCCGTCACGTCCCCGCCGCCGCCGGCCAGCCGCAGCGGGCGCCCCGGCTCGGGCAGCGGGTCCGGCAACGGCGCTGGCGCGCCGAGCAGGTAGCCCTGCCCGAGCGTCGCGCCCGCGGCGCGCGCCATCGCGAGCTGCTCCTCGGAGTCGATGCCCTCGGCCAGCACGGTCACGTGGCGGCGCTCGGCCTCCGCGCCGACCGCGGTCACCACCCGTGCCACGTCGGCCGGCGCGCGCGCCGCCAGCAGCGTCAGGTCGAGCTTGATCACGTCGGGATACAGCAGCGGCATCAGCGCGAGCGAGCGCGAGTCGGCGCCGACGTCGTCCAGCGAGACGGCCCACCCGCGCGTGCGCAGCCGCGTGAGCGTCCGCAGCACGAGGTCCGGGCGCGAGGTCAGTGCGCGCTCGGTGATCTCCATGACCAGCGTCAGCCCGCTCATCGGCAGGTCCGGCACGTCGTGCTCCAGCGCGCTCGCGTCGGCGTTCAAGAAGAGCGCGAACGGCGCGCCCAGCCCCGCGGACGCCGCCTGCTCGAGCGCGGCCGCCCGGCACGCGGCGTCGACCTCGGCCAGCCGGCCCTCCGCGCGCGCGGTGGCGAACAACGCTTCGGGCGAGGATCCATCGGCCGGCCGCGCGAGCGCCTCGTACCCCACGACGCACCCGTCGCGCAGCTCCACGATCGGCTGGAACGCGGAGTCGACAACCACCGGAGCATTGAATCGCACCTGGAGGGCACGGACCGGCTACCTTGACTAAATGGCCGACGAGCTCCCCGAGGATCAGCGACTCCACTTCATCTCGCCGAAGTCGTACGAGCACCCGGCTGACCGGGCAGCCACGGCGGCGCTGCAGCAGATTCCGATGATGGACACGGTCGTGCGCAAGCTGATCGAGTTCTTCGAGGGCTCGATCCGCCAGCAGCTGCTGGCGGGCGCGGTGCGGCTCGGCGACGACCAGATGCCCGAGATCTGGGCTTCGCATCGCGCGGCGCTGGCCCGGCTGGACATCGACGAGATCCCGGACCTGTACATCTGGAACGTCCCGTTCACGAACGCGATGGCGATCGGCTCCAAGAGTCCGATGGTCGTGCTCAACAGCGGCACCGTGAGCCTCATGGACGAGCACGAGCTGCGCACGGTGCTCGGGCACGAGGCGGGGCACATTCTGTCCGATCACACGCTGTACCGGACGGCGCTGGCGATCCTGCTGATGATCGGCACGCGTCCGCTTTCCGCGCTGCCGTTCTTCGCCGGCCTGCCGCTGCTGGCCGTGCGGCTGGCGCTGCTGGAGTGGTTCCGCGCCGCGGAGCTGAGCTGCGACCGCGCCGCGACGCTCGTGAACCGCAGCCCGATGACGACCTGCCAGACGCTGATGGTCATGGCCGGCGGCGCGTCCTCGCGCAAGCTCTCCCTCGACGCCTTCGTTAAGCAGGCGAACGAGTACGTCGACTGGGAGCCCGGCTGGGACAAGATGATGCGCTTCGGCCGTGAGCTCGCGATCACGCACCCGTACCCGGTTCGCCGCGTCCACGAGCTGATGGCGTGGGTCCGCTCCGGCGAGTACGACCGGATCATGAACGGGGACTACGTCAAGCGCGGCACCAAGGCCGACGCGCGCGCGGAGGCCGCCGACGCGACCGAGTACTACGCGGACAAGTTCCGCGGGATCTTCGAGGAGGCCGGCACCGGCGTCCGCAAGGTCGGGGACAAGGCCGGCGACGCCGCCGACAAGGTCTCCGATTGGCTGAGGCAGCGGTAGGCCGGCAGCGGCTTCGCGAAGTGATAGCCCTGCGCGACGTGGCAGTTCATCGCGCGCAGGGCGTCCGCCTGCGCTGAGTCCTCCACGCCCTCGGCGATCGCCACGGCGCCGAGCTCGTGGGCCAGCGAGATGATCGCGGCGATGATCGCGCGGTCGTCGCCCTGTTCGGTGATCCCGTCGACGAACGACTTGTCGATCTTGACGACGTCGACGGGCAGCAGGTACTTGAGCTTCGACAGGGACGAGTGGCCGACGCCGAAGTCGTCGATCGCGAGCTTGACGCCGAGCGCCTTGAGCCGCTGCAGCACTGCCTGCGCGGCCTCCGGGTCCTCCATGATCGCGGACTCGGTGATCTCCAGGCAGAGCGCGTGCGCCGGCAGGCCGCTGTTGCGGAGCGCGTCGTCGACGACCCGGGCGAGGCTCGGTGAGGACAGCTGGCGCGGGCTCAGGTTGACCGCCATCACGAAGCCGGTGTGGCCGGCGGCGCGCCACGCGGCGGCCTGCTCGCAGGCGGTCTGCAGCACCCACGCGCCGATCGGCACGATCAGCCCGCTCTGCTCGGCGACCGGGATGAAGCGCGCGGGGGAGATCATGCCGTGCTCCGGGTGGTCCCAGCGCAGCAGCGCCTCCATGCCGTACAGCGCGCCGTCCCCGAGCCGGATCTCGGACTGGTAGTGCAGCTCGAGCTGGCCGTCGAGGATCGCCTCGCGTAGGCCGGCTTCCAGCTCGAGGCGCTCCACCGCGCGCGTGCGCAGCGACCTGTCAAAGACCTCCAGGCGCGCCTTGCCCTGGGCCTTGGCGTGGTACATGGCGGCGTCGGCGTCGCGCAGCAGGGCCTCGCCCGTGCCGGCGCCGTACGCGATGCCGAAGCTCGCGGTGAGGAAGCGCTGGTGGCCGCCGAGCTCGTACGGCTCCTTGAGCGCGGCTGCGAGGCGGTTCGCGGTGCGGCGCGCGTCGTGGACGTCGTCGAGGCCTTCGAGCAGAACCACGAACTCGTCGCCGCCGAAGCGGGCGAGCACGTCGCCCGCGCGCAGCTCGCGCGCGAGACGCTCGGCGACGTCGAGCAGCAGCTGGTCGCCCGTGCCGTGGCCGAGCGAGTCGTTGATGACCTTGAAGTCGTCGAGGTCGGTGAAGATCACGGCCACGTCGCGGCCGCGGCCCAGCGCGTCCTCGAGCAGCTCGTCGAAGCGGGTGCGGTTCGGGAGGCCGGTGAGCGCGTCGTGGTGGGCCTGGTGGTCGAGGCGCTGGGCGGCGCGCTTGCGGGCGGTGATCTCGACGCCCTGGAAGACCCAGTGGTCGGGCTGGCCGGCGGCGTCGCGGATCAACGAGTGGCGCCACAGAAACCAGCCGGTCGAGCCGTCGGCGCGCACGTAGCGGCGCTCCACCTCGGGCGCGTCCGGGCCCGGCGGCCAGCTCTGGCTGAGCTCGACGCGGTCGCGCTCGGGCAGGAGGTCCCACAGCCGCAGGCCGTGGGGCTGCCCGTGCCCGGTGCGCTCGCGCAGCTCACGGTTGGCCTGGACGATCTGCCCCCGCGGAGAGACGAGCGCGATCGCGACCGGGGCGTCGTCGAACGCGCGCTTGAAGCGCTCCTCGGACGCCTGCGTCGCCTCCCGCACGCGTTCGCTCTCACGCCAGCTGACGAGGCTGGTGACCGCGAGCGCGGCGACGAACGCGCCGTGGATCGCGGCCCACTTCCACGGGTGGTGGGCGTGCTGGAAGACGGACTCGGTGTTCGCGGCGCCGAACGCGCCGTGCTGGAGGACCACGAAGCCGATGGCGATCAGGTAGGTCCACCACTGCTGGTAGAGCGCGAGGGCGCCGACCATCACGAAGTAGTGGAAGTGGGCTTCGGTCGTGCCGTGCCAGGCGACGACGAGCACCGCGGAGCAGGACAGCAGCGCGGTCGCGCACAGGCTCGAGCGGGTGACGCGGCCGAGGCGGGGGATGCACGCCGCGGCGCCCAACAGCGCGGGGACCAGGTCGAAGCCCCACGCCGCCGTGAGCGACCAGCCCTGGGTGACGGCGAACGCCGGCAGCACCATCAGGTGCGCGAGGAGCACGAGCAGCAGCCCGCGATGGCGGGCGGCCCAGACGTCGTGCGGCAGCGCTCCGCCTCGAGGGATCCAGCTGGTGATCACCCTCCAGTGGTCGGCGGGCGCGCGAGGAACCTTCAGCGGAGCGCGCGCAGCGTGCGGCGTCTCGTCACGCCGTCCGCGATGATCGAGACGCGGTACAGGCCGGGCGTCTTCGGCCGCACTTTGGTGGCAAAGCGCCCGCCGCGGACGTTGATGCGCTTGCGTTGCACGCGTGTCCAGCGGCCCCGAACCTGGCGCTCCAGCAGGCATTCCACTCTCCCCTGCCCGGGGGAGAGCGTGCCGCTGACGGCGAACGCCGTGCCGGCTCGGGCGCGCCGCTTGTCCGTCGTGAGCACGAGGCTCGGAACGACCTTGACGGTGACGGGCGTGGACTCCAGGCGCGGGCGGGTGCCGTCGCCGGCGAACACGGCGCGGACCTGCCCGCTGGAGGGCAGCGTGACGGCGGTCGCCCACGCGCCGTCGGCGGCGGCGTTCGTGGTGCCGATCGGCGTCCACGCGCTGCCGGCCGTGGTGTACTCGACGCTCAACGAGGCGCCGGCGGGCGAGGAGCCGTCGGCGAAGCGCAGCTGGCCGGAGACGCTCACGGGCTTGGTGCCCTTCTGGCTGGCCGCCTTGACCGTGATCCCGGCGGCCGAGAACGCGTAGCTGGTCGCGCGCGTGCGCAGCGCGGGCAGCTGGGCGTAGAGCTGGTCGCCGGGGCAGCTGGTCTCGTTGCTGTCCCGGTGGCCGCTGATGCGCTCGAACACGACGGGCGCGCCGGACGGGTGGCGGTTCGTGGCGCCGCCGCCGGAGATCAGCGTCACCTGGCCGGTGACGGGCACCCCGTGGATGCTCAGCTTCCAGCCGATGATCTTGGCCAGCGCGTCGAAGCCGGCCTCGTCGAGCGGCGTGGCGGTGAACGTGCCGAGGCAGGCGATGCCGGTCGTGTCGTCGTTGAAGCCCTGGGCCTGGGCGCCGATCACGGCCTGCTCGATGCCGCCCGCGCGGCCCTCGAACACGTTCCCGTAGCGGTCGACGAGGAAGTTGTACCCGATGTCGTTCCAGCCGTTGGACTCGATGTGGTAGCGGGCGATGCCGAGCACGATGCCGGGCGATTCCTCGGGCGCGTACGCGATCTGGCCCGCGGTGTGGTGGACGAACGCGGCCTGCACGGTGCCGTAGGCGGGCGTCCCGCGCGGCGGCACCTGGGCGGCGCCCCACGAGTCCCGCGGGATCACGAGCGGCGCGGCCTGGGAGGCGCGGGCGCGCGGCGCGCGGGGCGCTGCGTCGAGGGAGCGGACGAAGCGTGCGGTGAGCTTGGACGCCTCGCCGCGCAGGCGGAACTGGAGCTCGTCGGCGGTCCCGGTGAACGCAGGGTCGGTGCCGTCGAGCGGGAGGTGGGGGTGAGGCAGCGCGGTCCAGCGCGTCCAGCGGCCGCCCTCGGTGCGCGCGCGGACCTGGGCGTGGACGTGGGCGCCCTTGTTCCAGCGCAGGCCGACGAGGTCGAAGCGGTCGGGCGCCTTCAGCGGCTTGGTGAGGTGCCAGCGGCTCGAGTGGACGGAGCCGATTCCGAGCTCGAAGAGGCGCGGGGCCTTCGCTTTGGCGTTCGCGGTGACGGGGAAGCGCAGCGCGCCGAGGGCGACCGCGCCGAGTCCTAGAACGTGGCGGCGGGAGAGGTCCATCGGATACGGGAACACAGCATGGCGTCATTTGGAGCGCCGCGTCCACTTGCACGAGAACCTGCGAAGAAGATGGGAATGAGTTTCACTAAGATGACGTCCCGTCTTGATGATGCGTGTGCTCCTCGTGCTCGGACTGGCGGTGTTGGCCGGTTGCGGTTCCTCCTCGTCGGGCGGCGACGCTGGCGGGCTGCGCGTCGTGGCCACCACCACGCAGCTGGCCGACATGGCGCGCAACCTGGACCCGTCGGCGGACGTGACCGCGCTGCTGAGCGCGAACACCGACCCGCACGCGTACGAGGTGCGCCCGGACGACGTCAAGGCGCTGGCCGACGCGGACTTCGTGCTCAAGTCGGGTGGCGAGACCGACGAGTGGCTCGATGGTGCGCTGGAGAGCGCCGGGGTCGCGGACGACAAGGTCATCGACGCCGGCGCGGCCGCGGGGCTGGAAGGCGATGACCCGCACTGGTGGCAGGACCCGCGACGCGCCGTGTCGGCGGCGGCGGCGATCGGGCAGGGCCTGGCCGTGGATCCCCTGCGCTACGTCCAGCGGCTGCAGGCGCTCGACCGGGACGTGCAGGCGTGCATCGACGCGGTGCCGGAAGAGGAGCGGCTGCTGGTCACGAGCCACGACGCGCTCGGCTACTACGCGCGCCGCTACGGCATCCGCGTGGTCGGCACGGTGATCCCTTCGCTGTCGACGTCCGGCCAGCCCAGCGCCGGTGAGGTCGACGCGCTGGTGCAGACGATCCGCGAGACCGGCGTGAAGACGATCTTCGCCGAGAGCTCCGTGAACGCGAAGGTCGAGCAGGCGATCGCGTCCGAGGCCGGCGTGAAGGTCGGCAAGGAGCTGTGGGCCGACTCGCTCGGACCCGAGGGCTCGGACGGCGCGACCTACATCGGGTCGATCGAGGCCAACACGCGCGCGCTCGTCGAAGGCTTCACGGGCAAGCCCGCGAACTGCTTTTAGCTGATGAACCTCGCCGCCCCGTACATCCAGCGCGGCCTGATCGAG
The DNA here is from genome assembly GCF_027587175.1 of Solirubrobacter deserti. Taxonomy (GTDB): domain Bacteria; phylum Actinomycetota; class Thermoleophilia; order Solirubrobacterales; family Solirubrobacteraceae; genus Solirubrobacter; species Solirubrobacter deserti. The sequence goes on from NZ_JAPCID010000087.1 coordinate 14,829, forward strand.
ATCCTGCTGCTCGCCGTGATCGCGGGCGTGCTCGGGACGTGGATCGTGCTGCGGCGGCTGCCGTTCTACACGCACGCGATCGGGACCGCGACGTTCCCCGGCCTGGTGGTCGCCGGCCCGTGGGGTGTGCCGGCGCAGCTCACCGCGCTCGTGTGCGCGGTCGGGTTCGGCGGCGTGCTCGAACGGGTGCAGCGCACGCGCCGGATCGATCCGGACGCCGCGATCGGCCTGCTGCTGGTGGCCGCCCTGGCCGTGGGTGTGGTGCTCGCGAGCGACGTCTACGAGTCCGGCGCGGGCGTCGACCGCCTGCTGTTCGGCTCGCTGATCGCGCTGACGGCGACCGACGTCTGGCTGACCGCCGCGGCCGCCGTCGCCGCGCTGGTGTGCGACCGCCTGCTGCGCCGCTCCTGGCTGGCGACCGGCTTCGATGCCGACACGGCGCGCGCCGGCGGCGTGCGGACCGCGCTGGCTGATCGCGCGCTGCTGCTCGCGGTCGCCGTCGCGGTGGTCGTGGCGATCGACGCCGTCGGCGCGTTGCTCGTCACCGTCGTCCTGACCGTGCCGGCCGCGACCGTCCGCCTGTTCGAGCCCGGCCTGCGCGCGCAGCAGCTCGCGACCTTCGCCCTGACCGCGATGGAGGGCGTGGTCGCGATCGGCATCGCCGACGCCTACAACGTCGGCCCCGGTCCGGCCCTCGCGGTGCTCGGCGCCGCCGTCTACGGCGTGGCCGCCGTGGCCGCGCCGCGGGTGCGCCGCGTGGCGACGCCGCGCGAGGTGGCCGCGTGAGCGCTCACGACGAGCGCGCGGCGGCGGGCGGCGAGCGCGGAGGGCCGGGCGGCGAGCG
>NZ_JAPCID010000088.1 GCF_027587175.1 Solirubrobacter deserti
CTACGATCCGACTTCGCCGCGGCCATGGCGGCGGCCGGCGAGTCCGTCCCGGCGCGCGGGTGCACCGTGACGCGGACCGGCTCGTCGAACGTCGCGGCGACCGGCGCGGCCGGGGCGGGCACGGCGGGCGGCGCCGTGAGGACCTCGGCGAGTCGGGCCGCGGAGGCGCGGGCGCGGGCGAGCAGGCCGCCGACCCAGGCCAGGCGCGTCAAGGGACCGACCATGAACTGGGTCACACCCGCGGCGGCGATCATCTCGCCGAGCGAGAGCCTGCCGTCCAGCGCCAGCCGGGCGCCGACGTAGGCGACGCCCGCCACGGCCACGCCGCCGACCAGCACGGCGACGGAGCCGAGCGCGATCTCCGCGCGGGCGGCGCTCAAGGTCGCGCGCAACGACGACTGGGAAGCCACGCGGTAGCGCTCGGCGCCGGCGTCGGCGGCGCCGATGCCCTGCAGCACGCGCAGGCCGGTGACGAGGTCCGCGGCCACGCCCGCGGCGTCCGCGGCCTCGGCCTGCTGACCCGCGGCGCGGCGGCTCAGCAGCGCGCCCAGCCGCCCGCCCGACCAGACCACGAGCGGAAGCCCGACCAGCACGGTGAGGCCCAGCGTCAATGACGTCGTGAGCAGCACGACGGTGCCCGCGGTCAGCGCGACCACCACGCCCGCCCCGTACGCGAGGCCCGGGATGACGCCCGCGGCGGCGTCCACGTCGGCGGTCGCGACGCTCAGCAGCTGGCCCGGCAGCAGGCCGGCCTCGCCGCCGCCGCGCGGGTCGACCACGCGCCGCACCAGCCGCATCCGCAGCTCGTGCGCGGCGGTCTCGGTCGCGCGCTCCGCGGCGCGCGCACCCTCCCGGTAGGCACTCGACAGAAACACGAACAGCGCGGCGAGCACGCCCACCCAGAGCACGAGCGCGTCGCCGTCCCCCGGCACGACGGCGTCGTCGATCGCGGCGCCGACGACCACCGGCACCAGCGCCTCGAAGCCCTGGTGCGCCCCCAACAGCGCCGCGGCGAGTCCGGCGCGCCACGGGTGCGCGCGTACGACCTCGCCCAGCAGGCTCACGCCGGGACGACCATCGGCGCACCGCTCGCGGGGCACGCCACGACCAGGCACTTGAGGCCGAACACGCGCTCGACCAGCTCCGCGCTGACGATCTCCGCGGGCGGCCCCTCGGCCACCACCGCGCCGTCGCGCATCGCGATCAGGTGCGTCGCGTACCGGCACGCGTGGTTGAGGTCGTGCAGCACGGCGACCAGCGTCCGCCCTTCACGGTGCAGCTTCGCGCACAGATCCATGATCTCGACCTGGTGCGCGATGTCCAGGAACGTGATCGGCTCGTCGAGCAGCAGCAGCGGCGTCTCCTGCGCCAGCGCCATCGCGATCCACACGCGCTGGCGCTGCCCGCCGGACAGCTCGTCCACCAACCGCGGCGCGAGCTCCTGGATGTGCGTCGCCGCCATCGCCTCCTCGACGGCGCGCTCGTCCTCGCGCGACCACTGGCGCAGCAGCCGCTGGTAGGGATGGCGCCCGCGCGCGACCAGGTCCACGACGGTGATGCCGTCCGGCGCGATCGACGACTGCGGCAGCAGCCCGAGCCGCCGCGCCACCTGCTTGGTCGGCAACGACGAGATCTCCACGCCGTCGAGTAGGACGCTGCCCGCGCGCGGCTTGAGCATCCGCACCAGCGCCCGCAGCAGCGTCGACTTGCCGCACGCGTTCGGCCCCACGATCGCGGTGAAGCCGCCCTCGGGGATGTCCACGCTCAACCCCTCGGCCACGACCCGCGCGTCGTAGGCCAGCGTCACCGATTCCGCGCGCAACGGCGCCGTGCTCATCCGCGTCGTCCCTTTCGCCATTCCGTCGACAACAGCCAGGCTAGGTACAGCCCGCCGAACAACCCGCTCATCACGCCCACCGGCAGCGCCCGATCGGGCACCAGCCGCTGCGCCGCCAGATCCGCCGCGAGCACCAGCACGGCGCCCATCAGCGCCGAGCACACGAGCGGCAAGCCGGCCGTGCCCGTGATCCGGCGGGCGATCTGGGGCGCCGTCAGCGCGATGAACCCGATCGGCCCGACCGCGACCGTCGTCACCGACACCAGCCCGACCGCCAAGGCGATCAGCGCCAGCCGCGAGCGCTCCACGCGCAGGCCGAGCGCGTGGGCCGCGTCGTCGCCCAGCTCCAGCGCCCGCAGCGCGCGGCCCGCCGGGATCGCGAGCGGCAGGAACACCAGCAGCGAGATCGCCAGCGGCCGGACGTCGTCCCAGTTGCGCCCGTTCAGGGACCCGAGCAGCCAGCGCGTGGCCTCCTGCGCATCCTCGATCCGCGCCCGGGCCAGCAGGAAGTCCGTGACCGAGACGAGCAGGAAGCTGATCGCGATGCCGATCAGGATCAGCCGGTAGCCCGACGTCCCGCCGCGCTTGAACGACAGCAGGTACACGGCCAGCGCGGTGAGCGCGCCACCGCACATCGCGCCCAGCGACACCGCGAGGCCCGAGCCGGACAGCATCGTGATCACGATCAGGGCGCCCACCGACGCACCCTGCGGAAAGCCGACGATGTCCGGCGACCCGAGCGGGTTGCGCGTCAGCGACTGGAAGACCGCGCCGGACAGGCCCAGCGCCACCCCGACGAAGATCGCGCACAGCACGCGCGGGAGCCGCAGATCGCGGACGATGAACGCCGAAGCCGGGTCGCTGCCCCCGAGCAGCGCGCTCACGACGGTGCCGGGCGGGATCGAGAACTCGCCCGTGCCGAGCGAGTACACCGACAGCCCGAGCGCGACCGCCACCAGCACGAAGCCGACGACCACGGGCCGGCGGCGAACCCGCAGCGACACCGACTCGCCGACGCGCAACACGCGCACGGAAAGGACACCCGCGCTCACAGCTGCGCGATCCGCTTCCGCCGGACCAACGCGATGAACAGCGGCGTGCCGATCACGGCCATCATCACGCCCGCGGGCAGCTCGCTCGGGCGCACGACGACGCGCCCGATCACGTCGGCGACGAGGATCAGCGCCGCGCCCAGCACGGCCGAATAGGCGAGCACCCAGCGCTGGTCGGGCCCGCACAGCGCGCGCGCCGCGTGCGGCACCGTCAGCCCGAGGAAGTACATCGGCCCGGCCGCGGCGGTGGCCGCGCCGCACAGCAGCGTGACGGAGATCGCCCCGCCGATCCGCGTGCGCCCGACCTTCGCCCCCAGCGCGCGCGCCGAGTCGTCGCCCATCGCCAGCGCGTTCAGCGACCGCGCGAGCGCCAGCGCGAGCAGCATTCCGATCGCGATGAACCAGATCACCGCTTCCAGCTGCGACCGGCCGCGGCCGCCGAGCGCGCCCACCGACCAAAAGTTGTATTGCTGCAGGAGCTTCTGGTCGGTCATCGCGACGCCGTAGATCAGCGCGGTGAGCGCGGCCGCGATCGCCGTGCCCGCCAGCGCGAGCCGCACGGGCGTCGCGCCGCCGCGGCCGGCCGTGCCGATCGCGTACACGGCCACCGACGCCGCCGCGGCGCCGAGGAACGCGAACCAGACGGAGGACGTCGCGCCCGCCAGGCCCAGCGAGAGCGCGATCACGACCGCCGCCGAGGCGCCCGCGTTCACGCCCAGCAGGCCGGGGTCCGCGAGCGGGTTGCGCGTGAGCGCCTGCATCAGCGCGCCGGCCACCCCGATCGCCCCGCCGACCGCGATCCCGAGGAGCGTCCGCGGCACGCGCAGGTTGCGGATGATCGCCTCGTTCTGGGAGGAGCCCTCCTGCACGAGCGCGTCGACCACCTCACCGAGCGGGATGGACCGCGCGCCGACCCCGAGGCTCAGCAGCGCCGCGAACGCGAGCAGGCCGAAGGCGATGGCCAACCCGGCACTGCGGGTGAAACGGCCACCTCTGGCGCGCACCTCCGTGACCGTTCCGGCGGCCATGTCGGACCGCGACCTTAACAGGCAGGTTGTTAGGGTGACCTAACCCATGCGTTTGACAGCCCTGCTAGCCGCGCTGCTGTGCGGCCTCTTCCTCGCCGCCTGCGGCTCTGACGACGAATCGACCTCCACGAGCGGCTCGTCCGCGCCCGCCAAGCAGGAGGGCGGCGCCGAATCGGGCGCCTTCCCCGTCACGATCGAGCACAAGTACGGCTCGACCACGATCGAGAAGCAGCCCGAGCGCGTGGTCGTCGTCGGCCTGCGCGAGCAGGACGCGCTGCTGGCCCTCGGCGTCGTGCCCGTCGCCACGACGGAGTGGTTCGGCAAGCACCCCGGCGCGATCTTCCCGTGGGCGACCGACGAGCTCGGCAGCGCGAAGCCGCCGACCGTCCTCACCAATACGGACGGCACGCAGATCGAGAAGGTCGCCGCGCAGCGCCCGGACCTGATCATCGGCGTGTACTCGGGCCTGACGCAGAAGGAGTACGACGCGCTCTCCAACCTCGCGCCCGTCGTCGCGCAGCCCAAGGACAAGGTCGACTACGGCTCCACCTGGCAGGAGGAGCAGCTGACGGTCGGCAAGGCGGTCGGCCAACCCGAGAAGGCGCAGCAGCTCGTGGACGAGGCAGAGAAGCTGATCGCCGACAACGCCGCCGAGCACCCCGAGTTCAAGGGCAAGAGCGCCGCCAACGTGTCCGACTACCAGGGCATCTTCGTCTACGGCCCGCAGGACGTGCGCACGTACATGCTCGAGGCGTTGGGCTTCACGTACCCGCAGGAGCTGCGCGACGCGTTCGCCGACGAGTTCGGGGGCCAGCTGTCCGACGAGAAGGTCGACGCCATCGACGTGGACACGCTCGTGTGGTTCGCCGACGGCGACCGCGGTGTGGACGGGCTCAAGAACGACCCCGTCTACTCCAAGCTACGCGTCCGCAAACAGGAGCGCGACGTGTTCATCCTGGAGAAGGACCGCGTCTACGAGGCGATCTCGTTCCCGTCCGTGCTGAGCATGCCGACGCTGATGAAGGAGCTCGTCCCGCGCCTCGCCGCCGCCGTGGACGGCGACCCGAGCACCTCGACCGACCAGGCGGCCGGTTAGCCGCACCCCTGATACTTCAGGGAAAACGCTAGGGGGAGCTCCTGTGGCGCCCGCGCGGCGCGCGCGGCAAGGTCGTGGGCATGCTCCCCCGACTCCTGCTCGCAGCGCTGCTCACGGTGCTGCTCGTGACTCCGTCCGCCGACGCGGCGACCTACTGCGTCGGCACGCCTTGCGAGGGCACGTCGAAGCCCACCATCGACGCCGCCCTCGCCGCCGCGGCGACCGTCCCCGGCAAGGACACGCTCATGCTCGGCGCCGGGCCGTTCACCGGCTCGTGGTCCATCACCGCGGCCAACCCGGTGGACCTCGTGGGGCCCGCGGGCGGAGCGAAGCTCATCTCCACCGGCAACGCCGGCCTGGTCATCGACGCGCCGGACGTGCTGGTGGAGAACGTCCAGGTCCAGAACCACACGGCGAACGCCGCGTCCGGGATCCACGCGCGTGCGCCGTGGGTCAAGCTGGTCCGCGTCGGCGTGAAGGACGCGCCGGGCACGAAGCTGCAGGTCGGGTTCCGAGTCACCGCCGGCGCGCAGCTCAACACCGTGTCGACGTCGATGTCGACGCCCGGGTCGGTCGGCGTGCTCGCCACCGGCGCGCCGACGGCGCCGCTGCAGGTCTACAACGCGAACCTCACGGGCGACCACGGCCTGCGGGCGTGGGAGTGGGCGAAGCCGGTGCGGCTCGAGCGGGTGCGGGTGAAGGCGCAGAACACCGGCATCGCGATCAACGGCTCCGGTGACGTGCTGGCGGACTCGGTCGCGGTGTGGGGCGGCCTCGTGGCGCTCGAGGCGCGCGCGAGCGCCGGCGTCCTGCGCCACATGACGCTCGCCAACGGCTCCAACGGCGCCGCGCTGTGGGCGCGGACGTCGCCGCTGAAGCTCAGCGACAGCGTGCTCGTGAGCGGCGGGGAGGACCTGTCGACGGACACCGCGATCGAGCTGCGCCGCAGCGCGTTCCGCCCGAAGCGGATGGAGGGCCCGATCACGCAGCCGGGCGCCGACAACGTCGACCTCTCGACGGCCTGGCACGGAATGCCGAGCGTCGCCGCCGGCGTGCTCGAGCCCGTCTCCGGCAGCGCATTGATCGACCACGGCACGCCCGGCCCCGAGCCGGCCTTCGATGTCGCCCTGCGCCCGCGGCCCGTCGACGGCGACCGCGACGGCGTCGCGCGGCGGGACATCGGCGCGTTCGAGGCGCTGGAGAAGACGAGCGTCGAGCCGGCCAAGGTCACGCTGATCGATCCGACGCCGCCGGTGGTGGCGACGCCGACGCCGACCCCCATCCCGACACCGGTGCCGACCGTCGTGCCGACGGCCACGCCCGTGCCGACCCCGCCGCCGGTCGAGGGCGGCCCGGGCGCGACGGCGCCGCCGACCAAGCCGCAGCTGCGGATCGGCTCGGTGCAGGCCCGCCGCACGCTCGCCGGCCGCGCCACCGGCGCCGTCGCCCGCGTGCAGATCACGCTCGCCAAGCAGGGTCGCTGTGCGAGCAAGGCCGGGGCGCTGCGCCGCGCCAAGCGCTGCGCCTGGCTCGGTGCCGGCGGGCGGAGGACGTGGACGCTGAAGTTCGCGCGCAAGCTCCCGCGCGGCACGTACACGGTGCGGGCGCGCGCCCTCGACGGGCGCGGCCGCGTCCTCGCGACGGCGTTCAAGCGGGTGCGCGTTGCCTAGCCACGGCACCGCCGCCTTCGCGCGCGCCGACCTGGAGGACGCGCGCCGCGGCCGTCCTGCGTTCAGCCTCGCCCCGCACGCCGCCGCGCACGGGCTGCAGTGGCTCGACCGGCAGGCCGCCGCGGGCTTCGCGGCCGCGATCCCGAGCTTCCCCGAGTACCGCTTCAACATCGCCCGGGGCGTCCTGCCGGGCGGGCGCCACGGCGTCGTGTTCCACCAGCTGCTCGAGGTGCCGGTCACCAAGTGGCCGAACATCAGCGGCAAGCTCCACGGCACGAAGGTGAAGCTCGGAGGCGGCCGCTGGTGGCTGCCCAACCGCACGGACATCCCGTTCATCGGCGCGTTCCTGGACCTGCCCACCGATGACCGCCCGCCCGCGGCGTTCGACAGCCACGCCGTGTGGATCCCGACGACGACCGTCGCCATCAACGTGCCGGAGACGGCGCTGCCGTACTTCCTCACGCGCATCGACCGCCGCGACAAGCACGCGCCGTTCGACTTCCCGCACCGGCAGGCGCTCGCGAACGGCTGGCGGCTGCGCGCGCACGGCCCGGTACCGGACCCGCGCATCGACGCCGTCCTCGCGCGCCACGCCGACGATCCGTACTTCGCCGTACACGTGCTGCGCGGCACCGTGATCGTGCGCCGCAACGGCTTCCTCGCCGACCCCGACGCGCTCGCCCGCGACGCGTGCGCCATCGCCGACGCGCTCGCCCTGGCGGCGCCCCCTGCTCCGCGCCCGTTTGCTGACCCGCTGCCGGCGCCGCACTCGCACCACCCGGAGGTCACGCCCGGGTGGAGCGACGGCTACGCGCGGCTCGCGCACCGGCTCGGCCTCCAGCTCGAGGACGCCGACGACTACCAGCGCGCGTTCCCGACGCTCGGCGTCCCGGGCCGCGCCGTCGCCGTCATGCGCGGCGAGCTGGCCCCCGGCGTGCACGGGCGGCTCGTTTACAGCGCCGAGCACAACCTGCGCGTGGCCGAGCGCGCCCGCGGCGCCGTCCTGCTGCCCGCGAGCGGCCCGCCGACCCCGCCCGGCGGTGAGCGCCTCCCGGACCGCCACCTCGTCTACGAGCAGCGCGACGGCGTCGCGGTGCTGTGGAGCCTGCGCACCGCCGGCTTCTACCGCGAGGAGCAGGAGGACCTGATCGCGCGCGCCGTGCTCGTCGCGCGCGAACGGGGGGTAGTAGCGGCATGAGATGCATGCGTGGGACCCAGAAGCGGTGCGCGCCGGGGCGGTGGCGGAGCTCGCGCCGTGGGGCATCGTGCCGCCCCAAGACCTGCCCCGGCCGGCGCTGAACCGGCCGCGGCCGCTGGAGGACGTCGTCGCCCGCGCGCAGGCCCTGCACGGCGTGCTGGACATCATCCACGGCGCGCCCCTGGACGCGGCGTACGCCATGGTCGCGGCGGTCGGGGCCGACCGTTGGATCAGCGACGCAGAGCGCGCCTACCTCGCGCGCGTCGCCGACGGGGTGCCGGACGTGGAGGCCGAGTACGAGCTGAGCTGGCGCGCGGAGTCGCTGTACGCGCTGCTGTGGACCCTCGGGCTCGCGGCGGACCTCCCGCTCACGCGAGAGCTCGAGCTCCGGCCCGATGCCTTCCGGGCGGTCGACGCGCTCACCGGGCCCGCGCCGCCCGGCCTGGCGCTGCGGGCGCCGGAGGAGATCGCGGCCAAGCTCGACGTCCTGTACTGCGCGCACTGGGCGGCGCGCGAGCGGGTGCCCGAACAGTGGCCGGAGGACCTCGAGCCGGAAGCCATCCGGGAGCGCCGGCGCGCGCTCGAGTGGCTGCTGCTCACCGGCGTCGAGTGGGACGCCGTCAGACTGGACGTGTGACGCTCAAAGTGCGGTTGGTCGCGGACGCGGCCGTGGACCCGACGGAGATGGTCGTGCGGCGCGCCGCCGAGGACCTGCTGCTCGTGCTCTCCGAGGACCATCCCGATCGGGTGGAGTCGGTGACGCGCGAGCACGACGACGACGCCCTGTGGACGGAGGCACTCGCCAACACGCGCGCCGAGCCGGGCCTGCAGCTCACGCGCCACGCGGTGCTCGACTCGGAGCTGCTGATGCTCAGCGGCGAGTCGTTCTTCGTCGCGACCCACGCGCTGTGGGCGGGCGAGCTGGAGCCGCCCGAGTCCGAGCACGGCACGCTCGTCGCCGTCCCCAACCGCAGCGTGCTGTTCGCCCATCCGATCCGTGACAGCGCCGCGGTGCGCATGCTGACGCCGATGCTCGAGCTCGCGCGGCGCTTCTCGGCCGCCGGCGACGGCGCGATCAATGCCAACCTGTACTGGCTGCGTGGCGCGCAGCAGCTCGAGCGGATCGCGCTCGAGGAGACCGAGGACCAGATCCTGATCTCGCCCACGAGCGAGTTCGCGCAGCTTCTGCGCCGGCTGTGACGTGACTACCTTTCGCGCCGCATGCCGGCGTGGACGACCGAGATCGAGATCGCGTACGACTTCGGGCACCTGTACGTGCTCGACGCCGCCGGGCACTGGAGCGACACGGAAGGGCGGATCGACCTGCGGATGCCGCACGTGGGGGAGTTCGGCGTGCCGGTCACGCTCGAGGGCTACGGCGCCAAGCCCGCGCTCGACCTCGCGGGCTGGGACCACGTCACGGAGTTCTCGCTGCGGGTGCAGTCGGAGGCGATCGCGTTCGCGTCGGGCAGCGTGGGCGCGGTCCGCGTGGGCCTCGCCAACGGCGCCTACCGCGCGCGCTGGAGCGCTCGCGACGGCGCGTACCGGTTCCAGCTGTGGCCCGGGCCGCCCGCGGCGCCGCGCGCGGAGCTCAAGCGCCGCCCGGAGCCCGCGAGCGACCTCGGCGACATCCCGGCGCTGCTGCACGACGAGGGCGTGCAGTCGATCGGGACGATCGTCGGCACGCGCGTGCGCGGCGACGCGCTGCAGCTGTACGTGCGGCTGAGCGCGTGGCGCAACCGCTCCTGGAACCGCACGCTGCGTTGTGACGGCGCCGTGCGCTGGCAGGCGACGAGCGAGCCGTTCTCGCGCGCGGTCCTGCACGCCGAGCACCCGGGCCTGCTGCCCTACGCCGACGAGCGCGGCGGGCTGTCCTTCAACGGCGTCCCGGCGGAGCCGGACCGGCTCGTCGCCGCCTTGCGCGCCGCGCACGACGAGACGGCGGGGCCGCACGTCGCGTTCGAGGAAGGCGACCTGGCCGAGCGCCTCGCGGTCGGCTACGGCCGGCTCGCCAGCGGGCCCGTCACGCTGCTGCGCGAGTACGCGCAGGTGGCCGACGTGCACGGCGTGGCGACGAACCTGATCGTCACCGGCCCGGGTCGCTCCGGGCTCACGCTGCTCGAGCTCAGCGACACGTTCGTCGTCGCCGAGCGCTTCTCGGTCGTGGAGAGCTAAACGGCGAGCGCGCCCGCCAGGCCGATGTAGGTCGCGCCCGCCACCTTGGAGACGTGCCGGATGCGGATCGTGCTGGCCAGCAGCGCATAGGCCGTGTCCGTGAGCGTGGCGAGTGCGACGAACGTCAGGCCGAGCAGGAGCGTCTGCAGCGCCACGTCGCCGGCCGGGTCGATGAACTGGGGCAGGAACGCGACGAAGAACATCGCGGTCTTCGGGTTGAGCGCGTCGACGAGCAGGCCCTGCCGGTAGAGCTTGCTGCCGGCGCGCGTGACGGCGGCTTCACCGCGGCCGCGGAACGCGCGGACGCCCATGTACAGCAGGTAGGCCGCGCCGGCGAGCTTGAGGGCGAGCAGCGCGTGGGGAGACGCGGCGACCAGCGCGCCGAGGCCCGCGGTGGCGGCGAGCACGTGCAGCAGGGCGCCGGTCTCGACGCCCAGCATCGACGTCAGCCCGCCGCGGCGGCCGTGCTCGAGCGTCCGGGCGACGATGAACAGCACCGACGGGCCGGGGACGAGCAACAGCACGAGCGTCGCCGCGGCGAACAGCAGCAGGGTGTCTGGGGAGGGCATGGCCGCGATGGTGCTCGCGGCGCGGCGCCCCCGCCTCCGGGGGCACCCTGAACCCGACCCTTAATCGCTGTGTCGGGCCTTGTACTCGTCGTTCTCGCGCTTCTCACCGCGCGCGAGGACGATCGCGTAGAAGATCAGGCCCTGGACGAGGACCGGGAACAGCACGACCCAGATGGCCAGCGAGGTGAGCGTGTGAGACAGGGCTGCGTCGGCGAACAGCGGCATCGGCTGAGACGTTAGCTCATCGGGCGGGCGCCGGGGCGCCCGGCCCGTCCCCCCTCCCCCACAAGAGCCCGTAGCGCGGGGTCGCGTCCCCCAGGTTTAGCCCCGGGGGGATGGGGCCCCGCCGCAACCCGAACGCGCTGTCGAGCGCGCTCGCGGCCACCGCGGTCAGATTGCCGGCGACGGGGCCGAGCTTCAGCGTCCCGCCGCCGAACCCGAGCCGGACCTTGGAGAAGTCGAGCGACAGGATCGGCACGCGGGCGCCGCCGACCTCAGCGGTCAGCTGGCGGCGCAGCGGATCGATCCAGAAGTTCTCGAGCTTGACCGTCGTGGCGCCGGCCGTGAGCGAGATGCCGCCGCTGTGGCGGATCGTGCCCGAGAGCAGGGCCTTGAACGGCCGGTTGGTGATCGGGAACGTGAGCTCGCCCGAGCTGGTCGCGGTCGCCGGCGGCATCGGGGCGGGCGCGACGCCGAGGCCCGTGAGCGCGCTGACGGCCCCGGGGTCGAGCGCGAGCGTGGTGGCGCCGTAGGTCTTGGCCTGCGCCGCCGGGGCGAGCAGCAGGACGGCGGCGACGGTGGCGAGCAGGGTACGCATGGTCATCACTCCGCGGTGGCTTGGACGGTGGCCGTGCCCAGCAGCAGGCCTTCGGTGAATGCGGTGGTGCCGAACGCCTGGTTCAGCGCGCCCGCGGCGGCCGCGGTGAGCTTGAGCGCGGCGCCCTCGAGCGTGATCGTCCGACCCCGCACGCTCGCCTTGAGCGCGGCGAGGTCGAGGGACAGGATCGGCACGCGCCGGCCGCCGACGAGCGCGGTCAGGTCCGGTGTGTCGTCGACGTCGATCGTGAAGTTGGTCAGCTCGACGCGTGTGGAGCCGCGGGTGAGCGCGATGCCGCCGCTGTGCTCGATCGAGCCGGCGTAGCTCTCCGCGTTCGCGCGTCCGCCGGTGATCGGGAAGGCGAGCGAGTTCGACCCGATCGGCGCGGCCGCGATCCCGAGGCTCTGCAGCGCCGCGCCGGCGCCCGCGTCGAGCGTGACCGAGGTGGTGCCGGAGGCGAGCGCGACGGACTCGGGCGTCGCCCGCACCGTGACGGTGCCGAGCTCGAGCCCGGCGCGGAACAGGTGCGTGTTGAACGTCGTGTTGAGCGCGCGGGCGGCCGCGCCGGTGAGCGCGACGCGCACGCGCGTGATGCGCGTGTCGAGCCCGGCGCGCGTGACGCGGGCACGGCTCGTGTCGACACGCAGCAGCGTCACGCGGGCCTTGCCGACGCGGGCGCTGAGCGTGGAGTTGCGCGCCAGCTTGATCCGGAACGAGCGCGCGCTCAGCGAGCGCCCGCCGGCCGAGAAGCGCAGGCCGCCCGAGTGCTCGATGGTGCCGGCGGCGCCGTCCACCGAGCCGCCGGTGATGGGGAACGAGACGCCCCCGCGTGCGGGCGCGATCGGCCGCACGGAGACGCCGTTCGCGCTCAGCGTGCGGGCCACGCCCGCGTCCAGCTTCAGGGTCGTGCTGCCCGACGCGAGCGGGTTTTGGGCATGCGCAGCGGGAGCCGCGGCCAGGAGCAGCACGGTGGCTGCCCCGGCGACGAGGCTTCTGGTCAAGGACTCCTCCGAGAGACGGATGACGGTGTCGGTCTCCCCTACGTGCCGGGCGCCAATTTCGGTTCTCGGGCAACCGCACGCGGATGCGCCACGTAGAAGAGGCGTGGCAGGATTCGAGTTCGAGCGGCGTCCGGAGATCGAGCAGAGCTGCGCCTGGCCGGGCGCCTCGCGCGCCAGGACCCCGCGGCCCTGCGCGAGCTCTACGCCCTCCACGGCGCGACGACGTTCTCGCTGCTGCTGCGCCTGCTCGGCGACCGGCCGACGGCCGAGGACGTCCAGCAGCAGGTCTTCATCGAGGCCTGGGAGAACGCTGACCGCTACGACCCGCGACGCGGCACCCTCGCCGCCTGGCTGCTCATGATCGCCCGTAGCCGCGCCGTCGATCACCTGCGCCGCCGCGTGCCCGAGCCGCGCGACCCGGCCACGGCCGTCGTGCTCGCGGACGGCGCCGAGTCGGGGCGCGTGGACGAGCTGCTCGAGCACTGGCGCGTCGCGGCCGCGCTCGACCACCCGTCGCCCGAGGAGGCCGACGTGCTGCGGCGCCGCTTCTATCTCGACCAGAGCCAGACCGACATCGCGGAGGCGACAGGCGTGCCGCTGGGCACCGTGAAGACGCGGATGACGCGCGCGTTGCGGCGGATGGCTGAGTTGCTGAAGGAGGAGCGGTGAGCGACGCCGCCGACTACCTGCTGGGCGAGATGGAGCCCGAGCGGGCCGCGCGCTTCGAGGCCGAGCTGGCGCGCGACGCCGCGCTGCGGGCCGAGGTGGAGCGGCTGCGTCCGGTCGTGGCGCGCCTGGACGCGTTGCCCGGCGAGGCGTGGGAGCGCCCCGAGCCGCCGCCGCTGCAGGCGCCCGCGAGCGCGCGCCGCGAAGTCG
>NZ_JAPCID010000089.1 GCF_027587175.1 Solirubrobacter deserti
CGTGGCCGCGTAGACGAGCGCGCGCCGCGATCGTGGGGGGCGCACCCGTCGCGGCGGCGCGGCGCCCCGCTCCGCGCCGCCCCGCCACGCCTCCCCGCGCTCGGCTAGATCAGCCCGCGGCGCGCGGCGTAGGCGGCAGCGGCAGCGCGGGACGGCTGCGCGAGCTTGGCGCGGATGTTCGCGACGTGGCGGTGGACGGTGTGCGGGCTGAGGACCAGCCGCTCGGCGATCTCGGCGTCCGAGAGCCCGGCGCCGACCAGCGCGAGGACCTCGCGCTCGCGGGGCGAGAGCGCGTCGCCGGGCTCGGCCGGCTCGTCGAGCAGCGCGGCGAGCACCGGTGCGGGTGTGCCGAGCCAGGGCGGGTGCATCGCACCGTCGAGCGGGACGAAGCGGGCATCGGGAAGCCGCGCGGCCAGGTCGCGGCCGAGCGCGTACGGCACCGCGCGATCGTCGCGGCGGTGCATCACCAGCGCGGGCGCCGTGACGTGGGGCACGAGCGGGCGCAGGTCGGTCGCGTACACGGCCTCCAGCGTCGCCGCGGCCACGTCGGCCGAGGCGGCGGCGCGCTGCAGCGCCGTGATGCGCTCCCGCAACGCGGCGCTCGCGCCGGGCATCCAGACGTCGGCGAGCATCCGCGCCCCGGCGCCCCAGTGCGCGCGGACGGTCGCGACGATCGCGGCCCGCAGCTCCGGCGGCGCGATCCCGGCGCCGTCGGCGAACGCGCCGAACAACGCGAGCGAGCGCACGCGATCCGGGTGTTCTGCGGCGTACCGGAGCGCGGTGACCGCGCCGGCCGAGATGCCGAACACGTCGAACGCCGCCAGGCCGACGTGGTCGACGATCGCTGCGAGCGTCGTCCGGTCGTCCACCGGCGCGACCCGGTCGGACAGGCCCGTGCCGAGCCGGTCGTAGCGCAGCACCGTCCAGCGCTCGGCCAGCGAGGACATGAACGCCCGGTACTCCGGCTGCTCGAAGTCGCACTCGAGGTGGGAGACCCAGGGCGCGGGGACGACCAGCGGTGGCCCGTCACCGAGCGTCGCGTACGCGACGCGTCCGCCCGGCACCGCGCAGAAACGGATCTCCTGGTTCACGCACCCAACCTAAACGTGCCGGGCACCTTTGAGTTCGTCGGCGATGGCCGCGACGTGGCGGACGTCGGTCCCGCAGCAGCCGCCGACCACGTTCAGCGTCAACGGAAGCGTGGCGTAGCGCGCGGCGAGGTCGGCCGGGTCGCCCGCGTCCAGTTCCTCGGCCTCGTCGAGCTCCGCGTGCGACAGCGTGGAGGCGTTCGCGCGCACGCCGCGCACGCGTGATGCCCACGGCCCGTCGAGCACGGCCTCGAAGTGCGTCGGATGCGCGCAGTTGACCATGTAGTAGGCGGGCCACGCGGCGGCGTCGACCTCCGCGATCGCGTCGCCCAGCGCCTGCCCAGACGGCAGCCGCCCGTCCGTCTCGACCGTGAAGGAGATCACGGCCGGCAGCCCCGCCCGGGCGGCCGCCCGCACGATGCCGATCGCCTCGGCGGCGTAGGTCATCGTGATCGCGGTGACCATGTCGGCCGCGGCGAACGACCCGATCTGCACCGCGTGGTAGGCCTCGGCCTCCTCCGCGGTGAGCAGTGCAGTGGGGTTGTAGCCGTCGTCCGACGGCCCGACGCAGCCGCTGATCAGGACCCGCGGGTAGCGCTCGCGCAGCTCGGCCATGAGCTCGACCGCGCGCCGGTTGAGCTGATCCAGCTGCGCGTTCGAGTAGCCGAGCTCCTTCGCCCAGCGTGGTGAGGCGCGCCACGTCGGCGTCTCGGCCACGAAGCCCGCATCGTGCGCCGCGGCCAGCTCCACGAACGGCGTGTAGTAGCGCCGCAGCACCGCCAGCCCTTCCTCGTGCTCCAGCAGCGGGAACGCAGCGAACAGCGGCAGGTCGAGGCCTTCGTCGAAGATCAGGACGGTCTCGATCCCACCGTCGGTCAGGTACAGGTCGTCGGACAGGTGCGGGAGCATGCAGCGATCTTCCATCCCGCCCGCGCGGCGGCCAATGTGGATCACCACACACGCGGGTTCGAGCTGGCCGACAAGCCGCTAGGGTCGTTCACGAATGAGAGTGCTGATGCTCGCGCCGCCCGGCGGCGGCAAGGGAACCCAGGGCGTGCGGTTGGCCGAACACCTCGGGTGCGAGCACATCTCCTCCGGCGACCTGCTGCGCGCCGCGGTCGCCGGGGACACGCCGCTCGGCCGCGAGGTCGACGGCTACCTGCGGGCCGGCAAGCTCGCTCCGGACGCGCTGGTCACCGAAGCCATCCGCCCCATCCTGGCCACGCACGAGCACTACGTCCTCGACGGCTTCCCGCGCCGCCTCGCGCAGGCCGAGGGCGTGGACTTCGACGTCGTCGTCTTCCTCGACGTCCCGTTCGACGTCGTCAAGCGGCGCCTGCTCGACCGCGGCCGCGAGGACGACACGCCCGAGGTCATCGAGCAGCGCCTGCACGAATACACCGAGGACACGCTCCCGCTCGTCGACCACTACCGCGACGCCGGCGTGCTGGTGCGCATCGACGGCGACCGTCCCATGGACGAGATCGCCGCCGACCTGCGCGAGCGCCTCTAAGCGACGACCGACAGCGCCGGCCGCCCGGCCAGCGTGTGCGCCGCCGCGCGCAGCGAAGCGACCATGTGATCGACCAGCGGGCTGTCCTCCCCCGTGCGCACGGCGGCGAGGATCTGCCGGGCAGGCGCGCGGCCCCGGACCGGCAGCACGACCACGTCCGAGCGGGAGCTGATGAGTGCGAGCGTCGGGATCATGGCCACGCCGATCCCCGAGGCCGCCATCCCCTGCAGCGCCTGGTAGTCGTCGGACTGGAAGCGGACGTTGGGCTCGTAGCCCGCGCCGCGGAACGCGTTGAAGACGACGTTGGAGTCCGCGCACGTGCCGGTGGTCTCGGCGATCAGCCACGGCTCGTCGCACAGCTCCTCGAGCGTGATCGACGTGCGCGTGGCGAGCGGATGGTCGGCGGCGACCGCGATCCGCATCTCGTCGTCGGCGATCGGCAGATAGTCCACGCCGGCGCGCGGCGTGCTCGGCGACAGCGGCGACTGCACGATCGTGGCCACGTCGACGCGCCCGGACTGCAGCGCGTCCAGCGCGGGCTCCTCGTCGCACACCGTCAGCGCGAGCTCGGCTTCCGGCCGGCGCGCGCGCAGCTCGCGCGTCGCCGTCGGCAGCAGCCCCGCCGCGGCGGACGCGAACGCCGCCACCCGGACCTGCGCGCGCCCGATTCCGGCCGCCTCGCGCACCGCGTCCTCGGCGCGCTTCGCCGCGTTCAGCAGCGCCGACGCCTCGCGCACCAGCACCTCGCCCGCGGGCGTGAGCGTCACGCCGCGCGCGCTGCGCTCCAGCACGCGCGTGCCGAGCGCCGCCTCCAGCCGCGAGATGTGCTGGGACACCGCCGGCTGGGTGAAGTCGAGTGCCGCCGCGGCCTCACTGAAGGACCCGCGCACGGCGACCTCGCGAAAGGTCGTCAAGAGCTTCAGATCGAGCATTACGCGACATTATGCCAGAACCAGCAGATCATCATTGGACATGATCGCGGCGGTCCCGCACCATGCTTCCCATGTCCACCGTCATCCGCTTCGCCGACACCCACGACGCCGCCGCCCTGGCCCGCCTCGCCGCGCTCGACAGCTCCGTCGTCCCGACCGCCCCGCAGCTGATCGCGATCGAGGATGGTGCGCTCATCGCGGCCATCTCCGCCCGCGACGGAGCGGCCATCGCCGACCCGTTCTCGCGCTCCGCGGGTGCGGTCGAGCTGCTGCACCGCCGCGCGGCCCAGCTCAGCGCGAGCGACCGCCCGCGCCGAGCCGCGCTGCGTCTCAGCCCGCTGCCGCGCTGATCGCCTGCCAGACGCGCTGCGGAGTCGCGGGCATGTCGATGTTGCGCACGCCCATGTGCGACAGCGCATCGATCACGGCGTTCCAGGCCGCCGGCGTGGCGCCGATCGCGCCCGCCTCGCCGATGCCCTTCGCCCCCAGCGGGTTGCGGGGCGTCGGCGTCTGCGTGCGCTCGGTCTCGAAGTTCGGCAGGTCGCCGGCGCTCGGGATCGCGTAGGAGGCGAGGTTGGCGGTGACGTTGTTGCCGTCCTCGTCGAACGCGATCTCCTCGAACAGCGCCTGCGCGACGCCCTGGGCGATGCCGCCGTGGACCTGGCCCTCGACCAGCATCGGGTTCGCGATCCGGCCCGCGTCGTCGACCGTGATGTGGCGCACCAGGTCGACCATGCCGGTCTCCACATCCACCTCGACCACGGCCAGATGCGTGCCGAAGGGGTACGTCGCGTCCGGCGTCTCGAAGTCGTTCTCGGACTCGAGCCCGCCCTCGAAGCCCTCGGGCCGGCGCGCGGGGTCGGCCGCGGCGCGCGCGAGCTCGGCCCACGGGATCGCCGACGCAGGCGAGCCGGCGACGGCCAGGCCCTCGCCGTGGACGACCTGGATGTCGCCGGTGTCGGCCTCCAACAGGTGCGCGGCAAGCTTCTTGGCCTTCTCGAGCACGTCGTCGGTCGCGTTCTGGACGGCCGTGCCGCCGACCTGCAGCGAGCGCGAGCCCATCGTGCCCGCGCCGCGCTTGACCAGCTTGGTGTCGGACTGGACCACCTTGATGTCCCGCATCGGGATCCCGAGCGTCCCCGACACGAGCTGCGCGTACGAGGTCTCGTGGCCCTGGCCGTGTGAGGACGTGCCCGCGGTCACGAGCACCGTGCCGTCCTCCTGCACCGTGCACGTCCCGAGCTCGGAGCCGAACCCGGTCCACTCGACGTAGGAGCACAGGCCGAGCCCGAGCTGCTTGACGTCCCCGCGCTGGCGCCGCTGCGCCTGCTCGGCACGCAGCCCCTCGTAGCCCGCGTTGGCCAGGCAGTTGTCCAGCGCCGCCACGTACTCGCCCGAGTCGTAGTTGGCGCCCATGACGGTCTGATGCGGGAACTCGGTGATGAAGTTCTTGCGCCGCACCTCGGCCGGGTCCATCCCGATCTCGGCCGCGAACATGTCGATGGCGCGCTCCACCAGCGCCGTCGCCTCGGGGCGCCCGGCGCCGCGGTAGGCACCGATCGGCGTCGTGTTGGTGACCACGCAGTCGAAGTGGAAGTCGATCTTCGGGATCTCGTAGACGCCGCTCGACATCAGGCCGGTGAGCATCGGCATCAGCGCGGCGTCGGCGGGATAGGCGCCCGCGTCGGCGATCACGCGCACGCGCAGCCCGGTGACCTTGCCGTCGCGCGTGCCGCCGATCTCGACGTCCTGCACCTGCGCGCGCCCGTGCTGCATCTCGAGCATGGTCTCCGAGCGCGTCTCGACGTAGCGCACGGCGCGGCCCAGCTCCCGCGCGAGCGCGACGACCACGACCTGCTCCGGGTAGCACGCGATCCGGGCGCCGAAGCCGCCGCCGGTCGCGGTGGAGATGACGCGCAGCTGCTCCTTCTCGAGCCCGGTGGAGGCGCAGATCGTGCCCTGGTAGGCGTGCGGACCCTGCGAGGGCGTGTACAGGATGAAGCCGCCCGGGACGTCCGGGTCGGGCATGGCCAGCGCGGCGCTCGGCTCCATCGGCACGGCGGCGACGCGCTGGTTGACCAGGCGCGCGCCCACGCGCACCTCGGCGTCGGAGAGCGCGTCCTCGCCCGTCGGCCCGGTGGCCGCCAGGTTGCCGTTCGGCGCGTCCGGGAACAGCAGCGGTGCGTCGGCGTCGAGCGCCTTGGTCATGTCGACCAGCACCGGCAGGTCCTCGTAGTCGACCCACACGAGCTGGCTGGCGTCGACGGCCTGCGCGCGCGTCTCGGCGACGACCACGACGACCGGCTCGCCGACGAACCGCACGCGGCCGGACGCCAGCATCGGCCGGCGCATCTCCTCCGGCGTGTCCACCGGCGGACCCGCCGTGGGGAACGGGCCGAGGTTCAAGTCGGCCGCGGTGTAGACGCCGACGACCCCCGGCGCGGCCCTCGCCTCGTCGGCGTCGATGCTCGTGATCAGCCCGTGCGCGATCCCCGAGCGCACGAACACGGCGTACAGCGCGCCCTCGTTGCGCACGTCGTCGGTGTACGGCCGGGCACCGCGCAGGAACGGCGGATCCTCGACCCGCTTCACCGATGCTCCGTGACCCTCACCCGATCCGTTCACTGACGACATTGGCTCTCCTGTTCCCGGTGGATGGCGAACGTTATCCCTATAGGCTCGCGCGATGCGCTCCTCACGCATCGATACGGCCCGGCTCACGCTGCAGGTGCACGAGTCCGGACCCGAGGACGGCACGCCGGTCGTCCTGATCCACGGCAACCTCTCGACGGGCCGCTTCTATGAGCACCTGTTCGAGGACGCGCCGGAGCGCTACCGGCTGATCGCCCCGGACATGCGTGGGTTCGGGGACTCCGACCGCGCGCCGATCGACGCCACGCGCGGCCTGCGCGACTGGGCCGACGACGTGCACGCGCTGCTGCAGGCGCTCGGCACCACCGCTCCTCCCCACCTCGCCGGCTGGAGCACGGGCGGCGCGGCGATCGCCCACTACGCGATGGAGCATCCCGTAGCTTCTCTGACGTTCATCGACCCGGTCAGCCCGTACGGCTACGGCGGCGTGGCGCTCGACGGCACACCCCACTTCGACGACTTCGCGGGCTCCGGGGGCGGCACCGGCAACCCGGAGTTCGCCGCGCGCGTCGCGGCCGGGGACCGGTCAGAGGAAGGCGACACCGCCCCGCGGAACGTGATGAACACGTCCTACTGGCGCGTCGGACACCGCGAGCCGCCCAAGCGCGAGGAGCTGCTGCTCGGCGAGATCCTCAAGTCGCTCACGGGTGACGACGGCTACCCGGGCGACACGGCCACCTCCGAGCACTGGCCGGGCGTCGCGCCCGGCACGCGCGGCATCCTCAACGCGCTCTCCCCCAAGTACTGCAACTGGGCGGACATCGTCGACGTCGACCCCAAGCCCCCGATCCTGTGGACGCACGGCGCGCAGGACATCGTCGTGGCCGACGGGTCGCCGTGGGAGATGGGCACGCTCGGCTCGCTCGGCGTCGTCCCCGGCTGGCCCGGCGCGGACACGTTCCCGCCGCAGCCGATGGTCCAGCAGATCCGTGCCGTGCTCAGCGAGTACGAGGCGCGCGGCGGCCGCGTCGAGATGACCATCTACGAGGAGTCCGGCCACTTCCCGCCGCTGGACGCCCGCGAGCGCTGGGCGGCGCAGTTCTGGAGCTTCCTCGGATGATCCCGGGCCTGTTCGTCGCCGAGCACGAGTTCGAGGTCCCGCTCGACCACGGCGCGCCGGGCGAGACGATCACCGTCTTCGCGCGCGAGGTGGCCGACCCGGACGGGCGTGAGCGGCCGTGGCTGGTGTACCTGCAGGGCGGCCCGGGCTTCGAGTCCCCGCGCCCGACCGGCACGCCGCGCGGCCCCGGCTGGCTCGACCGGGCGCTGAAGGACTTCCGCGTCCTGCTGCTCGACCAGCGCGGCACGGGCCGCTCGACGCCGGCGGGAGGCGATGAGAGCGCCGAGTACCTGATCCACTTCCGCGCCGACAGCATCGTGCGCGACTGCGAGGTCATCCGCGAGGCGCTCGGCTCGGGGCCGTGGAGCGTGCTCGGCCAGAGCTACGGCGGCATCACGCTCCTCACCTACCTGTCGTTCGCGCCGGAGGGTCTGCGCGAGGCGTTCATCACGGGTGGCGTGCCCGGCATCGGCGTGCACGTGGACGACATCTTCAGCGCCACCTGGGAGCGCGTGCGCGAGCGCAGCCGGCGCTACTACGAGCGCTACCCCGAGGACCGCGAGCGGATGCTGGCGCTGCCCGACCGCTTCCGCTCACTCGGCAACTGGCTCGGCATGAGCGACGGCTTCGAGCGCGTGCACCACGTCCTCGAGCTCCCGCCGGACTCTCCCGCGTTCAAGGCGGACGCGCGCGATCCGCTCGGCCTCGAGCGCAACCCGATCTACGGGCTGCTGCACGAGGCGTGCTGGGCCGACGGCTTCGCGACCAACTGGTCGGCGCAGCGCGTGCGGCCCGAGATGCCGCCGGAGTACTTCACGGCCGAGCACATCCTGCCTTCGATGTTCGAGGGCGCGCGGCGCGCGACCGCCGACGCGCTCGCCGCCCACGAGTGGCCGCGGCTGTTCGACGAGGCCGTGCTGCGGGCAAACGAGGTCCCGGTGGCGGCGACGATCTACACCGAGGACCTCTACGTCGAGCGCCGGTTCGCGGAGCAGACGGCGGAGATGGTCCCGCGCATGCGCGCGTGGATCACCAGCGAGTACGACCACAACGGGCTGCGCGTCGACGGCGAGCGCATCCTCGACCGCCTGATCGACCTCGCCCGTGGCCGCGCCTGATCTGCGCGACCGGCTCGCGGAGCTCGAGATGGAGCACGCGACGCTCCAGAGCGAGCTGCAGGCCTTCCACGCCGAGTACCTCGCGCGGGTCGGCGTGATCGACGTGCAGGTGCAGGAGCTGCAGGCCAAGCTCGCGCGCGGGACGCCCGAAGCGGCGCGCGCCGAGCGGCGCTACCGCGAGACCACGACCGCGATGGCCTCCGTGCCGGTCGCCGCTCCGCCCCCGAGCGACGACCTCAAGACGCTGTTCCGGGACGCCGCCAAGCGCATCCACCCCGACCTGCAGGCGGACGCGGCCGGGCGCGAGCACGCCGAGGCGTTCATGAAGCAGCTCAACGCCGCCTACAGCAGGGGCGACGCGGAGGCGATCGGCAACCTCGTGCGCCAGTGGGAGACGTCCCCGTACGCGGTTCCCGTCGCGACGAGCGCGGGTCCCGCGCCGGCCCTGGCGGCGGCGGTCGAGCAGGCCGAGCAGCGGCTCGCCGAGGCGCGCGACTCCGACCTCGCCCGGCTGCTGGACCAGACGCTGATGGCCCAGATGCACGGGCGCGACCTGCTGCAGGAGCTGCGCTGGCAGGCCGAGGAGGCGCTCGCGGAAGCCCGCCTCCGGGTCGCCGCGATCGACAACTGACGATCAAGCGTCGCGGGGTTCAGCCGACTATCCGGGTCGGTGCCGAATCTGCGACGCAAGGCGATCTCACCCAAGGCCCGCACGTGGACGGCCTGGCTGCTGCTTGCCGTCTTCGTCCCGCTCGCCGGCACCACCGCGGGGCTGTGGCGCGCGCAGGTCAAGCGCCAGAACGACCAGGCGTTCAGCGCCCAGGCCGGCTCGATCGGCGCGTCGGTGACCACCGCGGTGCGGCGCATGGACGACCTCACGCTCGCGGCCCGCACGCTGCTCGGCTCGCGTCCCGAGATGACCGACGCCGAGTTCAAGCGCTGGTACCACTCGATGGACGTCGACCAGCGCTTCGCCGGCGTGGCCGGCTTCAGCTACGTGGAGCTCGTGCGCGAGCGCCGCACCGACGTCTACCCCGCCGGTGAGCGCCCGTACTACTGCCTGCCCAAGCTGAGCGTCGCTGGGCCGGGCATGGCGGAGACGCTCGACGAGCTGACCGTCCCGGGCCTTGATCTCTGCCAGCTCACCAAGCTGCTGGGCGAGACGCGCGACTCGGGCGAGTTCAGCGCGTTCGTCGTCACCTCCAGCCACGGCCACGAGATGTTCGAGGTGATCGCGCCGGTCTACGCGGGCGGCGGCGTGCCGCGCTCGCTGGACGCGCGCCGCGAGAGCGCGACGGGCTGGATCATCGGCCTGTTCGACGCCGAGCCGATCCTCGCCTCCGCCGTCTCGCGGCAGGGCGGCGTCGCCGTCAGCCTCGAGCGCGAGCACGCCGCCGTGCCCGAGTACCGCATCCCGACCGGTGCCGGCGCCGCGTTCCGGACCCTGTCGGAGACCATGCACAGCGCGTCGGTCGCGCGGTTCGGGCGGCCCGCGCGGGGCGATCGCGTCACCCAGCGCATGTCCGTCGAGGCCGACGGCCGCTGGACCGTGACGATCACCGGCGCCGAGCCGACCGGCATCGGCGACCCAGAAGTCCAGGCCACGGTGTGCCTGCTCGTCTGGCTCGCGCTCGGCCTGCTCGCGTTCGTGCTCATGCAGGTGCTCGCCCGCGGCCGCGCCCGCGCACTGAAGATGGTCGAGGAGAAGACCGGCCAGCTGCGCCACCAGGCGCTGCACGACGCGTTGACCGGGCTGCCGAACCGCGCGTTGATCATGGACCGCACCGAGCAGATGCTGCGGAAGGCGCGCCACGCCGGCACCGAGGTCTCGGCCATGTTCATCGACCTCGACGGCTTCAAGGGCGTCAACGACACGTTCGGCCATCCCGCCGGCGACGAGCTGCTGTGCGTCGTCGCCGCGCGGATCTCCAGCGTCCTGCGCGAGACCGACACGATCGGCCGCCTCGGCGGCGACGAGTTCGTCGTGCTCGTCGAGGGCGGCGCGGAGAAGATCGCCGGCCGCATCGTGCGCGTGCTGCAGGAGCCCTTCGACCTCGGCACCGGCAGCCCGATCACGATCACCACCAGCATCGGCATCGCCACCGGCGACCGCGACGCCGCCAAGGACCTGCTGCGCGACGCCGACATCGCCCTGTATGAGGCCAAGGGCGCCGGCCGCAACCGCTACGCCGAGTTCCGCCACGAGATGCACATCGCCGCCCACGAGCGGCTCGAGCTCGAGTCCGACCTGCGCAGCGCGCTCGCCCGCAGCGAGCTCTTCCTCGTCTACCAGCCGATCATCTCCTTCCAGACCGGCGAGGTCCCCGCCGCCGAGGCGCTGCTGCGCTGGCAGCACCCGACCCGCGGCCTGATCCCGCCCGCCGAGTTCATCGCTCTGGCGGAGGAGTCGGGCGTGATCGTCGACATCGGCGCCTGGGTCCTGGAAACCGCCTGCGAGCAGGCCGCCCAGTGGTTGGACGCCGGCACGCCGATCCGCATCTCGGTCAACGTCAGCGCGCGCCAACTCGACGACCCGGGGCTCACGCGCACGGTCGCTTCCGCGCTGCGCCGCTCCGGCCTGGACCCGGACCTGCTGTCTCTGGAGATCACCGAGACGGCGCTGATGCGCGACGCCGAGTCCGCCGCCGCGACCCTGCGCGAGCTGCGCGCGTCGGGCGTCCGGATCGCGATCGACGACTTCGGCACGGGCTACTCGTCCTTGGCCTACCTGCAGCAGTTCCCGGTCAACGCGCTGAAGATCGACCGCACCTTCATCTCCGCGTGCGACACCCACGACCCGCTGATCGCGACCCTGGTCCAGCTGGGCCGCAGCCTCGGGCTGGTCACGATCGCCGAAGGCGTGGAGGACGAGACCCAGCTGGAGCGCCTGCGCGAGCTCGGCTGCGACCACGGCCAGGGCTACCTGTTCGCGCCGCCCCTGGAGGTCGCGGCGCTCGAACGGTTGCTGGCGGAGCACTCGCCCGCCTTCGCCTGAGCCTCGCCTGCCCCGCCGGGCCGTAGTCCTCCGAAGCGGAAGGCGATGGCGAGCCAGCGGTCACGTTGATCGGCGAAGGTCCGCCCGGATCGCGAGGTAGACCGCAGACACGAGCGGCAGGATCGTGAGCAACCCCAAGATCAGCGCTGAGACAGGATCGATGTCCAGAGCTACCGAGCACCCGGCTTCCGGCGGCTCGCAGCCTCCGTAGAGCAGCAGCGCTGCGTCGATCGCGACGTAGATGACGAACGCGAGGCCGCCCGGGACGACCAGGGTGCCGATGACCTTGTCGCGCAGGGTCCACGCCCGTGAGCGCCACAACAGCACCACGCCGACGACCCATACGAGCGGCAGCAGCGTGACCGTCGCCCATTCCCGTCCGCTTCGCCGCTTCATGCCGGCGGCAATGTAGCCGCAGCGACGGTTGGTCGGCGACTCGCCGGTGAACCGCTCGAGGAGGCGTCGTCACTCTGCGCGTCAGTCGGCAGCCGTTCACCAACTGCCCGGAGTATCTGGACACCGACCCGGGCACTTTCACTGAAGCATGCGACTCCTCATCGTGCTCACATGCGTCCTCGCCGGAAGCGTGGCGCTGCCCTCGCAGGCCCAGGCCGGCCTGCGCCCCTGGCTGACCCTCAAGGGCATCGACGGCTATGAGCGCAAGTTCCGGATGATGAACTGCAAAGAGCCCAACAAGCGCTACGGCGGAACGTCGGTCGTGCTCAGCGGCAAGACCCGAGGCAACCTGCGCATCCAGATCATCGCGCGCGACACGCCCGGCACGCCAGGCCGGCTGCAGATCTGGAACGGCGACAAGCCCAAGCGCGGCAACGGCATCTTCGGTTCGGTCACGAAGGTGCGACTGGGCGGCGGCGACGACGAGAACGAGAAGCTGCGGGTGGAAGGCGCGTTCACCGGCGGCGGCCCGACGGGGTCGTGGGTGTTGACCGGTCGCTGCGGCTGCCCGGGCACGTGCAACGGCATCCCCGACAGGGACGGCGACGGCATCCCTGACGACCAGGACGGCCGACGCGGGCGCGCATAGACGTCCTTCGACGCGGTCGAGCCGGTTCGCGACGCACGCGGCGTCGTGCAGCGACCGAGCGGGTACAGGGCCGGTCGTGTTCTTCCTGCTCACCTTGGCGCGCCTGCCGACGACCACGGCCGGCCGCGTCGCGATGCCGGTGGTGTGGGCTGCTGCGGCCGCCTCTGCGTCCGCGACCGAGAGCCGGTCACTGGCCGTGATGGCGCCGCTCGGGTTCATCGTGCTGTTGCACGGCTGGGCGACCCTGACGAATTGGGGAGGAACCTGGGATCGCGTGGTCGAGGCGGAACGCCGGCGCGACGAGGCGGGCGCTGCGCATCCGCTCGGGAGGACTCGCGCCGGTCGTGCGGTTCGCATGTTCAACCGACAGGACGATCAGGTCTCTCGCGGGCTCTCCGGCGCCATGGCGCTGATCATCGGCCCGATCTTCATCGTGCTTGGGGTGCTCGCCTTGATCGGGGTCTTCCGGCCCGTCACGTGAAGCTCACCGGCGGGAGTCGGTCACGGGAGCGCCTTCCGGATCCGGCAGTTCCGCCCCAGAAGGCCGTGAGAGCCTCAGTGACCGGCCCCGGCGTCTCCTCCGGCCACCAGTGGCCCACGCCCTCCGGATGCCGATCCTCGCGCCCGCTTGTTGCGCTGCCCATTCGTGCTGGGCGAGCGTCCCGCTGGCACGCTCGAAGTCATCGAGGGCGGTGTGGGAGAGCCGCAGGCCGGTCCGTGGCGGGTCGAAGCGTTGAGCGCGTTCGCTGCGCTCGTGCTCGACGTGGCCGGGCCGAAGGACGGTCGCCCGCCGATCGTCGCCATCGATGGCCGCAGCGGCGGGGGCAAGACGTCCCTCGCGCATCGGCTCGCCGGGGCGGTGTCGCACGCCGCGGTCGTGCATACGGACGACGTCGCGTGGTGGC
>NZ_JAPCID010000090.1 GCF_027587175.1 Solirubrobacter deserti
GCCCCCCCCCCCCCCCCCGGCCCCCCCGCGCCGCCGGCCGGTTTCGCCGGGTCGACTCGGCCGGTCGCCCAACCGGGGTTCGACCCGGCCGGCGCTGCCGCCGAAGGGGTGATCGAGGCGAGGCCGACCGGGGCGGTGTCCCAGCCCGGGGCGGAGTCGCGGGGTGTGGCGGCGCGGACGTCGGCCGCTGGTGGCGGCGGGTCCGAGGCGACGCCGGCCGCGGCCAGCGCGGCGCGGGCGAGCTCGCCGGCGGACTGGTAGCGGTCGTCGGGCTCCTTCGCCATGGCGCGCTCGACGATCGCGTCGAACGCGACGAGCTCGGAGCGCGTGTCGCTGACGAGCGGCGGCGGCTCGGTGATGTGGGCGTACATCTTCGCCATGTCGCCGCTGCGGGCGAACGGCACCGAGCCGGTGAGCAGCTGGAAGAGCACGCAGCCGAGGGCGTAGACGTCGGTGCGGGCGTCGGTGGCTTCGCCCCGGACCTGCTCGGGCGCGGCGTAGTCGGTGGAGCCGACGAACAGGCCGGTGCGGGTCAACCGGGTCGCCGTCGCCTCGCGCGAGAGGCCGAAGTCGCTCAGGTAGACGTGGTCGCCCTCGCTGACGAGGACGTTCGCGGGCTTGACGTCACGGTGGACGAGGCCGCGGGCGTGGGCGGCGTCCAGGGCGGCGGCGATCTGCGCGACGAGCCGCACCGCACGGGGCGCGGGCATCGCAACGTCGGCGCTGAGCTGCGCGAGGTCGACGCCGTCGACGAAGCGCATCGCGATGAACAGCGTCCCCGCGGACTCGCCCGCCTCGTAGAGCGGGATCACGTTGGGGTGGTCGATCGCGGCGGCGGTCTCCCATTCACGACGGAAGCGCTCACGGAACGCGTCGTCGGCGGCGAGTTGCGCCGTGAGCAGCTTGAGCGCGACGGGGCGGCCGAGCGCGAGCTGTGTGGCGCGGTAGACGATGCCCATGCCGCCACGACCGGCGACGGACTCGATGCGATAGCCGGCGAACTCAGTGCCGGGGGCGAATGTGGGGGCGGCGGTATCCACGCTGGCAAGGACGCTCGGGCCGCCGTGCGTATTCCGTGCGAGTTTCGGCACGTACTCGTCACACACGCGTGTTGATCCGTGCGAGCAGGCCGCGCGAGGA
Source organism: Solirubrobacter deserti (assembly GCF_027587175.1). Classification (GTDB taxonomy): domain Bacteria; phylum Actinomycetota; class Thermoleophilia; order Solirubrobacterales; family Solirubrobacteraceae; genus Solirubrobacter; species Solirubrobacter deserti. The sequence continues at coordinate 1,141 of NZ_JAPCID010000090.1, forward strand.
TTCGGGGGTGCCGCGATCACCCGCCGACAGGTGGCGCCAGAATGACGCACCCCCTGTGGAGATCAGCGCGATCGCCGCCACACAGCATGGGGTCGTGACCGTCGCGCAACTGCTCGCGCGCGTGAGCGAGACCACGGTGCGGCGCTGGGTCGCGCGAGGGACGCTTCACCGGGTTCACCGCGGGGTCTACGCCGTCGGGCACGCCGGGCTCTCGCGCGAGGGACGTTGGATGGCCGCGGTCCTCGCTGCCGGTGACGGAGCGGCGCTCAGCCACCTGAGCGCCGCGGAGGCGTGGCGCGTGTCGCGCTGGCCGTGCGCCGTGATCGACGTCGTCTCGACCCGACGCCGGAAGCTCGAGGGCGTCAAGAACCACAGTGTGCGCCGCCTCGACGAGCGGGACGTCACCGTTTGGGCCGCAGCTTCGACGAGCGCGCCGTCCGGGCCGCGATGGGGCGCGCCAATGGACGCCGCCACCTGCACCGCCTCGAGCGCGCGCTCGCGCTCCGCGCCCAGGGTTCCGCCGGCACGCGCAGCGCGAAGGAGGACGCGTTTCTCGCGGGGCAGGTGGTCGAGCCGCTCGTGAACACGAAGATCGAGGTCGACTTCCACTGGCCTGGCAAGAACCGGATCGTCGAGATTGACGGGCACGGCCATGCCCGACGTGCCACCCGGGCCAATGACGCCCACCGCGACGCGCTCCTCGGAGCGTGCGGCTGGACCGTCGAGCGAGTCAGTCGTTGAGGCCGAGCTCGGTGGCGTAGGTGGAGCGGTAGTCCGCGCGGGCGGAGAGGACGCGCTCGACGTAGTCGCGCGTCTCCTTGTAGGGCACGTGCGAGGCGACCTTGAATTTCTCGCCCTGGGCGGCGGCCGTGGCGCGCCACTCGTCGACCTTGCCCTCGCCGCCGTTGTAGGCCGCCAGGGTGAGAATTGTGTTGCCTTCGTACTTGTCCAGCAGGTAGCGCAGGTACCAGGTGCCGTAGGCGATGTTGATCTGCGGCGTCGCGAGATCCTCGCGCGTGAACTCGGTGCCGCCGGACTTGCGGGCGATGTAGTCGGCGGTCTCCGGCATGATCTGCATCAGGCCCTTGGCGCCGGCGTGGGAGGTCTGGTCGCGGAAGCGCGACTCGGTGTAGATGACCGCCGCGATCAGGGAGGCGTCCACGTTCTTGTCGGCCGCCTGCTGGCGGATGATGTCCTCGTGGCGCAGCGGCAGCTGGATCTCGCGCACGGCGTGATCGGCCGGCTCGACCAACGTCAGCACGGCCGCTCCCACCAGGAGCAGGCCGAACATCAGCATCAGGCGGCGCTTCCACACGCGCGCACGGGAGGGCCGGCGGCGGGCCGCCGGTCGGGAACGGGCAGTGGTCGCGGGCTGGGCGCTCATCTCTAGGACTTCAGCTTCGCAAGAACCCCCGACAGCTCCTGCTCGAGTTCGCGCAAAGTGCCGGAGTTGTCGACAGCGTAGGTCGCGCGCGCGGCCTTTTCAGCCTGTGGAAGCTGCCGCGCTGTCCGTTCGTCCAGGGCCTCATGACCGCGCGCGCCGGCGCGGGCCGCGCGCACGGACTCGTCGGCCACGATCGCGATCGTCGCGTCGTAGTTGCCCTCCAGGCCCGCCTCGAACAGCAGCGGCGTCTCCACCACAAGCGCCACGTGGCCCTTCGAGGACTCGGCCGCCCGCCACGCCGCCACCCGCTCCCCCACGAGCGGCCACAGCAGCCCTTCCAGCCACGCCCGCTCCTCGTCGGAGGCGAACGCGAACCGCGCCACGGCCCGCCGGTCCACTCGCCCATCGACGACGACTGACGGCCCCCAACGCGCGACGACCGCGTCGAGAACCGCCGGGTCCTCATAGAGCGAATGGACCACCTGGTCCGTGGAGATCGTCGCCGCGCCGAGACGACTCAACGCGGCCAACGCCTCCGACTTGCCCGCGCCGATGCCGCCCGTCAAGCCGACGAACGGCGGCGCGCTCACTGCTGCTCTTCAGCCTCCGGATCAGCGCCCGTGGCCTCTTCGGCCGCGGTGCCCGGCTCGGGCTCCTCGGTCTGCGTCTCCTCCGTCGAGGACAGCTCAGCCTCGGCGGCGTCCCCGACGACCTGCTCGACGCCTTCGACCTCAGGGGCCGGCGCCTCGGCGAACACGTCCTCGGACAGGCCCAGCTCGGGCATGTTCTCCAGATCGCCCGCGTCGCCCTCCAGGCCTTCGGTCCGGCGCGGCAGCACCTGGCCCTCGACCCGCTTGATCGAGAGCGAGAGCCGGCGGCGCTCGGAGTCGATCTCCAGGATCTTGACCTTGACCTCGTCGCCCGGGGCCACGATCTCACGGGGGTTCTCCACGTGCTGCTGCGCCAGCTCGGAGATGTGGACCAGACCCTCGACGCCCTCGAGGATCTCCACGAACGCGCCGAAGGCCACGACCTTGGTCACCGCGCCCTCGAGCTCGTCACCCACGTGGTAGGTGTCCACGACGCGCTGCCACGGATCCTCCTGGGTCTGCTTGAGACCCAGCGAGATGCGCTGGCGGTCGCGATCGATGTCCAGGACCTTGACCTCGACGGTCTGGCCGATGGACAGGATCTCGCTCGGGTGGTTCACGTGCGACCACGAGAGCTCGGAGATGTGGATCAGGCCGTCGATGCCGTCCAGGTCCACGAACGCGCCGAAGTCGACGATGTTCGAGATCTGGCCCTCGATGATGAGGCCCGGCTGCAGTCGCTCAAGGATCGCCTGACGCTGTTCCTTGCGCTCCTCTTCAAGCACCGCGCGACGTGAGAGGACCACGTTGTTTCGCGACCGGTTCAACTCTATAACTTTGGTCTGGATCGTCTGACCCAGGTACTCGTCCAGGTTCGGCACCCGGCGGATGTCGACCAGCGACGCAGGCAGGAAGCCGCGCACGCCGAGGTCCACGATGAGGCCGCCCTTGACGACCTCGATGACCGCGCCGTTGACCGGCTCGCCGGACTCGGCGGCAGCCTCGATCTTGCGCCAGGCACGCTCGAAACGGGCGCGCTTCTTCGACAGGATCAGGCGACCGTCCTGGTCCTCCTTGGTGAGGACGAGAGCGTCGACCTCTTCGCCGAGCTCAACCTCCTCGTTGGGATCGACCGACTTGCGGATCGAGAGCTCGTTGTTGGGGATGACCCCTTCGCTCTTGTATCCGATGTCGACCAGGACCTCGTCCTTGTCGATCCGTACGACCTTGCCCGTGACGACGTCGCCCTCTTCGAAGGGGACGATGGTTGCGTCGTAATTCGGGACGATCTTGCCGTCGATTTCGAGGAGCATCCCGTCGGAGCCCTCGACGACGCGGGCTTCAGAGATGGCAGGGGGAGTGAGCGTGGCTTCCATTAGCGGCTGGATACTGTAGCGGGAATGCCGGTACGAGCCACGAAGCGCGGAGACGCCCGCGTCCCTTTTCCGCACGGCGCGGATGCTGACGTCCTGATCTGCGGCGCTTCCTTCGCCGGCCTCGCGGTCGCGCGCGAACTTCGCGCGTCGGGCGCGCGCGTGCTGATCCTGGACCGGTACGAGATCGGCGAGCGCCAGACGTCGGCCTGCGCGGCACCCACGGAATGGCTGCGCAACATGGGCTTGGAGGCGTCGATCCGGCAGACGTTCGACTCGCTGCTGGTGCACACACCGCGCGTCGGCAAGGCCCGCTGGTCGCTGCCGTGGACGTTCTCCACCTTCGACTACCCGCAGCTGTGCGAGCTGCTGTTCGAGCAGACCGGTGAAGCGGAGTTCGAGACGGCGAAGGTCAGCAGCCGTACAGGTCAGACGGTGAGCACGGACCGCGGCGACGTGACCGCTCCGCTGATCGTCGACGCGCTCGGCTGGCGCCGCGTCCTCGGCCCCGGCGACAACTTCCAGCCGCCGGACGGCCCGCTCAGCCGCGGCCTCGAGGTCCACCCGAAGGGCACCGGCGAGGACCTGGAGCTGTGGATCGACCCGCGCTACGTCGACGCCGGCTACGGCTGGGCGTTCCCCGCGCGCGACGAGGTCCGCATCGGCGTCGGCTCCTTCGACCCGCACGACCCGGTCAAGCAGCCCACGCTGCGGCTGGTCGAGGACGTCGCCCAGCAGCCGCACGGCTACCAGGGCAACTGGATCCCGCACCGCATCCGCCCGGCCGTCGAGGACGGCATCTTCTTCGTGGGCGACAGCGCGGGCCACTGCATCCCGCTCACCGCCGAGGGCATCCGCACGGCGCTGTACTTCGGGATCGCGGCGGGCCGCGAGCTGCGCGCCGTGCTGGAGGGCCGCCAGGACAAGGCCGCCGCGCTCAAGCGCTACGGCGCCTTCTCCGCGTCCCACAAGTGGAAGTTCGAGTCGCTGTACGCGTGCCAGCAGTCGATCCGGCACCTGCACGGCCGGCCACTGGACAAGGTGACGCGCGCGTTCACGCGCCGGCGCATCGCGCACTGGGCGTTCCAGAACTACCTGGAGATCGCCCCGCCCAGCTTCGCGGTCCCCGCTCCCCCCACCCCGGTGCGGGTGGAGGAGCGCAAGGCCGCGTAACGCTGACGGACCGCGGGCGGGATGTCCGAGCCACCAGGCGAGGACTCCCAGGTGACGCGAGCCGTCAGGCGAGCGTCACTCGTATTCCGAGAGGTACCGCTCGAACGTGCGGAGGTGGTTCTCCTCGTCGCGCAGGATGTCGATGACCATGTCCTGCGTGGCCCAGTCGACGCCGTCACAGGCCTCGATGATGCGGTTGTAGTGCTCGATCGCACCGGCCTCGGCCTCGATGACGCCACGGATGACCGTGACGACGTCGGTCGGGTCCGACGGCGGCTGCAGGTACGTCTGCTCCGGCGTGAAGTCCATCGAGCCGGGCGGCGTGCCGTACAGGTCCTTGATCCGCTCGGCGAACAGCGTCGCGTGGCCGAGCTCCTCGGTCACGTCGTTGGCGAGGTTCTCGGCGATCTCCTCGGCGCGCACGCCGTCGAGGTTCTTGGAGTTCGAGAGGTAGGAGATGACGGTCTCCATCTCCATCCAATACGCCTTCGTCAGGAGTGCAACGATCTCCTCACGCTTGGCGGCGTTGGCATCCGAGAGGATGCCGGCAGAAGCGTGTCGGGTAGTGGGCATGAGCCACACACTACCCACCGTTCTGGGTTAGGTTTCCCTTACTCGGCCGTGGTGGCGCGAGCGGCCTCCCAAGCGGCAAAACGCCCCTCGGGAGTCTCGAGCCAGGCCAGCAGGTCCCGCTCGAAACGCAGCCAGCGGCGCGCGCGGAACCCACAAGTCGGAAACGCTTCGAGTTCTTCTTTCGGTGTCTCGGCGGTCCAGGCCATTAGGTGGCCCTAACTTATCACGACCGCCCCGGTAGGGATTAGACCCTGTCGAGTCCGGCGCGCAGACCCTCGACCAATAGGTAGATGTGCTCCTGGTCGGCGATCAGCGGCGGCGACATGGCCACGCCGCCGATCACGGCACGCACGAGGACACCCTTCTCGCGGGCGCCCGCGACCAAACGCGCCGGAGCGGCGGCGTCCGCGTCCGGATTCAGCCCGAGCGCGGCCAGGAAGCCCAGCCCGGCGCGGACCTCGGCCACCGCGGGATGGTCGGCCAGGGAGTTGACGCCGTCAGCGAGCGGACCCTCGAGCTCGCGCCCGCGCTCGATCAGCCCTTCGCCCTCATAGATGTCGAGCACGGCCAGCGCCGCGGCGCACGCGGCGGGATGGCCCGCGTAGGTGGCGCCGTGGCGGAACATCGGCGCCTCGCCGTTGTAGTAGGGCTCGGCGATCTTGCCGCTCGCGACGACGCCACCGAGCGGGATGTAGCCGCTGGTGACGCCCTTGGCGAACGTGATCATGTCGGGCCGCACGTCCGGCCAGCGCTCGACGCCGAACCAGGTGCCGAGCCGCCCGAAGGCGCAGATGACGCTGTCGATCACGAGCAGGATGCCGTGCTCGGCGCACAGGTCCGCGACGCCCTGGATGTAGCCCTCGGGCGGCAGGCGGACGCCGCCGGCGCCGATCACGGGCTCGCAGAAGAACGCGGCGACCTTGTCGGGGCCGACGCGCAGGACCTCGGCCTCCAGCGCCTGCAGCGAGTCGTAGGGCACCACGGAGGCCTGCGGGATCAGCGGCCCCCAGTTGGTCACGTTGGGCTCGATGCCGCCGAGCGTCGTGCCGAAGCCGTGCGTGCCGTGGTAGCCGTGCGTGCGGCTGATCAGGTGCACGCGTTCGGGCTGGCCCTGGTTGATGAAGTGGCGCCGGGCGAGCTTGGCCGCGACCTCGATCGAGTCGCCGCCGCCGCTGGTGAGGAACACGCGCGCGTCGTCCACCGGGGCGAGCGCCGCCAGCCGCTCGCAGACCTCGTTGGCGGGGCGGTTCGAGAAGTCGCCGAACGTGTGGTAGGCCTCGAGCGTGCGCAGCTGGGCCGCGACGGCGTCCGCGACCTCGGCGCGCGCGTGGCCGATGTTGGCGTACCAGAGCGACGCGGTCGCGTCGAGATAGCGGTTCTCGTCGGAGTCGAAGACCCAGACGCCTTCGCCGCGCTCGATCAGCAGTTCGCTCTTCGAGACGGCGGCCATGTCCGCGAACGGGTGCCAGAAGCTCATCGGCGCGTCAATCTAGTGCCTGGCGGACGGCGCGCGCGGCGTCGCGGACCGTGGCGCGCGCGATCTCCGTCGTCTGCCAGCGCCAGAAGCCGTGCACCGAGCCCTCGACGCGGCGCAGGTCCGCTTGCGGGAGCTTGGCCGCGTAGGCCTCGCCCTCGTCGCGCAGGACGTCGTGGCTGGCGGTGATGACGTACGCGGGCGGCGCCCCGGACAGGTCCGCGCGCAGCGGCGAGACGTCGGGGTCCAGGCCGGAGGCACCGTCCAGGTAGAGGTTCCAGAAGCGGCGCATGGAGGCGGCCGTGAGACCGTAGTCGCCGTCGAACTCGCTGTAAGACGGCGTGTTCAGGGCTGCGTCGGTGACCGGATAGATCAGCAGCTGCAGCCGCACCGGCACCTTCAGCGCGACCACCGCGGCCAGGTTGCCGCCCGCGCTGTCGCCCGCGACCGCCACCGGACCGTCGAGCGCCTTCACGACGTTGAGCGCGTCGTGCAGCCCGGCCGGGAACGGGTGCTCGGGCGCGAGCCGGTAGTCGACGCTCACCACGCGCGCGCCCGCGTCCACCGCGAGCGCGCGGCAGACGGCGTCGACGCTGTCGCGGCTCCCCATCACCCAGCCGCCGCCGTGCAGGTAGGCGACCGTGCCGCGCCACCCGTCCGGCTCGTACACGCGCACGGGCACGCCCGCGATCTCGTCGTCGCGGACGTGATCGACGGGGACGCCCTCCCCCGCCAGCACCTCGGTCTCGGTCAGGTGCGCGGTGCGCGCCTGCTCGATCGGGACCTCGTGCGCGGGCGGGCCGTCCTGCGGGAACGCGTCGAGGATGCGCTGGAGCTCGGGATTCACCTAGCGGCGGATGAGGCGCAGGAGGACGAGCAGCGCGACCGCCGCGCCGACCACCGGGAGCGCGCGCTTGAGGACCGCCCCGCCGGCGGCCTCCCCCAGGTCCAGGACGTCCTCGGCCTGACGCGGCGGAGGCGTCGTGGACGTGGGCGTGCCGGAGGACGCGTCCGGGACCTTGGACTCGGTCTCGGCGCTGGACAAGCCGCTCGACGCGCTGGGCACGCCGGCATCCTCGGTCTTGGGCGTATCCGTCGGCTTCTCCTCGACGGCCTCCGCCTCCGACTCGGCCGTCCCGCCGCTGAGCTGCTCGGCCAGGCAGTCGGCGAAGCGCTGCATGAGCTTCGCGGAGACGTCCTGCATCACGCCGCGGCCGAACTGCGCGGCCGGGCCGGTGACGCGCATGTCGGTGACCACCGACACCTTCGTGCCTTCGGCCGTCTCCTCCATGGACGAGGTGATCGTGGCCGAAGCGCTGCCCTGGCCGCGCGCGTCCTTGGCCTGCGCGCGCATCGCCACCGTGTGGTTGGCCTCGTCGGCGTCCTGGATCTTGACCGTGCCCTTGTACTGCGCGGTGATCGGGCCGATCTTGATCTTCATCGTGCCCTTGTAGGCGCCGTCGTCGTCGGTCTCGGGATCGACCGTGGCGCCGGGCAGGCAGGGCGCGACGCGCGGCACGTCGAGTAGGAACGCCCAGGCCTCGTCGATCGAGGCGGGGACGGTGAAATCGTTCTCGAGCTTCATGTGGGCACTCCTCCTGGCCTTGAGGCCGGGAGACTACTCAGCCGTGGCCGCCGCTGACCGGCTCGATGTCCGTCCGGTTGGCGAACTTCGTCAGCCGGTCGAGGTCGAAGCCGTTGCAGCGCAGCTCGACGGTCGCGATTCGCGCGCGCACGGGGAGCGCGTCCGGCGCGTCGTCGGGCACGACGACGGGCGTGCGCTCGGTGACCTCGGTGGACCACCACGAGGACATCGCGTCGATGTGCTCGCGCTCGAGGTCGTCGTCGTACAGGATCACGACCGCGTTGTCCGCGACCAGAAGGTGGTCCAGGTCGGCCTGGGACGGCAGGTTGTCCGCCCCAGGCTCGAAGAAGTTCGCCGCCGGGTGGGCCGTCCCGCCCTCGTCGTCGCCCGGCTTGTACTTGGTCTCCTCGCACTCGCCCTCGGCGATCGCGGGCTCCTCGGCGGGCGTGGCCGTGGCCGTGGCGGTCGGGGTCGCGGTGGCCGTCGCCGTGGCGGTGGGCGTCGCGGCCGCCTTGGGCTCGGGATCGTCATTGCCGCCGCAGCCGGCGAGCGCCAGCGCGGCCAGGAGGATGAGTCGCTTCACTTTGCCTTCAGCCAGTTCTCGCCGACGCCCGCGTCCACCTCGAGCGGTGGATCCATCTCGATCGCGCCGACCATTTCGCGCGTCACGATAGCCGTCGCCTGCTCCATCTCGTCCGGCGGGCCCTCGAACAGGAGCTCGTCGTGGATCTGCAGGATGCAGCGGGTCTTCAGGCCCGCAGCCTCGAGCGCGTCGTAGCAGCGCACCATGGCGATCTTGATGATGTCCGCGGCGGTGCCCTGGATGACGGTGTTGACCGCGAGCCGCTCGCCGAGCTTGCGGACCTGCCAGTTGCGGGCGCGCAGCTCCGGGATCTGGCGGCGGCGGCCGATCAGCGTGCTGACGTAGCCGTGCTCGGACGCCTGCTCGACCGCGTCCTTCATGAACTGCGCCACCGCCGGGAAGCGCTCCAGGTAGCGGTCGATGAACTCCTGCGCCTCCTCCTGCGGGATCTTGAGGCGGTCGGCCAGGCCGTAGGCGGAGAGGCCGTACACGATCCCGTAGTTGACCATCTTGGCCTTGGAGCGCATGCCGACGTCCAGCTGTTCGGCGGGCAGCTCGAAGACGGCGCTGGCGGTCTCGGTGTGGACGTCCTCGCCGCGCAGGAAGATGTCGCGCAGCACCTGCTCGTTGGCGATCTGGGCGAGCACGCGCAGCTCGACCTGGCTGTAGTCGGCGCTGAGCAGCACGTTGCCGGGCTCCGGGATGAAGCAGGCGCGGATCTCGCGGCCGGTCTCCGTGCGGATCGGGATGTTCTGCAGGTTCGGGTTGATGCTCGACAGGCGCCCGGTGGCGGCGGTCGTCTGCTCGAACGTCGTGTGCAGGCGGCCGTCCTCGCCGATCCAGTTCGGGAGCGCGTCCAGGTAGGTCTGCGCGAGCTTGGACAGCTCGCGGTACTTGATGATCTTCGGGACGATCTCGTGCTCGTCCTTGATCGCCTCCAGCACGCGGTTGTCGGTGCTGTAGCCGGTCTTGCCGCGGCGCTTGCGCGACAGGCCGAGCTTCTCGAACAGGATCTGCTGCAGCTGCTGCGGCGAGCCGAGGATGAACTCCTCGCCCGCGAGCTCCCAGATCTCGCGCTCGAGCTCGGCCACCTCCGCCTTGATGCGCGTGGCGACGATCTCCAACTGCTTGGTGTCGAGCTTGATGCCGGCCTTCTCGGTCTCGCGCAGGACCTTGACGAGCGGGAGCTCGACCGTGTCCAGCAGCTCCTGCAGGCCGCGCTCGACGATCTGCGGGCGCTGGCGGTTCGCGAGCTCGTGGATGAGGACCGCGGTGGTGGCGAGCTCGTCGCCGGCTTCGGCCGCGATCGCGCGCTCCTCGGCCAGCTCGTCGAGCGGGTAGCCGCGGCGGGCCGGGTCCAGCAGGTAGCCCGCGATCGCGGTGTCGAAGACGAGGTTGCGCGGGATCTCGGTGAGCGCCTTGGCGTCGTGGGCGATCACGGCGCGGTCCCCGACGGCCTCGACGAGCACCTTCGGGTCGTCGACCTCGCCCGAGAGGGCGATGTTGCCGCCCGCGTAGGCCGCGAAGCGCCACCTGGGCTCGCGCGGGAGCAGCTCGCCCTCGGGGATCTCGGGCGGCTGCAGCGCGACCGCCAGGTACTCGCCCTTGAGGCGGGTGATGTCGGACGGGTTGCGCGCCGGGCCGGTCTTGACCTGGATCTTCTCGACGTCCTCAGGACGCGGGATCGCTTCGAGCTCAGCGGCTTCGAGCGCCTCCTCGAGGCGGCGCAGCGGGTCGCGCAGCTCCCAGTCGCGGAAGACGGCGCGCAGGTTCGCGCGGTCGGGCTCGCGCGTGAACTCGGCCTCGAGGTCGATGTCCACGGGTACGTCGCGGACCATGGTCGCCAGCAGCTTGCTCATGCGCGCGTTGTCGGCGTGCTCGATCAGGTTCTGCTTGCGCTTGGCGCCCGTGATCTGGTCGATGCTCGACAGCACGCCCTCGAGGTCGCCGAACTTCTGCAGCAGGTCCGCGGCGGTCTTGTCGCCGATGCCGGGGACGCCCGGGATGTTGTCGGAGGTGTCGCCCTTGAGGCCGATGAAGTCGGGGATCAGCTCGGGCGCGATCCCGTAGCGCTCGATCACGGCCTCGCGGTCGTAGACCTTGGTGTCGGTCACGCCGCGGCTCGTGCTCATGATGCGCACGCCGTCGTCAACGAGCTGGTACGCGTCGCGGTCGCCGGTGACGACCATCACGGGCACGCCGCGCTCCTTGGCCTGCTCGGTCAGCGCGGCGATCACGTCGTCGGCCTCGTAGCCCTCGACCGAGACGTTCCGGTAGCCGAAGGCCTCGACGAGAGGACGGAGGTGCGGCCACTGAAGGCTCAGGAGGTCGGGCTTCTTGCTGCGCTGGGCCTTGTAGTCGGCGCTGATCTCCTTGCGGCCGGACATGCCCGCGTCCCACACGACGACCGTCGGCACCTGGCCGTAGTCGGTGAGGATCTTCACGAGCATCGACGCGAAGCCGAAAATGGCGTTCGTCGGGCGTCCGTCGGAGGTCGCGATCGACTCCGGCAGCGCGAAGAACGCGCGGTACGCGAGGCTGTTCCCGTCGATCAGGAAGAGCTCGCGCTGGGTGTCTCCGTTGCTGCCGGCCATGGTGTGAACACTAGTAGTCACCCGGGCGTCAACGAGTGCCGAACTGGCGCCTTGGGACCGCTATGCTGGCGACGCGGCTTCCCGGCGCTTTGCCGCGCCCGGTCGCCTTGCTCTGCGCGCAACTCTCCTTTTATGCGAATCGCGGCGCGCCCCACCAGCAGCCAGAGGTCCATCACATGACCGAGACGCCCTCCCCCGAGGATCAGACGCCCGAGACCGCCACGACGCCCGCGCCCGCGGCCTCAGAGGGGAACGGCGATCCGACCCCCGCCGTGACGCCCGAGGAGGCCACGGCGGAAGCCGCCGTCGCCGCCGACGCGCCTGCCCTTGACGAGCCCTCCCCCGCCGTCACCCCCGCCGCGACGTCCGCCGACGAGGAGGCTCCTGCCTCCCAGCCCGTCGCCGGCACGGACGCGACCGGTCCCGCCGCCCCGGCGTCGTCGGACGAGCCGACCGCGCTCGACATCCCGAACCCCGTGAGCGAGGACGCTCCGACCCCGGCCGCCTCGTCCGAGCCCGCCCCGGCCGGCGACGCCGCCTCCGACGCCCCCGTCGAGGCCCCGGCCGCGGACGCCCCGGTCGCCGCCGGCGACGCGGCGAGCGACGCCGGCGAGGTCGCCGCGGACACGCCCGCGTCCACGTCCGAGACGACCGCGCCGGCCACCGAGTCCCTCGCGGAGTCGCCGCCCGCCGACACTTCGACCCCGGCGGGGACGCCCGCCGACACCGGCACCGCCGCTTCGGCG
>NZ_JAPCID010000091.1 GCF_027587175.1 Solirubrobacter deserti
CCACACCCCCCCCGCGAGCCCTCCGCGGGGGCCGGCCAAGCTCGGGCGGAGGGTCGGGGCCGAGCCTGAGGCGCCGGCCCGCCCGGCCATGAAGGTCGCTCGGGCGGCCGCCGCCGCGCCGCCGGTGGTGCCGGTCGAGCCCGCGCCGGCCGCCGCCCCCACGCCCGAGCCCGCGGCCGAGCCGGTCGCGGCCGAAGCGCCCGAGCCGGTCGAGGCCGAAGCACCGCGGCGCGGCATCTTCCGCCGCTTCATGGACGCAGTCACCGGTGGCGGCCCGGACGATGAGCCGACGGCGGCCAACCCCGACCCCGCGGGCTCGCCGGGCGACGCGACCGAGTCCGGCTCCCCCGCGCTCGCTCGGTCGGTTGCGCCCGCGGCGTCGCCGGAACCCGCCCCGGCTGCCGCGCAGCCGACGCTTGCTCGCTCGCCGCAGCCGACCAGCGGCGCGGCCTCGGCCCCGCAGCCGACCCTCGCACGCGCCACCCAGCCCGCAGCCGGGAGCTCGTCGCCGCAGCCCACGCTGGCGCGCTCGGCGCAGCCCACCACGACGGGCGGCGCCGCGTCGTCGGCTCAGCCGACCCTCGCGCGGACGGTGCAGCCGGCCGCTTCGTCGGGCCGGCCCGCGCTCGCGCGCGCGGCGGACGACGAGGACGAGGAGACGCCCGGCGGGGACGGGCCGGCCGCGGCGACGAGCGCGCCGGCTCCGGCCGACGACGCGTCGACTCCGTCGCCGTCGGCCGCGGGCGGCGAGGCCCCGGCCGACGAAGCCCCGACTTCCGACGCCGCCCCGGATGCGCTCGCGAACGAGGAAGAGGGCGAGGAGCAGCCGACGCTCGCGCGCTCCGCGCAAACTGGCGCCGAGTCGACCAGCGCCGGACAGCCGACGCTCGCGCGCACCGCACAGGCCGGCGCGGAGACGACCGGGACCGCCGAGCCGACCCTCGCGCGCACCGCACAGGCCGGCGGCGAGACGACCGCACCCGGACAGCCGACCCTCGCGCGCACCGCACAGGCCGGCGGCGAGACGGCCGCGCCCGGACAGCCGACGCTGGCGCGCACCCCACAGACCGGCGGCGCACAGCCGACCCTCGCGCGCGCAGCGCAGACCGGCGCCGGGCAGCCGACCGTCGCGCGCACCGCGCAGACCGGCGCGGCACAGCCGACCCTCGCGCGCTCCCCGCAGGCCGGCGAGCGGCCGACCCTTGCCCGATCGACGAGGACCGACGCCGAGCGCGTCGCTTCCACCCAGCCGACCCTCGCGCGCGCCGCGCGAACCGGCGCCGAGACGCTCGGGCTCGATACGGAGAGCTCGTTCGCGGGCGGCCCCACGCTCGCGCGCAGCGCGGCGCCGGAGCCGGCCGCGCCGACGACGGCGGGCGGGCTCGCGCCGGCCGCGTTCACGGGCGGGCCCTCGATCGCGCGCGCCGCGTACGAGTCCGCGCCCGCCACGCTCGCGCGGTCCTCAGCCCCAGGCGCCCCGGCGCCGCTGGCGCTTGCGCCGAAGCCGTCGGCTCCCGCGGGCGCGAACAAGCGGATCGCCGCTCCCGCCGCCGGCGCGGCGGCCGCGGCGCCCGCCGCCGCGCCGATGGCCGCGCCGGAGCGGCCGAACCTCGAGCTGGTCAGCGACACGCCGCAGATCGCGCGCAGCGCCGCCGAGCGGCTCGCGGACGCGACGGGCGGCGCGCTCTCCAACCAGGGCGAAGGCGGCCTGCGCACGGTGCACTTCCCCGCCCCGGGCGAGGACGGGCCGCCGCAGATCACGCAGCAGGCGCCGATCACCATCTCCCGCGAGCTCGCGGACCCGGCGCCGGCGTCGACGCCCGCGACCGAAACGCCGTCCGGGCAGCCCGCGCCCGGCGAGGACCCCAACAAAGCCCAAGACGAGGCCCATAAGCGCGAGGAGCTCTACGAGTACTTCCTCGACCGCTTCAAGCGCGATCTGCTCGCCGAGCGCGAGCAGATGGGCCACCTGATCATCGACAACCCGTAGCGAGCCGCCCATGCCACCTGCCAGCGGAACAGCCGAAACGAACCCGCCCGTCCAGCACGCGAAAGCGTTCAGCGTGAGCATCCCGTCGCTCACACTGGAGGTCGGGCTCTTCACCCAGGTCACGGGTCTGTCGGCGCAGGTCGACGTGATGGAATACCCGGAGGGCGGCATCAACACGTTCGTGCACCGCCTGCCGACGCGCATCAAGCAGGGCAACATCACGCTCAAGCGCGGCGTCACCAAGGAGAAGGCGCTGATCGAGTGGTTCCAGAAGTCGGTGGTGAAGGTCCAGCCCACCGACCTGTCGATCAACGTCCTGGACGAGCTCGGCAACACCGTGCAGTCGTGGTCGTTCCGCAACGCCTACCCGGTCAAGTGGACGGGCTCGGACCTCAACGCGGGCGGCAACGAGTTCATGACGCAGTCCCTCGAAGTCGCCCACTCCGGCATGAAGGTGATGTAGCGAGATGGCCAGCGCACTGCCCGAGAACTTCGTCCGCGCCTACCTCGAGATCGAGGGCGGCAAGAAGCTCGACTGCTACTTCAACCCGACCGAGTACTCGATCGCGAAGACGAACACCTGGGAAGCGGAGAAGGTCAACGGCAAGTCCTCCCCCAACCAGAAGTTCACGAGCGGCAACCCGCGCAAGCTCGAGCTGAGCCTGCTGTTCGACCAGACGTTCCCGCCGTTCACGATGTCGGTGGGCGAGGCGACCGCGATGCTGCTCGACGCGATGGAGGTCCCGTCCGGCCAGAACGCGGGCGCGCCGACCGCCGCGCCGCCGTTCATCACCTTCGGCTGGGGCAAGCTCAAGTTCAAGGGCGCGTGCACGAGCCTGACCTGCACGTACAAGCTGTTCACACCCGAGGGCCAGCCGCTGCGCGCCGACGTCAAGCTCAGCCTCACGCAGACGGGCGAGCCGCCCAAGGGCCAGAATCCCACGACCCGCGCGCAGGCCGGCTTCGGCGTGCACCGCATCAAGGACGGCGACACGCTCCCGTCGATCTCCTACGACACGTACGGGGACGCCACGCAGTGGCGCCTGATCGCCGAGGCCAACGGCGTCGACAACCCGCTGCACCTGCGCCGCGGCCGCTCGCTGTCGATCCCGAGCATCGAGAACTGATGCCGCCGCAGACCGGAACCAAGTCCGAGCAGCACGTCGCCTCGATGACGGTGGCGGTCGACGGCCAGCCGCTCGACCCCAAGTTCCGCGACTTCCTGCACGAGGTCAAGGTCGTCGACAGCCTCATCCTGCCGGACACGGCGCTCGTCCGGATCACGGACCCCAAGGGCGAGAACATCGACACGAACCCACTGAAGATCGGCGCCAAGCTCGAGATCAAGGCGGGCGAGCTCGACGCCAAGTCGACCACGACGATCTTCAAGGGCCAGATCGCGGCCGTCGAGCCCGAGTTCACGCCCCAGGGCGTCGTGATCTCCGCGCGAGCGTACGACGAGGCGCACAAGCTCAACCGCCAGAAGAAGACGCGCACCTTCCAGCAGGTGTCGGCCTCCGACATGGTCAAGAAGGTCGTCGGCGAGTCCGGGCTGGCGGCGGGCAAGATCGAGGCGACCAGCGTCGTCCACGAGTTCTTCCAGCAGAGCAACGAGACCGACTGGGACTTCCTGTGGCGGCTCGCGCTGATGCACGACTTCGAGGTCGTCGTGGTCGACGGCAAGCTCGACTTCCGCAAGGCCAACGTGGCCACCGGCGCGGTCAAGAGCCTGCGCTGGGGCGAGAACCTGACGACGTTCCGCCCGCGCATGAGCGGCGTCCAGCAGGTCGACACCGTGCAGGTGCGCGCCTGGGACCCGAAGAACAAGCAGGTCGTCAACGGCAACGCGAGCAACGCGCAGACGACGTCGCAGGCGGGCGTCCAGCGCAGCTCGGTCGCCAACGACCTCGGCGGCGGAAAGACGATGGTCGCCGACCGCATCGCGGCCAACAACGGCGAGGCGAACGAGATCGCCAAGGCCACGCTGCAGCGGATGGCGGACGCCTTCTACGAGGCGGACGGCGTCGCGCTCGGCAGCCCGGAGATCAAGGCCGGGGGCAAGGTCAAGATCGAGGGCGTCGGCACCAAGTTCGGCGGCGAGTTCACCGTCTCCTCGAGCACGCACACCTACCACGGCCACCGCGGATACAACACGAGCTTCCAGATCTCCGGACGCAGCGCCCGGACGCTCACCGAGTTGATCCGCCCGCCCGCCAACCGCGAGTGGACCAACTCGCTGGTGGTCGGCGTGGTGACCAACAACAACGACCCGGAGCAGATGGGTCGCGTCCGCGTCAAGTACCCGAGCCTGTCCGACAGCGAGGAGTCGGCGTGGGCGCGCGTCGCGACCCCGAGCACGGGCAACGCCCGCGGCCTGCTGATGCTCCCGCAGGTCAACGAGGAGGTCATCGTCGGCTTCGAGCACGGCGACAGCCGGCGCCCGGTGGTGCTCGGCTCGACCTTCAACGGCCGGGACAAGCCGGGCCCAGACCTGCTCCAGAACCGGGACGGATCCTTCGCGGTGCTCAGCAACGAGAAGATTCACCAGCACTCCAAGAAGGACTTCGAGATCAAGTCCGACCAGAACATGGTCGTCGAGATCAGGCAGGACGAGAAGACGACGGTCAAGGGCAACTCGACCCACGACACGACCGGCAACAACAAGCAGAAGGCCCAGACGTTCGTGGTCGAAGCGGGCTCGAGCATGACGGTCAAGGGCGTCTCGGTGAACGTCGAAGCGACCGCCGCGCTCACACTCAAGGGCGCGACGGTCAACATCCAGGGATCGGGCCCCGTAAGTATCAAGGGCATGCCGATCAACATCGGTTAGGGTCGAACGCGTGACGGAGATCATCGGATCCGGCCTCGCCTTCCCGCTGCAGGTGGACCGCCGCGGCGGGATCGCGCTGGCCAAGGACGAGCAGGACATCGAGCAGGCGATCCAGCTCATCCTCGGCACAGCGCCCGGCGAGCGCCCCATGCGCCCCGAGTTCGGCTGCGGGGTGCACGACTTCGTGTTCGACTCGATCGACGCGAACACCATCGGCAGCATGGAGCAGGCGGTCCGCGACGCACTGGCCCGCTGGGAGCCGCGGATCGAGGTGGAGCGCGTCGACTTCGACGGCTCGGACGCCGCGAGCGGCCTGCTCACCATCGACATCGTCTACAAGGTGCGCGCCACCAACACGTCGCGCAACCTCGTGTACCCCTTCTACGTGATCCCCGCGGAGGAGATGGAGTGAGGCTCCCCGAGATCCAGCTCGACGACCGCCGCTTCCAGGATCTCGTCTCCGAGGCCCGCACGCGCATCGCGCGCTCGTGCCCCGAGTGGACCGAGCACAACGTCTCGGACCCCGGCATCACGCTGATCGAGCTGTTCGCGTGGATGACGGAGATGACGATCTACCGGCTCAACCGCGTGCCGGACAAGCTCCATGTCGCGCTGCTGGACCTGCTCGGGATCCGCCTCGACGGCCCCTCCGCCGCCACCACGAGCCTGCGCTTCCGGCTGGCGGACGCGCCGAGCGAGCCGATCCTGATCGCGGGCGGCGACACCGAGGTCGGCACGCCGCGCACCGCCCAGGACGAGTCGGTGATCTTCCAGGTCGACGAGGACTTCACGATCCCGTCCATGACGCCCGCGGCCTACGTGCTGCAGCGCGTCGGGCAGACGCCCAAGAACGTCGGCGTGGCCGACGGCGAGGCGCGCCCGCAGGGCTCGGACCAGCTTGCGTTCGGCACGCCGCCGCAGGTCGGCGACTGCCTGTACCTCGGCTTCGAGGACCCGCTGGACCGCCTGATCATCCAGATCGACGTCGACGCCTCGCAGGCGCGCGGCGCGGGCGTGAACCCGGAGGACCCGCCGCTGCGCTGGGAGGTCTCCCAGGGCGACGACGAGTGGCTCCCGGCGACCGTGCTCGAGGACCTCACGGGCGGCTTCAACTACGGCTCGGGTGTGGTGGAGCTGGAGCTGCCGCCGCGTTCGGCGATCGCCCCGATCGCCGGCCAGCGGCTGTACTGGCTGCGCTGCCGGATCACCGAGACGACGGCCAGCGGCCGCGAGGGCGCGACCTACTCGCACGCGCCGGAGATCTACTCGATCACGGCGGTCCCGATGGGCGCGCGCCTGCCCGCCACGCACGCGTCCCTGGTCGAGCGCGAGATCCTCGGGTCCTCCGACGGCACGCCCGGGCAGATCTTCCCGCTGCGCCACCACCCGATCCTCAAGCTCGACGCGAGCGAGACGCTCGAGGTCCAGGACCCGGACACGGGCGACTGGGTGCGCTGGGAGTTCCGGACCGACTTCGTCGGCTCGACCGAGCACGACCGCCACTTCACGGTCGACCTGGTGTCCGGCGAGGTGGAGTTCGGGCCCGCGATCCGCGAGACCAGCGGGCGCTGGATCCAGTACGGCGCCGTGCCGCCCAAGGGCGCGATCCTGCGCTTCACCAAGTACCGCCACGGCGGCGGGCGCGACGGCAACGTCACCGCGAACTCGCTGAGCGTGCTCAAGAGCACGATCGCGGGCGTGGACACGGTCACCAACCCGGACGCGGCCTCCGGTGGCGTGGACGCCGAGATCCTCACGCACGCGCGCCAGCGCGCGTCGATGGAGATCCGCTCGCGCTATCGCGCCGTGACGGCCGAGGACTTCGAGTTCCTGGCCGGTGAGGCGAGCCCGCGCGTCGCGCGCGCCGTCTGCATCCCGCCGCGCGACGGCGGCCCCGTCCCGCTGCACCTGATCCCGCGCATCTACCCGGCCGACCGGCGCCTGCACTTCGAGGAGCTCGTCCCGGAGCCCGAGCTGCTGAGCGAGGTCGGCGAGTACCTCGACGAGCGGCGGCTGATCGGCACGAAGGTGGAGCTCAAGCCGTGCCGGTTCCGGGGGCTGAGCGTCGTCGTGAACCTGCAGGCACGTCCGCTTGCGGACACCGCGCGCGTCGAGCAGGACGTCGCGCACGCGCTGTACACGTACCTGAACCCGCTGGTAGGGGGAAATCCGACGGGCCCCGGCGCGGGCTGGCCATTTGGGCGGGCGCTGAACCAGGGTGAGCTTTACGGTGTCGTACATGCCGTCGAAGGCGTGGAGTTCGTGCGCATCCTGCGTCTCTACGAGACCAACCTGGAGACGGGCGAGCAGTCGGCCAAGCCGGCCGGCACGCACATCGTGCTGGAGCCGGACGAGTTGATCGCCTCCGGCCTGCACATCGTCAAGGCCACGCACCGCGAGGATTAGTGAGCACAGGGCAGTACAAGGGGCCGGAGGAGAGCTCGAACGGTCACGGGACCGATCTCGAGCTGTCCACCGACGGCAACGGGAACGGCTATCGCACGTTCTCCGGCGCCGGCTTCGGCACCTTGATGATGCAGCTGTCGCTGGGGCCGAAGGAGACCCCGCCGGTCGCGTCTTCGCGCGCGTACCTGCGCAACGGGCTGCCTTCGCTCTACCAGGACGGCGACTTCGGCATGCGGTTCATCGGCTCGCTCGAGGAGCTGCTGGACCCGATCGTCGCGGTGCTGGACGCGCTCCCCTCGCACTTTGACCCGAACCTCGCGCCGCCGGACATCCTGAGCCTCCTGGCCGCGTGGCTGGGTGTCGACCTCGACGAGACGCAGGACATCAAGCACCAGCGCGAGATGGTCCGGCGCTCCGCGGAGCTGGGCCGCCGGCGCGGCACGGTGAAGGGCATGGAGCTCGCGCTGCAGCTGCACTTCCCGGGCGTGCCGCTGCGCGTGGAGGACAACGGCGGCGTCACCTGGCACGGCAAGCCGGCCACCGATGGGAATACCGCGTCCTCGGATTTCGTCGTCTACTGCGACAAGCCCGTGGACGCTGACATGCAGGCGGCCGTCGCCCGCATCATCGAGCAGTACAAGCCGGTGCACGCTACGTACCGGCTGCGCGTCAAGGCAGCAAAGAAGAAGGTCGAGTCATGAGGACGTGTCAGAGCTGCGGCAAGGAGAACCCTGCGGACCAGGACTTCTGCAGCTGCGGTGAGTACCTGCGCTGGGAGCCGACCGGCTACGCGATGCCGGCGATCACCTCCGACCAGGTCGAGCCCCAGCCCAGCCCGGCCCCCGCTCCCGCTCCGCCGCCGCCTCCGCCGCCCGTCGTGACGCCGGCCGCGCCGGTCGCGCCCGAGACCGGCAACGGCCTTGGCAACGGCCACCACACGCCCGAGGTCGCCCCTCCGCCGCCGACGCCGCCCGCGCCGGTTCCCGCCGTCGCGCCGCCCGGCGCGCGCCCGGTGGCCAAGACGATGGTGCGCAACCTGCCGGCGGTCCCCGTGGACGCCCCGGTGCCCGCCGTCCCGGCCCGTGGAGGCGGCACGCCGCCGCCGCGCGTCGCCGACCGGCGTGACGAGCTGCCCGCCGAGCCGGCGACGATCGTGCTGCGCGAGGGCGAGCAGGGCGACTACGCCAAGGGTGGCGTGCTCGAGCACACCGTCGAGCCGGGCGAGCGCGGCCGCGTGCTCGCGCTGATCCGCAACCAGAGCGGCATCGTCGACAACTACGATCTGCGCGTCGAGGGCCTGCCGGAGGGCTGGTGGTCGATCCACCCCGGCACCGTCTACCTCGTGCCGTTCGGCGCGGGCGGGACCTACGAGCAGGAGGTCGAGGTCCACCTGCACCCGCCGCGCGGCCCTGAGGCCGAGGCGCGGCTGTGGGAGCTCAAGGTCGTCGCGGACTCCAAGGCGAGCCGGATCGTCGCCGCCGCCGCCCCGCTGCACCTGCACATCGGCCCGTATGAGGACACGGCCACCGCGCTGCGCCCGCAGCGCCGCCGCGGGCGCCGCAAGGCCACCTACGACGTCACGGTCCTCAACAAGGCCAACGCCCCGGTGCTCGTCGCGCTCGACGGCGAGGACCCCGACGGCGAGCTGCAGTTCGGCTTCAACCGGCCGCCGCAGGAGATCCCCGCGGGCGGGTCGATCACGACCCAGATGCAGGTCAAGCCGCCCAAGCAGATCTGGATCGGCCGCGGCAAGGACCGACAGCTCTCGATCGAGACGATCACGGGCGACGAGGCCGCCAAGCGCGCGGCCGCGCAGCCGCTGGGCGCCGAGGTGCTCGACGGCGTGGACACCACGCCGCCCAAGAAGAAGTGGTACAAGCGGCGCCCCCGGGCGAACGTGCCTGGCATGTACCCGCCGCGCGTGTACAAGCCGCAGCTGTACCCGCCGGACGTCCAGATGGGCCCGGGCGGGCTCCAGATCCGCATGCCGCAGATGCGCGGTCCGCAGTTCGCGGGCCCGCAGATGAAGAGCATGAACGCGGGCTCGATGATGAGCGGCGGGCTGAAGATGCCCACGCGCGGCGGCAACAAGATCACCGGCCCGCTCGCGCCCTCGCAGGGCGTGTTCCGCCAGCGGCCGTGGATCCCGTGGTGGTCGCTGCTCGTCCTGGCGCTGCTGATCCTGCTGCTGTTCCTGCTCTACCGCTCGCTGCCGCAGAACGTCGCGGTGCCGGACGTCAAGGGCGCCGAGTCGGCGTTCGTGGCCGAGGAGACGCTGACCAAGTCCGAGCTCAAGCTGGACCCGTCGCAGAAGACGAAGGTCGACGACTCCAAGCCGGCCGGCTCCGTGATCGACCAGACGCCGAAGGCCGGCGAGGAGGTCGAGAAGGGCACGCCCGTCACGGTGCTGATCGCGGTCGGCTCGGGCAAGCTCGAGGTGCCCGACCTGACCGGGATGACCACGGAGGATGCGAACCGGACCCTGCGTGAGAAGGGCCTGACCCTCGGGCAGTCCTCCCCGGCCGACGCGGACCCGAAGGCGCAGATCGAGAGCCAGATCCCGGCGGCCAAGGAAGTGGTCCAAAAGGGCGAGCCGGTCGACATCTTCTTCCCGGACCCGAGCGCGAATGACGGCGGTGGCGACGGCGAGGGTGACGGTGCCGACGGCGAGGGCGGCGGTGGCGGCGGCGGTGGCGGCGACGACGCCAAGGGCGCCGGTGCCGAGATCACCATGCCGCCGATCGGCAAGGACGACGTCGAGACCTACGCCAAGAAGGTCGCCGACCTCGGCGTCGTGCCCAACACCGTCAAGCGCTTCAACGACGCGCCGGTCGGCCGCCTGATCGGCGTCCAGCCCGAGCCGGGCACGAAGGTCAAGAAGGGCCAGAAGGCGCAGCTGTTCGTCTCCGCCGGGCAGCCGCAGCTGGTCTTCACCAACGGCAAGAACGTCCTGCGCGTCAACGGCGCCAACGGCACCCGGCTGGACCCGGTGGCCGACGACGACGCCGAGGAGACCGACCCCGCGTGGAGCGCGGCCGGCGACCACGTCGCCTACTCCGCCGACGGCCAGATCATGCTCAAGGAGATCTCGAAGGAGAACTCGGACCCGGTGGCGCTCGGCCCGGAGGGCGGAAACGACTCCAACCTCGCGTGGGCGCCGACCGCGGACACCAACGTGCTCGCCTTCACCCGCTCCAGCGGCTCGGACGTGGACCTGTGCCTGGGCAAGATCAACTCGAACGGCATGGACGCGAACTGCCTCGCGGAGCCGTCGTTCTCGCCGTCGCGCGTCGTGCGCTGGGCGCCGGACGGCAAGACGATCCTGGCCTTTGCGGGCAAGAACGACCAGAGCGCCGCGGGGATCGTGCGCTGGCGCCTCAAGAACGGCCGCGACCCGTTCTCCTCCAGCCCCGGCGACTGGACCAAGGGCCGCTTCGTGTCCGACATCGAGCGGCCGAACAAGATGACGATCGATGCCGCGATCTCGCCCGACGGCAAGCAGATCGCGATGATCTCCAACCACGGGTCCTCGCGCTTCACGCTGTTCATCGGCGACGCCAAGAACGGGTTCGACATCGAGAAGGCGAAGAAGACGTCCGTGCGCGCGTGCAAGGTCGTGTGGCGCAGCGACGGGCAGGAGCTGCTCGTCATCCAGGCGGACGCGACGTGCCTCGAGGACGTCGGTGCGCTCGTCCGCGTGCCGGTCGGCGCCCTGCGCGAGGGCGAGACCGTCAGCCCGGGCGGCGACGACATGGTGTACCAGCCGCTGACGCTCGGGGGCTGATCTGCGGTGCTGTGCCCCAGCTGCCGTCGCCAGCTCGAGCGCGGAGCGAGCTACTGCGGCAGCTGCGGGGCGCCCCTGAACGGGGCGCCCGCCCCGCTGGAGCTCGTGCTGGACGGCGGGCAGCGGGTCCCCGTGGTGTCTGAGCTGGTGATCGGTCGCGCGCCCGGCTCGACGGTCCTGCTCGACGATCCGTCGGTGTCGCGCACGCACGCGCGGATCACGGCCGACGCGGTGCTCGAGGACGCGGGCTCCTCGCACGGGACGTGGCTGGACGGGGTGCGCGTCACGGGTCCGTCGCCGCTGCGCGACGGGGCGAAGATCAGGCTCGGGGACGCGGAGCTGCGCGTGGAGCGCCGGCGCGAGGCCGCCGAGGCCGGGCGGACGATGTTCGTGCCCGCGGGCGCGACCGCGTTCGCGCCCGCGGTCGGGACGGGCGGCACCCAGTTCGGGATGCGGCCGCGCGTGCGCTCCGGGTACGCCCTCAAGCGGCTGGACGCGTCCGAGGGGCGCCAGCGCTGGGTGCTCAAGGACACGCGCAACGGCACCTTCCTGCGGCTCTCGGACAACGACGCGTGGGTGTTCGAGCGCCTCGACGGCACCCATTCGCTGCTGGAGCTGATCGCGCTGTGCGAGCAGCGCTTCGGCTCGACAGGATCGACCCGGCTCGTCCGGTTGCTGACCGACCTGGGCGAGCGTGGCTTCCTGTCGGGCGTGGCCGGCGGACAGCCGATCGCGGAGGCGCCGACCTCGTGGTGGCGCAAGCTGATCCAGCCGCGGGAGAAGATCTTCACCGGCCTCGGCCCCACGATCGAGGCGATCTACCGCGGCGGCGGCTGGGTCTTCTTCACGCGTCCGGCGCTGATCGTGCTCGGGGTGCTGGGCGTGCTCGGGCTCGGCGCGTTCATCTACCTGATCGCGGGCCGCTATGGGACGCCGTTCGTGGTCGCGTCCAAGATCGGCTGGGGCGGGCTCGTGTTCCTGCTCGGTCGCTTCGCCGTCGTCGGCGTGCACGAGCTCGCGCACGGGCTGACGATGGCCTCCTTCGGGCGGCGCGTGGACAAGGCGGGGCTGAAGGCGATCGCGATCTTCCCGTACGCGTTCGTGGACACGAGCGAGGCGTGGTTCGAGCCGCGGCGGCGGCGGATCGCGGTCAGCGCGGCCGGGCCGGCGTCGGACTTCAGCCTCGGCGCCGTGTTTGCGCTGTGCGCGCTGCTGCTCCCCGAGGGGACCGTGCGCGACATCTTCTTCAACCTCGCGTTCGCGGCCTACGTCGGCGCGTTCTTCAACCTCAACCCGTTCATCGAACGCGACGGCTACCACATCCTCGTCGACGGCTTGAACGAGCCGGGGCTGCGCCGGCGCGCGAAGGAGCAGTTCGACCGGCGCATCCGCGGCGAGGGCCGGCGCGAGAACGACTCCCCGGTGCTCGCGCGCTACGCGCTGTTCGGGCTCGGCTGGTCGGTCGTGATGGCGCTGTTCGCGATCGCGATCACGTTCCGCTACAAGGACATCTTCCTCGACTACGCGCCTGCGTCGGTCGTCTACGGCGTGATGGGAACGCTGTGGGTCGCGTTCTTCGCGCCGGTGTTCTTCGTGCTGGGCAAGCCGCTCTGGGAACGCTTCCGAGGGAAGAAGTAGCCGGTGGCCGCCACCCCTTCCGAAGCCGATGTCGCCGCCCGGCTGATCGAGCGGTTGCTGGCCGACCCGGGCTTCCGCGCGCGCTTCCGCCGCGACCCGGTCGGGACGTGCCGCGAGGCCGGGCTCGAGCAGCTCGCGCAGGAGATGTCGCTCGGCGGCGGCAAGGCGTTCCACACGCTGGACATCCGCGAGTCCAAGTCCTCGCTGGCGGGCGTGATGATGGCGGCCGCCATGGAGGGCGTCGGCATCTGGCACTTCTCCGAGAACGTCGTGCCGAACCTCGGCGAGCTGCCGGGCAAGGTGGCCGACGTCGTCTCGCGCGTGGACCTGCCCGCGATCCCGAGGATCGGCGGTGACGGCGACGCTCCGCCCAAGCCGGTGGCGCCGGCCGAGCCGGACGCGCCGCCGGCCGCCCGCGCGGGGCAGGACGTGCCGGCGTCGGACGTGCCGGGCGGAGCCGGGGGGCCGCGGGTGCCGGGGGTCGCGCCCCCCCC
>NZ_JAPCID010000092.1 GCF_027587175.1 Solirubrobacter deserti
CCTCGCCGCGCGCCGCCGCCTCGCCGCGCACCGGCGCCTCGCCGCGCGCCGCCGCCTCGCCGCGCGCCGCGTCCTCCCCGCGCGTCATCGGCGGCGCAGCGTGAGGTTCACGACCGCGCGCTTGTCGTCGAGGTCCACGACGCGGCGGATGAAGACGGGCTCGAAGCGCTCGTCACCGTCGACGGCCACGTGGATGTTGGGCTCGCCGAACTGCGGGATCGTCGGGGGCGTCTCGATCCGGTAGCGGCCTTCGTCGTCGGTGCGGACCGAGGCGCGGTTGTCCTGCTCTCCCCCGGTCTCGGTGGCGAGCCAGACCTGGACGCGGACGTCCTCCAAGCGCTCGCAGCCGAGCGACTGGCGGACGAAGCCCTCGATCACGAAGCCCTCGCCGAGCGACTCGCGCTCCGGCGCGTTCTCGATGTAGTTGTTGTCGCCGCCCGGGTTGGAGTCCGTCGCCTCGCAGTTGCGGCGCTGCTCGGGCTGCTCGGTCGCCCCGGGCTCCGGCGGGTCGGGGGTCGGGGCCTGCAGCTCCGTGCGGCCGTCGTCACCGACGTTCTCGGCGCCCGTGCCGGACTCCTCGCTGGTGACGAGCGCAGCCGCGACGCCGGCCGTCATCAGCACGATCACGAGCGCCAGCAACCATGGCCGCATAGACCTCTAGATGTAGTACATGGTCGCGCCCGCGGCCTGGTTCTCGCGCTCGACGACGTCGTTGATCGTCGTCTTGGCCAGCACGGCGCGGGCCGCGGCCGCGGCCTCGGCGAAGATGCCCTCGGCCTCGGCGCCGAGGCGGCCGTCGAGCAGCTCGACGACCTCGAGGACGGTGACCTCGGCCGGCTCGCGAGCGAAGGCGTAGCCGCCCTTGACGCCGCGCTGGGAGCGAAGGATGCCGGCGCGGCGCAGGACCGCGAAGAGCTGCTCGAGGAACTGGACGGGCACGTCGCGGCGGCGCGCGAGCTCACCGATCGGGACGGGGCCGGCTCCGCCGGTGCGGGCGAGCTCGGCCAGCGCGCGGATCGCGTAGGGCGACTTGGTCGTGATCGAGAGCACGTGTCAATGCTGACACGCGGGGCGGTCAGTCGGCGTCCCAGCGGGCCAGGTGGGCGCCGCAGACGTCACAGCGAAACAGGTAGCCGGTCACGCTGGCCTCGGGGTCGAGGGCGTCGATGAGCTCCTCGACCTGCCCAGGCGGCCAATCGTGGACACTCGTCTGCGCGCGGAGGTCGTCGCAGGCGTCGGGGTACTGGCGGAACTCACCGGCGCGGGGCTGGCCGAGGTAGACGGCCGGCTCGCCACAGTGGACGACCCAGGCCCAGTCCTGCCAGGTGACAAAGCCCGGAGTGCGGCGCTCGACGATCGCCGCGAGCGCGGGTGCAGCGCCGGCCTCGATCTCGTTGAAGCGCGCCGCAGCGCTGCCGTCGGCGATGCACCAGGGACAGAACCGCGCGTCTTCCGGGACGTCGGCCGCGTACAGCAGCGAGGTCGCGATCCAACCGCGGGCGCGCTCGCACGCCCCGCACACGGCCGTCGCGCGCTCGAGCGTGCCGTCGCTCACCGGGTCCGGATAGAACCGGAACTCGGGGAGCGACTCGCTCACGAAGGCTTACAACCAGCCGCGCTCGGTCGCGTGCAGGACGGCCTGCGCGCGATCGACGGCGCCGAGCTTGCCGTAGATGTTGTGGAGGTGCGTGCGGACCGTCGACGTGCTCAGGGAGAGCTCGAGCGCGATCTGCTTGTAGACCATGCCCTGGGCCAGGCGCTTGAGCACGTCCAGCTCACGCGTGGAGAGCGGGCACGGCTCGACCGCGCGCGGGCGGTCCTGGGACGGGTACGGCAGGTCGTAGAGCACCGAGCGCAGCTCGGACGGGCCGAAGCCGACGGTGCGGGCGGCGCGCAGGAGCTCGGTCGAGGAGACCGGGGAGCCCTGCGAGTAGTGCGCGAGCATGTCGGCGAGGCGCACGAAGGCGGCGTCGCCCTGCGCGTCGTCGGAGTGGTGGCGCTCGATCGCGCTCGCTACCGCGTTCGGGAGGTTCCAGCGGCGGGCAAGAACGCCGCCGACCAGCGCGTGATCGACGCCGAGCTCGCGGCGCTCGTAGTGGAGGCGCTCCTCGGGCGTGCGGGCAGGGCCGTGGACCTGCTTCGGGTAGCCCGGGTAGGCGTGCATGAGCACGAGCTTGCCGACGTCGTGCAGCAGGGCGGTGATGAGCAGGCGGTCGCGGTGCGCGTAGCCCGCGGCCGCGGCGAGGCGGTCGGCGGCGCGCTGGACGGCGACGGCGTGCAGGCGAAAGCGCTCGGGAGCAGCGTCCCACGTCTTGCCGCGCTCGAAGAACTCGAACGTCTCGGCGTTGGTGGCGAGGCGCTGGACCGCCTCCGGCGAGAGGACCTCGACGGCGGAGACGACGGACTCGACCTGGCCGCGCTTGGGCGAATCCAGGCCGTTGGCCAGGCGCATCACGGAGATCACGAGCGCGACGTCGGACTCGATGGCCCGGACGACGTCACCCGTGGACGGGTTCTCCTCGCCGGTCAGGGCGAGCAGGCGGTTCCGCGACTCGGCCAGCGCCGGGAAGACCTCGAGGGCCTCGAAGGCAGCCGTGAGTCGCTTGCCGTGCCCCTCGTTACGGGGACGGCCGACGACGGCGTACGGCGCGTCGCCGCGGGGGCGGGGCCGGACGGCGGCCGGTGCGGTTGCGGTGCTCATGAGTGAGTCATCGACCGCAGGAAGCTGTTCTGGAGTGTGGCCGGTAGTCAAGGTCGCGTCACCTTGACTCTGTATCGGCACCACTCGACCGATGGTTGAGGCCCCCGCCACTTCGTCCTCCTCGTTCCCCACTCAAGCCTCAAGCGATCGTCCCACCCTCTTGAGGGTTTCCTCGCGCCCCAGCAGCGCGACCGTGTCGAAGATACCGGGTGAAACGGTCGTACCGGTCAAAGTGACCCGTAAAGGCTGGTAGACCGCCTTGGGCTTCATGCCCAGCGCTTCGGGCACGACGCGCAGCGCTTCCTCCACACTGGACGCGCTCCATGGCTCTGGCAAGCCGTCCAGAGCGGCCCGGACCTGCTCCAGCGCCGTGCGCGACTCCGGCGGCTCGAGGAATTTCTCGCGCGCCTTCGGGTCATCACTCGGACCGTCATAGAAGGAGCCCGCCAGCGGCCAGAACTCCGCGAGCGTCGAGATCTTCTCCTGCGTGATCTCGACCGCCGGCTTGAGCCCTTCGCGCCCGGTGAACTCCTCCAGGCGCGCCGTCAGGTCCTCCACGCTCAACTCCCGCACGTAGCGCCCGTTCATGTGGCGCAGCTTGAGCTCGTCGAACACGGCCGGGTTCTTAGAGACGCGCTCCAGCGAGAAGTTCCGCTGCAGCTCCTCCACCGTGAAGAACTCGGTCTTGTCGTCGTAGCCCCAGCCCAGAAGTGCGAGGTAGTTGACCACTGCTTCTCTGAGATACCCCGAATTCCGGAGATCTGACACGGAAGCCGCGCCATGACGCTTGGAAAGCTTCTTGCCATCGGTCCCGTGGAGCAGCGGAAGATGCGCGTACGTCGGCGGCGTCGCTCCTAGTGCGTCGTAGATCCGAAGGTGCTTGGGCGTATTGGAATAGTGATCCGCGCCCCGGACGACATGCGTGATCTGCGCGTCGCTGTCGTCGACCACGACGGCGAGGTGGTAGACCGGCGTGCCATCGGCGCGCGCGATCACGAGATCGTCGAGTAGGACGTTCTCGAACGCCGTCTCGCCGCGGATGATGTCGTTGACGACCGTCACGCCCTCGTCGGGCATCCGCAGCCGGATCGCGCCCTCGGACTCCTCCTGCCCGCGGAAGCCGCGGTTGTCGTTGGCCTCCTTGTAGGCCTTGACCACGTCCGGGCCGGCCGTCGTGCGGTAGGCCTTGCCCTCGTCGAGCAACTGCTGGACGACGCCGGCGTGGCGCTCGGCGTTCTGGGACTGGTAGATCGGCCCCTCGTCGTAGTCGATCCCGAGCCACTCGAGGCTCTCGAAGATCAGGTCGACGTTCTCGGGCGTTGAGCGCTCGCGGTCCGTGTCCTCGATGCGCAGGACGAGCTGGCCGCCCGAGCCGCGGGCGAGAAGCCAGTTGTACAGTGCCGTCCGCGCGTTGCCGATGTGCAACGCGCCTGTAGGCGACGGAGGAAAACGAACGCGCATGATCACCATCCTATGTTGATCGGCGCCCACGTCTCCCCCGCGGGCGGCCCGGCGAACGCCGTGACCCGAGGGGAAGAGCGCGGCTGCCGGTCGATCCAGATCTTCAACCAGTCCCCGCGGGCCTGGAAGGCGAGGGTCTACTCCGACGAGGAAGTCGCTGCCTTCCACAAGGCGATGGAGGAGTCCTACGTCGTGGAGGCGCTCGTCATCCACGCCGTGTACCTGCTCAACTGCGCCTCCGAGGACCCGGAGATCCGGTCCAAGTCGCTGGAGTCGCTGAAGGTCGCCCTGAACGCCGGCGCGCAGCTCGGCGCCGTCGGCGTCGTCCTGCATCCGGGCAGCGCGCTCAAAGACGGCGGACCGGTGGACGAGGCGATCAAGCGCGCCTCCGAGGTCATCAAGGAGGCGCTGGCGGAGTCCGAGCAGTGCAAGCTGCTGCTCGAGGACACCGCGGGTGCCGGCGGCACGCTGGGCCGCTCGTTCGAGGAGCTCGCCGCGTTGATCGACGGCGCCGGCGGCGATGAGCGGCTCGGCGCCTGCCTGGACTCCTGCCACCTGTTCGCGTCCGGCTACGACGTGCGCACTGCGGAGTCGCTGCGCGCTGTGATCGACGAGTTCGACAAGGTCGTCGGCTGCGACCGGCTCGGCGCCCTGCACGTGAACGACTCGATGACCGAGCTGGGCTCGAACCGCGACCGCCACACCAACCTGGGCGACGGCGAGATCGGGCTGGAAGGCATGATCGCGTTCCTGTCGGAGCCGCGCTTCGAGGGCCTGCCGGTGATCTTCGAAGGGCCCGGGCGGCTCGGGAAGGGCGTCGAGGCGGTGGACATGGCGTGGGCGCACGACCTGCGCGCCCGCGGGCTCGCCGCACAGCTCCACAGCTAGTTCCCAGCCGGTTCCCAGGATCGGGTGCGACCTTGGGGACATGAGCGATGACCACGACAAAGGGCTCGGCCACGACCTGCCTCGCCTGATCAGCCGCCGCCGGGCGCTCGGCGTGATGGTGGGTGGCCTCGGCTCGGCCGTCCTCGTGGCGTGCGGCGGGTCGTCGGGCGAGCCGACGACCGCCACCGCCAGGGCGACCGCCACGTCGGGCGAGCAGATCCCCGAGGAGACCGCCGGCCCGTTCCCGGGCGACGGCACCAACGGGCCCAACGTGCTCACCGAGAGCGGCGTCGTGCGGTCCGACATCACGCGCAGCGTCGGTGACGCGTCCGGGGTCGCCGAAGGCGTGCCGACCACGATCGACCTCACGCTGCTCGATGTCGCCGGCGGCGGCGGGCCTCTCGCGGGCGCGTCCGTGTATCTGTGGCACTGCGACCGCGAAGGCCGGTACTCGCTCTACGACGAGACGATCGGCGGCGAGAACTATCTGCGCGGCGTGCAGGAGTCCGACGCTGACGGGAAGCTGCGGTTCACGACGATCTTCCCCGCGGCCTATGAGGGCCGCTGGCCGCACATCCACTTCGAGGTCTACGAGAGCCTCGACGCCGCCGTGGCCGGGACCGGGAAGCTGCGCACGTCCCAGCTCGCGATCCCGCAGGCCGCGTGCGAGGCCGTGTACGCGACCGCCGGCTACGAGCAGAGCGCGCAGAACCTCGCGGGCACCTCACTGGACACCGACATGGTGTTCAGCGACGGCTACCGCAGCCAGCTCGCCACCGTCACCGGCGACGTGGCGAACGGCTACACGCTGTCGCTGAACGTCGGCGTCTAGGCCGCGGCCGGCGCGGCGGCGGCGCCCAGGATGTCGTCGAGCTCGGCGCGCAGCCCGGCGTCGCGCGCCTGGACGCGGTAGCCGGCACCGAACTTGAGCCGGCGCAGGCCCGTGCGGGTGTGCATCTCGAGCACGAACTCGGTCTCGCCCGGGTAGCGCTCGAACAGGTCGCGCAGGTCCTCGATCACCGTCGCGGGGAGCTGGGAGGCGTCCACGCGGCGCTTGAGGGCCTTCGGCGCCGTGGCCGCGACCTTGGCCAGCTGGGCCTTCGCCTTCTCGATCTCGGCGTCGCTCGGGTCGAACTTCTCGACCGAGGAGACCACGAGGGAGACCTTGCCCTGCTCCTTCTGCTCGACCTTGCCCTTGACGAGCATCGTCGCGTCCGCCGCGATCAGCTCCTCGATCGAGGCCATCACCTCGTCGAAGACCACGATCTCGACCGCGCCCTCGAGGTCGCCGAGCGTCGCGAACATCATCATCTTGCCCGAGCGGGTGCGGATCTTCTTGTGCTCGGTGATCATGCCGCCGACGCGCCGCCACTCGCCGTCGCGCTGGTTGACGAGCTCGGCGATCGTGCAGTCCGTCTTGACCTGCAGTGCCTCGCTCACGCGCTTGAGCGGGTGCTCGGAGATGAAGACGCCGATCGACTCCTTCTCCATCGACAGCAGCTCGTTGCGCTCGTACTCGTGGGTCGGGACTGGCGGGTGGCTCGGGGCCGCGGCCGGCGCGTCGCTCCCGCCGCCCATGTCGAACAGGTCGAAGATCGAGCCCTGGCCCATCTGCGCGTCCTGCTGGGCGCGCTGGCCGGCCTGCTGGGCCGCGTCCAGGACTTCGAGCATGCCGCGGCGCGTCGCCCCCGTGGAGTTGAACGCGCCGCACTTGATCAGCGCTTCGATCGAGCGCTTGTTGACGACCCGGCCGTCCACGCGCTCGCAGAAGTCCCACAGTGACGTGAACGGGCCGTCCTCGCGCGCGACCTTGATCGCCTCGACCGCGGCGTAGCCGACGCCCTTGACGGCGTCCAGGCCGAAGCGGATGTTGCCGTCGACCACCATGAACTCGTGGTCGGACAGGTTCACGTCCGGCGGCAGGATCTCGATCCCCATCTGCTCGGCCTGGTTGACGAAGAACGGGACCTTGTCCTTCGTGTCCATGACCGACGAGATCAGCGCCGCCATGTACTCGGCCGGGTAGTTGGCCTTCAGCCACGCCGTGCGGTAGGAGATCAGCGCGTAGCAGGCCGCGTGCGACTTGTTGAACGAGTAGTCGGCGGACTTCTCGTTGGTCGCCCACAGCGACTCGATCACGTCCGGCGCCACGCCGTTGGCCCGGCAGCCCTCCACGAACAGCGGCTGCAGCTCGGCCATCGCCTTGCGGTTCTTCTTGCCGATCGCCTTGCGGAGATCGTCCGCCTTCGGGCCCGAGAACCCCGCCAGCTGCTTGGCGATCTGCATCGCCTGCTCCTGGTAGAGGATCACGCCCTTGGTGGACTCCGTGATCGGCACCAGGCGGTCGTCGATGTACTGGATCGTCTCCGGGTTGCGCTTGCCGCGCGCGTACGCCGGGATCTGGTCCATGGCGCCCGGGCGGTAGAGCGCCACGAGCGCGACGAGGTCCTCGAACTCGGTCGGGTTGACCTTGCGCAGGGACTCGCGCATGCCCTCGGATTCAAACTGGAACACGCCGACCGAGTCGCCGCGGGCCATCATCTCGTACGTTCGCGCGTCGTCGAGCGGGATCGCCGCGATGTCCGGCCGCACGCCTGTGGAGCGCTCGATGATGTCCAGCGCGTCCTCGATGACGTCGAGGTTGCGCAGGCCCAGGAAGTCCATCTTCAGCAGGCCGATCTCCTCGATCGGCTTCATGCTGAACTGGGTCACCGTCCGGTAGACCTTGTTGCCGTCCTCGTCGGTGGAGTTCGCGTCCGCGAGCTGCAGCGGCACGATGTCCGTGAGGCTGCGGTCGGAGATCACGACCGCGGCCGCGTGGATCGAGGAGTTGCGGACGATGCCCTCCAGGCCCTGGGCGACCTCGACGATCTGCGCGGCCACCGGGTCCTTGGCGACCTCGTTGGCCAGATCCTGGCCCGGCTCCAAGCACTCCTGGAAGCTCGGCGCGCGACCCATGATCGGGTCCGGGATCAGCTTGGAGAGCTTGTCGCCCACGCCGTAGTCGTGCCCGAGCACGCGCGCAGCGTCCTTGGTGGCCGCGCGCGGGAACATCCGGCCGAAGGTGATGATCTGCGCGACGCGATCGGCGCCGTACTTCTCCTTGACGTACGCCATCACGCGCTCGCGCCCGCGCACCGAGAAGTCGATGTCGATATCCGGCATCGACACGCGCTCGGCGTTCAGGAAGCGCTCGAACAGCAGGTCGTACGCGAGCGGGTCCACGTCCGTGATCCGCAGGCTATAGGCGATGATCGAGCCCGCAGCCGAGCCACGGCCCGGGCCGACGGCGACGCCGTTGCGCTTGGCCCAGTTGACGAAGTCCCAGACGATCAGGAAGTAGGCGTTGAAGCCCATCTTGTCGATGACGCCGAGCTCCATCTCCATGCGCTCGACGGCGTGCGCGGGGATCGGGTCCCCGTAGCGCTCGCGCATGCCGGCCTCGACGAGGCTGCGCAGGTACTCCTTCTCCGACAGGCCGTCCGGGCAGTCGTAGCGCGGGATCAGCTGGCCGCCGAGCGCGATCTCGACGTCGCAGCGCTCGGCGATCTCGATCGTGGACTCCAGCGCCCCGGGGAAGTCGGCGAACGACTGCGCCATCTCCTCCGTCGACTTCAAATAGAACTCGTTGGTGGAGAACGACATCTTCGGCGCCGCGAGCGTGGACTTGGTCTGCACGCACAGCAGCGCCGCGTGGTTCCGGAAGTCCTCCTTGCGCAGGTAGTGGACGTCCGCGGTGCCGACGAACGGACGGCCCGTGTCCTGCTGGAAGGAGCGCATCGCCTCGTTGACCTGCTCCTGCTCGGTCAACCCGTTCTTCTGGACCTCGAGATAGACGTCCTCGGGGCCGAAGATCTGGATCAGCTGGTCCAGGTGCTCGCGCGCCTCGTCGAGGCGGTTGTCCATGATCCGCTGGCTCGTGCGCGAGGCCAGGCAGCCCGTGAGGCAGATGACGCCCTCGGCGTGCTGGGACAGCAGCTCGAGATCCACGCCCGGCTTGCCGCGGTGCAGGCCCTCGAGGAAGCCCTTCGAGGACAGCGTCGTGAGGTTCTTGAAGCCCTCGTTGGTCGCCGCCAGCAGCGTCAGGTGGTTGCGCTCGACCTTGCGGTCTCGCACCGTGCGGTCGTCCACGAAGTAGGCCTCGAGGCCCAGCAGCGGCTTGACCCCGTGCTTCTTGGCCGCCTTGTAGAGCTCGACGGCGCCGTTCATGACGCCGTGGTCGGTCAGCCCGATGGCCGGCTGGTCATAGGCCGCGGCGCGCTCGGCCAGCTTGTCGATGTTGCAGGCTCCGTCGAGGAGCGAGTACTCGGAGTGGACGTGGAGGTGCGCGACCGTCGGGGAGCTCATCGGGGAGGGAACACTAGGTGACGCTTCGGACCGAATCGGCGCGCGCTGCGGAACGTGGGCGGATTGCCGAGCGTCCTCCCGGGTTGACCGCCGCGCGGGCTTGTCCGCGTGCTGCCCAAACTGAACGGAAGTCCGGGTGTTCGACGTCCCGGACCGTTCGGACGTTCGTCCGTTGACACTGTGTTGCTTGACAGTTCCACGCGATCCTCAGAGCATCGTGTCAATGCAGGAACAGGTCGTCCGCGCCCCGTGGCAAACGTTCAACGCGGGGCAGCCACATGCCGGGTTGCCCTTCGCTGGGCGAGAGGACCGCCTGGTCCGTGCACGGACCTCTTACGCGGGCGCAGTGTCCGCACAAGGACTCACCGGTTTGGGGTATTCGGCGTGACGCTCGTCCCGCTCGAGCGCTTCACGGTCGCCGACACGGTCGCCGAGTCCCTGCGCGACGAGATCCTCGGCGGGTCCTATCCCCCGGGCACGGCCGTGTCCGACAGCGAGGTGCAGACGCGGCTGGGCGTCCCGCGCGACCAGGCGCGGGCGGCGCTCGGGCGGCTGGAGCGCGAAGGGTTGCTCGTGCACTCGCTGCACCGCGGGCTCGAGGTCGTGCGACTGTCGGTCGAGGACGTACGCGACCTCTACGCGAC
Source organism: Solirubrobacter deserti (assembly GCF_027587175.1). Lineage (GTDB taxonomy): Bacteria > Actinomycetota > Thermoleophilia > Solirubrobacterales > Solirubrobacteraceae > Solirubrobacter > Solirubrobacter deserti. The sequence goes on from NZ_JAPCID010000092.1 coordinate 10,042, forward strand.
ACGGCGGACGCTCGAGCTGGCGGGGCTGGAGGCGATGGTGCGCCGGCGGCCCGCCGACGACGTGTGGCTGCAGGCCGCGCTGACGTCGATGACCGACGCGGCCAAGTCCGGCAACGCGCGCGCCGCGGTGGCCGCCGACGCCGCGTTCCACCTGGCGATCGTCGCCTCCGCCGGGTCGCGCCGGCTGCGCACGACCGCCGAGGCCGCGCTGCGGGAGCTGCGGATCGTGCTCGCCGTCGCCGAGCGCGTCGCCTCCGACTTGGACGAGCTCGCCGCCGACCATGCCGGGCTGATGGACGCGCTCATCTACGCGCCGCCGCCGTCCGCGCGCGCCGCGCTGCTCGACCACCTGCGGCGGGGCGAGTCCCGCGCGCTCGCGGTCACGCACGGCGCCTAGCGTCGTTGTCACCTTTCGGGGGCGCCGCGGTGCTCTGGAGGCATGACGATCGAGGTACGCGGGTTGACGCGCCGCTACGGCGACGTGGTGGCCGTCGATGATCTGAGCTTCGACGTGCTCCCGGGCACGGTCACCGGGTTCCTCGGGCCCAACGGCGCCGGGAAGTCCACGACGATGCGGATGGTGCTCGGGCTCGACCGGCCGACCGCGGGCAGCGCACGGGTCAACGGGCGTGCGTTCGCGGAGCTGCGGGCGCCGTTGCGGGAGGTGGGCGCGCTGCTCGATCCCGGCGCGGTGCATCCCGGGCGGACCGGGCGCGCGCACCTGCGCGTGGCGGCGCGGACGAACGGGATCCCGACGGCGCGGGTCGACGAGGTGCTCGCGCAGGTCGGGCTCGAGCGCGCAGCGCGGCGGCGGATCAAGGGCTACTCGCTCGGGATGAAGCAGCGGCTCGGAATCGCGGGCGCGCTGCTCGGGGACCCGGGCGTGCTGCTGTTCGACGAGCCGATCAACGGGCTGGACCTGGACGGCGTGCGCTGGATTCGCGGGCTGCTGCGGTCGCTGGCGGACGAGGGGCGCACGGTGCTCGTGAGCAGCCATCTGATGAGCGAGGTCCAGCAGACGGCGGACCGCGTGGTGGTGATCGGGCGCGGGCGGCTGATCGCGGACACGACGACGGGCGAGCTGATGCGCGGGCTCGGCGCGCGCGTGGTGCGCGTGCGCACGCCGGAGGCGGATGCCCTGCTCGAGGCGCTGCGGGGGCACCGCGTCGCGCGGGCCGGGGTCGACGAGCTGCACGTGTCCGAGAGCAGCAGCGCGGAGGTCGGGGCGCTGGCGCACGCGGCCGGAGTGCCGCTGCACCATCTGTCGGAGCTCGAGCAGTCGCTCGAGGAGGCGTACCTGGCGCTGACCGGGGACGCGGTGGAGTTCGCCGGCCATGGGTGAGCTGTTCGCGCGCACGTGCGCGGCCGAGTGGACGCGCCTGTGGAGCGTGCGGTCGACCTGGTGGTTCCTTGCGGCCGCGTGGGCGATGATGCACGGGATCGCCTTGATGGCGGGCGTGTCGACGGCGGGGCAGCCCGATCCACCCGTCGGCGACCCGGCCTGGGGCATCGCGCCGATCGTCGTGCTGCCGGCGCAGTTCGCGCTGCTGGCGGTCGCCGTGACGGCGGTGACGGCCGAGTACGCGACCGGCGGGATCGTGCCGACGTTGCAGTGGACCCCGCGGCGGTCCGTGCTCTTCTGGGCGCGGGTGGTCGTGACGACGGCCGTGGCGACGGTGCTCGGCGTGGCGTTCGCGTTCACCTGCGGGCTGGTCGGCTGGGTCGCCGCCCGGCCGATCCTCGACCTGGAGGGTGCAGGCGTGCTCGGGACGGTCGCCTTCGTGCTGCTCGCGGGGACGCTGCTGTCGGTCGGGCTCGGCTTTCTGCTGCGCAGCACGGCGGGCGGGCTTGTGGGCGTGTTCCTGCTGCTGCTCGTGCTGCCGGCGTTGCTGCCGCAGTTCGGCTACGAGTGGCTGACCGAGATCGCCGACGTGCTGCCCGGGACGAGCGCGATCTTCCTGCTGACGGAGGAGCCGAGCGGGCGCGGACTGACCGAGCGCGGGTCGGTCGTGCTGATGCTCGTCTGGGCGGTGGGGGCGCTGGCCGGCGGCTGGGCGCGGCTGGTGCGCGACGACGCGGGCTAGCCGCGTGCCCGGTCGGTCCAGCGTTTGAGCGTGGCGACCGCCTCGCGGTCGCCACGGACGACCGGCAGGTCACCGGGCGCGGGCGGCTCGCCTTGCAGCAGCCGGTCGAACGCGGCGCGTGACATCGTCACGGTCGCGTCGGCGGCTGCGCCGGTGGTGTGCTCGACGACGCTCAACCGGACGCCGTCGCGGGCCGTGATGTACCACGCCCGCGAACCCAGCTCCCGGATCTCCTGCGCGACCGTGAACACGTGACCCTTAGTCCACTCGGGCGCGACCGCGTACGGCAGCGCCGCGTAGACCTGCGCCGGCTCGAGCCGCGCGCCGGCCTTCACGGCCTCCGCGAGGCTGAGCGTGGACTCGGCGAGCGCCTTCAGCGGCGGCCGGGCACGCCTGCGACGGCCCGTGATCCGCGCGCTCGGCTTGAACCGCCCGAGCCGCTTGCGGTCCCCGGTGAGCAGCTGCGCCAGCACGTGCGGCTCGCCCGCGAGATGGAAGGCGGCCTGTTTGCGGGGCCGGCGCTTGGTGAGGCGCTGGACCTCGGTTCCGCCGTGGCCGATCGTGACGGCGAACGTCCCGTGGCCGCGGACGGTCAAGTCGTACGAGAGCGGCTCGGCGAGCACCGCGCCCTGCGCGGGCACCAGGCCGGCGATCAGCCCGGCGGCCGCGAGCGGGTTCTCCGCCGCGAGCTCGAGCAACGCGCGCCGGAGCCCGGGCGCGGGCGCGTCGAGGGGTGCCCGCGCCGCTGCCGCGGCGCGGCGGGCGGCGGAGGTGACGATCACGGGACGGTGGTCGCGCGCGGGCGCGACGCCGTCGGGGGGCGGGGCAAGGTCGGGCGGGGCGAGAGGCGCGGGCGCGACGTCGTCGGGGGGCGGGGCAACATCGGGCGCGGCGGCGGGCGCGGGCCCGGCGGCGTCTGGGGGCCCGGCAAGATCGTCGGCA
>NZ_JAPCID010000093.1 GCF_027587175.1 Solirubrobacter deserti
GCGGCCGTCGCCGCGCTGCTTCACGCCCTCGCGGGGCGACTGGCCGCGCACGGCTCGCTCGCGGACGCGCTGCGGCGCAGCTCCGGGTTCGTCGAGGAGCTGGCGGAGTCGATCCGGCTGTTCTCGCTCAACGCGATCCTCGCCGCGCACCGGGTGCGGGACGCGGCCGCGATCGGCGCCGTGGCGGGGTTGATGAAGACGCGCTCGGACGCGGCCGGGCCGGACATCCTCGCGCTCGGGGGCGAGATCGAGCAGGCTGCGGCGGCGCTCGAGGCCGCGAGCGTGCGGGTCGCCGCGGGCCTGCTGCAGGCGGAGGCGCTGCCGGCCGCGCCGTTCGTCGCGGAGCCGCTGGCGAACACCCTCGACGCCGTCGCCGACGGGGCGGCCGCGCTCGACGCGGCGCTCGGTGCCCTGGCGGCGCGGTCGCACGCGGTCGAGGAGCACCTCAAGACGCTGCGCTTCCTCGAGTTGCAGGGCCGGATCGAGGCGGCGCGGGCCGACGACACGCAGCACGTGCGGATGCTCTTCGAGGAGATCGGCCAGCAGGTGCGCCAGGCGGGCGACGAGCTGCGCGCGTTCTCGGCGGTCGCGCTGCGGGGCGGGGACGCCGACGTGCGTGAGGCGCGCCGGCTCGCGGCGGCGTTGCGGACCTGACGGTCCGCAACGCGAACCTCGCGCGCTGGGCGAAGCTGCCAGGAGTGCCGATGCGCCCTGGAGATGACCACTGCCGAGCGACCCTTCAGCGTCGATCGAGCTGCAGGACTTCTCGGCCCCTGGGCGCGCGCGAGGACCGCGACGACGGGGCGCGGCGCGCGACTCCGGGCGCAGGTCGCTGCTGTGCGCGACGCGGCTAGTCGAACAGCGCGTCCGGCGACACGCTCAGCCGCCGGGCGGTGACGACGGGCGCGCCACGCGGGTTCAGCGGATCATCCGGCAGCCGCGTGACGTCGCAGCACCCGAGCACCTCGTCCGTGAGGAACCGCGACGCCTTGCCGTACCCGTGCGCGTCGTCGATCCCGCGCGGGCGGTGGTGGTAGCGAACCGGGACGTACATCGACAGCGTCCGCCGGGCGCGGGTCATGGCGACGTAGAGCAGGCGGCGCTCCTCGTCGATCTGCTCGCTCGTGCCCGCGGACATGCAGGCCGGGAAGTTGCCGTCGTACACGGCGAGGACGTGCACGTGGTCCCACTCCAGGCCCTTGGCGGAGTGGATGGTGGAAATCGTCAGGTAGTCCTCGTCCAGGTGCGGCGGCTGCGCGAGATCGGCGCTCGACTGCGGCGGATCCAGCACGAGCTCGGCCACGAAGTGGCGCGGGTCGTTGGCCTGGTGGGCGGCGGCGACGAGCTGGTCGAGGTCCTCGACGCGCACGGCGCCGTCCGGGTAGCGGGCCTTCACGAGCGGCGCGAGCACGTCGCGCAGGGCCTCGGCGCGCACGCCGGGACGCTGCTCGTCACGCGCGACGATGAGCGCCGCGACCAGCTCGTCCGCGCTCGCGCGGGCGCGCTCCGGGATGACCTGGCGCGCCGTGTACCACTCCGCGAGCCGGTCCGGGACCGCGGCGAGGCGCCCCTCGCCGGCCTCCTCGCGCGCGGAGGCGGAGAGGCCGCGCCGGAAGCTCGCCGCGCCTTCCTCGAGCTCCGCCTCGGGATCCGCCGGCTCGGCGCCCGCCATCAACCCGATCGCCTTGCGCGCGCTCGCCGGGCCGAGCCCTTCGACCAGCTGCAGCACGCGGAACCACGCGATGTCGTCCGCGCCGTTGTCGGCCAGGCGCAGCAGCGCGACGAAGTCCTTGACGTGCGCGGCCTCGAGGTACTTCAGGCCGCCGTACTTGACGAACGGAATCCGCCGGCGATGCAGCTCGAGCTCCAGCAGGTCGGAGTCGTGCGAGGTGCGCATGAGCACCGCCTGCGAGCGCAGGTCCGACCCGTTCTCGCGCGCCTCCAGCACGCGCGAGGCAACCTCCTCGGCCTGCGCGCCCTCGTCGCGCAGCCACACGACCCGCGGGCGCACGCCGCCCGGACGGTCCGCCCGCAGGCGCTTGGGGAACGCGCGCGACGCCTGCGCCGCGACCGCGTTCGCCGCGTCCAGCACGGGCTGGGTGGAGCGGTAGTTGTGCTCCAGCGTGACCACGCGGGTCCCCTCGAAGTGCGACGGGAAGTCGAGGATGTGCGCGGCGCTCGCCGACCGGAAGCCGTAGATCGCCTGGAAGTCGTCGCCGACCGCCGTCACCTCGCAGCCGTAGCCGCCCAGCGCCCGCGCGAGGTCCACCTGCAGGCCGTTGACGTCTTGGTACTCGTCGATCAGGACGTGGTCGAACGACGACGCCAGCCGCGGCCCGATCACCTCGTCGCGCGCCAGCGCCCGCCACATGAGCAGCAGGTCGTCCAGGTCGATCACGCCCAGCTCGCGCTTGCGGACCGTGTACTCGCGAAACAGCGCCGAGATCGCCTCGCGGTGCTCGTCCACCCACGGGAAGTGCTCCGCGATCACGCCCGACAGCGGCGCCTGCGCGTTCACCGTGCGCGAGTAGAGGTCCAGCAGGGTGCCCTTCTTCGGGAACCGCGACCCGCGCGCCGACCCGTGCCCGGCCTCGACGCGCAGCAGGTCGAGCACATCGGCCGCATCACCGGCGTCCAGCACGCCGAACCCCGGTGGCAGGCCGAGGGCGGAAGCGTGCCGCCGCACCAAGCGGTGCGCCACCGAATGGAACGTCCCACCGAGCACGCGCGAGGAGCCCGGCACCAATGCGCGCGCCCGCTGCAGCATCTCCCGCGCGGCGCGGCGGGTGAACGTCAACAGCAGGATGCGCTCTGACGGTATGCCCTCGGACACCAGCCACGCGACGCGCGTGCACAGCGTCGTCGTCTTGCCCGTGCCCGCGCCCGCGAGGATCAGCAGCGGCCCGCCGCGGTGCGTCGCCGCCGCCCGCTGCTGCTCGTTGAGCTCGTCCAGCCAGTGCCGCTCGTTCGTTCCCGCAACCGCCGCCATTTCGGCCTCACGCTACGTGGCGGTCCGGACGACTCCATTGAAGCCCTAGCGCACATCCCCTGACCGGTAATAGGATCGTCGGCGATGGAGGCCCATGTTCGCCCGCTGAGGGCCGATGCTGCTCGTAACCGCGCCCGCGTCCTGGACGCCGCGCGGATGGCCTTCGCCGAGGCCGGGCTCGACGTGGGGGTCGAGGAGATCGCCCGCCGCGCAGGCGTCGGCAAGGGCACGCTCTACCGCCGCTTCCCGACGAAGGAGGCGCTCGTGTGCGCCATCTTCGAGGACATCCTGCTCGAGTTCGAGCGCGTCTCCGCGGAGGCGCTCGAGGGCGATCAGCCGGGGCAGGCGTTCGTGCGCTTCCTGAACACGTGCGCCGTCATGCAGGCCGACAACCAGGGCTTCTACGACGTCGTGTCCCGCGTGGGCTCCAAGGTCACCACGGCCGAGCAGAGCGCGCGCTTCCGCAAGGCCGCGGCCGGCCCGCTGGAACGCGCGCAGGCCGCCGGCGTGGTGCGAGACGATCTCGCGGCCGACGACCTGCTGCAGATCTTCCGGATGATCGGCGCGACCACCCGCGAGTTCTCCGGCGGCCAGCCCGTGGAGGACTGGCGCCGCTACCTCAGCTTGATGCTGGACGCGATGCGCCCGGCGGCGGCGACCCAGTTGCCGCCGCGACTCGACCGTTAGACCGTCACCTTGAAGTGGGCGACGAGGGCGTTGAGCTCCTCGGCCGTGCGCGCCAGGTCGTTCGCGCTCGCCGCGATCTCCTGCGTCGACGCCGACGTCTCCTGCGTGGAGGCCGACACCTGCTCGGCGGAGGCCGAGGACTCCTCGGCGACCGCTGCGACCTCGCTGACGTCGCCCTCGGCGCGGGCCGAGTCGGCGGCGATCTGCTCGACCGAGGTCGCGATCTCCGCGATCCGGTGGCCGACGCCCTCGACGGCGGCGTCGATGCGCAGGAACGCATCACGCGTCTGCTCGACGGTGTGCACGCCTTCCTCGGTGCGCGCGGCGCCGTTGGCGACGACGCCCACGACCTCGCGCGTCTGCGCCTGCATCTCGCCGATGAGGGCGGAGATCTCGGCGGCCGCGACCTGCGACTCCTCGGCCAGCTTGCGCACCTCCTCGGCGACGACCGCGAACCCGCGGCCCTGCTCGCCGGCCCGCGCGGCCTCGATGGCGGCGTTGAGCGCGAGCAGGTTGGTCTGCTCGGCCAGCGCCGTGATCGTGCTGACGATGCCGCCGATGCGCTCCGAGCGCGACGAGAGGTCCTCGATCGCCGCGCCCACCGACGCCGAGGCGGCGGCGACGGAGCGGATGGCGTCCGTGGCGGACTCGGCGGCGGCGACGCCCTCGCGGGCCATGTCGCGTGCCTCGGCGGCCGCGCGGGCCGTCTCGGAGGCCGTGCCGGAAGAGGCGGCGGCCGCGGCCGAGGCCTCCTGCACGGCGAGCCGCGTGGACTCGACCATGCGCACCTGGCGCTCGGCGCCCTGCGCGACGTCGTTGACGGCGTGGGCGATCTCGCCCGCGGCGCGGCCGGCCTCGTCCGAGGACGAAGCGACCTGCTGGGAGGCGGCGCTGACCGACTCGGCGGACTTGGTGACCTCGCCGATCAGGTTGCCGAGCTGCTCGCGCATCGCGCCGTAGGCGGAGATCGAGCGGTCGGCCTTGGCCAGCATGGCGTTGAAGGTGGTGGCGAGCTGGCCGACCTCGTCGCGCGAGGAGACGTCGATCGGCTCGGTCGTCAGCGACGCCTCGTGCGTGAAGTCACCGGCGGCGGCGGCTTCGAGGCCGCTCGTCAGCGACGTCAGGTCCTGCTCCTCGAGGCCGCGCAGACGCGCCATCAGGGCGCGCACCGGGCCGACGACGCTGCGCGTGATCAGGACCGCGATGGCGGTCGCGACCAGCAGCGCGACGATCAGGACGATCAGCAGCGTGCGCGAGGTCGAGCCGGCGCGGGCGGCGACGGCGTCGGCCGCCGCGTCGGTGCCCTTGCTGACGGTGCCCTGCAGGGTGACGATCTGCTTGGCGAGCGCGTCGGTCTGCGGGCTGATCTGCTCGACGTACAGGGTGCGCGAGCCGTCGCGCTCCTCCACGTTGTCCACCGTCTCCTGACGCGAGCGCTTGACCGCCTCGGTCACGAGGGCGCCCCACGCGGTGGAGTCCTTGAGGATCTTCGCCGCCTGATCGCCCGCGGGCGTGCCCTTCAGGAGCTCGGTGAGCGTCGTGGATTCGACGCGCGCCTCCTTGGACATCTGTTCGATGGTCGCCTGGAGCTCGTCCTGCGTCTCGAGGTCTCCGTCATAGACGTAGAGGTGCTCGACGGTCTCACGACCGACGCCCTGGAGATCCTGCGCGAGCGAGCCGGCGGCGGCCAACGAGCGGACGTCGCGGTCCGAGAGCCGCTGCGCGTCGTCACGGAACGTCCCGAACGCTTGCATTGCGGTCAGGGTGATCGCGAGCATGGCGACGGCGAGAAGTCCGAAACCGGCCCCCAGCCGGGCGGCGATCGGGAGGTTTGAGAGGCGCGACATAGTCCTGTCATCGGCCTGACGGATCGGGGCTTGATGAGGGAGATCTCATCTTTGCCGAATCTTTGCCCGCCAGATGAGCACCGCCCAATCGGCGACTGCCGACGCGAGGTGTCCGACGGGACCGGTGACCAGCCAGGCGGCAAGGCGCTCTGCCATACGCCTGCTTTGTATCGTTGACCGCCGATTTCATGGCTACCGACATCAGCACCACCCTCACCGAGCTCCCCGAGTCACGCGTTCGCGTAGACGCCGAAGTCGGCCCCGCCGAGGTCGAGCGCCGTATGACCCAGGCGGCCAAGCTCCTCGCTCGCAGCATCCGCGTCCCGGGCTTCCGCGCCGGCAAGGCCCCGGCGCCCGTCGTGATCAAGCGCGTCGGCCGGGAGGCGGTGCTCGACGAAGCGGTGCGTGAATCGCTGGGTGCGTGGTACCGCGCCGCGATCGACGACGCGCACGTGGTGCCGGTCGGCGAGCCCGAGGTGGATCTGAGCGAGCTGCCCAAGGAGGGCGAGCCGCTGAAGTTCTCGATCGAGATCGGCGTGCGCCCGAAGGCCGAGCTCGGCGAGTACAAGGGGCTCGAGGTCGCCAAGCGTGAGCCGGGCGTGCCCGACGAGCAGATCGACGAGGAGGTCGACCGCCTGCGCGAGCGCGCGGCGAAGCTCGACACCGTCGACCGCCAGGCCCAGCGCGGCGACTACGTGGTGATGGACTTCGTCGGCTCCGTCGACGGTGAGCCGTTCGCCGGCGGCGAGGGCCGCGACCAGATGATCGAGCTCGGTTCGGGCCGCCTCGTGCCCGGCTTCGAGGAGCAGCTCGAGGGCGCCGTCGGCGGCGAGGACCGCGACGTGACGATCACCTTCCCCGAGGACTATCCCGCGACCGAGCTGGCCGGGCAGGAGGCCCTGTTCAAGGTCACCGTGCGCGAGGTCAAGGCCAAGCAGCTGCCCGCGCTCGACGACGACCTGGCCGTCGAGGCCGGCTTCGACACACTCGACGAGCTGCGCGAGGACATCCGCTCGCGCCTGTCGGAGAACGAATCCCAGCGCGCCGAGGCCGAGTTCCGCGAGGCCGCCCTGGACGCCGCCGTCGAAGCCGCCACGATCGAGGTGCCGGACGCGCTCGTCGAGGCTCGTGCGCGCGAGATGTGGGACTCCATGCTCCACTCGCTCTCGCACCAGGGCATCGACCGCGCGACCTACCTGCGCCTCTCCAACTCGACCGAGGAGGAGACGATCGAGAAGGCCAAGCCGGACGCCGACATCGCGCTGCGGCGCGAGGCCGTGCTGGCCGCGATCGTCGAGGCCGAGCAGATCGAGCCCTCCGAGGAGGAGATGCTCGAGGCCGTGTCCGAGGCCGCCGGCCCCGAGCGCGTCAAGCCCGAGAAGCTGCTGGAGCGCCTGCGCAAGAACGGGCGCCTGGACAGCCTCAAGGACGACCTGTCCCAGCGCAAGGCGTGGGACATCGTGGTGGAGTCGGCCAAGCCGGTTCCGGCCACTGCGTCAGATTCCTGATCACACAACGCTCACATCCTGGTCGAACGACCCGGGTCGGCCCACGCGATGCCGTTGCTAGTCTTCGGCCGAGTGGATGGCACGGGCTGTCGACCATCTGAAGGATTCGAGCGTTCGAAGCGATAAGAAGCGAGGACCGTGAGCCCACTCGTACCGATGGTTGTCGAGCAGACGTCTCGTGGAGAGCGTGCGTTCGACATCTACTCCCGCCTCCTGAACGAGCGCATCATCTTCCTCGGGACCCCCGTGGACGACCAGATCGCGAACTTGATCGTGGCCCAGCTCCTGCACCTGGAGTCCGAGGACCCCGACAAGGACATCTCGCTCTACATCAACTCGCCTGGCGGGTCGGTGTACGCGGGCCTCGCGATCTACGACACGATGAACTTCATCAAGCCGGACGTGTCGACGATCTGCGTCGGCATCGCGATGTCGATGGGCGCGCTGCTGCTGACCGGCGGGGCCAAGGGCAAGCGCATGGCGCTCCCCAACGCCAAGATCCTGATCCACCAGGTGTCCTCGGGCTTCCAGGGTCAGGCCACGGACATCGAGATCCACGCCCGCGAGGTCATCGAGCTGCGCCGCAAGCTCGACGAGATCATCGCCGAGTCGACCGGCCAGTCGATCGAGAAGGTCAAGGGCGACACCGAGCGTGACTACTTCATGACCTCGGAGGAGGCCAAGGAGTACGGCATCATCGACCGGGTGATCTCCGAGCACTAGCCTGGTCTCATGGCGCGCCCGACGGACTCCAACGAGCAGCTCCTCTGCTCCTTCTGCGGCAAGTCGCAGCGGCAGGTCAAGAAGCTGATCGCGGGGCCCGGCGTCTACATCTGCGACGAGTGCATCGATCTCTGCAACGAGATCATCGATGAGGAGCTGACGGCTCCGCCCACCTTCGACATCGACAACCTGCCGAAGCCGAAGGAGATCTACGGCGTCCTCAACGAGTACGTCGTCGGGCAGGAGCAGGCCAAGCGCACGCTGTCGGTAGCGGTCTACAACCACTACAAGCGCGTGCAGATGATGCAGTCCGACGACACGGACATCGAGCTGCAGAAGTCCAACATCCTGCTGCTCGGCCCGACGGGCTGCGGCAAGACGTTGCTCGCGCAGACGCTCGCCCGCATCCTCAACGTCCCGTTCGCGATCGCCGACGCGACCGCCCTGACCGAGGCCGGTTACGTCGGCGAGGACGTCGAGAACATCCTCCTGAAGCTCATCCAGGCGGCCGACTACGACGTCAAGAAGGCCGAGACCGGGATCATCTACATCGACGAGGTCGACAAGATCGCCCGCAAGGCCGACAACCCGTCGATCACGCGCGACGTGTCCGGCGAGGGCGTCCAGCAGGCGCTGCTGAAGATCCTGGAGGGGACGACCGCTTCCGTGCCGCCGCAGGGCGGGCGCAAGCACCCCCACCAGGAGTTCCTCACGATCGACACGACGAACATCCTGTTCATCTGCGGCGGCGCGTTCGCGAACCTGGACAAGGTCATCGAGCGCCGGATCGGCCACAAGGGCGTCGGCTTCGCGTCGCAGATCGAGTCCAAGTCCGAACGGGACCTGGGCGAGCTGTTCGAGCAGACGCTGCCCGAGGACCTGATGCACTACGGGCTGATCCCGGAGTTCATCGGGCGCCTGCCGGTGTCCAGCGCCGTGCACCAGCTCTCGCGCGAGGATCTGATCACGATCCTGACCGAGCCGCGGAACGCGATCGTCAAGCAGTTCCAGCGCTTCTTCAGCTTCGACGGAATCGAGCTCGTGTTCTCCGCCGACGCCCTGCGCGCCGTGGCCAACAAGGCCCTGGAGCGCGACACCGGCGCCCGCGGCCTGCGCTCGATCATCGAGGAGATCCTCCTGGAGGTGCAGTTCGAGCTGCCCTCCCGGCGCGACGTCAAGAAGTGCGTCGTGACCAAGGAGACGGTGGAGCGCGGCGTCAAGCCGACGCTCGTCACCGAGGCGCCGGGCGAAGAGCCGCCCGCCGCCAAGTCGGCGTAACGGAGAACGCGAAGGTGGGGCAGCCCCGCCGCCCCACCCCGATCATCCGACCTTCGCGGCTCGTTACGCGAGCTGGAAGCGGCCGACGATCTGCTCGAGCTCGCGCGCGGTGTCGCTGAGCGACGCCGCGGAGGCCGCGATCTCCTGCGTGGAGGCCGACGTCTCCTGGGTGGAGGCGGAGACCTGCTCGGTGCTGGCGGAGGACTCCTGCGCGAGCAGGCTGACCTCGCCGATGCCCTGCTCCATCGAGCCGGCGTCCGCGGCGATGCGGTCGGCGACGCCGACGATGGCCTCGACGCGCGCGGTCATGCCGTCCACGGCCTGGCCGATGGCGAGGAACGCCTCGCGCGCCTGCTCGACGGTCGCGGCACCCTCCTCGGTGCGCGCGCTCGCCTGCTCGACGACGCCGACGACCTTGCGCGTGTCGCCCTGCATCTGCTCGATCAGGCCGGCGATGGTGGCCGCGGCGGCCTGGGACTCCTCGGCCAGCTTGCGGACCTCCTCGGCGACGACGGCGAAGCCCTTGCCCTGCTCGCCGGCGCGGGCGGCCTCGATCGCGGCGTTGAGCGCGAGCAGGTTGGTCTGCTCGGCCAGGCCGGTGATGGTGGAGACGATCCCACCGATCTGCTCCGAGCGCGCGCCCAGGTCGCGGATGGCGACGGCGGCCTCGGTGGCGGACTCGCGCACCGCGTGCATCGCGGCGGTGGCGTGCTCGGCGGCGCCGACGCCCTCCTGGGCGACGGAGGCCGCGTCGTTGACGGCGGCGGCGGTCTCCTGCGCGGCGGCGGCGGACTCGCCGACGCCGGCGGCGACCTCGGCGATCATCTGACGCGTGCTCTCGACCGAGTGCAGCTGGCGCTCGGCGCCCGCGGCGATGTTCGAGATCGCGCCGGCGATCTCACCCACGGCGCGGCCGGTCTCGTCGGACGTGGCGGCCATCTGCTGGGAGGCGGAGGCAACAGTCGTGGCCGAGCCGGCGACGGCGCCGAGCGTCTCGCGCAGCTGGTCGGACATGCGGCGCAGGCTCTGGCCGAGCGCGTCGTTCTCGCCGCGCGGCGTGATCTCGTGCGTGAGGTCGCCGGCGGCGATGCGGTCGGCGGTCGCGGCCGCGTCCTGGAGGTAGGCGATCATGCGCTCGAACTCGCGCCCGGCGTCGCCGAGCTCGTCGTTGCTCTTGATCGCGACGTTCTGGTCGACGTCGCCCTCGGCGATCCCGCGCGCGGCCGTCACGAGGCGCCCGGCCCCGCTGGACAGCGAGCGAGCGAGCCACCAGACAAGGGCGATCGAGATCGCGAGCGCCAGGGCGAGCAGCACGAGCGCGAACGTGCGCGTCGAGTCGGCGTCGCCGCGGACCTGGGCGATCGTGGTGTTCGCGAACCGCTCGTTGACCTCGTCGAGCGCGGTCAGCGCGGCCTTGGTGTCGTCCCAGGCCTTGTCGCCCGCGCCGTCGTTGATGAGGGCGAGCGCGGCGTCGGAGTCGCCCGCGTCCGCGAGAGCGGGTAGGTCGGTGGACGCTGACTGGTACTGCTTCCAGATGCCGATGAAGGCGTCGAGCGCGCGGCGGTCCTCGGCGCCCGTCAGCAGCTTGTCCTGGTAGCCGCTGATCAGGCCCTCGATCGTCTCGACATCCTCGGCGAGGTCCTCGGCGACGCCGGTACGGGCCTCGCCCGGGGTGGCGGCGACGTAGCGCAGCTGATCCCGGCGGAACTTGCCGGTCTGGTTCTTGAGCTCGCCCACGGTGCGGGCGGAGGGGAGCATCTTCTCGTCGAAGACCTCGGTGTCGGCGCTCATCTGGCTCGTGCCGCTGACGGCGGTCCAGCCGAGCAGCGCCATCAGGGCGAGCACTGCGGCGAAGGCCGCGAACAGCTTTGTCTTGATCGTGAATCTCATACGGCTGGCAGGGGTCTTCCATCGAAGGGACGTTGCTCATCTGATCGGCCGAATCCGGTTAGTCCTCAGTGGGTGAAGTGCGTTCACCCGCCTTTCGGTCAGCGTCCTGTCAATGCGATGGCTCGCGGTGTTGGCGTTGCTGCTCGGAGCGGTGGTCGCGGTCAGTGCGCCCCGTGCGGCGACGGTGGGGGCGGTCCGGCAGGACGACGACTGCATGGAGCGCCCGCTCGGACCCGTCCCCGCCTACTCGGTCGTCACCCGCGGCGACTTCGCTGAGTCCAACACCGAGGCCGACGGGCGCGTCGTCGCCGGCGGCCATGCGCGGCTGACGAACGCCGGCGTCGCCACGAAGCTGCCGGTCGACCCGTCCCGGGTCGACCTGGCGGTCGGCGGCGACCTCACGCTGGTCAACGCCGGCGTCAACAACGGAAGCGTCACCTACGGCGGCACGATCACGCCGGCCGGCTTCAGGGTGCCGAACGGCACCGTGACGCGGGCGGCGCCGCCGTTCGACCTCGACGCGCTGTTCGACGGGCTCCTGATCCGCTCGGTCTCCTGGGCCGGGCTCGATAACCAGGGCGATGTGGCGTTCGACGGCTACGCGCTGCGTCTCACCGGCACCGATACGACCCGGAATGTCTTCAACCTCACCGCCGCCGAGGCCGAGCGGGCCCGCGCGCTGTACCTGCGCGTGCCGGACGGAGCGACGACGCTGATCAACGTCAGCGGCGGATCGTTCGTCAACCACTTCGAGGGCGGCATGTTCATCTGGGACGAGGCCACCGACTTCGTGCAGGTCGGCAACCCGGCGCAGAACGCGGACCTCGAGGCGCGCCGTCGCGCGCTGCTCTGGAATTTCCCGAACGAGTCGTCGGTGACGCTCGGCCCGCCGGGTACCGCCTGGCAGGGCTCGGTGCTCGCGCCGCGCGCCCACGTGGGCCTGACCTACCAGCACATCTTCGGCTCGATCGCGGCCGAGTCCCTGAGCGGGACGGGCGAGATCGGCGTCAACCCGCCGAACCCCTGCCTGCCCGACCCGACGCCCTGCCCGACGCCGTCGCCGACGCCGACGCCGACCGGCACGCCGACGCCCACGCCGACCGAGATCCCGACGGTCTCGCCAACGGCTTCCCCGTCGCCGACACTGACGCCCAGCCCGACGCCCACGCCGACCGTCACGCCGCGGCCGACGCCGCTGCCCACGCCGACCCCGCTCCCGTTCGTCACGCCGACGCCGACGCCCCAGGAGCACGCGCCGAACGAGCCGCTCGGGCCCGGGGAGACGCCCGGGAGGGTCATCGTCGAGGGCGCCGACGCCCAGGTCGACGTCTGCAAGAAGGTCATGACCCCGGGCAACCGGGCCGTCGACCGGCGCCGGGTGCGCGCCGGCCAGGTCGTCAAGTTCCGGATCCGGGTCACCAACCTGGGCACCGACGTCGCCGACGACGTCGTCGTCTGCGACGTCGTCCCACGCGGGCTGGTCTTCGTCCGCGCCAGCGTGCGGGTGGTGTATCGCCGCGGCCGCCTGTGTGTCGTCATCCCGCACCTGACCGGCCAGCGCGAGGGCTTCGTGTGGCTGCGCGTGTCCCGCACCGCGAGCGGAAGGCTCACGAACCTCGCCGCGGTGACAAGCCGTGTCGGAGGCCGCCGCACGAACCGCGCCCAGGTGGAGGTGCGGCCCGTCCGGCCGTCCGGCGGCGGCGTGACCGGGTGATGCGTCGCGCGGCGGTGGCCGCGGCCACCGCGGCCGCGTGGGCGGGAGCCGTCGGCGCGGCACCGGCGTGGACCCCGGCGACCTCGCCTGCGGCCGCTCACGGCGTGGCGCCGGCTGCCGTCCGGGGCGTGGGGCCGGCCGCCCCCCCCCGCCCGGCCCAGTGGGATCGGAGGCAAGGCGGTCTGTGTGGCAAGGAGAGGGC
>NZ_JAPCID010000009.1 GCF_027587175.1 Solirubrobacter deserti
CGCCCCGACCGTGAACTTACCGCCCTCAGGCCCCGTCGGGGTCCAGCGGGTGGTCGCGAGGTTCAGCGAGACCGGCGGGACGGTGGCCGTGGCGGCGGCGGCTTCGGCGGCGGCGGCGGTGGCCGTGGCGGCTCGGGTCCGGACCGGAGCGGAGGCCGATAGATGCTCTCTCCCAAGCGCGTCAAGTTCCGCAAGGTCCATCGTGGGCGCCGGGCCGGCCTCTCGCGCGGTCAGCAGACGGTCAACTTCGGTGAGTACGGCCTCAAGGCCGTCGAAGCGGGCTGGCTGACGAACCGTCAGATCGAGGCCGCTCGTATCGCGATGACCCGCAAGATCAAGCGTGGCGGCAAGGTGTGGATCAATGTCTTCCCGGACAAGGCCTACACCAAGAAGCCGGCCGAGACCCGCATGGGTTCCGGCAAGGGCAACCCGGAGGGCTGGGTCGCCGTCGTCAAGCCGGGTCGCGTGATGTTCGAGCTCTCCGGCGTGCCGGAGCCCCTCGCTCGCGAGGCCATGCGGCTGGCCGGCCACAAGCTGCCGGTCAAGACGAAGTTCGTGCTGCGTGAGGACGGTCAGTGATGAAGGCGTCCGAACTGCGCGATCTTGACGACAAGGGCCTGCGCGAGCACCTCGCAACGGCCCGGCGCGAGCTGTTCGGCCTGCGCCTGCAGCACGCCACGGGCGAGCTCGAGAACACGGCGGGGCTGCGCTCCGCCAAGCGCGACGTCGCTCGCGCCCTCACCGTCGTGCGCCAGCGCGGCATCGATCCGAACCAGAAGAGCTGATGGCTGAATCCGAAGAGACAACTGAGAACGTGGAGGAGGTGACCTCCACGGAGGCGACCGCTGAAGCGCCCGCCTCCGAGGAGAAGCCCGCCGAGCCCGCCGCGACGCGCCGTGAGCGCAACGCGGCCAAGCGCGCCGCCAAGGCCAAGACGGCCGGCGGCCCGGTCACGCTCGAGGAGCGTCTGGCCGAGCGTCAGGCCCACAAGGAGCGCAACGCCGCCCAGCGGCGTCGCTACCGCGCCAAGCAGAAGGTCAAGCGCGCCGAGGCGCGCGCGGCCGCCCCTGCCGTCGAGGAGCAGCACGCGCCCGAGCACGGGCCCGGCCGCCCCAAGGTGCGCCAGGGCATCGTCGTGTCCGACAAGCCGGACAAGACCGTGGTCGTGCGCGTGGACATCGCGCGCCGCCACAAGCGCTACCACAAGATCCTCCGCAGCTCGATCACCCTGCACGTCCACGACGAGAGCAATGACGCCCACGCGGGCGACACGGTTCGCGTCCAGGAGTGCCGGCCGATGTCGCGCACCAAGCGCTGGCGGCTGCTCGAGGTCCTGGAGCGTGCGAAGTGATCCAGAACGAGACCCGGCTGCGCGTCGCCGACAACACGGGCGCGCGCGAGATCCTCACGATTCGCGTCATGGGCGGCTCGCGCCGTCGCTACGCGGGCGTGGGGGACATCATCGTGGCCACGGTCAAGCAGGCCAACCCGAACGGGACGGTCAAGAAGGGCGACGTCGTGAAGGCGGTCGTCGTCCGCACCCGCAAGGAGTTCGGGCGCGAGGACGGCACCTACATCGCGTTCGACGAGAACGCGGCCGTGATCATCGACGCCCAGAACAACCCGCGCGGCACGCGCATCTTCGGCCCGGTGGCGCGCGAGCTGCGCGACGGCGGGTTCATGAAGATCGTCTCGCTCGCCCCGGAGGTGCTCTAGCCATGGCGAAGATCCGCACCGACGACAACGTGGTCGTCATCTCCGGCAAGGACAAGGGCAAGACCGGCAAGGTCCTGCGCGTCGAGCCGGCGAAGAACCGCGTCTACGTCGAGGGCCTGAACATCATCAAGCGCCACCAGCGCCCGGTGCCGGGCCGGCCCAACCTCGAGGTCGGCGTCATCGAGCGCGAGGCGCCGATCCACATCTCCAACGTGGCGTTGGTGGATCCGAAGGACCACAAGCCCACGCGCGTGGGCATCACCCGCGAGGGCGGCGTGCGCAAGCGCGTCACGCGCCGCTCTGGCACGGAGCTGGACTGATGTCACGACTCAAGGACCGTTACAACGACGAGATCCGCGACCAGCTCGTGGAGAAGTTCGGCTACTCGACGCCCATGCAGGCGCCGAAGCTGGTCAAGGTGACGCTCAACATGGGCGTCGGCGAGGCCAAGCAGGACTCCAAGATGCTCGAGGCGGCCAAGGCGCAGCTCGCCGACATCGCGGGCCAGCAGCCGAACATCCGCCGCGCGCGCAAGTCCGTCGCCGCCTTCAAGCTCCGCGAGGGCATGCCCGTCGGCCTGACCGTCACGCTGCGTGACCAGAAGGCCTACGAGTTCCTCGACCGCCTGATCTCCGTGGCCATCCCCCGCCTGCGTGACTTCCGGGGCCTGAACCCGAAGTCCTTCGACGGCCGGGGCAACTACAACACTGGCATCAAGGAGCACGTGATCTTCCCGGAGATCGACTACGACACCGTTGATCAGGTCCGGGGCCTGGACATCGCGATCACGACGACCGCCAAGACGGACGCTGAAGCCTTCACGCTTCTCGACGCGCTCGGCCTGCCCTTCGCACGCGACGGGCGCCCGAAGCAGTACGAGAGCCTCCGGGGCAGCGAAGCCGTCGCCGCATAGACAAGAGAGAACTTCTCGAATGGCTAAGACCTCAAAGATCGTCGCCTCGCAGCGCACGCCCAAGTACAAGACGCGTCAGCAGTCCCGCTGCCGTCGGTGCGGGCGTCCGCGCGCGGTGTACCGCAAGTTCGGCATCTGCCGTCTGTGCCTGCGTCAGCTGGCCCACAACGGCTACATCCCCGGCATGACGAAGTCGAGCTGGTAGGCGCATCATGTCGATGACCGACCCCATCGCCGACTTCCTGACCCGGATCCGCAACGGCATCATGGCCGCGCACGAGACGGTGGAGATCCCCTCCAGCCGGCTCAAGCGCGAGATGGCGCGGATCCTGACCGAGCAGGGCTACATCGAGGGCTTCGACGAGGCCCCCGGCGTGCCCGGCAGCGCGGCCGACAAGCTGCTCGTCCGCCTCAAGTACACTGAGAACCGGACGTCCGTGATCTCCGGCCTGCGCCGGGTGTCCCGTCCCGGCCAGCGTCGCTACGTGGATTCGAAGTCGATTCCCAAGGTGCTCGGCGGCATGGGCACCACGATCCTGTCCACCTCGCACGGCGTCATGACCGGCCACGAGGCTCGCGCTGCGGGCGTCGGTGGCGAGGTCGTCGCCGAGGTCTGGTAACCCGCAAATGTCCCGCATCGGTAGAAAGCCCATCCCCGTGCCCTCGACCGTGACCGTCACGGTCGAGCCCGAGGTTGTGCGCGTCTCCGGCCCCCGCGGCAATCTCGAGGAGCGCAAGAACCGCGCCATCGAGGTCACCCAGGAGGACGGCCAGCTGATCGTGACCCGTCCGACCGATCGCGCCGAGCACCGGGCCCTGCACGGGCTCACCCGCTCGCTGGTCGCGAACATGGTCGAGGGCGTGACCGTCGGGTTCACCAAGACGCTCGAGATTCAGGGCGTCGGCTACCGCGCGCAGCTCAAGGGTCGCGACCTGGAGCTGGCGCTGGGTTACTCGCATCCCGTGCCGATCAAGGCGCCGGAGGGCATCGAGTTCGAGGTGCCCCAGCCGACGCGCGTGATCATCAAGGGGAACAACAAGCAGGTCGTCGGCGAGATCGCGGCGATCATCCGCAAGCAGCGCCCGCCGGAGCCCTACAAGGGCAAGGGCATCCGCTATCAGGGCGAGTACGTGGCCCGGAAGGTCGGTAAGCGCGCATGACGGTTCTGTCTCCCCCCAAGAAGCGCCTCAAGCGCCGTCGTCGCGTCCGTGCCAAGGTGCACGGCTCGGCCGTGCGCCCGCGCATCTCGGTGTTCCGCTCCAACCGCGGCATCTTTGCCCAGCTCATCGACGACGACGCCGGCGTCACGCTCGCCTCGGTCCAGTGGACCGAGGAGGCGCTGCGCTCGCTCAAGCCGATGGAGCAGGCCACGGAGGCGGGCAAGCTGCTCGCGTCCCGGGCCAAGGACGCCGGGATCGACACCGCCGTGTTCGATCGCGGTGGCTACCAGTATCACGGCCGTGTGAAGGCCCTGGCCGAGGGCGCCCGCGAGGGCGGCCTGAGCTTCTAAGACCGCTACCCTCGAAGGACTCCATGGCAGCCCCCGATCGATCCACCTCAGCCTCCGGCTTCGACCTGGAAGAACGCGTCGTCGAGATCAACCGCGTCGCCAAGGTCGTCAAGGGCGGCCGGCGCTTCTCGTTCACCGCGCTGGTCGTTGTCGGCGACGGGAACGGCGTCGTCGGTGTCGGCTACGGCAAGGCGAACGAAGTTCCGCTGGCGATCCAGAAGGGCGTCGAGCGCGCGAAGAAGAACCTGTTCAAGGTTCCGCGTCACGGCTCGACGATCACCCATCAGACGACCGGCGTCTTCGGCTCCGGCCGCGTCTTCCTCAAGCCCGCCTCGCCCGGTACCGGCGTCATCGCCGGCGGCGGCGTGCGCGCGGTGCTCGAGCTGGCCGGCATCCACGACATCCTCTCCAAGTCGCTCGGTTCCCAGAACCCGATCAACCTGGTCAAGGCGACCATCGCCGGTCTGCAGGACCTGCGCAAGCCGGAAGAGATCGCCGCGCTACGCGGCCTGTCGGTGGACAAGGTCCTCGGCCTGAGCTCCAAGCCCGTGGCCTCGACCAATGGCGAGTCCGTCGCGGCGCCGGCCGACGACACTTCGGCGGAGGCTCCCGCCGAGGAGGTCACGTCCGCATGAGCACGCTCGTCATCACCCAGGTGAAGTCCGCCAACGGCACGAACGGGCGCCAGCGCGACACGCTGCGCTCGATCGGCCTGCGCGGCATTGGCAAGTCCGTTGAGAAGCCGGATTCCGAGGCGCTGCGCGGCATGGTTCACGCCGTGCGCCACCTCGTGACCGTCGAGGAGAAGTCGTAATGAGTGAGCAGGACGCCGTCAACGAGGAGCTCGCGGCGGAGGCCGTCGGGCTCCATTCGCTGAAGCCCGCGCCCGGCTCCAAGAAGGACCGCAAGCGCGTCGGGCGCGGCCATGGCTCCGGCCACGGCAAGACGTCCGGCCGCGGGCACAAGGGCTACAACTCGCGCGCCGGCGCGAAGGACCGCGCTCGCTTCGAGGGCGGCCAGAATCCGCTGCACATGCGGATGCGCAAGCTGCGCGGCCCGAACAAGAAGATGTCGATGCCGTTCGAGATGTTCCGGACGCACACGCAGCACGTCAATCTCGACGATCTCGAGAAGCGTTTCGACGACGGCGCGACGATCGGGCTCGAGGAGCTCAAGGCCGCGGGCCTCGCCAAGCAGCGGGGTGTGCCGGTCAAGATCCTCGGCCGTGGCGAGCTCACCAAGAAGTTCACGGTGACCGTCCACAAGGTCTCGGCTTCCGCGCGCTCGGGCATCGAGGGCGCCGGCGGCACCGTTCAGCTCATCGAGGACTAAAGCACCGTGATCTCCACGATCATGCAGTCGTTCCGCGTCGCGGAGATCCGGAAGAAGCTGCTCTTCACGGCGGCGATCCTGGCGCTCTACCGGCTCGGGTCGTTCATCCCTGTGCCGAGCGTCAATGTCGACGCCGTCGAGCAGATCCAGAACAACTACTCCACGGGTGTCCTGAACCTCCTGGACACCTTCACGGGTGGTGGCCTGTCGCGCATCTCGTTGTTCGCGCTCGGGATCATGCCGTACATCACGGCGTCGATCATCCTGCAGCTGCTGGTCGTGGTCTCGCCGTCCCTGGAGAAGCTCCAGAAGGAAGGCGAGGTCGGGCAGGCGCGGATCACTCAGTACACGCGCTACCTGACCGTGGGCCTCGCGGCTGCGCAGGCGGTCGGCTACACGTTCCTGTTTCGCTCGCAGGGCTCCGCCGGCGGCACGCCGGTGTTCGAGTCCTTCAACGCGGGCACGGTCGTGCTGGTCGTGCTGTGCCTCACGGCGGGCTCGATCCTCGTCATGTGGATGGGTGAGCTGATCACCCAGCGCGGTATCGGCAACGGCATCTCGCTGATGATCTTCGCGTCGATCGTCGCGGGCCTGCCGGGTGGCGTGACCACCTGGTGGACGAACCCGGACCCGGTCTTCAAGATCATCCTGCCGTTCCTGGCGCTGGGCGTCGTCGCGGCGGTCGTGTTCATCCAGGAGGGCCAGCGCCGGATCCCGATCCAGTACGCCAAGCGCGTGATCGGCCGGCGCATGAGCTCGGGCGGACAGACCTACCTGCCGCTGCGCGTGAACATGGCCGGCGTCATCCCGGTCATCTTCGCCGCGTCGATCATGGCCTTCCCGCCCACGATCGGCCAGCTCGTGCCGGGCTGGGAGGGGCTCGCGACCTTCTTCAACCCCGGTGGTTGGGCCTACGTGGCCGGCGAGACGGTGATGATCATCCTCTTCACCTACTTCTACACGGCGGTCACGTTCAACCCGGTCGACCAGGCCGACAACCTGCGCAAGTACGGCGGCTTCATCCCGGGCGTGCGTCCGGGCCGCCCGACGGCCGAGTTCCTGGATCGCATCCTCGCGCGGCTGACGTTCCCGGGCGCGCTGTATCTGGCCGCGGTCGCCGCGCTGCCGACCATCATCATCGCCACGACCAACGCGCCGTCCTCGTTCTACTTCGGCGGAACGTCGCTTCTGATCGTCGTGGGCGTGGCCCTCGACACCATGAAGCAGCTCGAAGCGCAGCTGATGATGCGCAATTACGAAGGCTTCCTCAAGTAACCGATGTCGGAGCTCAACCTCATCCTCCTGGGGCCCCCGGGGGCCGGTAAGGGCACGCAGGCCGCGCGGCTGCGCGAGGACTTCGGGCTGCCCTACATCGGCACGGGCGACCTGCTGCGCGAGCACAAGGAGAACAAGACCGAGCTCGGTCTGCGCGCGCAGGAGTTCATGGACAACGGCGACCTCGTCCCCGACGAGCTCGTGATCTCGATGATCATCGAGAAGATCGAGGAAGAGGGCGAGGACGGGTTTCTGCTCGACGGCTTCCCGCGCACGGTCGGCCAGGCCGACGCGCTGAGCGAGGAACTCGAGAAGCTGGGCCGCCGGCTGACGGCCGCGCTGCTGGTCGACGCGCCGGACGAGGTCGTGATGTCGCGGCTGAGCGGGCGGCGTCAGTGCTCGAACGGGCACCTCTACCACGTGGAGTTCGACCCGCCCAAGCATCCGGACGTGTGCGACCAGGACGGCAAGCCGCTGTTCCGGCGTAAGGACGACGAGCCCGAGACGATCGCGAAGCGGCTCGCCACCTACCACAAGCAGACCGAACCACTCCGGGACTACTACGAAGAGCGCGGATATCTGCGACGCTTCGACGGCACGCGCGACAAGACCGAGGTCCACGACCACATTCGCGCGACCTTGGCGACCCTTCGCCTCGAGGAACGGCTGTGATCATCAAGAAATCCCCCGCCGAGATCGACCAGATGGCCGCGGCGGGGGAGATCCTGGTTCGAACGATGGACCTGCTGGCGGGCAAGATCCGCCCGGGCGTGACCACGGCGGAGCTGGACGCGGCGGCCGAGAAGTACATCCGGTCGCAGGGCGCGACGCCGGCGTTCAAGGGCTATCGCGGCTTCCCGGGCTCCACCTGCCTGTCCCCGAACGACATGGTCGTGCACGGCATCCCGGGCAAGTTCAAGCTCTCGCGCGGGGATATCCTGAGCGTGGACATCGGCGTCATCAAGGACGGCTGGGTCGCGGACGCGGCTCGCACCTTCCCGGTCGGCGAGGTCTCCGCGGTCGCGGCGAAGCTGCTGGACGTGACCGAGGGCTCGTTGTTCGCCGCGGTCGAGCAGTGCCGCCCCGGCAATCGCCTCGGCGACGTCTCGCACGCCGTCCAGGAGTTCGTCGAGGCCCAGGGCCTGTCGATCGTTCGCTCGCTGGTCGGCCACGGCATCGGCCGCGACATGCACGAGGAGCCGCAGATCCCGAACTACGGCCCCGCCGGCAAGGGCCCCGTGCTCGAGGAGGGCATGGTGCTCGCCGTCGAGCCGATGGTCAACGCCGGTCGCCACATGGTCCGTATGGGCGACGACGGCTGGTCGATCTTCTCCCAAGACGGCTCGCTGGCCGCCCACTTCGAGTTCACGATCGCCGTGACCGCCGACGGGCCGCGCATCCTCACGCCGTGGCACCACCCGGAGGCCGCCGCCTCCGCGCCCGCCGCAGCGTAAGCAGCACCAGCGCCGCCAAGGCGAACAGTCCGCCGGCGGTCATCGCCTTCTCGGGCGCGTCGCAGCGCCCGACCGCGTTGCAGTCGACCTGGCACTCACGGGCACCGGCGGCGAACGCGTTCGCGTCCCAGCGAGTGGGCTGGAACGCCGGTCCCAGCGGGGAGTCCTGCTCCGGCGGAACGAGCTTTGAGGCGCGCGAGCTGCCCCACGGGTGCGGGTCCCGCATCCACGGCGGGCTTGTACGCGTGATCTCGACCACGTCAGGCATCGCGATGTCGCCGAGGCCGTCGGCCTCATCGTTCGGGTCCGGCCACAGCCGGTCGCGCGTCCCGGGCTCGAAGTACGAAGCATGCGATCCGTGCGCGGCGTACACGATCGGGCGGCCGCCACCCCAGAAGCGCATGCCGCCTGTGTGGCAACGCTCGGCGCCGGAGTGCTGGCCGTAAACCGCCTCGACGAGCCGGTCGTTCTCGTCGACGCGGTACTGCGCGAGCTCCCAGTCGCCTTCGTGCCGGCCGGTCCGAACGATGCCCCGATCCTGGTCCTGGTAGTCGTAGTAGAGCCAGTACTGGAACCAGGTGCCGCCGTCGTCGGCCGGGCTCGCGCGGGCGTAGAGGACGGGTCGGCTGCCGTGGACGCCGGTGAGCGGGTGACGTTCCTGCGCGTCGTGGACGACGACGGGAGCGAACGCGGTCAGCGTGGCGGCGGTGGCTGTGGAGATCAGCACCTGCGGCACGGTACCCGCGAGCGGGTCGGGGGCGAGCACACTGTGCGTCGCGTCAAGAAGCTCGCCGGGGCGCCGCTCGGGCTCGAGACCGCGTGCTCAGCGAGTTTCTTGACCCGCCACGGCCAACTCGCTTGGGCTCATGCGCGCGGGGTGTGCGACGTTTGTTTCGGTATCCGAAACTTTCGTCGCCCACCTCGGCTTTGCCGGGGGTGCCGCGAACAGCACTGGAGCCACGGTCCTCGCGGCCCGAACCGGCGTGGCGGGTGCGCTAACGTGACATACGCGCGCGCGAGACGGAGTGCGCGTCCCCGACGGAACGGCGAAAATACGCCGTTTGCAGGGCCTTAGCAAGTGCGTCGGACGTCTCGGATGCTTTGCTATCCTGCTCTGTCGCGCTCGGAGCCGGGAGGCTTCTGCGTGTGACCGCTCCGGGGGCATGGTAGCGGTGGCCAGCCCGGCCACCAGAGCCACCCCGTCTGGATCATCAGCCGAAAGGGATCATGAAGGTACGACCGTCGGTCAAGCCGATGTGTGAAAAGTGCAAGATCATCCGCCGCCACGGTCGGGTGCTCGTGATCTGCCAGAACCCCCGGCACAAGCAGCGTCAGGGGTAAAGGGCTCAGAGACATGGCACGCATCGCAGGAATCAACATCCCGCTCAACAAGCGCGTGGAAATCGGACTGACCTACATCTACGGGATCGGTCGTCCGACCTCCAACGTCATCCTGGCCCAGCTGGGCATCGAGCCGGACCGCAAGGTCCGCGACCTCACGGACGACGAGGTTTCGAAGCTGCGCGACATCATCGACCGCGACTTCGTGGTCGAGGGCGACCTTCGCCGTGAGCGCAGCCAGAACATCAAGCGCTTGATGGAGATCGGCTGCTATCGCGGTCTGCGCCATCGCCGCGGGCTGCCGGTGCGCGGCCAGAACACCAAGACCAACGCTCGCACGCGCAAGGGCCCGAAGCGCATGCAGGTGGCCGGCAAGAAGAAGGCAGGTAAGAAGTAATGCCCGCTCCCCGCCGCCCCCAGCGTGGTCGCCGCAAGGTCAAGAAGAACGTCCCGATCGGCCAGGCGCACATCAAGACGTCGTTCAACAACACGATCGTCGCGCTGACCGACCGCGAAGGCAACGTGATCGCGTGGGAGTCTGCCGGCGGTGCCGGCTTCAAGGGCTCGCGCAAGTCGACCCCCTTCGCCGCGCAGGTGACGGCTGACGCCGCCGCGCGCAAGGGCATCGAGCAGGGCATGCAGAAGGTCGAGGTCTTCGTGAAGGGCCCGGGCTCGGGCCGCGAGACCGCGATCCGCTCGCTCCAGGCGGCCGGCCTCGAGGTCACCGGCGTCAAGGACGTCACCCCGCAGGCTCACAACGGCTGCCGGCCCCGGAAGCGGCGCCGCGTCTAACCCCGAGTTCCAATGGCACGCCATACCTCCCTCCAGTGCGAGCAGGCCCGCCGCGAGCGGCAGAAGAGAACGACGTGATCACGTTCAAGGCGCAGTCCGACGCCGAGAACACCATCCGCGACGCGACCGAGCTCGTGGCGCAGGTGCCCGCCTGGTTGCAGGCCGACCACGATCAGCTCACCGCGAAGGTGCTGCGCCATCCCGAGCGCGCGGAGATCGCCGCGCCGGTCCAGGAGCAGCTCATCGTGGAGCTCTACTCGAAGTAGTCCAAGACTCTCCACACCCCGAGGCGCGCAGACGGCGCTGCCTGGGCATGCTCCCCACACGAGAACGAAGTTAGGAACCTTGATGCTCGACTTCCAGATCCCCCGGATCACGTCCGAATCGGTTGAGGAGAACCGCGGACAGTTCGTGGTTGAGCCGCTTGATCGCGGCTTCGGCTACACGTTCGGGAACTCCCTGCGTCGCGTGCTGCTGGCCAGCCTGGCCGGTGCTGCCGTGACGTCGGTCCGGATCGAGGGGGTGGCGCACGAGTTCTCGACCATCAAGGGCGTGACCGAGGACGTGACGGACATCGTCCTCAACCTCAAGGGCATCGTGTGCCGCATGCACTCGGACGCGACCGAAGTCGAGGCGCCGCTCGTCGTGACCGGTCCGGGCGAGATCACCGCGCGTGACATCGACCTGCCCTCCGGCGTCGAGATCCTCAACCCGGACGCGCACATCGCGACGCTCGACAAGAAGACCAAGCTCGAGCTCTACCTCACGATCGGGCGTGGCCGCGGCTACCGTCCGGCCGAGGAGAACAAGTCGCCCGATCAGCCGATCGGCGTGATCCCGATCGACTCGATCTTCTCGCCGGTCCGCCGCGTCGCCTACTCCGTCGAGCAGGCCCGCGTCGGCCAGCGCACGGACTTCGACAAGCTCACGCTGGACATCGAGACCGACGGCTCGATCGACCCGCAGGCCGCCCTGCGCGAGGCGGCCGAGATCCTGATCTCGAGCCTGTCGATCTTCACCGACGAGGACCGCATCGAGGACCTGCGTCAGGGCCACGCGAACCTGCCGCTCGAGAACGGCGGCGGCCCCGGCGGCAACGCGCTCGCCCCGGGCGGCCAGCGCGGCGGCGGCCCGATGGACGACATCCTCATCGAGGAGCTCGAGCTCGGCGTCCGCTCCTACAACTGCCTCAAGCGCGCCGGCATCCAGACCGTCGGCGACCTGGTTTCGAAGTCGGAGGGCGAGCTCGCCGCCATCCCGAACTTCGGCAAGAAGTCGATCGACGAGGTCATCGAGACCCTGTCGCAGCGCGGCCTGACCCTCCGGACGGACTAAAGACTCATGCGCCATCAGAAGACCCGCCACAAGCTCTCGCGTGACAGCGCGCACCGCAAGGCGCTGCTGGCCAACCTCTGCATCGAGGTCATCGACCACGAGCGGATCAAGACCACCGAGGCCAAGGCCAAGGCGGTCAAGCCCGAGATCGAGAAGCTGATCACCCTTGCGCGCAAGGGCGACATCCACGCTCGCCGTCAGGCGACGTCGATCCTGCAGCACCCCGACAAGGGCGTCATCTACAAGCTCTTCGAGGAGATCGCTCCGCGTTACACGGAGCGTCCCGGCGGCTACACGCGCATCCTCAAGCTCGGCCCGCGTTCCAGCGACGCGACCGAGATGGTGTACCTCGAGCTCGTCTAGAGCTGACCACCAAGCTCACTCTGAGTTACGACGGCGGCCCGTTCGCCGGTTGGGCACTGCAGCCCGGCCAGCGGACCGTGGCCGCCGAAGTCGTTAAGGCGCTCGAGACGGTCCTCAGGCAGCCGGTCACCCTCACGGTCGCCGGCCGGACGGACGCGGGCGTGCACGCGCTGGGCCAGGTCGTCTCCTACGACGGCCCGCTCCCGCGCCTGCGCGGCGTCAACGCGCTGCTCCCGGACGAGATCTCCGTCCACGCGGCCGAGGAGATGCCCGACGGCTTCTCCGCCCGCCACGACGCCAAGGCGCGCGCCTACATCTACCGCATCCACACGCGCTCGCAGCCCGACCCGTTCGAGCGCGGTCGCGCGCTGTGGTGGCCGTACCCGCTCGACGAGCGGGCGCTGCACGAGTGCGCGGCCGCCCTCGTCGGCACGCACGACTTCACGGCCTTCACCCCCACCGAGACCTACCACCAGCGCTTCACCCGCGAGGTCTTCGCCGCGCACTGGGAGCGCGACGGCGACATCCTGCGCTTCCACATCGAGGCCGACGCGTTCATGCGCAGCATGAACCGCATCCTCGTGGGCACGATGCTGGAGATCGCGCAGGGCCGCCGCGACCACTTCGCCGCCCTGCTCGAGGGCGCGCCGCGCACCGCCGCGGGCCAGACCGCCCCGCCGCACGGGCTCTACCTGGAGCGCGTCCGCTACGAGTAGGCGAGTGCGCGGTTCTTGCCCTCGCGCTTGGCCGCCCGCAGCGCCTCGTCGGCCTCGAGCAGCAGCTGGTCCGGGTTCGCCGGCCCGATCACCCAGCCGGCGCTGATGCGCACGAGCTCGCCGAAGCGGATCTCCCGCATGAGCCGCTCTGCGAGCGCGGCCATGCCCGCCGCGTCGATGCCCGGTGCCAGCAGCGCGAACTCGTCGCCGCCCAGCCGCGCCGGCACGTCCACCGCACGTGAGGAGGCGCGCAGCGCCTCGGCCACGAACACGAGGGCCCGGTCGCCGCCGGGATGCCCGTAGAGCGTGTTGATGCGCTTGAAGTCATCGACGTCGAGCACGAGCAGCCCGACGTCCCCGTGCTGGCTCTGGATGGCCTCGACCAGCGCACGCCGGTTCGCGATCCCGGTCAGCGGATCCTGGCGTGCCTGCGCGTCGGCCTGCGCCCGCAGCTCGATCATCCCGCGCTTGCCGCTGATCAGCAGGAACGTCAGCAGCCAGTAGCAGGGCACGAGGATCAGCAGCTCGCCCAGCAGCGAGTTGGCGAGCGCGTCCGGGTCATAGGCAAACGGCAACGCGTGGATGATCAGCGTCAGCGGGAAGTACGGCCACGCCTCGCGCGCCGGGAAGAAGTAGGCGCTGTAGACGATCGCCAGCAGCAGCAGGAAGCGGGCGGGCGAGCTCACGCCGCCCGTGTCGTGCACGGCCGCGGCGATGCACAGCACGCCGGCGATGGTCGCGGCGTGGAAGACCCAGCCGGACGTCGCGCGCCAGTCCTTGCGCAGCGCCGCGTGCAGGCCCCAGATCAGCCCGATGATCACGAGCGGGAACGTGGGCGTCAGGACCTCGCCCTCCGCGCCGGGCAGCAACGGAAGCAGCGTGGACAGCACCGCGCCGGCCGCGAACATCCAGCCGACGAGCCTCCCGGCGAGCGGGCGTTCATCGGCAACGGCTGCGCCGGTGAGCCGGCGGATGGCCTCCATATCCCGGGTAATCGCCCGCGACCCTGCAATGTTTACCGAGTGGCCCCGGCGCGGTCGCTCAATGGCCTGGACGCAGGCCGAGTCGTCGTATCCTCCCGGCTCGTGCTTCGCGTGCTGTTGACCAACGACGACGGGATCGACGCCGAAGGGCTGCAGACGCTGCGGCGCGCGCTCGTCGCGCTCGACGAAATCGAGCTCGCGGTCGTCGCGCCCGACGAGAACCAGTCGGCGACGGGACGGTCGATCTCGATCCGGCGGCCGCTGTGGGTGCAGGAGGTGCCGTTCGACGACGGCACGGTCGGCTTCGCGTGCGACGGGACGCCGGTCGACTCGGTGCGGCTTGCAGCGCTCGGGCTGATCGAGGGCTTCGAGCCCGACCTGATCGTCTCCGGCATAAACCACGGCGCGAACCTCGGCGACGACATCACCTACTCGGGCACGGTCGCCGCCGCGCTCGAGGGCATCGTGCTCGGCATCCCGGGGATCGCGGTCTCGCAGCTCTCCCAGGCCGGCGACGTCGACCATCGCGCCGGGCGGCGGTTCGAGTTCGAGCTGGCGGCCGCGTTCGTCGCGCGGATCGTCGACCGGCTCGACGACGTCCCCCTTCCCACCGGCACGCTGCTCAACGTCAACGTTCCGCCGGTGGTCGAGGGCGTCGAGGTCACGCGCCTGGGCAAGCGCGTCTACCAGGACCGCCTGGACCTGATCGACGAGGACACGGGCCGCAAGCTGTACCGCGTCTACGGGGACGTCCCGCTGCATGACGACGAGCCGGGCACGGACCTCGCCGCGGTGACCGCGAACCGCATCGCGGTCACGCCGCTGCACTTCGACCTCACGGCCGAGCATGGACTCGAGGGCCTGCGCGAGTTCGACCTGGCCCAGCTGCTCGATGAAGCCGGCTGAGCGCGCCGCCGAGCTGCGCGAGCAACTCGCCTATCACGGGCACCGCTACTACGTCCTCGACGACCCGGAGATCGGGGACGATCAGTACGACGCGCTGCTGGACGAGCTGCGCGCGCTCGAACGCGAGCACCCGGACCTGGTCACCCCCGACTCGCCGACGCAGCGGGTGGGCGGCGAGCCGGTCTCCAAGCTCACCAAGGTCACGCACCTGCAGCCGATGCTCTCGCTCGCCAACGCGCGCAGCGAGGCGGAGCTGCGGGCCTGGGTGGAGCGCATGCGCAACCACCTCGCGCGCGAGGGGATCGAGGCGCCCGCGTTCGAGTTCGTCGCCGAGCCGAAGATCGACGGGCTCGCGATCTCGCTCCTGTACGAGGGCGGCGCGCTCGTGCGCGGCGCCACCCGCGGCAACGGCGAGGTGGGCGAGGACGTCACGCACAACCTGCGCACGATCGGCTCGATCCCGCTTACCATCCCGTACCAGGGGCGCGTGGAGGTGCGCGGCGAGGTCTACATGTCGCTGCCGGACTTCACGGCCCTGAACGAACGGCGGGCGAGCGTGGGCCTCTCCACGTTCATGAACCCGCGCAACAGCGCGGCCGGCACGATCCGCCAGCTGGACCCGAACCTCGCCGCCGAGCGCCCGCTCTCGATGTGGTGCTACGCGATCGGCGTGTCCGACCTGGAGCTCACGTCGCACTGGCAGGCGCTCGAGTGGCTGCGCGAGCACGGCTTCCGCGTCAACGGCGACGTCAAGAAGCTCGCCACCGAGGACGAGGTCGTCCAGCAGTGCCTGCGCTGGCAGGAGCGCCGCGGCGCGCTCGACTTCGAGATCGACGGCGTCGTGGTGAAGGTCGACGACTTCGAGCTGCAGCGGCGGCTCGGCGTGGTGGGCCGCGACCCGCGCTGGGCGATCGCGTGGAAGTTCCCGCCCACCACGGCGGTCACGCGCCTGCTCGACATCAAGTGGAACGTGGGCAAGTTCGGGGATCTGCACCCGTTCGCGGCGCTCGAGCCGGTGCACGTGGGCGGCGTCACGGTCAAGGCCGCGACGATGCACAACGAGGAGGACCTCGCGCGCAAGGACATCCGGGTCGGCGACGACGTCATCGTCCTGCGCGCCGGCGACGTGATCCCGCAGGTCATCTCGCCCGCGCCGCACGCCGTCGAGCGGCCCGGCCGCGCGGACCCGCCGCTGCCGCCCGCGCGCTGCCCGTTCTGCGACACGCCGACGGTCAAGCGCGGTGTCTTCACCCGCTGCCCGAACCGCGAGTGTCCGGAGCGCCGCTGGCAGCTGCTGACCACTTTCGCGCACGTGATGGACATCGACGGGCTGGGCGAGAAGCAGGTCGCCCTGTTCCAGCGGCTCGGCCTGGTCAAGAGCGTCGCCGACTTCTACCGCCTCGACCGCGACGCGCTGCTCGCGCTCGAGGGCTTCGGCGAGGTGAGCGTCAACCGTCTGCTGGCGTCGGTGGAGGCGTCGCGGGCACGGCCGTTGAGCACGGTGCTGTTCGCGGTCGGCATCGAGGGCGTCGGCTACGTGACGGGCCGCGGCCTCGCGCAGCAGTTCCGCTCGGCGGACGCGCTGCTGGCCGCGACGCCGGAGCAGATCGCCGAGACGCCCGGGATCGGGCCCGTCGTCGCCGAGCTCATCCACTCGCAGCTGGAGGAGCTGAGGCCGTTGTTCGAGGACCTGCGCGGCGTCCTCCAGCTCGAGGAGGAAGGCCCGCCGCCCGGTGAGGGGCCGCTGGCGGGGCAGACGTTCGTGCTCACGGGCACGCTCCCGGACCTCACGCGCGAGGAGGCGACGCAACACATCCTGCGCGCCGGCGGCAAGGTCACCGGCAGCGTCTCCAAGAAGACGAGCTACGTGGTGGCCGGCGCCTCACCGGGGGGCTCCAAGCTCGAGAAGGCCGAGCGGCTCGGCGTCACCGTGGTGGACGAAACCGAATTGTTACGGCTACTGAATTCCAGCGGATAGGCTGCGCGGATGCCTCACCTGTTCCGCGTCACGACGCTCGGCGTTGTCGCACTAGCCCTCGTCGTGCCCGGCACGGCCACCGCTCAGGCCAAGAAGAAACCGAAGCACACGGTCACCGTCAACACCGTCGACGCGTTGCCCAAGGCGCTGAAGAAGATCAGCCGCAAGTGCGGCGCCAGCAAGTCGGCGACGAAGATTCGCAAGCGCGTCTCGACCCGCTCGAGCAGCCGCGTGCGCGTCGTCACGACGTACTGCTCCGGCGGCACGCGCACGGTCTTCTACATCAAGACGGTCACCAAGACCGTGACGGTGCCCGCCCCGGCGCCGACGCCCGCGCCGACGGCCGTCCCGCAGCCCGCCGCCCCGACCCCGGCGCCCGCGCCGCGCTCGTTCCGGCTCACGCTGCTGCACAACAACGACGGCGAGTCCAAGTACAACGTCGGCGACTCGGTCGCCAACTACGGCGGCGTCACCCGCTTCAAGACCGTGCTCGACCGGCTGCGCGGCGAGGCCGACGCCTACCGCACCGCGGAGAACGAGGACAAGGGCACCGTCGTCGTCTCCTCGGGCGACAACATCCTTGCCGGCCTGAACCTGCGCGCGTCCTTCGAGCGCAAGGACGCCGGCCAGGGGTCCTTCTACGACGCGATCGCGCTCGGCCGCATCGGCTACGACGCCATCACGATCGGCAACCACGAGTACGACTTCGGCCCGACGCGCCTGGCGCAGCTGATCGACTCGCCGGAGCTGACCGGCGTGCCGTTCCTGACGGCCAACACGGACTTCGCCGCGGCGCCGGACCTCCAGCGCCTGCGCACCGCCGGCCGCATCGCCGACTCGACCGTCGTCACCAAGGGCGGGCAGAAGATCGGCATCATCGGCGTGACCACGCCGGACACGCCCGTCGTTTCCTCGCCCGGCCCGACGGTCAAGTTCCTCACCGACGTCGCGGGCATCGTCAACGCAGAGGCCGCGCGCCTGACCAACGCGGGCGTGAACAAGATCATCCTGTCCTCGCACCTGCAGAACCTCAACTACGAGAAGACGCTGATCGCGTCGCTGCGCAACGTGGACATCGTCATCTCCGGCGGCGGCGACGAGCTGCTGGCGAACCCGTCCGACGTGCTGATCCCGGGCACGAACGGCGTGCGTCCGACGCCCGCCGACGTGTACCCGGCCACGGCCAAGGACGCCGACGGCGCCGCGGTCCCGGTCGTGACGACGCAGGGCGAGTACAAGTACGTCGGCCGCCTCACCGTCGACTTCGACGCGGCGGGCAAGATCAAGAGCACGGACACGACCCGCTCGGGCCCGATCCGTGTCTCCGCGCTCGCGAGCGATCCGGATTACGTGTCGCCGGAGGACGCGTTCCTGAAGACCGACGTCACCGACAAGCTGACGGCCTACAAGGCGGTGCTCAAGGCCAACGTGATCGGCACCACCGAGGTCGAGCTCCAGGGTGCGGCCCCGGATCCGATCCGCATCCGGGAGACCAACCTCGGCAACCTCGTCGCCGACGGCTTTCTGTTCGCCGCGAACCGCACGGCGGTCGCGGACGGTCGCAAGCTCGCCCAGGTCGCCTTCTCCAACGGCGGCGGGATCCGCGCGACGATCGCCGGCCCGGGCAAGCTCAACGAGCTCAACACGTACGAGGTGCTGCCGTTCGACAACGTGATCGCGACCGTGCCGGACGTGCCCCGCGCGACGTTCAAGGCGCTGATGGAGCACGGCGTCTCGCGCCTGCCCACCGCCGACGGCCGCTTCCCGCAGATCTCCGGCTTCCGGATGACGGTCAGCACCGGCCAGGCCGCCGGTTCGCGCGTCCGGACGCTCACGCTCGACGACGGCACCGAGATCGTCAAGGACGGCGTGGTCGTTGACGGGCCGCCCGTGAGCATCGCCACGACGAACTTCACCGCCGCCGGCGGTGACGGTTACCCGTGGGGCGGCCTGAAGTTCGACTTCGCCGGCAACCCGGGCGCGGCGGGCTTCTACCCGTACCAGAAGTCGCTGCTGGACTTCATCACGACCCCGGTCGCCCAGGGCGGCCTGGGCGGGCTGGTCGACGACGCCGACTACCCGGTCGCCGGCGAAGGCCGCATCGTCATCGGGGCCTGACGCTCGGAGCGGGCACCGCGCGCTAGATTGCGCGCGGTGCCCGACTCACCGCTCGTCGCCGTCGTCGAGATCCCCAAGGGGTCGTCCAACAAGTACGAATGGGACGAGGAGCTGGGGGCGATCAAGCTCGACCGGCTCCTGTTCTCGTCGCTCGGCTATCCGACCGACTACGGCTTCTTCCGCGAGACGCTCGCGGGCGACGGCGACCCGCTGGACGCGATGATCGTCGTCTCGGAGCCGACGTTCCCGGGCTGCCTGATCGAGGTCAAGCCCGTGGCGCTGTTCCGCATGCGCGACGAGAACGCGGAGGACAACAAGATCCTCTGCGTCCCGCTGACGGACCCGAACTGGTCGCACATCGACCGGCTGGACGACCTGCCGATGACGCTGCGCGACGAGATCTCGCACTTCTTCTCGATCTACAAGACGCCCGAGTGGAAGGTCGTCCGCGTGGACGGCTGGTACCCGCGCGAGGAGGCGCTCGAGTCGATCGAGCGCGCTCGCAAGCGGTACGCCGAGCGTTCTAGCGCTTCGTCTTAGGCGCGCAAGTCTTGTAGGTCCGCGTCTCGCGCACGGTCTTGCCCTTGCGCTTGACGGTGACCTTGACCTTCACCGTGCCGCGTGGCTTGCCGCGCAGGTCGATGGTGGCGCGGCCCTTGCGGACCTTCACGCGCTTGCCGTCCACGGTCACCCTGGGGTTCGCGCCGCGCACGCGCAGGCTGAACTTGCGCTTGGACAGGCAGGTGCGCGTGGGGGCAAGGACGTTCGCGCCGCCCGAGATCGCGGCCGCGCCGACGGTCGGCAGGCTCAGGTCGATCCGCGAGAAGGTGATGTTCGCCGCGCCCCGGACCGGGCCGTAGAGCTGCGTGCCGCCGATCAGCTGCAGTGTGTACTTCGCGCCGGCGGGCGCCGAGGCGGCGATCGCCTCGAGCGGGCGGCTGATCGTGTGCGGCTGCCCGTCGAGCGTGACGGGAATCGGGGTGGCCTGATTTCCGACGACGACCTGGCGCTTCTCGTCGACCAGCTGGGCGAAGACGTGCGTGCCGATGCCCGTGCCGGAGTAGGTGAGGGTGAGGGTCGGCTCGCCGACGATCTGCGCGGCCCTCTCGGCCGTGACCGGCACGTTGACGGCGTTGACCGCGCGGCCCGCGCTGGCGATCGTGCCGGAGACGGCGTCGAGCGGGTTGAGGACGAGCGTGCCCTTGCCGGAGGCGGTGACGGGCGCGCCGGGCGGGACGGGATAGTCCGGGGTGGAGCGCCACTGCGCGTCGTCGGCCAGCCACTCGAAGCCCGGACCCGTGTCCACGGAGGTGTCGCCCGCGACGTAGCGCTTGAGCCACGCCACCACCGCGGCCTCGACGTGGCCCTTCGGCCCCGAGCCCGTCAGGCAGACGCCGTGGCCGCCGCAGAACCACATCATCTTCGCGGGCACGCCGCTGATCCGGGCGATCTCGAAGTTGGTGATCGCCTCCTTGAGCGTGAACAGCGTGTCCGCGGTGCCCTGAACGACGAACGTCGGGACCTTGATCTGCCAGACGAGGTCGCCCGGGCCGCGGGAGGCGAACCACGCGCGGTCCTCCTCCGAGAGCTTGCCGGTGGCCGCGCCGGACGTGAACGCGGACAGGATGTGCGGGTCCAGCCGGCCCTTGGAGCCGGGGATGCCGACCGTGGTCAGGCCGGTCGCCCAGCCGCCCTTGACCGTCTCCTCCTTGTAGAGCGAGCTCGTCAGGCTGTGCCAGGCGATGATCGGCGCGATCGCGTCGATGCGCTTGTCCAGCGCGGCGGTCGTGAGCTCGATGCCGCCCGCGTACGACACGCCCGTCATCCCCACCCGCGGGTCGCCCGCCTTGTCGAGCTGCGCCTCGGGCTGCTGGGCGAGCCAGTCGATCAGCGCCATCACGTCCCGCGCCTCCTTGTCGGGCGCGTCGACCGTGACCGTGCCGCCGGAGCTGCCGAACCCGCGGCTGTCCCACGTGAGCACGTTGAACCCCGCCTTGCGCAG
The DNA here is from genome assembly GCF_027587175.1 of Solirubrobacter deserti. GTDB lineage: Bacteria > Actinomycetota > Thermoleophilia > Solirubrobacterales > Solirubrobacteraceae > Solirubrobacter > Solirubrobacter deserti. The sequence goes on from NZ_JAPCID010000009.1 coordinate 20,736, forward strand.
CGCGCCGACACCCACGTTGCCGAGCGCCTCGTCGCTGGCCGCTTCCGGGTTCGTCTCCCGCGAGCCGGCCCAGCCGTGACCCTCGAGGATCGTCGGCGCCTTGCCGCCGCCCGGGGACGGGTGGAAGGACAGGACGATCTGGGTGCCGTCGAAGGACGTGATCGTTGCGTCGCGGGCGTGGGCCGCGGCCGGGAGGGCGAACAGCAGCGCGAGGGCGAGGGCGAAGGAGCGGCGCATGGCTCCGCCCTATTACCCCGAAACCAGGTCGGACGATCGAGGCTCAGCCGTCGTAGCGAGCCAGGGCCGTGGTCATGCGGTCCTGCAGCGTGCGGGCGCCGGGCGGGTACACGCCGTTCATCAGGAACGCGAACGCGACGCGGCTGCCGCCCGTCGTGGTGCAGTAGCCCGCGAGCGCCGACACGTCGCGCAGCGTGCCGGTCTTGGCGTGACAGTTGTCCTGGGCGGCCGTGCCGCGCAGGCGGCTCGAGACGGTGCCGTTGCGGCCGATGACCGCCAGCGACGCGTCGAACTCCTCCGCGTGCTCGGTCTCGGCGATGCCCGTGAGCAGGCGGACGACCTCGCGCGGCGTGGTGCGGTTCGCGCGCGAGAGCCCGGAGCCGTCGGCGATCGTCGGCGCGATCTCGAACTGGCGCAGCGTGTCCCGCATGACGGCGGCGCCGCCGGTGGTCGAGCCCTCGCCGCCGAACTGGGCGCCGAGGCTCTTGATCAGCATCTCGGCGATGTAGTTGTCCGACGGGACGTTCATCTGACGCGCGATCGTCGCAACGGGCGGCGACGTCCACTCGCTGAAGGGCGTCATGCCGGTCGGCGCGAGGCCGGATCGCGCGGCGCCGGCGATCTTCACGCCGCGGCGCTCGAGCGCCTTCTCGAACGCGCTCGCGGCAAACTTGGCCGGGCTGGACTGCCAGTACGGTCGGGCCTGACCGGTGCGGCCGTGGTTGTAGGACAGCGCGCTGAGCGGACCGACGTAGCTCGTGAGCTGGAAGTTCGACGACGGCGGGCCGCGGAACGCGTCGAACACCGACTCGTCGCCGATCACGCGGCCCGTGACGCGCTTGAGCCCGCCGTCCGCGAGCCGCTTGGCCAGCGCCGCCGTGGCGGTGGCGTTGAACGTCGGGTCGCCGCCGCCGCGCAGGACGACGTCGCCGGTGACCGTTCCCGTCTCGTCCGGCAGCGCCGACGCCAGCACCGAGGTCGTCAGCGTGCCCTCGGGCCCGTAGAGCAGCATGGCCGTCGCCGCCGTGTAGAGCTTCTCCACGGACGCGGGCATGCGCGCGGTGTCGGCCTTGTGGGCGTAGATCTCCTGCCCTGTGCTCATGTCGACGACGTAGGCCCCGCTGGACCCGCCGGCCCGGGCCATCTCGCGCGCGAGCGCGGTCTTGGTGGCGGGGAGGCCCGCCGCGTGGGCGGAGGAGGCGAGCAGCGCCGCGAGCGCGACGGTGAGAACAATCAGGCGTGCCATGCGCATGTCGAGCCTACGAAACCCGCGGGAAGGACGAAAGTTTTCCTGGTGACCGGGAGTCCGAGCCGCACGGCGAGGACTTCCAGCGACGCGAGCCGCCAGGCGAGCCTCGCCGTAGACTGCACGTGGTGGGCAAAGTCGTCGAGATGAACGCTCCCGCCCGGCGCAAGCGCCGCTCCTCGCGGACCGCGCTGGTCCTCGGCGGCGGCGGCTTCACCGGCGGCGTCTACCAGATCGGCGCGTTGCGGGCGCTGGACCTGCTCTCCTCGAACCGCTCGGTCAACCAGTTCGACATCTACGTCGGCACCAGCGCGGGCGCGCTGATCGCGTCCCTGGTGGCCAACGGCGTCACGCCCGAGCAGATGATGCGCACGGTCAACGACCAGGTGCCGTACTCGCTTCCGCCGCTGGACCGCGAGATGTTCCTGCGCCTGAACAAGGCCGAGTTCGCGCGCACGGCGCTCAAGTTCCCGCTGCACGCGATCAGCGTCGCCCGCAGCGTCGCGTCCTCGATCACGTCGCTGAGCGCGGTCGATCTCATCCTGGCACTGGGCGATGCCCTGCCGTCGGGCATCTACACGGGCGAGGGCGTGGAGGAGTACCTGCGCGAGACGCTCAACGTCGAGGGCCGCACGGACGACTTCCGCCTGCTCGAGCGCGAGCTCTACCTCGCCGCGACGGACCTGGACACGTGCGAGCGGATCGTGCTCGGGGCCGAGGGCTGGGACGACATCCCGATCTCCGCCGCCGTGCGCGCGAGCACCGCCCTGCCGATGGTCTACGCGCCCTACCGCGTGCGCGACCGCGAGCTCGTCGACGGCGGCATCGTCTCCACCACGAACCTCGACATCGCGGTCGAGGCCGGCGCGAAGTTCATCGTCGTCGTCAACCCGCTCGTCCCGTTCATCAACGACTTCTCGAAGTCGATCCCGACCCTGTTCGGCACCCGCGTGCGCCGGGTCAGCGACATGGGCTTCCCGAAGATCGGCTACCAGACGTTCAAGCTGCTCGCTTACCAGCGCCTGCACGAGATGGCCTCGCACTGGAAGGCTCGCTATCCGGGCGTCGACATCGTCCTGATCGAGCCCGACCCCGACGATGAGCTGATGTTCCAGACGAACATCCTCAACTTCGCCTCGCGCGTGGACGTCGCCCGCCACGGCTTCGAGTCGGTCACGCTCAAGCTGGCCAAGGACTACGAGGACATCCGCGAGGTCTGCCGTCGGCACGGCATCGACATCTCGGCCACGCGCGTGCGCAAGGTGGTCCGCCACTTCTCCGCCGAGCGCGAGAAGACCCGCGCCTGGCGGAGAATCCTGGAGCAGACGACCGGCGCCCTGTTGCGCCAGTCAGCCAACGACTAAGGCGTCGCGGGCGGAGACGGGCGAGGGCTCGGAGGTCAGCTCGCGGTCCAGCCAGTCGCTGACCAGCGTGACGTTGCCCGCGACCATCGCGACCGAGGCGGGGCGCGGCGAGGTGGTGCTCGTGCCCGCCGGCATCCGGCACCAGTTCCACCACTCGCCGTCGGTGGCGGTGTTCGCGGGGTCGGCCGCGGCCGCGTGGTGGGCCAGGATGCGTTCCCACTCGCCCGCCTGGAGCTCGACGACCAGCGGACCGTAGTCGTCCGCCGGAAACAGGCGGACGCGGTCGAGCTCGGTGACCGGGCCGGCGGGAAGCTCGGCGATCACGCCGTCGAGCGGCACCTGGGCGCCGTGGTGCGCCAGCGGGACGAATGCGGCATCCGCGCCGCTGGTCACGCGGAACGCATGCGCGATCCGGTCGGGCAGGTAGCGCTCCGCGCCCGTCCGCGAGATCCACCGCTCGGCGGATTCGCCGACGACGTTCGCGGCGGCGGCGTCGAAGGCCGCAACGGCCGGTGTGACCCGCGCGGGCCGGACGGCCGGAGTCGGCACGACGCCGCGGACGACGACCTCCGGACCGAGGTCGGCCACGAGCACGGAGGCGGCGTAGACGTGGGCCTCGCCGGCGGGCGTGCCCGCGAGGGTTCCGGTCCAGGCGCCGAAGTTGTGGCCGCCGATGATCAGGTCCACGGCGGCGGCCCAGGGACGGACAAGTGCTTCCAGCCGGTCGGCGCGGGTGGCGATCGAGTCGGCGCTCGGCCACCACGTGACGCCGTCGTGGAGCAGCGCCACGACCCAGCGCGCGCCGTAGGCCCGCAGCGCGCGGGCGAGCTCGTCGACGCGCCAGTCCGCGCGCGCGGGCGGCGCGTGCGTGAACGCGTCGCCCGACGGGTGCGCGAGCCCGATCACGCCGACGCCGCCCGCGGGCGTGTCGATCAGGGCCGTGGCCGGCAGGCCGACGTCCACGTTCGCGCACAGCATCGGGTAGCGCAGTCGGGCGGCGCCCGCGCGCAGCGCGTCGAGCCCGTCGTCGAAGTCGTGGTTGCCGACTGCGCAGCACGCGATCGGCAGGCCGGCCAGCTCGTCCCAGGGCCGCTCGTCGAGCAGCACCATCGCCGGGCCGACCGTCAGGTCGCCCACGTCGAGCCACAGCGCCGGCCCGCGCTCGAGCTCGCGTTCGAGCAGCCGGGCGACGCCGCTCACGGTTCCCGTCTGTCCGTAGGTCGCGCGCATCGGCACGACGGCGGTGCCGAGGTCGGTCGTGGCGAGGATGCGCAGTGTGGTCATCGCGTCACCAGGTCGGCCATGACGCCGTAGTGGTCACTTGCCCACACGCCGTCGCGCGGCGCATCGAACAGGCGCTGCGCGGCGGCGACGTCGAGCGTCGGACCGCGGTTGTCGCAGCGGACGAAGACGTAGTCGATCCGGCGCGGGATGTCCCACGCCGTCTCGCCCGAGCGGACGAGCGGGTTCTCGGGCGTGAACGTGTGCCCAGGCTCGCCGGGATGCGCGCTCGCCCAGGCGTCGCGGTAGCAGACGCTCTCGCCCTCCAGCGACTGGCGGCCCGTGAGGAAGCGGATGCTGGCCGCGTCCGGCGTGGCGTCGAAGTCACCGGCGATGATCACGTGAGCACCCTCCTCGTGCGCGTGGCGCTCGGCGAAGCGGGCCGCCGCGAGGGCCTGCAGCTCGCGCTCGCGCTCGTATCCCATCTCCCACTTGGGGTTCGCGGCCACAAGCAGCAAGGGCCCGAACGGGGCGCGGATCTCGGCGGCGAGCGTGGCGTCGTCCAGGTGCGCCGTCCGCTCGGTCACGCGCAGGTCGATCTCGGTCACGCGCTGGATCGGCCACCGGCTGGCGAGCGCGATCCCGACCCCCTCGCGGTCGCGCCTGGACTCGTAGACGATCTCGTAGCCGGCGCCGAGCAGATCCTCGGCCAGGTCGTAGTCGTCGGTCTTGGCGGCTTCGACGAAGACCACGAGGTCGGGGTCGGCCGCGCGCAGGCCGTCGCGGAGCGCGGTCCGGCGCGCCTCCCAGTCGCCGTGGCGGGCCCAGACGTTCTGGGCGATCACACGGATAGTATGCATGAGTAATGCATGCTCAGGAGGACCGGACGGCAAACCTGCTCGGAGCGCTCGCGCTCGAGGTCGCCCATGCGCAGCAGGAGGCGGTGAACGCCGTCGTCGGCCAGTCGGGCGCGGCCGCCGCGGCGATCGTGGTGATCGCCGCCCGGCCCGGGTTGACGTTGGAGTACCTGCGCGGGCCGCTCGGCCTCAGCCAGCCCGGAGCGACCCGGCTCGTTGAGCGCCTCGTGGCGGCCGGCTGGGTCGAGCGCTCCGGCCCGGGCGGTCGGCGTGGGCTCGAGCTGCGCCTCGCACCCGCGGGCGAGGCGATCTTCGACGAGCTCCTGCTTGCGCGCCGCGCCGCGGTCAACTCGGTGCTCGCACCGCTCGACGCCGAGCAGCAGGACCAGCTCAGCGCGCTGCTGGAGACGCTGCTCGCCGCTCGGGTCGGCGGCCGTGCCGACCTCGAGCGGGTGTGCCGGCTGTGCGAGCGCCGGGTCTGCGGCCGCTGCCCGGTGGGGGGCGCGATGGACCGCCTGCTTCAGTCCGAGTAGAGCGCGTCGAACTCGCTCGCGTACTTGTCGTTGATGACGTTGCGCTTGACCTTCAGGGTCGGCGTCAGCTCGCCGGTCTCCTGGGACAGGTCGTGGTCGAGCAGGAAGAAGCGCTTGATCTGCTCGACCTGGGCGTACTTCGCGTTCACGCGGTCCACCTCGCCCTGGATGAGCTCGAACACCTTGGGTTCGCGCGAGAGCGCCGCGAGGTCCTCGGGCAGCTCGTGCTCGCGGGCGAAGTGCACGATCTCCTCGGGGTCGAGCGTGATCAGCGCGACCGGGTACGGACGGCGGTCGGCGTGCATGACCGCCTGCGAGATCCAGCGCGAGCGCTTGAGGTCGTTCTCGAGGTTCGCGGGCGTGAGGTTCTTGCCGCCCGCGGTGATCATGATGTCCTTCTTGCGGCCGGTGATCGTGAGGTAGCCCTCGTCGTCGAGCGCGCCGAGGTCGCCGGTGTGCAGCCAGCCTTCGGCGTCGACCTCGCCGAACGCGGTCGTGTCGCCCTCGCCGTAGTAGCCGCGGAAGATGTGCGGGCCGCGGACCAGCACCTCGCCGTCCTCGGCGATCTTGAGCTCGGAGCCCGGGATCGCGCGGCCGACGGTGCCGAGCTTGAAGTCCGCGACCGTGGACGTGGTCGTGACCGTGGAGGTCTCGGTCATGCCGTAGCCCTCCAGCACGGGCGCGCCGCAGGCGTAGAAGAACTCGAGGATCTCCTTGCCGATCGGGGCGGCGCCGGACGTGGCCTGCTTGAGGCGCCCGCCGAAGATGTTGCGGACGTTGGCGTAGAGCTCGGCGTCGGCCTGGTCGAACGCGGCCTGCAGCTGCTCGGGCACCGGCTGCCCGGCGGCCATCATCGCGCGCACCTGCAAGCCGAGTTGCGTCGCGGCCGCGATCTTGGCCGGGTCGTTGTTGCTCGTGACGAGCGTGTAGATCTTCTCGAAGATGCGCGGGACGCTGGGCAGGTAGACGGGCTTGGTCGCCATCAGGTCCGGCACGATCTGCTCACGGCTGCCGCTCCAAAAGATGATCGGCGCGCCGAGGTCGACGCCCAGCAGCTGGATCAGCAGCGCGTAGGAGTGCGCGAGCGGCAGGTACAGGTAGACGGGCTCGCCCGGCTCGATGACGTCGATCTCCTCGCACATGCGGGTGACCGAGCGATAGTTGCCGTGGGTGAGCACGCAACCCTTCGGCGGTCCGGTGGTGCCCGACGTGTACATGATCGTGTACGGGTCCTCGGGCTTGACGGCGGCGATGCGCTCGGCCACCTCGGCGGCGTCGCGCGCGCGGCCGCGCTCGCGGACCTCGTCAAGGGAGATCGCGCCCTCGGCCGGCTCGATCGAGACGATCGCCTCCAGGCCGGGCAGCTGGTCGCGCACGGCGATGAGCTTGGCGACCTGCGACGCGTCCTCAGCGATCGCGAAGCGCGACTCCGAGTTGCCCGCCACCCACGCGCACTCCTCGGGCGAGTTGGTCGGATAGATCGGGACGACGACGCCGCCGGCGGACGTGATGCCGAAGTCGGCGAACGTCCACTCGATACGGGTGGTGCACAGCAGCGCGACGCGCTCCCCGGGATGCAGGCCGAGGTCGATGAGCCCACGGGCGATCTCCGAGACGATCTCGGACAGCTCCGTGTAGCTGAGGTCGGTCCACTCGCCGTCGCGCTTGAAGCGGGCCGCCGGCTGCTCTTGGTAGCGCTCGGCGGCCAGGCTCACGATGTCGGCGATCGTCCGCGAGCCGGTGCCAGACTCGGCTCGCGGGGACGGCGTGGTGTGCTGCATCTCGCTCCTCCTCGACGACGCGGAGGGAGCGATCCTACGCTGCGGGCGCGCTAGGCGCCGCAGCTCACGCTGTCGCTACCTGCCTGGATCCCGATTCTTCCAACGTGGCCATGAACAAGGTCTTGTCGATCCTTCCCTGGAAGATCGGCACGCCCAGTTCCATGCACTTCTCGATCACGTCGCGCCGTTCCATTCCGGCTTCGCGAGCGAGCTCCGTGGGCGTGAGATGGATTGCCATCAGTACGAGTCCTCCTGGTGAGGTTTGCCACGTGGAAGGGACGGTAGCGCCTTCACCGGATGTCCACAACCTGCACCTGCTCAACGTCAGCTAAACCTGCGGTCAGACCGGATTGGAAAGCTCCACGAACACGTGATCGACGCCAAACCGGTCCGCCAGCAGCTCCCCGAGGGCGCGCACGCCGAACGTCTCGGTGGCGTAGTGACCCGCCGCTACGAACGTCATTGCGAGCTCTTCGGCGTCGGCGGTGATGTGCTCGCGCGGCTCCCCGGTGAGGAACGCGTCGAGGCCGAGCGCGGCCGCTTCGTGCAGGGTGTCAGCGGCCGAACCGGACACGATCCCAATACTCCGGATCCCTGTAGCGCTTTTTCCGAGAAGCAGCGGCTCGCGTCCGGTGGCGGCGTGCACACGCGCGCCCAGCTCGTCCCGGGTGAGCGGCTCAGGGAACCGTCCACGGCACCCGATCGCCCGTCCCTTGTAGTCGCCGAACGGCGCCCGCTCCACGCACCCGAGCGCCCGCGCGAGCAACGCGTTGTTGCCCACCTCGGGGTGGGCGTCGAGCGGCAGGTGGTAGGCGACGAGGTTGATGTCGTGCACCAGCAGCGGACGCAGGCGCTCGGCGACCAGCGGCGTCAGGCCGGTGGGGTGGAACTTCCAGAACAGGCCGTGGTGGACGAGCACCAGCTGGGCTCCGAGCTCGACCGCGCGCTCGTGCAGCTCGCGCCGCGCGCTCACGCCGGTCACCACGCGCGTGACCTCTTCTGCGCCCGGCACCTGCAGCCCGTTCGGCCCGAGGTCGTCGAACTCGGAAGGCTTGAGCAACTCGTCGAGAGTCGAAAGGATGTCCGTAATCTGCGCCATTTGGTTTGCGGGTCTGGACTTCGGGCGATCTGCATTCGTGTCGTCCGGCACCCCGGTGACAGGGGCCAGGGTGCGTCTTTTGAGTAGATCAGAGTCCGCGCAGGAGGACCTCGGTGGGTAGGGGAACGAGCGGCGCCGGTGTGGCGTCGCAGATCGACGGTGCACGAAGCCCGGATGACGGCGACGCCAAGCTCGTCGCGCGCGTGCGGCGAGGGGACGACCGGGCGTTCGAGGTCCTCTACGAGCGCTACCACCGCCGGATCCACGCGTACGTGCTCGGGATGGTCAAGGACCACGGGCGCGCCGAGGACGTCACCCAGGAGGTGTTCCTCTCCGCGCTGCGCCGGATGCGGGAGACCGAGCAGCCGCTCGCGTTCAAGCCCTGGCTCTACCAGATCGCCAAGAACGGCTGCATCGACGCCTTCCGCCGCTCCAAGCGCGCCGAGGAGGTCTCCTACGACGCCGACGACGGCCTCGCCCCGGCCGACCACTCCAAGCTCGTCGCGTCCGGCGCCTCGCCCGACGCCGCGGTCGCGGCCAAGCAGGACCTCGACAGCCTCTGCGGCGCGTTCGGCGGCCTGAGCGAGACCCACCACGAGATCCTCGTCCTGCGTGAGCTGGAAGGGCTCAGCTACGCCGAGATCGGCCGCCGCATGGGCATGAGCCGGCCCGCGGTGGAGTCCACCCTGTTCCGCGCGCGTCGCCGGCTGACCGAGGAGTACGACGACATCGTCTCCGGCGCCCGCTGCCAGCGCATCCAGGGCATCATCGTCTCCGCCGCGCAGTCGCGGTTGGGCACGCGTGACACGCGCCGGCTCGCCCGCCATCTCTCGCACTGCCAGCCGTGCCGGCGCGAGGCGCTGGCCGCCGGCGTGGACCGCGAGCTGTTCGCGCGCCCGTCCGTGCGCGAGCGCGTAGCGAACAGGGTCGCGGGCCTGCTGCCGTTCCCGATCTTCGCGAAGTTCCGCAAGGGCGCCGAGGCCGCCGCTCCGCCACCGAGCGGGCGCACGGCCTCGCTGATGCAGCACATGCCGATGCTCTCCGACCACCTGCACAGCGGCTGGGGGAAGGCCGCCGCGGGCGCCGCGGTGATCGTCGCGGGCGTCGGTGCCGGTGTCGGCGTCAAGGAGGCGACCACGAGCGCGCCCCCACCGGCGGTCGCCGAGTCCTCGACGCAGCGCGCCGGAGGCTCTTCGAGCAAGAGCTCGAGCCCGTCACCGACCCCGGCGGGCCGGGACGAGCGGGCGGCGCGGTCGGCCGCGAGGAGCTCCAGCGGCGGCGCCGCCACGGGCAAGAGCGGCAAGTCCGGCAGCGGCGTCGAGAAAGCCGCCGCGCGCGGCGCCGGTGCCACGGGCGCGGCGCCCAAGACGAACGGCGCGGGTCCGACCGGCACCCCCGGCGGCGGCGAGCAGCCTCCCGCCACCGGCGCTCCGGTCACGCCGGTCGCGGCCGCCGAGGAGCGGCGCGAGGAGAAGCCGAGCAAGCCGAAGCCGACGCCGACCTCGACGGCCACCCCGAGCAAGCCGGTGACGTCCCCGGTGACGGAGGAGACCAAGAAGGCGGCCGCGCCCGTCAAGGACGCGGTCAAGCAGACCACGGACGCGGTCAACGAGACGGTCGACCAGACGACCGACGCGGTCGAGCAGACCACCTCCCAGGTCACCGAAGGGCTCAACCAGACCACCCAGCAGACGACCGAGACCGTCGACAAGGTCGTCGAGGGCGTCACGGGCGGCGGTCCGGTGTCCGAGACGGTGGACAAGACCACGGACGCCGTGGACGGCCTCGTCGACGGCACGGGCAAGGTCGTGCAGAAGGTCGTGGGCGGCGTTCTCTACAAGATCGACGCGCTGACCGGCCAGGTCATCGCCACCGTCCAGCTTGTCACGGGGAACAAGAATCCATCCGGCGGCGGTTGACGGCTAGACTGCTTCCCGTTCGGGGCGTGGCGCAGCCTGGTAGCGCGCACCGTTCGGGTCGGTGAGGTCCCCGGTTCAAATCCGGGCGCCCCGATACAAGACGGTCCTTTGACCCGAGAAGGACTCACACGAAGGCCCCGCCCCGGCGGGGCCTTCGTCGTTGGTGGACGAGGATGAGGGCGGCGGCGATGCCGACGCCGGCAGCGTCGATCAGCCAGTCCACCGGTGTGCCGCTGCGGCCTTCGATGAACGTCTGGTGGTACTCGTCGGTCGCCGCGTAGGCGAGCGTGACGAGCACGGCCGCGACGAGCCGCCGGGGCTCGAGCGCCCGGTACCAGAGCAGGCACAGAAGCGCGTACGCCGTGACGTGCGCGCCCTTGCGCAGAACCAGGTCCCAGACACCCAGCCCGGTGCCCAGGCTGGGTTGGTGCGAGAGCGCGAACAGCAGCGCCATCAGCGCCAGCGGCGGCAACAGCCGCGGCCACCGGCGCCGGCTCGGCCGCTTCATCCGCGGGCACGCAGCCACGCGACGGCCGCCACGTACGTGACGCCGCCGATCGCGCCGAGCAGCGCGTACGGGCTGCCGTCCTCGCCGCGCGCGACCTCGACGATGAAGCCGGCGATCACGGCGATCATCACCGTCGTGCCGGCAACGGCGGTCGCGCGCAGGTCGATCATCGCCCAGCGCTCGTCGCGGCCCGGGCCGCCGAGGCCACGCAGCGTCTCGCTGCGGCGCCCGAGCAGGAAGACGGCACCGAGCGCGGCCATGATGGCGAGGGAGATCGCGCCCTGGCCGACGTTGTCGCCGATGGCGAAGGCCGCGAACATCAGGGCACCCAGGAACAGGCAGAACAACGGCATGAACCAACGGCTGCGGACGAACTCATTCGTCGACATGGAACACCTCTTCCACGGTGGTGTCGAAGTAGCGGGCGAGCGCGATCGCCAGCGGCAACGACGGCGTGTAGCGCTCCTTCTCGATCGAGTTGATGGTCTGGCGCGACACGTCCATGGCCTCGGCGAGCTGCTGCTGGGAGAGCCCGCGCGCGGTCCGCAGCGTTCGCACCTCGTTCCTCATCTCAGGCGCACAGCGCCCGGGTGAGTCTGCGCACGGCGGGTCGCTCGTCGGTGGGCTGCTCGTCGACCAGCACCACGACCGTGCGGTCGCCGCGGGTGAAGGCGTGGGTGAGATAGCCGGGAACGGCGCCATTGTGCCCCCAGGCGCGGCCGCACGGCGTCTGGACGCTGAACAGCCCGAGGCCGTACTCGCCGGTGCCGCGCATGGCCTTGAGCTGCTTGCGGGTGAGCAGCCGGTCGAGCGAGCCGTAGAAGCGCGCGAGGTCGCGGCCGGTCGACACGAGCGAGCCGGCGGCGCCGGCCCAGCTGGTGTCCTGCACGGTCACGTCCTCGCCGGCGGCGGTCCCGCGCACGACGCCGCGCACGCGCGGGCCCTCGTCGTAGCTCGTGTATCGCAGCTTCAGCGGCTTGATGATGCGGCGCTCGAGCTCGCGCTCCAGCGGGCGCCGCGTCACCGCCTCGACCACCAGGCCGAGGATCACGTAGTTGGTGTTCGAGTAGGCGAAGCCGGCCTTGCGCGGCATCGCGAGTCCGATGTCCACGAGCTGGCGCGGCTCCCACCGCCGCAGCGGCCACCCCTCGAACACCTGGGGGTCCTCCGAGTGGTTGTTGAGCCCGCTGGTGTGGTTGAGCAGCGCGCGCAGCGGGATCGCGCCGACGCCGGGCACGTAGCGCTCGGCCGGGTCGTCGAGCGAGAGCCGGCCTTCGGCTTCGAGCTGCAGGATGGTGGTCGAGACGAACGTCTTGGTGACGCTGCCCACGCGGAAGCGATCGTCCGGGCGGATCTCGCCACGGGCGGTGATACGGCCGTCGTCGGAGACGACGACGCCGGTCTGCGACGCCTGCGCGGGGGCGGCGAGAAGGGCCAGCACGAGAGCGCTGAGCACGAGGAGCTTCATCGCGGAGCCTCCGGTATGTCGGGTGATGTAAAGCTAGCTTGTCATCGGCGAGATGTCAAGCGAGCTTTCCATCGTGGGCGCCGGCGCGGTCGCCGGCTCCTCGACGGGGGCGCGCGTGAGCAGCACCGGGATCGGGCTCGCGTGCAGGACCTTTTGCGACACGCAGCCGAGCAGGGACTGGTGCAGCCGCCCGTGCCCGTGCGAGCCCATCACGATCAGGTCGAACGCGCCGGACTTCGCGCGCTCGATCAGCGCCTTGGCCGCGGGGCCGTCGACGAGCAGCGTCGTGACGCTGATGTCGCCGGGCAGCGAGTCGGTCGCGTGGCGCAGCAGCTCGGAGTAGTGCTTGACCACCTCGGCGCGCGGCGGCGCGGCGCCCGTGGCCAGCAGGGCGGTCGCCGGGATCGGCGGGATCGCCGTCAGCAGCGTCAGCCGGGCGTGTTGATCGCGCGCCAGCGCCGCCGCGTGCGCAAGGGCCGCGTCCGCGTCCGGCGAGCCATCGACCGCCACCAGGATGTTGCGGTAGACACTGCTCATCTCGCTCTCCTGTTGCGGACTATAGGAGCAAACCCGACGGATCGCGCCTACTCTCAAGTCAAGTGATCGACGGGCTCGACTCTCGACTGCTGCTGACGCTGCGCGCGCACCCGCGGATCGGGCTGGTGGAGGTGGCGCGGCGGCTGGGCGTCGCGCGCGGCACCGTGCAGGCGCGGCTGGAGAAGCTCAGCGCGCGCGGCGTGATCACGGGCTTCGGTCCGGACGTCGAGCCGGCCGAGATGGGCTACCCGGTGCTCGCCTTCGTCGCCCTGGAGATCGTCCAGGGCCGGCTCGACGAGGCGATCGAGGGCCTGCGCGCGGTCCCCGAGGTGCTCGAGGCGCACGGCGTGACGGGCAACAGCGACATCCTGTGCCGCGTCGTGGCGCGCGACAACACGCACCTGCAGGAGGTCATCAACGCGATGCTGCACACGGGCGCGATCCAGCGCTCGACGAGCTCGATCTCGATGACGCGGCAGATCCCCTACCGGATCGACCCGCTGATCAGGGCCGCAGGCGCAGACGGGCCGTGAGCGTCGTGCCCGCGCCTCGCGGGCTGTCGACGCGCAACGTCCCGCCCAGCGACTCCACGCGGGCTCGCAGGCCCTGCAGCCCGGTGCCGGCCGAGGGACACGCGCCGCCGCGGCCGTCGTCGGCGATGCGCACCTCCCACGCGTCGCGTTCGCCGCGCACGGTCACGCGCAGCGAAGTCGCCGCCGCGTGCTTGATCGCGTTCGTGAGCGCCTCGGACACGAGAAACCAGACGGTGGCTTCGACCACCGCTCCCGGCCGCTCCTCGGGCAGCGCCTCGATCACGAGCGGGAGCGGCGACTGGACGGCCAGCGCCGTCAGCGCGGGACGCAGGCCGCGCTCGAGCCCGACCGGGTGCAGGCCCTTGACGAGCTCGCGCAGCTCGCGTCCGGCGATCGACGCCTGCTCGCGCGCCGTCGCCAGGCGCTCGACGGCCTTCGCGGGATCCGCCTCCAGCTCGCGCAGCGCGAGGTCCAGCGCCTGCCCGAGCACCACCAGCCGCTGCTGGGCGCCGTCGTGCAGATCGCGCCCGATCCGCCGGCGCTCCTCGTCCGCGGCGCGCAGCAGCGCCGCCTCCTGGCGGCGGCGCTCGAGCTCGGCGGCCGCGCGGGCGGCGAAGATCCGCAGCGCCTGCAGCTCGCTCGGTGCCGGCTGGAACGGCGTCGCGCGCACCACCACGCCGATGTGGCCGATCGGCCAGCCGCGCGCGTCGCGCAACGCGATCGCCAGGTACCCGTCCAGCTGATAGGTGCGCAGGAAGCGGTCCTCCGGGTAGCGCAGCCGGGCGCCGCGGGGCACGAGGAAAATGTCGTGCCGGTAGGCGTGCTCGCACGGCGTGCCCGCGAGCTTGAACACGCACCCCTCGCGCAGCTCGATCCCGGGCTTGCCGGCGCTCGCGAGCGTGCACGCGTCACCGTCGCCGCACAGCTCGGCGACGAACGCCAGCTCGGCGTCCAGCGCGCCCGCGAGCTCGGTCACCAGCCGGCGCAGGAACGCCTTGCCGACGACGCCGGCGGTCCCGGCGGCCAGGCGCGTGAGCAGCGAGCTCTCTTCGAGGTTGGGGGCGGCCATACGGGGCGACTCGCGATCCTACGGCCGCTGCTGACCCCGGTCAGTGGGGCTGCCACTCCGGCGGGTACGGTTACCCCCCGCATGCTGAAGCCCCCGTTCGTCCGCAGCTACGACCACCACGTCGGCGAGGCGGGCCCCGTGCTCGTCCTGTTCGGCGACTACGAGGATCCCGAGACCGCCGCCGCCCACCGGGCGGTCACGGCGCTGCGCGAGCGCTGGGACGGCTTCACCTACGCCTGGCGTCACCTGCCGATGGCCGAGGATCACCCGAACGCCAACGGCGCCGCGCTGGCCGCCGAGTGCGCCGGCGCCCAGGACGCGTTCTGGGCGTTCCATCACGTCCTGCTCGCGCGTCAGGATGCCCTGTCCGTGCCTGACCTCATCAACTACGCCGGCCACATCGGGCTGGACGTCACGACCCTGATGCAGGACATGATGGACGAGCGCCACGCCGACCGGATCGTGGACAACATCCGCAGCGCGGTGGACTCGGGCGCGCGGCGGGCGCCCGCGATCTTCATCGCGGGCGATCGCTACGAGGGCGAGCTGGACGCGCTGGAGGACGCGCTGCGTGCAGCCCTGGCCGGGTGAGGTCCTCGAGGAACGCGCGGGGGAGATCGCGGTCGCCTTCGCGGCGCTGCTGACGCGGCAGGCGGGCTGGCGGCACCGCCGCGTGGAGACCATCGCCGTGCTCTCGCACGAGGAGGTCCGGCGCTCGGTGTCGGTGGACTTCACCGTGCCGTTCGAGCACCGCGACGAGCTGCGGCTCTCCGACGGCGAGTGGGTCGTGCCGCTCGCGGTGCTCGACAAGCGCAAGCTCGTCCACTTCGACCTGTTCGGCGAGGACGGCTACGCGCTGCCGCTCGTGCGCTCGGACGAGGTGCGCCTGATCGCGCGCGAGCTGCTGTACCTGATGCTGGACATCGAGCTCGAGGACGCCGAGCCGGGCTTCGACGCGAGCGACCTGATCGAGCGCGTGCTCGCGGCCGGCCCGGAAGACGTCGAGGCCGTGACCGCGCGCGTGGACGCGGTGGCCGGGCAGGCGCCGGAGTTCGCCGCGCTGGCCCGGGTGCTCACGAGCAAGTTCCTGCTGTGCGCGGTGCTGGACACCGTCGCCAAGCGGCGCATCGTCAAGTTCGCCTACGACGAGCCGCTCGGGCGGCCGGACCGCCGCTCGCACTTCTACGGCACGCAGGGCTGCACCGAGGCGGCGAGCTACCACGTGGAGCTGAGCGTGCCGGAGGGGATGCGCGCGCGCAGCGCGGACATCGTCGACAACCGCACGGGCGAGCTGCTGCTGGAAGGGCCGCGGGACTCCGACCGGCCGGGGCTGCACTACATGGCGAGCACCGGGGCCGAGATCGAGCCCGGGCTGCGCGTCAAGTACGCCCCCGAGCGCAGCGGGTTCCTCGTGCCGGCGATGCTCGTGGCGTGGGTGCTCACGCTGGAGCTCGGCTTGGCGTGGGCGTTCGCCGACCTGCACGGGATCGCGCGCTCCGGCGGTCCGGCGGTGGCGGTGCTGCTGTCGGTCTCGGCGGTGTTCTCGAGCCTCGTGCTCCGCGCGGGCGAGCATCCGCTGGTGCAGCTCGTGCTGGCGCGCTACCGCATGCTGCTGGGCACGGCGACGCTCGCCGCGGTGGCCGCGGGCGGCACGCTCGCGTTCCGTGGCTCGGAGACCCTGCTCAGCTGGACGTGGGGCGTCGGCGCGCTGGTGGCGCTTGCCACGGCCGGTATCCTGTCCATTGAGGTCGTCCGTGCACCGGCGACCGCCAAACGCCCATGAGCCTGGCCGATTTCTTCCGCCGCGAACCCAAGTCCCTGAAAGGGATCAAGGACCGTTCGGGTGGTACTCCGGGCGCGGAGGGCGCGCTGCCCCCGCTCAAGCCGATCACCGGCGAGCAGGCGCGGGCGGCGCTGAAGCGCTCACGCGCGCGCCGGGAAGCCAACGGCACCGCGTAAGACGCCGTAGATCCCCAGCGCGAGCAGCGCGATCATGCCCGCGTACCAGCCGGCGCCGCCGCTCACGTCATCCGGGTGCAGCACCGGCAGCAGGAGCAGCAGCACGCACCAGCACGTCATCGTCGCGTAGCCGATGAACGCCTCGTGCGGCCGCCGCAGGCCGACCGCGCTGCTCACCAGCAGCGTGCCGAAGAGCGCGTACCAGGCGGCGACGGCGCGGGCGAGCAGCGGCGTGAGCGTCCACGGCCAGTGCTCGAGCAGGTCCTCGGGGAACAGGTACAGCGCGGCCGCGCCGATCAGCATCACCGTCCCGACCACGGCCGAGATCGCGCGCAGCCGCTTCAGCCGCGGGTCGGCCGGCGGCGCGGGCTCGGCGGCGCGGCGCTGGCGCCAGACCAGGAACGGCACCGCGAACGGCACGCCCACGTACACGCCCGTCCACACCCACGTCAGCGGGTAGTCCCAGAAGAAGCGGTCCTCGTGGATGAACGTCGCCAGCGCGAGCGACGTCGCCAGCACCCACAGCGCGACCGGCAGCGTGGAGAACGTGCGCCACTCCCGCGCGCGCCAGAGCACGAGCCCGGTCGCGAGCGTGCCGGCGAGAAAGCCCGCGCCGATGAAGGCGGCGTTCACGGGCGGCTTGATCGACCACGCGTAGTCCGTGTCCGCCAGGCCGGGGAGGAAGTAGAGCCAGACGCCGTTCGCGGCGGCGAGCACGAACAGGATCCAGATGCCGGATCTCGTGAGCGGTTGCACCATCGCGGCGGACCGTCCCACACGCGGGCGTCACTGGGAAGTACGGCTAGCCGCCAGCTCCACGAAGGGATCGAGCGCCGCCGGGTTCGCGAGCGAGTCGCGGGAGGCGGCCTGGTCGGGCGGCGTGCCCATGAGGATGCGCTTGACGGGCAGCTCGAGCACCTTGCCCGAGAGCGTGCGCGGGACTTCAGAGACCTCGATCACGTCGCTCGGCACGTGGCGCGGCGAGCAGTCCTCGCGCACGCGCTTGCGGATCTCCGCGACGATCTCGTCCGTCAGCGGCTCACGCAGCACCACGAACAGCGGCATCCAGGCGTCCTCGCCCTCCACCGGCACGTCGACCACGAGCGCATCGGTCACCGCGTCCACGGCGAGCACGGCGCGGTAGATCTCGGCCGTGCCCATGCGGATGCCGCCGCGGTTTATGGTCGCGTCGGAGCGGCCGGAGATGATCGCGGTGCCGCGCTCGGTGATCTCGATCCAATCCCCGTGGCGCCAGACGCCGGGATAGGTGTCGAAGTACGCGTCGCGGTACTTGGAGCCGTCCTCGTCGCCCCAGAAGTAGATCGGCATCGAGGGCATCGGCTTGGTCAGCACGAGCTCGCCCACCTGCCCGATGTGCGGCTTGCCCTCGGGGTCCCAGGACTCCACGGCGGCGCCGAGCGAACGCGCCTGCAGCTCGCCCTCGTACACGGGCAGCTCGGGCACGCCGCCGACGAACGCCGTGCACAGGTCGGTGCCGCCGCTCGTGCTGAACAGCCAGGTGTCGGAGCCGACGTGCTCGTAGACCCAGCGGAAGCCGTCGGGGGACAGCGGGGAGCCGGTGGAGCCGACCGCGCGCAGGTCGGACAGGTCGCGGCCTTGAGCGGGCTCGACGCCGCCCTTCATGCACGCGCCGATGTAGCTCGCGCTCGTCCCGAACGTCGTCATCCGCGTGCGGGCGGCGAAGTCCCACAGCGCGTCCAGCGACGGGTAGCCGGGCGAGCCGTCGTAGAGCAGGATCGTGGCCTCCGTGAGCAGCCCGCTCACGATGAAGTTCCACATCATCCAGCCGGTGGTGGTGAACCAGAAGAGCCGGTCGCCGGGCTGTGCGTCCACGTGCAGGTGCAGGACCTTCAGGTGCTCGAGCAGGATGCCGCCCTGGGACTGCACGATCGCCTTCGGCAGGCCGGTGGTGCCGGACGAGTACAGCACCCACAGCGGGTGGTCGAACGCGACGCGGTCGAACGTGAGCGGCTCTTCGGTGGCTGGGAAGTCGTCCTCGTCGAGGATCACCGTGCGCGCGCCCGGCATCGCGGCCGTGATCTGCTCGAGCGCCTCCGTGCGGTCGAACTCGCGGCCGTTGTAGCGGTAGCGGCGCACGGCGAGCAGGACCGTGGGCTCGATCTGCGCGAAGCGGTCGATGACGCTGCGCGGTCCGAAGTCCGGGGAGCAGCTCGACCACACCGCGCCGAGCGAAGCGGCGGCCAGGAACGCGGCGACGGTCTCCGGGATGTTCGGCAGGTAGGCCGCGACGCGATCGCCGCGCCCGACGCCGAGCGCCTTCAGCCCGGCCGCGAAGCGCGCCGTCTGCGCTCGCAGCTCGCCCCACGTGATGTGCGCGTCCTCGCGGTCCTCGCCGCCGGCGATGATCGCGAGCTGGTCGGGCTCACGGTCCGCGAACGCCTGCTCGGCGTAGTTGACGAGCGTGCCCGGGAACCACTGCGCGCCCGGCATGTCCGCCGACGCCAGCACCGTGTCGCCGCGCTGGAAGCGGCTGTAGCGATCCCAGATCGAGGCCCAGAACGCCTCGGTCTCGGTGACCGACCAGCGCCACAGCGCGTCATAGGACTCGAACCCGCGTTCGCGGCGGTAGGCGCCGAGCGCGCAGCGCTGCAGGAGAGCGTCAGGCGGGGTCCACAGCACCGGGGGCGTCATGAGTTCGCCATCATCTCACGCGTGCTGCGTACGGTGACCGCCACGCGCTACGTCACCCCGCTGCGCGAGGGAGGGTCGCTGCCGGGCCTGGTCGAGGCCGACGACGACGGCCTCTACGTGCTCAAGTTCCGCGGCGCGGGGCAGGGGCCGAAGGCGCTGGCGGCCGAGATCGTGGCCGGCGAGCTCGCGCGCGATCTGGGGCTGCCGGTGCCCGAGCTCGTGCTGCTCGAGCTCGATCCCGCGCTCGGGGCCGCGGAGCCGGACCCGGAGATCCAGGAGCTCATCCAGGCCTCAGCCGGCATCAACCTCGGCGTCGACTTCCTGCCCGGCTCGCTGCCGTATGACCCGACCGACCCACCGGACGCCGACCTCGCCGCCGATGTCGTCTGGCTGGACGCGCTGATCACCAACGTGGACCGCACGCCGCGCAACCCGAACCTGCTGCGCTGGCACGGGAACCTGTGGCTGATCGACCACGGCGCCTCGCTGTACGCGTTCCACGGGCCCGATCCACTGAGCCGCGCGCGCGGCGCGTTCCCGCCGATCCGCGACCACGTGCTGCTGCCGGCGGCGTCGAGCGTCGCGGCCGCGGACGAGCGGCTCGCGGGCAGGGCCGACCCGGCGCGGGCGGCCTCGCTCGTCCCCGAGGAGTGGGCTGACGGCAGCGCCTACGGCGAGTTCCTGACCCAGCGCCTGGATGCGCCGCGGGTGTGGGCCGATGTCTGAGCGCAAGCCGTTCCAGTACGCGGCGTTGCGGATCGTCCCGCGTGTGGAGCGCGGCGAGGCGGTCAACGCCGGCGTGGTGCTGTTCTGCCGCCCGCTGCGGTTCCTGGGTGCCAAGACGCAGCTCGACGAGGCGCTGCTGCGGGCGCTGGCCCCCGACTGCGAGCCGGTGGCCGTGGCCAAGACGCTGACGATGATGGAGCGGATCGCCGCGGGGGACCCGGACGGCGGGCCGATCGCGCAGCTGCCGCCCTCCGAGCGCTTCCACTGGCTCGTCGCGCCCGCGAGCACGATCGTCCAGCCCGGGCCGGTGCACACGGGCCTCACGAGCGATCCGGTCGCAGAGCTCGACCGGCTGTTCGTGCGGCTTGTGGAACGGTAAGGGGTTCACGTCCGTATAGCGGGTGTGACGCGTAGACTCGTGGAAGCCGGATGCCCTACCTGACGTGTTCCAGCTGTGGCTCGCGGACGTATGTCGTGAGCGAAGGGTCGTGCCCCTCGTGTGGGACCGCGCTCCGGCGGTCCTCGCCCGCGGGCCCGCGCAGCGCGGCCGACGACCAGATCCGGGCGAAGCTCGCGATGGCGATGCGCGAGCTGCGCGCCGACACCGCGCTGTTGACCGAGGTCCGCGACGGGCACGAGCACATCCGCTGGCAGGCGGGCTCGGGGCCGTATGTCGGCCGCTCGGTCCCGCTTCAGGACACGGTGTGCGAGCGCCTGCTGAGCGGGCAGATCGACCATGTGGTGGCCGACACCGCGGACGAGCCGGCGCTCGCGGGCGTGCAGGTGGGCGAGATCCGTGCCTATATCGGCGTGCCGTTCACCACCGCCGACGCGCGCGCCTACGTGCTGTGCTGTCTCGCGCACGAGGTCCGGCCGGACCTCGGCGAGGCGGACGTGCGCTTCCTGCAGGGGATCGTCGAGAGCGTGCGGCAGGCGCTCGCGTGAGGCGCGCGCTGCTGACGGTCCTGGCGTTCGGCGCCGTGGCCGCCCCTGCGCAGGGCGCGGTGCGGCTGGAGAAGGTCGGCGACTTCGAGGCGCCCGTGTACGTCACGGCCCCGCCGGGGGACACGGCGCGGGTGTTCGTGGTCGAGCAGGGCGGGACCATCCGCATCGTCGGCCGTCAAGCGCCGTTCCTGGACATCTCGAGCCAGGTGACCTCCGGCGGCGAGCAAGGGCTGCTGTCGATGGCGTTCGCGCCCGACTACGCGACGTCCGGCCTGTTCTACGTCTACTTCACCGACGCCGACGGCGATCAGCAGGTGGTCGAGTTCCGCGGGTCCGGCGACGCCGCCGATCCGCGGACCGCGCGCCAGGTGCTCCTGATGCGCGACAGCGAGAGCAACCACAACGGCGGCCAGCTGCAGTTCGGGCCGGACGGGCGGCTGTACATCGGCACCGGCGACGGCGGCGGCGCGGGCGACGCGCGCAACCGCGCCCAGAACCGGCGCTCGCTGCTCGGCAAGCTGCTGCGGATGGACCCGACGCGCGGTGGGCGGCCGGAGATCTACGCGTACGGCCTGCGCAATCCCTGGCGGTTCTCCTTCGACCGGCAGACCGGCGACCTGACGATCGGCGACGTCGGCCAGGGCGAGTGGGAGGAGATCAACTTCGTCCGCCGCGGCCGCGGGAAGGGCGCGAACTTCGGCTGGCGCCCGTTCGAGGGCAACGCGCGCTTCGCGCCCGGCGAGTCGGCCAAGGGGCACGTGCGGCCGGTCATCACGCAGTCCCACGAAGCCGGCAACTGCTCGATCACGGGCGGCTACGTGATCCGCGATCCCGCGCTGTCGTGGCGCGGGCGCTACGTGTTCGGCGACTACTGCCGCGGCGTGATCCAGACGGCGCGGCTCGGCGGCGTGAAGAAGGTCCGCGTGACCCACCATCGCGCGCTGCGGGTCGAGTCGCTGTCGTCGTTCGGCGAGGATGCGTCCGGGCGCGTGTACGCGGCGTCGTTGAACGGGCCGGTCTACCGGTTCGTCGACCGATGAAGCGGTTCGTCCTGCTCGCGCTGCTCGTCTTCGCCGCGTGCGGCGAGGCGGAAGTCGACCGCCGGCGGCCTCCGGAGCCGGCGCCGTCCGGCATCCAGCTGCAGGAGGTCGCCGCGTTCGACTCGCCCGTGTATGTGACCGCGCCGCCTGGCGATGACCGGCTGTTCGTGGTCGAGCAGGGCGGCGCGATCCGCATCCACGACGGCGAGCGGACGCTCGAATCGCCGTTCCTGGACATCTCCGACCGGATCGAGGCGGGCGGCGAGCAGGGCTTGCTCGGGCTCGCGTTCCCGCCCGACTACGACCGGACGGGCCTGTTCTACGTCTATTACACGGCGCAGGACGGGGCGAACACGCTCGCCGAGTTCCGGCGCGAGGACGGCGACAGCGCCGATCCGCGCTCCGGGCGCGTCCTGTTCGCCGTCGAGGACGACGAGGTCAACCACAACGGCGGGATGATCACGTTCGGGCCCGACGACCGGCTCTACGTCGGCATGGGCGACGGCGGCGGCAGCGGCGACCAGCACGGCGAGATCGGCAACGGGCAGGCGCTGGACACGCTGCTGGGCAAGATCCTGCGCATCGACCCGCGGCCCCACGGCGAACGGCCGTACACGATCCCCGAAGACAATCCGTTCGTGGATCGCGAGGGCGCGCGCGGGGAGATCTTCGCGTACGGCCTGCGCAACCCGTGGCGCTTCTCGTTCGACCGCGCGACGGGCGACCTGACGATCGGGGACGTGGGGCAGAACGCGGTCGAGGAGATCTCGTACGTGCCGTTCGAAGAGGCGTCCGGCGCGAACTTCGGTTGGCGCGTCTTCGAGGGCTCCGCCCGGTTCACCGACGGCGAGCAGGCCGAGGGCGCGATCCCGCCCGCGGTCGACGAGGGCCACGACATCGGCAACTGCTCGATCACCGGCGGCTACGTCGTCCGCGACACGGGCCTGCCGCGCTGGGTGGGGCGCTACGTCTACGGCGACTTCTGTCGCGGCGTGCTCCGGACGGTCCAGCTTCCCGACGGCGAGCCGCAGGACACCGGGCTCGAGGTCGAGCAGCTGTCGTCGTTCGGCGAGGACGCGGGCGGACGCCTCTACGCGGTGTCGCTGAACGGGCCGGTCTACCGGATCCTCCTGGGATGATCACGCGCGTTCGCGCCGACAACCCGTCGCCGCTCACGCTCTCGGGCACGAACACCTACGTGGTCGAAGAGGCATGGGTCATCGACCCCGGGCCGCTCTTCGAACCGCATCTGGACGCGGTGGTGGCGGCCGTGGCGGCCCCGGCGGGCGTGCTCGTCACCCATTCGCACGCAGACCACTCCGAGGCCGCGGGCGAGCTGGCGGACCGGCTCGGCGTGCCGGTGGTCGACGGGCTGGCGGACGGGGACCGGATCGGGCCGTTCGACGTGCTGCACATCCCGGGCCATGCCGACGACCACCTCGTCTTCGTCGCGGGCCGGCACGCGTTCACGGGCGACGTCGTGCTCGGCGAGGGCAGCGTGTTCGTCAGCGGGCGCCTGCGCGAGTACCTGGACGGGTTGCGGCGGCTGCGGGCGCTCGGGCTGGAGCGCATCCATCCGGGGCACGGGGACGAGATCGACGACCCGCAAGCCAAGCTGGACGAGTACCTCGCGCACCGGGCCGAGCGAGAGCGCAAGCTGGTGGCGGCGCTGGAGGCCGGTGTGGCGCCGGACGACGCGGAAGCGCTGCTCGACGCCGCGTGGCCCGACGCGCCCGTGGAGGTGCGCCCGTTCGCCGCGATCACGCTGCGGGCGCATCTGGGCAAGCTGCGAGAAGAAGGGCGTCTCGGGGTACCCCCGAGCGCATGAAGAACCGAGACTACGCCCTGGTCGGTGGCGTGTTCGCCGTCGCGATCCTGATGACGATCGTCGTGTCGGTCATGCTCCTGCTGCTGTGAGCCGCTCGCGGCCCAGCTGCAGCGCGGCCTGCAGTGGCGTCGTGTTGCTCGCGGTCGCGGAGTCGAAGATCTGGCGCAGGGTGTCGCCGACGGCGCGGACGTTGGTGTCCGCCGAGGCGGTGTCGTAGCCGCCCGGCTCGAGCTCGACCGCGATGTTGATCAGGCCGCCCGCGTTGCAGACGAAGTCGGGCGCCCACAGGATGCCGCGCTCGGCGAGCGCCTGATCGAGCTCGTCGGAAGCGAGCTGGTTGTTGGCCGCGCCGGCGATCGCCTTGCACCGCAGGGCGGGGACCGTGTCGTCGTTGAGCACGCCGCCGAGCGCGCACGGGGCGACCACGTCGACCTCGGCGGTCAAGGCGCTGTGCGGATCGGTCCAGGTCGCGCCCAGGCGCTCGGCGAGCTCGCGCTTGCCCTGGTCGACGTCCGCGACGATCAGCTGCGCGCCGCCCTCGTGCAGGAGCTCGGCCAGACGCCCGCCGACGCTGCCGAGCCCGATCACGGCGACGGTGCGGCCGCTCAGGTCGCTGGTGCCGAACGCGTACTCGCACGTCGTGCGCAGGGAGACCTCGCAGCCGAGCGCCGTCCACGGGCTCGGGTCGCCCGAGCCGGACGCGAGCCCGGTGACGTGCTGGGTCCGCGTGGCGATGACGTCCATCGCCTCCTCGGACGTCCCCACGTCCTCGGCGGTCAGGTAGTCACCGCCGAGCGCCTCGACCGTGTCGCCGAAGTCCAGCAGCGCCGCCTCGTGCCGCTCAGGCGAGAGCACGGGTTCGTCCGGCCGCAGCATGATCACGCCCTTGCCGCCCCCGAGCGGGAGTCCCGCCACGGCGGCCTTGAACGTCATCGCGCGGCTGAGCCGCAGCACGTCCCGCATCGCGGCGCGGGAGTCGTCGTAGGTCCACATCCGGCACCCGCCGAGCGCGGGCCCGCGCGCCGTGCTGTGCACGGCGACCATCGTGAACAGCCCGGACCGCCGTCCGCGCCGGACCAGCAACGTCTCGTGTGCGAGGGGCTCCGGATAGTCGATGGCGCGGACCCTAGCGAGCCGCGCCCCGCGGAGCCGACGGCGGCGTGGCTGAGTCGGACGAATGGGGGGGTGCGCGTGGGGCCGCGCGACGAGCTCAGCCGGCCGGCGGCGGGGCGGGGGCGCCGCCCGTGCCGGGCGGGGCGGGCGGTGCCGACTCGACCGCGGGGGTCTCCGCGGCCGGGGTCGCCGGCGCGGTCGTCGGCGCGGGGGTGACGGTCTCGCTGACCGGCGCGGGCGTCTCGACCGGCGGGGCGGGCGTCGCCACCGGCGGCGCGTCCGGAGCGCGGGTGCCGCCCGCCTCGGCCTGCGGGTCGACGGCGATGGCGGGCGTGATGTCGTCCTCGACCGCGGGGGCCTTGGTCTCTGCCGGCGGCGCGGGGACGCCCTTCTCGGACGCCTTGAGCTCGGCGACGTGCTCCTGCTTGCGGTTGCGCTGGCCCTCTGCGGCCGCGGCGGCGGCAACGGGGGCGGCGGCGGACGTGATCGGCTGCGGGCGACCGCGCGGCTCGGCCACGACGGGCGCGACGACCTCCGGCTTGGCGGCGGCCTTCGCCTTCACGGGCTCTTGCTCGGTTTGCGCGGCGGGCGGCGCCGACTTCTCCACGATCTTGTGCTGGACCTCGACCGCGCCGCCCGTGGCGATCGCGGCGGTGCACACGACCGCGGCGACCTTGCACGCGGCGGCCCCGCCACCGGCGGCGCCGGCTGCGGCGCCACCGGCACCGCCGCCGACCCCGATCAGCTTGGCGGCCAGCGCGAACGGCGCGAAGCCGACCGGCGTCAGCGCCGCGAAGGAACGCTTCATGCCGCGCAGCGCGCCGCGGTACTCGCTGCACGCTTCGCAGGTCTTCATGTGCTTGCGGGCACGGCCGGACGCCTTCACGCCGCGGTCGTAGGAGCGCATCAGGTCCGCGCGGATCTCGGTGCAGTCGGCGTCGCGTGCCTCCTGCGCCTCCACCAGCCCGACGCGGGCGCGGACGAGCAGGGACTTGACGGCGGGGACGGTGACGTCCAGTGCGACCGCCAGGTCGGCGTAGGTCATGCCGTCTATCTCGCGCATGAGCAGGGCGGAGCGCTGCTGCTCGGGCAGGGCGGCGACGTCCAGCACGAGCTGGCGGAGGTCGTCGCGGCGCTGGGCCTCCTCGACCGGATCGTGCAGCGGCTTGCGCGAGACCTCGAAGAGCTCGGCGGCGGGCGGGATCGGACGGCGGAGATGGTCGATGCAGCGGTTGTGGGCGACGCGGTACAGCCACGCGCGCACGTTCATCTCGCGGTTGTCGTTGCGCAGCGCGCCGTACGCGCGCACGAACACGTCCTGCAACACGTCCTCGGCGTCCTGGCGCGAACCGGCCGAGAGCATCTGGCGTACGTAGGCGAACAGCCGCTGGCGGTAGCGATCATGCAGCACGCGGAACGCTTCGTCGTTGCCGCCACGGAACGCCGCGAGCAGCTGCTCGTCCGAGCGCAACCGCAGCAGCGACCCGCCGAGGGCGCGGCGGGGTAAGGCTGGGGCGTGGACTGCTGAGGCTTCCATTAGGGCTCCTGACGCTGCCGTCCCGGCGACTGTAACTCTTGGGAAAAAAAAAAGTTCCACCCTATAGGTGCACTTTCCCCTCCCCCTGTGACCGATTTCCTACGCATTCGTGACGGACTTTCCTTGCCGATGTCCGAAATCGAGGTACGAGCGTCGCGCTCTTCCGGTCCCGGAGGTCAGCACGCGAACGTCACCGAGTCCAAGATCGAAGCGATCTTCGACGTTCACGCGTCGGGCAGTCTCGACCCTGTTCTCAAAGCGCGGATAAGTGCCAAGCTCGGCCCGCGCGTGACGGCGGTCGCCCAGGACGCGCGCTCGCAGGCCCGCAACCGCGAGCTGGCGCTCGAGCGGCTGGCGCGGAGAATCGAGCAGGCGCTGCACGTGCAGCGCCCGCGGACCAAGACCAAGCCGAGCGCGGGCGCCAAGCGTCGCCGGCTGGAGGACAAGCGCCGCCGCTCCGACATCAAGAAGTCGCGGCGGCGCAAGGATTTCGACTAGCGGGTGATGTTCGCCATCACGTGCTTGACGACCGTGTAGTCCTCGAGCGAGTACGCGGACAGGTCCTTGCCGTAGCCGGACTGCTTGAAGCCGCCGTGCGGCATCTCGCTCGCCAGCGGGATGTGGTCGTTGATCCAGACGCAGCCGAAGCGCAGCGCCTTCGACACACGCAGCGCGCGGCCGATGTCCCGCGTCCACACCGAGGAGGCGAGGCCGTACGGCGTGCCGTTGGCCCACGCGAGCGCCTCCTCCTCGTTCGTGAACGGCTGCACCGTGATGACCGGGCCGAAGATCTCCTTCTGGATCATCTCGTCGTCCTGGCGCAGGCCGCCGACCACGGTCGGCTCCAGGAAGAAGCCCGGCAGGTCGGGTTCCTTGCCGCCGGTCACGATCTCGGCGTGATCGGGCTTGCGCTGCAAGAACCCTTCCACGCGCTCGCGCTGGCGGGCCGAGTTGAGCGGGCCGAGCGTCGTGTCGGGGCTCAGCGTATCCCCGGTGACGTACTCGCCCGCCTGGCCGGCGAGCCCGGACAGCACGTCGTCGTAGACCTTCGAAGACGCGAGCACGCGCGTGGCGGCGGTGCAGTCCTGGCCGGCGTTGTACCAGCCGGTGCCGGCGATCGTCTCGGCCACGGCCTCCATGTCGGCGTCGTCGAAGACCACGACCGGTGCCTTGCCGCCGAGCTCCAGATGCACCCGCTTGAGCGAGTCCGCCGCGGCGCGCGCGATCCACTTGCCCGTCTCCACGCTGCCCGTCAGGGACACCATGTCGACCTCGTCGTGCGTGACGAGCGCCTGGCCGGTCTCATTGCCGCCCGCCACGATGTTGAGCACGCCCTTGGGCAGGAACTCGGCTGCGATCTCGCCCAGCAGGAGCGTCGTGAGCGGCGTGGTCGGCGCCGGCTTGAGCACGATCGTGTTGCCGGTCGCGAGCGCCGGGCCGATCTTCCAGCCGGCCATCATCAGCGGGTAGTTCCAGGGCGCGATCTGCCCGACGACGCCGACCGCCTCGCGCCGCACCCAGGACGTGTAGCCCTCCAGGTACTCGCCCGCCGCCTTGCCCTCCAGGTTGCGCGCGGCGCCCGCGAAGAAGCGCAGGTTGTCGGCGATCACGGGGATCTCGTCGTCCTTGACCGCCTGCAGCGGCTTGCCCGCGTTGCGGGCCTCCAGCTCGGCGATCTCGTCCCCGCGCGCCTCGATCGCGTCCGCGATCTTCAGCAACGCGGTCGCCCGGTCGGCGGGCGTGGCGTTCGCCCACTCGTCGAACGCGGCGCGCGCGGCCGTCACCGCGCGCTGAATGTCCTCGGCGCCCGAGTCGGGCGCCTGCGCCATCACCTCACCCGTGGCGGGGTTGATGACGTCACTCGTTCCTCCACTCGCGGCGGCGACCGACTCGCCGTCGATGAAGTTGTTGAAGGTCCGGGTATCCGTCGCGGCCACTGAAGTCCTCCTCGAAGGGTCGGCGGCGGACGCTACCACCGGCGTGAATGGGTAGTGCCGAGGGCATGGCTCGCTATTTCCTCGGGGTCTCTCAAGAGGAGTTCCCGCCTGAAGCGCTGATCGAGCAGGCCGTCGCCGCCGAGAAGGCCGGGTTCGACGGCATCTCCTCCTCCGACCATCTGCAGCCCTGGTGGGAGCCCGGCCAGTCCGGGCACGCGTGGCCGTGGCTGGGCGCCGCGGGCGCTTCGACGTCGAAGCTGCCGCTCGGCACGGGCGTGACCCCGACGGGCGTGCGCTATCACCCGGCGCTGATCGCCCAGGCGTGGGCGACGCTGGAGCGGCTGTTTCCCGGCCGGATGTTCCTCGGGATCGGCTCGGGTGAGGCCTTGAACGAGGTCCCGGTGGGTGACGACTGGCCGTCCCCGGGCGAGCAGGTCGCACGCATGGACGAGGCGCTCTCGATCATCGACCGCCTCTGGAAGGGCGAGACGATCACCGAGGACGGGCAGTTCTACCGCTGCCAGGACCTCAAGCTCCACACCCTCAGCGAGCGGCGGGTGCCGATCTGGATCAGCGCGTTCGGGCCCAAGGCCGCTGAGGTGGCGGCGAAGTGGGGTGACGGCATCTGGACGCTGCCGGACCCGGAGACGACGCCGGACCTGCTCGACGGCTGGCGCGAGGCCGGTGGATCGGGCGAGATCGTCTTCCAGGCGCTGTTCTCCTGGGCGCCCGATGACGACACCGCGCTCGAGACCGTGCGCAAGTGGAAGGGCGCCCAGCCGCAGGAGCACTTCAAGGAGGACTGGCACAAGCCGCGCGAGATGTACGAGCACGGCGAGGAGCAGATGTCCGACGAGGAGTTCAAGCGCAGCGCGATCATCGCGTCGGACCCGAAGGAGCACGTGGAGCGCATCAAGGAGCTCGAGGAGCTCGGCGCGACCGTGATCGTGCTGCAGAACAACTCGGGCGCGAACGCGCTGGAGGCGATCGAGCTCTACGGGCGCGAGGTCCTGCCCGCGCTGCGGGGTTAGCGCGGCCAGTCGTCCCGGGGCGGCGCGAAGACCTCGACGACGGTTGCGCCGTCCGGGCCGCTGCGACCGCCGTGCTCCTCGTGGGCGGGGATCACCCACAGCCCGCCGACGCCGACCTCGGTGCCGTTGAGCGTGAGCGAGCCGCGAATCACCGTGCCGACCTGCTCGTTGTGGTGGCTGTGGCGCGGCAGCTCGGTGTCCGGGTCGAGCTCGAAGACCGCGAACGTGACCTGGTCGCTGTGCACGGCGCGGTGGCGGATGCCGCGGAACGCCTCGGTGACCGGGAGGTCGTCGAGCTGATGGAAGTCGGTCATGCCCGGGATTAGAACATCGGCCCGAGCAGCGTGACGGGGCCGGGCGGCCACTGCGCGCCCGGCCTGAGCGCGAGCCACATCGTGTCCAGCGGGATCACGATCCCGGTCGACGTGACCGGGTGGGGCAGCGTCGCGAACCCGAGCTTCTCGTACAGGAACGCGTTCTTGCGCAGGCAGAACAGCAGCGCGAAGTCCGGGCCTTCCCGGCGCGCCGCCGCCAGCGCGGGCTCCATCACCCGCCGGAACAGGCCCTGCCCGCGGCGTGAGCGGGTGACGATCACGCCGCCGATCCCGACCACCGGAAACGCGCGTTGTTCCACGGCGACGCGTGCGGTGAGGATGCCGGCCGAGGCGACGAGCCGGCCGTCGTCGTCGCGCAGCGCGAACCGCCGGTCCTTCGAGCGGCCGGGCGGCAGCACGAGGTCCGCGAGCTCGTAGACGTCCTCCTCGCCGTCGGCGAGCTGCGCGCGCTCGGCCTCGGAGTGGTCGCCCGGGAGCTCGACGAGCTGCATGAAAGGAATATGCCGCGTGGCGCGCGCGTCTGGCCTGGGGATGACCCGAGACCTCCGCCTGTTGAGCGCCGCGATCGCCGTGTCGGCGGCCGGCGACATGCTCCTGATGGTCGTGCTCGCCCTGCGCGTGCACGAGCTCACGGGCAGCGGCTTCGCGGTCGCGGGGCTGTTCGCGGCGCTGATGGTGCCGGTCGTCGTGCTCGCGGGCTGGGCCGGGCGGCTGGTGGACCGCGTCGAGACCCGCCGCGTGCTGCTGCTCGTCTCGTCGGCGCAGGTGGCGGTCGCGGGTGGGCTCGTGTTCGCGGACGGCGTCGCGTCCATTCTCGTGCTCACCGCCCTGCTCGGCGCGACCGCCGCGGTGGCGGGGCCCGCCGAGGCCGCGCTGGTGCCGGCCGTCGCGGCGGGTGGCGACCTCACCCGCGCGAACGGGTGGGTCGAGACGGCGCGCTACGTCGGCTTCACCGCGGGCCCGCTGCTGGCGAGCGTGTTGATCGCGGCCGGCGGGACAGGGCTCGGGCTGATCGTGAACGCGGCGAGCTTCGGCGTCGTCGCGGCAGCGGCCGCGCTGCTGCGGGCGCGGCGGGTGCCGAGCGCGGCGGCGCGGCGCGACGCCGGCGGCGGGCTCCCGCTGCTGCTCGGCGACGCCGTGCTGCGCGCCCCGCTCGTGCCCGCGGGCGCGGCGCTGCTGTTCATCGCCGCTTCGCTGGCCGTCGAGGGGGTCTACGTGCGCGACGTCGTCGGTGCCGGCCCCGCCGGCTACTCGCTCGTGATCGCGGGCTGGACGGCCGGGATGGTGCTCGGCGCGGTCGCGTTCGCGCCGCGCGTGACGGCCCCGCTGGCCGTCGCGGCGCTGGCGGCGCTCGCGCTGCAGGGCGGCGGCATGGCGGCCTCGGCGCTGTGGGCCATCCTGCCCTGGGCGTTCGCGGGCTACTTCGTGGGCGGCGTCGGGCACGGCATCAAGAACGTGCTGCTGCGCACCCTCATCCAGCGCCGCGTGCCCGCCGACGCCCACGGCCGCGCGTTCGCGGCCTACAACGCCGCGCGCAACACCGCCGAGCTCGGCGCGCTGGGCGCGGGCGGCGTGCTCGTCGGCGTGCTCGGCGCGCAGCCCGCGCTCATCCTGGCCGGGCTCGGCCCGGTGATCGCGGCCGCGATCGGTCTCGCGCTCCTGCGTCCGCGCCGCCGCGCGCTCGAGCCGGCCTTCGCCGCGCGCTGAAACGACAGGGTCACGCGGCCCAGGGCAGCGGGCGCGTCCCGTCGGAGGTTGTGACGGTGCCCCCGCCGCGGCTCGCGACGAGCGCGCGGAGCGGCTCCGGCGCGGTGATGCGGCGCTCCTCATCCGCGGCGATGACGACGGTCTCGCCCGCGACGTGGTCAGTGTCGTTGACGGTGAGGCGGCCCTCGAGGACGACCCAGACCTGGTCGTGCTCGGCGCGATGGAGCGGGCCGGCCTGGCCCGCGCGCATCTCGACGGTCCAGACGGCGAGGTCGGTCGTCCCGAGCGACGGCGCGGCGAGCGTGCGCATGACCGCGTTGGGCGTCTCGAAAGTATGGTCAAGTGACTTGTCGATCATAGGCAAAAGGTAAAGCGGCTTGTCTAATTCGTCAAGCGTGCCGGGGTGGGTGGCGATCGAGGCGATCCTGCGGGCCGGAAGCGCGGCGATCGACGAGCTGCACCGCCGGCTCGCCGAGCGCGGGCACCCGGACGCGCGGCCCGCGCACGGGTACGCGTTCCAGGCGATCGGCGCCGACGGGACGACGGCGAGCGAGCTCGGGCAGCGGCTCGGCGTGACCAAGCAGGCCGCGGGCCAGATGGTCGACGAGCTGGCGCGGCTCGGCTACGTGACGCGCGGGCCGGACCCGAGCGACGGACGGCGGCGGCTCATCACGCTCACGCCCCGCGGGATCGACTGCCTGCGCGCGTCGGCGGACATCTTCGACGAGCTGCTCGCCGAGTGGCGCGCGCGGGCAGGTGACGTGGACGCGGCGATCGCGGCGCTCGACGCCCTCGCCGCGCTCTACGGCGGCCGGCTACGACCGATCTGGTAGGCCGAGCAGCTCGGCGGCGTTGTCGTGCAGCACGGCCTGCGCGACGTCCTCGGGAAGCTCGAGCCGGTCGAGCTCGGCGAGGCACACCTCCGGGTCGAACATCGGATAGTCGGTGCCGAACAGGAACTGGCGGCGCAGGCGGCGCGGCATCTCGCGCTTGACCTCGTCGGGCAGGTAGCGGTACTTCCAGCCGCTGATGTCGAGGTAGACGTTGGACTTGTGCAGCGCCATGGCGACCGCTTCCAGGTGCCAGGGCCAACCGACGTGCGCGAGCACGATCTTCGTGCCCGGGTGCCGGGCGGCGATGCGGTCGAGCAGGATCGGCCGCGCGAGGTCGATGCGCAGGCCCTGGCCGCCGGGCTCGCCGGCACCGAGGCCGCTCGTCCCCGCGTGCGTGAGCAGGATCAGGCCGAGTTCCGCCGCGGCGTCGAAGAACGGCAGGAAGCGGTCGTCGCCCGGGTCGAAGGCCTGCAGCGTCGGGTGCAGCTTGAGTCCGCGCAGCCCCAGCTCCGGGAAGCGCGACAGCCGCTCGATCGCGTCCTCGCGGTTCGGGTCGACCGAGCCGAAGCCCACGAAGCGCCCGGCCGACCGCGCGCAGATCTCCGCGATCTGCGCGTTGTCGAGCGTCCGGCCCTGCGCGTCCCACCCGAGCAGCACGCCGCCGAGGTCCAGTCGCTCATACACGGCGATGAACTCGTCGAGCGTGGTCGCCTGTGGCCGCGACCCGAAGTAGCGCTCGATCGAGTCCGCGTAGTGCCCGACGCAGCCGCACACCCAGTCGCCCGTCGGCAGGTGCACGTGCATGTCCACTCCTCGCATCGGCGCATCCTATCTGGCATACTGATATTTCAGATGCCAGTACCAGCAGGACAGGGCCCGGTCGAGCGCGACCTCCTCAAGGACCAGGCGTACGCCGCGATCCGCGACGCGATCGTCGCCGGCACCCTGACGCCCGGCGAACGGCTGCGCGACCCCGAGCTGTGCGCGTGGCTCGGATTGAGCCGCACGCCCGTCCGCGAGGCGCTCAACCGGCTCGAGCAGGACGGCCTGGTGGAAACCGCGCCGCAGCGCTTCACGCGCGTGACGCCACTGGACCGCCGCGCGACGCGGGACGCGTTCCCGGTCGTGGCCGCGCTGCACGCGCTCGCGGCCGAGCTCGCGCAGCCCCGGACGACCGCCGCCGACACGGAGGAGATGCACGCGGCCAACGAGCGGTTCGCGCAAGCACTGCGCGACGGCGACGTGGACGCCGCGCTGCAGGCCGACGACGACTTCCACGCCGTCTTCGTCACCGCCTCCGCCAACGCCGAGATCCCGCGCGCGCTGGACCGGCTGATGCCGCGCATCCGCCGGCTCGAGCGGCTGCGCTTCGGCTCCCTGCAGGGCCGCGCCTCCGCCAGGGAGCACGCACAGATCCTCACGGCCACGCCGCAGGACGTCCCCGACCTCGTCAAGCAGAACTGGCTCTCGCTGGGAGCCCTCATCGACCGGAGCTTCGAATGACCGCCATCGCCCCGCCCGACATCCACGACGCGGAGACGCTCGGCGCCGCCCGTGCGCTGCTGGACGCGGCCGCCGATCCGGAGGCGATGCAGCAGGAGGTCCTCAAGGCGGTCCAGCGCAACGAGACCTGGCGCGGCAACGAGTGCGTGAACCTGCTCGCCCCCGAGGCGCTCGTCAGCCCGACCGTGCGCCGGCTGCTCTCCGCCGAGATCGGCCAGCGCGCGGCCGAGGGCCACATCGGGCCGGTCAACCGCTGGTTCGCGGGCACCAAGCACATCGACGAGGTCGAGGCGCTGTGCGTCGAGCTGCTCAAGCGCCTGTTCAAGAGCAACTACGCCGAGCACCGCCTGGTCGCGAGCATGATCGGCAACATGGCCGTGTACGCCGCGCTCACGCAGCCCGGCGACACGGTGATGACGATCCCGCAGCCCGTCGGCGGCCACAGCTCCAACCGCTACGACGGCCCGGCCGGCATCCGCGGCCTGAACATCGTCGACGTCCCGTTCGACGCGCACGAGCTCGAGGTCGACCTCGACGCGTTCGCGAAGCGCGCCCGCGAGGCCCGCCCGAAGCTCGTCGCGCTCGGCGCGTCCATGACGCTGTTCCCGCTCCCGGTGCGCGAGATCAAGGACATCGTCAGCGAATGGGACGGCATCGTCTTCTTCGACGGCGCGCACCAGCTCGGCCTGATCGCCGGCGGCCAGTTCCAGGACCCGTTGCGCGAGGGCGCGGACATCATCACCGGCTCCGCGGGCAAGACGTTCAGCGGCCCGCAGTCGGGCGTCGCCGTCTGGAACGACCCGCAGCTCACCAGGCCGCTGCTGGACGCCGTCTTCCCCGCGCTCGCCGCGACCCACCAGGTCAACCGCGTCGCCGCGCTCGCCGCGGCCGCGGCCGAGCTGCTCGCGTTCGGGCCCGCGTACATGGCGAACATCGTCAAGAACGCGCAGGCGCTCGCGCATGCGCTGCACACCCGCGGCGTGCCCGTCCTCGGCGCCCACAAGGGCTACACGCGCACGCACCAGGTGATCGGCGACGTGCGCGAGTTCGGCGGTGGCCTCGAGGTCGCCCACCGGCTGGCCAAGGCGAACATCATCACCAACAAGAACCTGCTGCCCGACGACACGCCGCAGGACTGGGACCGCCCTTCCGGCCTGCGGATCGGCACCACCGAGGTCACCCGCCTCGGCATGGGCGAGCTGGAGATGCAGGCGATCGCGGACATGATCGCCGGCGTGTTGGTCGAGGGTCGCGACCCCGAGCACGTGAAGGCCGAGGCGCTCGAGCTGCGCACCGGGTTCCAGACCGTGAAGTACTGCTTCAGCAGTAACACAAGGTCCTCCCTGTAACTTCCCGGGCAGTGGAGCCGGACCTGGAGACGCTCAAGCGGGTCGAGCAGCGGGTGCTGTGGCTGGCGACGAGCATCGTCCACCACGCCAACCGCGTGCGCCCGAACCCGTCGGGCGTGAAGGTCGGCGGCCATCAGGCCTCCAGCGCGAGCATGGTGAGCCTGATGACCGCGCTCTACTTCGCGGTCCTCGAGGCGCCCGACCGGGTCAGTGTGAAGCCCCACGCCAGCCCGGTCCTGCACGCGATCAACCACCTGCTCGGCCGGCTGGATTCCCGGTACCTCACCACCCTGCGCCAGTTCGGCGGCCTGCAGTCGTACCCGAGCCGCACCAAGGACCCGGACCCGGTCGACTACTCGACCGGGTCCGTCGGCCTGGGCGCGACCGCCCCGATCTGGGGCGCGCTCGCGCACCGCTACGTCGCCGGTCACTTCGACGTCCCGCGCGGCGGCCGCCAGATCGCGCTGATCGGGGACGCCGAGCTCGACGAGGGCGCGTGCTGGGAGGCGATCGCCGACCCGATGGTCGCGCGGCTGGGCGAGGTGATGTGGGTGGTCGACCTCAACCGCCAGTCGCTGGACCGCGTGGTGCCCGACATCGCCGCCGGCCGGCTCGCCGCGATGTTCGAGGCCGCCGGCTGGCACACGGTGATGGTCAAGTACGGGCCCAAGCTGGCCGAGCACCACGCGCTCCGCGCCCGCATCGACGCGATGCCCAACGAGGAGTACCAGCGCCTGCTGCGCGCCTACGCGCCCGAGCTGCGGCGCCGCCTCGAGGTCGACACGGACGGCCTCAGCGACGAGGACCTGCTCGCCACCTTCCGCGACCTCGGCGGCCACGACCTGCAGAGCCTGATCGACGGCTACCGCCAGGCCGACGCCGTCCAGGACCGCCCGAGCGTCGTCTTCGCCTACACGATCAAGGGCTGGTCGCTGCCCACCGAGGGCCACCCGGCCAACCACTCCGCGCTGCTCAGCCACGAGCAGTACCGTGAGCTGGCGGCCAAGCTCGGGGAGGACGCCGACGACCCGTTCAAGCCGCTCGACGGCGCCGCCGCCGAGCTGTGCCGCACCGTCGGCGTGAAACTGCGCCGCACCGACACCCCCACCGCGCCCGCGCCCGAGGTCCCGCGCGACGTCGGCCGCAAGCACACCGGCAAGGCCTCGACGCAGCAGGCGTTCGGGCGCTTCTTCGTCGACCTCACGCGCGAGGCGCCCGCGGTCGCCGAGCGGGTCGTGACCGTGAGCCCCGACGTCGGCACCTCCACCAACCTCGGCGGTTGGATCAACAAGGCCGGCATCTGGAACGTCGGCGACCGCATCGACTGGTTCGCCGACGACACCGACACCCTCGTGCGCTGGCGCGAGTCCGACCACGGCCGTCACATCGAGCTCGGCATCGCCGAGGTCAACCTCGTCGGCCTGCTCGGCGAGCTCGGCGCCACGTGGTCGCGCGACGGCCAGCCGCTGCTGCCGGTCGGCACGATCTACGACCCGTTCGTGTCCCGCGCGCTGGAGCCGTGGTCGTTCGGGATCTACTCCGGCGGCCAGTCGATCCTCGTCGGCACGCCGTCCGGCGTCACGCTCGGGCCGGAGGGCGGCGCGCACCAGTCAGTGATCACACCGAGCATCGGCATCGAGCAGCCCGGCTGCGTCGCCTACGAGCCGGCGTTCGGCCAGGACTTCGAGTGGTGCTTCCTGCACGCGCTCGCGCAGCTCGGCAAGCCCGGCGGTTCATCGGCCTACTTCCGCCTCTCCACCCGTCCGATCGACCAAGCGCTCCACACCGGCACGCGGGAGGGTGCGATCGCGGGCGGCTACAAGCTGCGCGCCAACCCGGACGCCAAGGTGAGCATCGCCGTCATGGGCGCGCTCGTCCCCGAGGCGCTGCAGGCCGCCGAGGAGCTCGGGAACGCGGAGGTCGTTTGCATCACGAGCGCCGACCTGCTGTTCCGCTCCCACCAGGCGCGCTCCGGCTTCGGCGACGGCGAGCCGCGCACGCTCGCCGGCCTGTTCCGGCCCGGCGTCCCGATCGTCAGCCTGCTCGACGGGCACCCGCACACGCTCAGCTTCCTCGGCTCCCCGATCACCTGCCTGGGCGTGCAGCGCTTCGGCCAGGCCGGCGACATCCTCGAGCTCTACGAGCACCACGAGATCGACGCCGAGTCAGTGGTGGGCGCTGCCCTCGACCTGATGAGCTAGCCGCTTCTCGTCGTACATGCGGCGGTCGGCGAGGTCGACCAGGTCCTCGACGTCCTCGTGGCCGTCGAGCGTCGCCATGCCGATGCTCGCGCCGAGCCGGTTGCGGCGCCCCTCGGCGGTCATCTCGCGCCCGACCTGCGCCACCGCGTCGCGCATCTCGTCCGCGACGTGCAGTGCCTGGCCGGGGTTGACGTGGAGGATCAGCGCGGCGAACTCATCGCCGCCGATCCGGCCCAGGACGTCGCTCGAGCGCAGCCGCGTCCGCAGCGCCCGGTGCACGCGCACCAGCGCCTCGTCGCCGGCCTGGTGGCCCCAGCGGTCGTTGATCTCCTTGAAGCGGTCCAGGTCGACGACCGCGATCGCCGCCGACTCGCCGTACCGCCGCGCCCGCGACGCGGCGCGTTCGGCCTCGGCGAGGAAGTGGCGCCGGTTGTAGGCGCCGGTCAGCGGATCGCGGATCGCCAGCTGGGTGAGCCGGCGGTCGTCCTCGGCCAGTCGCTCGACCGCCTTGCTGACCACGAACGCCAGCCCGGCGACCGCGGCGAGCGTCATCACCCACGCCGCGACGCTCGGTGCCCACCATCCCGCCCGGGCCGCGGCCGTCGCGAGCGCACCCGAGAGCACCGGGATGCCGAGCACGGGCGGCACCATCCGGCGCGCGAAGCGCCCGCTGAGCGTGCGGTCGAAGAGCGTGCCGACCGGGTGCGCCAGGACCACGCCGAACGCGATCAGCATCGCGCACAACGCCGCGGACCAGGACATCTGGACGGACCGCGACACGCCGTAGAAGAGCGGCACGCCGAGCAGGAAGCCGATCGTCGCGGCGCCGCCCAGCGCGCCGGCGGCGATCGCGAGGCGGCGCGTGATCGGCCAGCCGTGTCCGTCGAGCGCGATCGCCACGCCGAGCAGGACGAGCGCCGCCGCCGTGAGCGCCGATATGCGGACGTCGGCGCCGAGCAGCGTGCGGTTGACCCACGTGCCATCGGCGAGCAGCGCGTCGAGCAGCCCGACGGTTCCGGCCACGCACGCGAAGGCTCCGGCGGCGACCTTCAGGCGGGCCCGGTCGGGCATCGCCCAGGTGCCGAGCGCGGCGCCGAGGAAGCCGACGCAGGAGAGGGGCGACATCGGCGCGAGCGTGTCGGTGCGTGTGGCAACCTGCAGGCCCGCGCTCCACGCCAGGAGCATGGTCCCGGCGATCAGCGCAACGCTGCACGAGACAATTTGACGCGCTCTGGGCGCGTCAATCCAATGATTCTCCTCCAACGTCATAGACCTTCCACAAATGGGAATACCCCAGTGAGAGACGTTTGACGTGCTGCCCACGCTCCTCACCGTCATAACCGCGGCGCTGCTGGGTGGCGCGATCGCAGCCGAGATCACGGCCGTGGTGGTGCTCGCGGCGGCCGCGCTCGTGCTGATCGGGCTCGCCAACGGCGTGCGCGAGCTCGCGCACTTCTGCGACCGCGAGCGTTAGCGCTCGTCGTCGAGCACGATCCGGGCAGCCTCGCCCTGACCCTCGACGCGCGGCTTGACCGGCCGCACCTCGTGCGTCGACGCCCATTCGATCAGCGCGTCGGCGGACCCGAAGCGCGCCACCTGCTCGAGCGTCTTGATGGTCGGGAACACCATCAGCAGCTCGCCGGCCTCCGCGCCCGCGAGCGCGCGGTCCGGCTGAAACCAGCGCGCGTCGACGATCTCTGACCCGTCGATCTCGACCTCGGCCCCGTCCGGGGCGACCGCGACGAAGAACCAGGTGTCAAACCGGATCGACACCTCCTCGGGCGTGATCCAGCGCGCGAAGGGGACGAGCGCGGCGGGATCGGGCAGCGTGATCCCGACCTCCTCGCGCACCTCGCGCAGAGCCGCGGCGCGGTGGTCCTCGGACGCGTCGACAGCGCCGCCGGGGAACACCCAGGCGCCGCCCATGAAGCGCGCCTTGGGCGTGCGCTGGGCCAGCAGCACCTCCAGCCGCTGGGCGCCGCCGCGCACCACGAGCACCGTCGCGGCCTGCCGCGGCGTGGTGGGGACGCCGGTCTCGTTGAGGATCGTTCCGGGCTCGGGACCGTCTTGCGCCATCAGGCCAGCCTAATATGCGCCCGCATGAGCACGGACACGGACCGGCAGTGGATCTGCGAATCCTGCGGCTTCATCTATGACCCGGAGGAAGGCGATCCCGACGGCGGGATCGACGAGGGCACCGCCTTCGAGGACATCCCGACGGACTGGTATTGCCCGGTCTGCGGCGCCAGGAAAGCGGATTTCTCGCCCTTCGAGGGCTAGCCTCAACTCCGTGGCAGCCCTCGAGTCCCGAGGCGCTGAGCGGCGCCTGCGGCTGCCGCTCGAGGCGCTGGTCTTCTCCGTCGGTTTCAGCACCCTGGGTGCCGAGATCGCCGCGACGCGCCTGCTCGCGCCGTTCTTCGGGACCTCGACGGTCATCTGGGCGAACACGATCGCGGTCGTGCTGCTGGCGCTCGCGGCGGGCTACAAGCTCGGCGGGACGCTGGCCGACCGCCGGCCGTCCCCGCGGGCGCTGTGCCTGTGCGTGCTGGCGGGCTCGGCGCTGCTCGCGGTGGTGCCGTTCATCGCCCATCCGTTCCTGTCGCTGAGCGTGGACGCGTTCGACGAGGTGTCGGTGGGCGCGTTCGCCGCCTCGCTGTTCGGGACGCTGGTGCTGGTGGCCGTGCCCCTGCTGCTGCTCGGCACGGTCTCGCCGTGGGCGACGCGTCTCAAGCTCGCGTCGGTCGAGGAGGCGGGCGCGGTGTCCGGGCGCCTGTACGCGCTCTCCACCGTCGGCTCGCTGCTGGGCGTGTTCTTCGTCGCGCTGTGGGCGATCGAGGCGATCGGGTCCCAGCGCACGTTCCTGGTGCTGGCGCTGGTGCCCGCGCTGGTCGCGGCGGTCTCGCTCTTCGATCTCGAGCTGCTGCTCGTGCCCGCCGCGCTGGCCGCGGCGCTGCTCATCCCGCCCGGCACGACCAAGCCCGCCGCGGACGCGCGCGTGCTCTACGAGGTGGAGACGCCGTACCAGTACGCGCGGGTGGTCGAGCGCGACAGCGACCGCGCGCGGATGCTCGAGCTCAATGAGGGCCAGGCGATCCACTCGCTGGCGCGGCCCGGCACCGTGCTGACCGGCGGCTACTGGGACGGCTTTCTGACGATGCCGTTCGCGACCGGCTCGGGGCGCCCGCCGGCGCGGATCGCGGCGCTCGGCACGGCGGCCGGCACCGTCCCGCGCGCGTACGCCCGGTACTACCCGGAGACGGTGATCGACGCCGTCGACATCGACCCCGAGCTGTTCAAGATCGGCCACCGCTACTTCGGTTTGGAGGCGAGGCCGCAGCTGCGCGAGCACACGCAGGACGCGCGCCCGTTCCTGCGCCAGACCGAAGAGCGCTACGACGCGATCTTCGTCGACGCCTACCGCCAGCCCTACATCCCCTTCTACCTGACCACGAAGGAGTTCTTCGAGCTCGTGCAGGACCGCTTGAACCCGGGCGGGTCGGTGATCGTCAACATCGGCCATCCAAATGACTCGCCCGCGCTGGAGGAGGCGATGAGCACGACGATGGGCGCCGTGTTCGAGCACGTTGTGCGCGACCCGATCCGGTCGCAGAACTCGCTCGTGATGGCGTCGGACGTGCCGCTCAGCGCGGGCGCGATCGCGCGCGCGCCGGTGTCCTCTGACTTGACGCAGCTCGCGCAGGACAGCGCGGCGCGGATCGAAGGGCCGCTGCGCGGCGGGTCCGTCTTCACCGACGACCGCGCGCCGGTCGAGTGGCTGATCGACGCCTCGATCGTCTCGTACGCGGCGGAGGAGAACGGATGAGCGCGGCCGCTGTCCGGAGGGCGCCGGCGCCGTGGGGGTTCGTCGAGCTCGTCAAGTTCGTCTCCGGCATCACGACGCTGGCGGCCGAGCTCGCCGCGGCGCGGCTGATCGCGCCCGCGTTCGGGGCGTCGACGATCGTCTGGGCGAATACCATCGCCATCGCCTTGGCAGCGTTGGCGATCGGCTACTGGCTCGGCGGCCGCCTGGCGGACCGCCATCCCACCGCGCGCGCGATGGCGCGCGGCGGGCTCGCGGGCGCGGTCATGGTGGCGCTGATCCCGCTCGTCGCGATCCCGCTGCTCGGGGTGACCGAGGACTCGCTCGGTGAGTTCGGCGGCTCGTTCCTCGTCCAGTTGCTCCTGGTCGCACCGCCGCTGGTGATGCTCGGCGCGTTGACGCCATGGTCGATCCGGCTGCGCGTGGACTCGCTGGACGGCGCCGGCGACGCGACCGGCCGCCTGTACGCGCTGTCGACCGCGGGCGGGCTCGTCGGCAACTTCGCCGCCGCGCTGGCGCTGATCCCGCTGGTCGGCACCACCTGGACGTTCATCATCGCGGCGGGCCTGCTCGCCCTCACCTGCGCGCCGAAGGCATGGTCCTCCAAGCCTGCCTGAACGGGGACCGGACGTCCGGCGTCCCGCGCTCGCCCCAGGAGCTGGGCGCGGAAGCGCGGGCGTGCGTCGCGGCGGGCGCGCAGTCGATCCACGCGCACCCGCGCGACGGCGACGGACACGAGACGCTGGATGGCGCGCACATCGCCGCCGCCGTGCGCGAGCTGCGCACCTGCGGCGTGGAGATCTCGCTCTCGACCGGCCTGTGGATCACCGCCGGCGACGTCGACGCCCGCCTGCGCGCCGTGCGCGGCTGGACCGACGTCCCGGACCTCGTCTCGCTGAACCTGAGCGAGGAGGGCTGGCACGAGCTGGCCGGCGTGCTCACCGGGCACGGCATCGGGATCGAGGCCGGCGTCTGGACCGCGGCCGACGCCGAGCGCCTGCTCGCCAGCGGGCTGGACGTGCGCCGCATCCTGGTCGAGCCGCGCACCGAGAGCTCCGCCGAGGCGGTCGCGATCGCCGACGAGATCGACCTCGCGCTCGACGAGGGCGGCAGCACCGTGCGGCGCCTGCACCACGGCGTCGGCCCGGCGACCTGGGCGGTCCTCGACGCGGCCGTCCCGCGCGGGCACGACATCCGCGTCGGGTTGGAGGACGTCACCACCCTCCCGGACGGGCGCCGCGCTCCCGACAACGCGGCGCTCGTGGTCGAAGCCGTGCTGCGCTACCGCTGAACCAGCGCGCGCACCCGGTGGTAGCGGTCGTGCAGGAAGATCGCCGCCTGCTCGGCCTTGGCCTGGCGGCGGGCGGCCTGTTCGGCCTCGGAGAGGGTGGCGAACCACGCGCGACCGACGGTCCACCCGCCCGTGGTGGTGTGCGGGACGACATGGAGCTCAGCTACGGCCATGAGGACATTGAAGGCGTCCGCAGGCGGCCGCCATGTGGACCGTCGGCCAAAATCTCGCCGGAACCGCTGGACACGCGGGCCGGGGCGCCACACCCATAGGGGTGTGGCGGACCGCACAGGGCCAAAGATCGGGGAAGTTCCCCGACGCAGGCGGGCCTGGGCGGGGCCGAAGATGCGGCCATGAAGATCCTCCCCCGAATCGCTGCCCTGATGCTGGCGTCCGCGGCCATCGCGTTCACGATGGCCGGCACCGCCTCCGCCAA
The DNA here is from genome assembly GCF_027587175.1 of Solirubrobacter deserti. GTDB lineage: Bacteria > Actinomycetota > Thermoleophilia > Solirubrobacterales > Solirubrobacteraceae > Solirubrobacter > Solirubrobacter deserti. The sequence continues at coordinate 63,372 of NZ_JAPCID010000009.1, forward strand.
CACGCCGATGATGATCGTCGCCGACGGTGGCTCGACGATGAAGATCCACGACGACGAGAACGTGGCCTGGGAGGCCACGATGTGGGAGTACAAGACGTTCAGCCTGAGCGGGCTCGTGTTCGGCACGCTCGGCGCCGGCAACGCCGTCTTCAACCACAAGCACGCACGCTGCTGGGGCAACGAGGTCCGCGGCGAGCTGATCGTCGACGCGCACCGCTGGAGCAATACGAACGCCGCCACGATCACCGCGCACATCGACCTCTACGAAGGCGCGAGCTGCTCGACCACCGACCACGACGGCCAGTCCCCGTTCGTCACGTTCACGCTCAAGCCGGGTGAGGCACGGACGGTGCAGCTCCGGGCGGACAACAACGACGAGGGCGACGCCGACCACGCCGCCGCCAAGGTCACCTTCCGGGCCGTCCCCCTCTAAGCGGCCCCTGTGGAACACCGGCACATCGCCCGTTCTTCAGCGACCTTCTAGGCGGCCAGCTGAACCGCCGCCACGGGCACCCCGGCTCCCGGCCGGAACCCTGCGCGCAGCGCGGCGCGGCCGAGCACGGTGGCCGCGTCGCGCAGCTCGTCCCGCTGGTGCGAGGCCATCACGGACACCCGGACCCGCGCCGTACCCTCGAACACCGCCGGCGGGCGGACGGCCTCGGCGAAGACGCCCATCTCCAGCGCGAAGTCGACCATCCGCGCCGCGCGCTCGGCGTCGCCGACCACGAGCGGGATCACGTGGGCCGCGGCGCCGCTGACGTCGAAGCCCTCGCGCGCGAGGCCGTCGCGAAGCGTCTCCGCGTTCGCGCGCAGCTTCGCCACGCGCCGGGGCTGCGCCTCCAGCAGGTCCAGCGCCGCCATCGCGGCCGCCGCGGCCACCGGCGGCAGCGCCGTGGAGTGCAGCAGCGTGCGCGCGGAGTGCACGAGGAAGCGCGCGGTCACGTGGTCGCACGCGACGAAGCCGCCGTAGGAGCCGAGGGCCTTGGCCAGCGTGCCGGTGATGACGTCGACCTCGCCCTCGAGCCCGGCCTCGGCGACGGCGCCGCGGCCGTCGGGCCCCAGCGCGCCCAACGCGTGTGCCTCGTCCACCAGCACGCGCACGTCGTAGCGGTGCGCGAGCTCGACGATCTCGCGCAGCGGCGCGACGTCGCCGTCCATGCCGAACATGCCGTCGGTGGCGATCAGGGTGGCGCGGCCGTCGCACTGGCGCAGCGCCCACGCGAGGTGGTCGGCGTCCGCGTGACGGTAAGGGACCACCTCGGCGCCGGACAGCCGGCAGCCGTCGACGATCGAGGAGTGCGCGAGCTCGTCGTGCAGCACGACCTCCCCGCGGCGAGCGAGCGCGGCGATCACGCCCATGTTCGCGAGCGCGCCGGACCCGAACAGCAGCGCCGCGCGCTGGCCGGTGAACGCGGCGAGCCGCTCCTCCAGGCGCCGGTGCAGCGTCATCGTGCCGCACGAGACGCGCGCCGCGCCCGCGCCGACACCCCACCGCATGGCCGCGTCGGCGGCCGCTTGCCGGACCTTCGGATGGTCGGCCAACCCGAGCGCGTTGCCCGAGCACAGCAACAGCACCGGCCGCCCGTCGAGCACCACGCGCGGCCCCTGTGGTCCGGAGACCATCCGCATGCGCTGGTGCAGGCCGAGCTGGTTGAGCTCGTCCAGGCGGTCCTCGAGATCCAGCATCCACGATCCTCGGTCGAGTGACGTTGCGCGGAAGCTACGGCCTCAGCCGGACGACTTAGCGACCAGGCCAGCGCGGTGGGCGTTTCTCTACAAAACTGCGCACGCCCTCGGCGAACTCCGCCGACGTGAACGCATCACGCCGCAGCGCGTCGAGCTCCTCGACCAGCACCGGATCGAGCGGCGGGATCAGCGCCTGCAGCACGCGCTTGTTCCCACGCACGGACACCGACGACAACGCCGCGATCTCGCTCGCCAGCTCGACCGAGCGGGCGTCCACGTCGTCGACGACCTCGTTCACCAGGCCCCAGGCCAGGGCCTCGTCCGCGCTGACCGGCCGCGCCGTGAGGAACAGCTCGCGCGTGCGGGCGGAGCCGATCGCGTCCACGAACCGCCGCAGCCCCGTGTGCGAGTAGACCACGCCGAGCCGCGCCGGCGGCATCCCGAGCCGCGCGCCCGGCGCGCACACGCGCAGGTCGCAGGCCACCGCGAGCTCCAACCCGCCGCCGAACGCGTGCCCGCCGAGCGCGGCCACGATCGGCACGGGCACCGCGTCCAGGGCCGCCATCGCCGCCTCGAACGGGTGGATCAGCACGTCCGCCAAGCCCTCCGGCGTCAACCCGCCGAGGTCGTAGCCGGCCGAGAAGGCGTCACCGGCGCCGGTCACGATCACGCAGCGCGCGTCGACCTGCGGCAGCTCCCGCGCCAGGCCCTCGAGGATCGAGACGTCGAGCGCGTTGCGCTTGGCGACGTTGTCGAGCGTGACCCGGACGACGCCGTCGGCCGGGAAGTCGAAGTGCAGCTCGCCCACTACTCGAGGACCACCAGCGGGTCGCCCTCCTGGACGGACTGGCCCTCGCTGACCAGGATCTCCGCGACGGTGCCGTCGTCCTCGGCCTCGACGGGCATCTCCATCTTCATCGACTCGAGGATCACGACCGCGTCGCCCTCGGACACGGCATCGCCGACCGCGACCTCGATCTTCCACACGGTGCCCGTGATGTTCGCCTCGATGCGCGTCACGGGCCGCACGATATAGACACCGTGTCGATTGTGATCGCACCGATTCCGGACGCGCGGTCGATGGGGAGCAGGACCCCTCCCCGGCACCATGGTCCTTGCTGTTCGTCGCGATCTCTCCTCCCGCGGCGCACGGCGAACCGGCGAAGGAAGCGGCGGGCGGGGCACCTGGACGGCCCCGCCCGCTGCGACCGGACCGCCATACTCTGCGTCCATGAGCCAGCCCGAGCTCGTGGAGATCAAGGAGACGCAGTACAAGGATCCGCGGCCGAAGGAGCACTTCGACCGCTTCCACGAGCGCACGCGGACCCGGCAACCCGACTTCATGTACGAGGTCGTGCGCATCCTGATGACGCTGATCGGGTGGGTGTTCTTCCGCGTGAGCCACACGCACCCGGAGCGCGTGCCGGCCGTCGGCCCCGTGATCCTGGCGCCCAACCACTTCTCGTTCCTGGACCACTTCTTTCTCGGCGTGGCGCTGCGGCGCAAGGTCCACTTCATGGCCAAGTCGCAGCTGTTCAAGCCGCCGATGCAGTTCGTCTACACGCACGGCGGCGTCTTCCCCGTGCGGCGCGGCTTCGCCGACGAGGACGCATTCATCACCGCGACCACCGTCCTCGAGCGGGGGAACACGATGGCGATGTACGCCGAGGGCGGCCGCTCGCGCACAGGGGAGCCCGCCAAGAAGGCCAAGCGCGGGATCGGGCGCCTGGCGCTGCTGAGCGGCGCGCCGGTGGTGCCCGTCGCGATCGTCGGCTCCAGCCACGTGCGCAACTGGAAGCGCGGCCAGTTCCCGAAGGTGCGCGTGTTCTACGGCGAGCCGTTCGCGTTCGAGCGCGTCGAGGCGCCGACGCGTGACCAGGAGCAGGCCACCGCCGACGCCATCTTCGCCGAGGTGCGCGCGCTCTACGAGGTCGCGACCAAGCCCGGCTCGGCGACCTGAGCCGTCGTCGGCCGCGGCTTTCCGGGCACCAGCAGCGCGATCAGCGCACCCGCGGCCAGCACCGCGGCGCCGACCCACGCGGCGGACGTCATCCCGTCGACGTACGCCTGCGGGGACGCGTAGGAACCGGTCGCGGCGAACACGGACGCGAGCACCGCCACGCCCAGCGCGCCGCCCACCTCGCGGATCGCGTTGGTCGCCCCGCTCGCCTGCCCCGCCTCCTCCGGCCGCACGGCCGCGAGCACCGCATTGGCGGTCGGCGCGAACACGAGCGCCATACCCGTGCCGGCGAGGATGAACGGCGGGACGAGCGACGCGTAGGCTGTCGTGGGCGACGAGACCGAAGCGATCCACGCGATCGCGACCGCCTGCAGCGCGAGCCCGGCGAACATCAGCGGGCGCGAGCCGATGCGGTCGCTGAGCAGGCCGGCGATCGGCGCGACGATCATCGGCATCGCCGTCCACGGCAGCGTGCGCAGGCCGGCCTCCAGCGGCGACAGGCCCTGCACCACCTGGAAGAACTGGGCGAGCAGGAAGATCGACCCGAAGACGCCGAAGTACATCGCCAGCGACACGCCGTTGGAGGCGGCGAACGCGCGCGAGCGGAAGAACCGCAGCGGCAGCATCGGCGCCGGCGACCGCCGCTCCCAGGCGACGAACGCGGCCAGCAGCAGCGCGCCGCTCGCGAGCGAGGCGAGCACGGTGCCCGACGTCCACCCGAGCGTCTCCCCGCGCACGATCCCGAACACGACGCCGAACAGGCCGAGTCCGGCGAGCACCAGCCCGGGCAGGTCGAGCCGGTTCGCGGGCCCGAAGGACTCCTCCAGCCGCGTCACGGCCAGCGGCAGCAGCGCCAGGCCGATCGGCACGTTGATCCAGAAGATCCACTGCCACGAGATGCCGTCCACGACGGCGCCGCCGATCAGCGGCCCGAGCGCAACGCCGAGGCCGGAGATGCCCGACCAGAGCCCGATCACGAGCCCGCGCTTGCCGGGCGGGAACGCTTCGGAGAGCAGCGTGAGCGTGAGCGGCGTGACGATCGCCGCGCCGACGCCCTGCAGCGCCCGCGCGGCGATCAGCGCGCCGGTCGAAGGAGCGAGGGCGGCGAGCGCGCTGGCCACCGTGAACAGAACGAGCCCGCCGACAAACACGCGCCGGCGGCCGAAGCGGTCGCCGAGCGCTGCGCCCGTGAGCAGCAGCACGGCGAACGAGAGGGTGTAGGCGTTGACCGTCCACTGCAGGTCCTCCAGGCTGCCGCCGAGGTCCGTGCGGATGGACGGGAGCGCGGTCGTGACGACGAGGTTGTCGAGCACGACCATGAAGAGGGCGACCGAGACGATCGCGAAGGTCCAAGCTGAACGCGACATGGAAGTAAGTGAAGACTCACTTCCACTCCGCGTCAAGAGCGTCGGTGCGCCAAGTTAGTGGCGACTTACTACGTCGGCTGATCCGCCCATGGCACCTCGACGGAGTCCTCGGTCGGCGAGTCACGCGCGACGACGTACTCGGCCGGCTCGGAATCCGACGTGTTCGTCACCGTGTGCGTCTCGCGCGGAGGCACGTAGAGCATGTCGCCGGCCTCGACGATCAGCGCCTGTTCGAGCTGGTCGCCGAAGCGGATCTCGATCGAGCCGGAGAGCATGTAGAGCGCGCTCTCGCAATTGTCGTGGTAGTGCGGACGGCCGCGCGCGCCGGCGGGCACGCGGAAGATGCCCATGTAGAGGTTGTGCGCACCCGTCGTGGCCTGGGAGATCTCGGTTCCGCCCACCACCCCGCGCGGGACGTCGCGCTCCTCCCCGGAGGGCTTGACCAGCTTCATGACGTCATCCCCGTGAACTGGCCGCCGGTGACGTTGAGCACCTGGCCGTGGACGAAGTTCGACCACGGCGAGCAGAGGAAGAACACGCCGCCGGCGGCCTCCTCCGGCGTGCCCGGTCGGCCGATCGGGATCAGCGCCGGCGCCATCGAACGCATCTGCTCGGGGATGCCGAGCTGCACGGTCTCGCCGTCGATCTCCATCGTGTTCTCGGCGTCCTTGGTGGCGGTCAGGCGCGTCTCGATCCACCCGAACGCGACCGCGTTGACGTTGATCTTGAACTGGCCCCACTCCTTGGCCAGCGTCTTGGTCAAGCCGACGACGGCGGACTTGCCCGCCGAGTAGTTGGCCTGGCCGGCGTTGCCCATCGTGCCGCTGATCGAAGACACGTTGACGATCTTGCGGAAGACCTCCACGCCCTGCGCGCGCTCGGCCTTGGCGGGCTCGCGCAGGTGTGGCGCGGCCGCGCGGACCACGCGGAACGGGACGACCGTGTGGATGTCGAGCATGCGCTGGAACGCGTCGTCGGACAGCTTGTGCACCGGCGCGTCGATCGTGTAGCCCGCGTTGTTGACGATGATGTCGATCCGGCCGAAGGCGTCGATCGCCGTCTGCACCAGCGCCTCCGGCGAGCCCGCCTTGGTCAGGTCACCGCCATAGACCGCCGTCTCGCCCGCGATCTCGGACGCCGCCTGCTCGGCGAGGTCGGCGTCGAGGTCGTTGATGATCAGCTTGGCGCCGTGCTCGGCGAGCAGCTCGGCCGTCGCGCGGCCGATGCCGCGTGCCGAGCCGGTCACGATCGCCACCTTGTCGTCCAGGACTCCCATGGCCCGGACGATATCGGGGGTCGGCGAGATACGCGGACCCCCGACTATCGGAACTACGGGTTCGTGGTCGAGAGCGTGAACGTCAGCGTCTTGCTGTACGTGCCCGTGCGCAGCGGATCGGTCCGCTTGATCAGCTGCTTGTAGGCGACGTCGACGTTCTCGTTGGACACCGGGCCGGTCCACGCGGACTTCGAGAGCTCCACGCGCAGCGGCTCGGCGAGCGAGAACGCGCCGTTGGTCAGATGGCCGGGCGAGGCCACCGTCAGCGTCGCGTCACCCGCCGACGAGACCACGCCGGCCTTCGAGGTCGCCGTGTAGTCCTGCTCGACGCCCGGCACGAACGGGCCAAGCGGCGTCGCCGGGGTCAGCGTGAGCGACAGCGTCGGCGCGACGGACCCGCCGACGGGCGCCGTCGTGGACGTGTACGGGTTCACGCCGAGGTGCTTCATCGCCTCGAACACGAGCGACTTGCGCTTCGCGCGGTCGGCGACGTTCTCGAGGCCGAAGCCCCACAGCAGCGTGTCGTCGGTCGAGACGCCGGCGAACGTCGTCGCACCCGAGATCGCGTGCGTGCCCTTCGAGGACGCGAACGACGGGAACTGCGCGGGCGGCAGCGCCGACGAGGTCGGGGTGAAGCCCGGCAGGTAGGACTGGTCGGTCAGGCCGAACGAGGCCGTGAATGGCGCGAGGCCGGTGATCGTGCGGGTGGCCGGGTTCGACACGCTCGCACGCTGGTTGGCGCCCATCCAGTACTGCATGAAGTCGTTCTTGACATACACGCAGTTCTCCACCTGGCCGACGGGGTCGTTCTCGGTCGAATTGGCGGGGCACTGCGGCAGCGGCGGGACGCGCCCCAGCGGGTTGTAGGAGTACTCCTGCCACGCGCCCTGGAGCGCGCGCTGGCCGGTGACGAGCACCTTGCCGCCCTCGTTGATGTAGTCCCGGACGGCGATCAGCTGGTCGTCGAACAGCTTCGCGACACCGACGGTCTGGCCGGGATCGCGCACGAAGTCGTCCTGGCCCGTGTACCAGAGGACGGCCTTGTAGTGGCTGAGCACGCCGTGCAGGTCCGCGTGGTTGCGGGTGGACGCGTCGATGTCGTAGACGTCAGCCGGGATGCCGGCGTCGGCGAGCGCCTCCAGATACGTCGCGAGGTACGTCGGACCGGTACCGGGCGCCGCGTTCGGCGACACGCCGCTGTAGTCCTCCGCGCTCAGCACCAGGACCTGGCTCCCGCGGCCGAGCGATGACGCCGCGAAGGTGAACGGCTCCGAGCTCTTCCCGCCGGCTTCGAACCACACCTTGACGCTGTCGCCCGCCTTGAAGCCCGTCACGGACCCGCGCACGTGGTGGTAGTAGACGCCGGACTCGCCGTAGCGCTCGCCGCCGTCGAACTCCGAGGTGGCGCCGCTCTGCACGGCACCGCCGTTGACCTGCCACTTGACCGTCACCGCGCCGAGCGCGCGGCGCGCGTTGACCTCGACCCGCTGCGAGCCGGCGCCGTACGACGTCGGGAACGCGTCCGTGACGAAGTCCGGGGCCTTGGCGCCGATGTGCGACGACGGCTGGTCGGGCGTTCGCGCCGACTTGGCCAGGTCGAGCATGAAGTTCTTGTTCTTGAGCCAGACGTTCTCGACGTCGGCCTCGCGGTCCTGGAACACGAAGCCGCCGGGCGGGTCGCTGCCGGGAACCTGCGTGCCGCCGACGGGCGCGCCGGAGCCGCCGTCGAGCTCGATCGTGTAGCCCAGGATGCCGTGCTGCATGTACATCGTGTCGGTGACCTCGCCGTTGGTGATGTAGAGCTCACCGCCGACGTCCGGGTCGTACGTCGGGACCGCCGGATTGCGGTCGGTGCCGGCCAGCGACTCCATCAGCGGGTTGTCGCCGCTGTAGGTCTCGACCTGCCAGCCGAGGGGGTACAGCACGAGGTTCGCGTACGAGTGGTAGTCGATGTAGAACTCGGGCTTGATGCGCGCCATCAGCTCGTGGAAGGCCTTGACCTCGGACTCGGACTCGGGCTCGGTGCCGCGGTAGCTCGCGGCCGTCAGCGCGCTGCTCGAGCCTTCGTTGTCGTAGCGCCACTTCTCCGAGAAGTTGCGGTTGGTGTCCACGCCGTCGGCGTTCGTCAGCACGCCGTCGTTGTTGTTGTCGCGCAGGGTCTTGCGCCACAGCCGCGTGCCGCGGTTCTGGAACGTGTAGTCGTAGCCGTCCGGGTTCACGACCGGGATGAACCACACCTCGGTGGAGGCGAGAACCTCCGGAACGCCGGACGCGGCGTCGCCAGAGTGCTCGAGGAAGTACTGGTAGCCGCGGCGCACGACCTCGGCTGAGATCCACTCACGCGCGTGCTGCGCGCCGTGATACATGACGCCGGGCTTGGCGCCGTCCGCGGTGGTGTTCGCATCGGTCGTGAGCTTGTAGGCGATCAGGTCCTGGCCGAGCAGCGACTTGCCGTACACGACGCGCTTGACCAGCGTCGGGTGGGCGGCGGCCAGCGTGTCGTAGAACGTGCGCAGGTTGACGGGCTGGCCCTGTGCGTCGACCGCACCCGCGCACGTCGTCGGGCACGGCGCCGGCTTGAGGTTGAGCGGGCGGAACACGTCATAGCCCCACGTCGGGTCCGCGAGCGGGCCGTCGGCCGCACGCGCGGCGTAGCGCCGCTTGTTCTCGCCGCCGAGCGGCGTGATGTCGAAGCCCTTGGCCTCGAGCGCATCCGCCTCCGACGGCGTCGCGACGATGCCGGTCCGGCCGGGCGCTTGCGCACCCTCCGTCAGGTCATGCCCGAGGGGGCCGAGCGCCTTGAGCTCGGCGTCCGTCCCGGTGACGATGTATTGGTTGTATGGCTCGACGGGGTCGGCAGCCAGTGCGGGCTGCGCGGAACCGAGCGAGACCATGGCGCCGACCATGGCGCCGAGGTAGACCCTCCGCATTGCGCGAAGCTACAGGAAGCGGTGCGGCCTATAAACCGTACGAACGGCCAACGACGTCGAGCATGATCTCGTCCGTGCCGGCGCCGATCCGGTTCAGGCGCAGGTCACGCCACGCGCGCTCGATCTGGTATTCGCGCATGTATCCGGCGCCGCCGTGGATCTGCAGGCACTCGTCGGCGACCTCGCAGCACATCTGGGAGGCGTCGAGCTTGGCCATGGAGATCTCGCGCACGGGGTACTCGCCGTTGGCGAAGCGCCAGGCGGTCGAGTACACGAGCTGGCGCGAGCGTTCGATCTTGGTCGCCATCGCCGCGAACTTGTGGCGGATCACCTGGAAGTGGCCGATCTCGCGCCCGAACGCCTTGCGCTCCAGCGCGTAGGCGAGCGTGCGGTCGAACGCTCGCTGGGCGCCGGCGACGCAGCCCGCGGCGCCGATCAGCCGCTCGCCCTGGAGCTCCCACATGATGTGGTAGAAGCCTTTGCCGAGCTCGCCGAGGACCGCGGTGTCGGGCACGCGGACGTCGTTGAAGGCGAGCAGCGCGGTGTCGCTCGCGTGCATCCCGAGCTTCTCGAGCTTCTTCTCGCGGATCACGCCGGGCGCGTCCATGTCGACGATGAACAGCGTGAAGCCGTCGTAGCCGGCGTCCGGGTCGGTCTTGGTCACGAGCACGATGAAGTCGGCGCGGTGACCGTTCGTGATGTAGGTCTTGGAGCCGTTGATGACCCATTCGTCGCCGTCGCGCACGGCGCGCGTCCGGATGCCGGACACGTCGGAGCCGGCGTCGGGCTCGGTGATGCCCAGACAGGCGATCTTCTGGCCGGCGATCGCGGGCACGAGGTAGTCCTGCTTCTGCTGTTCGGTGCCGAACTGCAGGATCGGCGGCGTGGCCATGTCGGTGTGCACGGCGACACCCATCGCCAGCCCGCCGCTGCCCGAGTGCGAGAGTTCCTCGGCCAGGACGAGATTGAAGAAGTAGTCGCCGCCCTGGCCGCCGTACTCCTCGGGCATCGAGAGCCCGAGGAACCCGAGCTCGCCCATGCGCGGGAACACCGAGCTCGGGAAGGTCGTCTGTTCCCACTCCTCGGCGTGCGGCGCGAGCTCCTTCATCACGTAGCTGTGGAGCGACTCGCGCAGCGCCTCGTGCTCGTCGTTGAAGATGAAGTGACGCCGCGGCGCGGCGTGATCCGGTTTCAGGACATTCGCGGCGGCCATAGCGGGAGACTACGGAGTGCGGATAGGCTCGGCAGCAGATGGGTCTCACCACTTTGCGATACGACGTCCAGGATCACGTCGCGACCATCGCCATGGACCGTCCGGAGGCACGCAACGCGCTCTCGGACGAGTTGCTCGACGACCTGCTGGCGGCGTTCGCGCAGGCGCGCGAAGACGCAGTCGTGCGCGCCGTCGTGCTCACCTCCACGCACGAGAAGGTCTTCAGCGCGGGCGGCGATCTGAAGGGCTTTGCGGCCGATGTGCCGCTCATCGGCAAGCACTTCGCGACCGCGAAGTTCGTCCAGCTCTTCCAGGCCATCGGCGCCCTGGGCAAGCCGACGCTGTGCGCCGCGAACGGCCACGTGCTCGCCGGCGCGCTCGGGCTCGCGCTCGCCTGTGACCTGATCGTCGCGAAGCAGTCCGCGCGCTTCGGGACGCCCGAGATCAACGTCGGCGTGTTCCCGTTCATGATCATGGCGCTGATCTACCGGAACGTCGGGCGTAAGAAGACGAACGAGTTGCTGCTGCTCGGCGAGCAGATCAGCGCCGCCGAGGCCGAGCGGATCGGGATCGTCAACAAGGTCGTGCCGGACGCGGAGTTCGAAGCCGCCGTCGCCGGCTGGGCGAGCGCCCTCGCGGCCAAGTCGCCGCTGCTGATGCGCATGGGCAAGGACGCGATGTACCGCCAGCAGGACATGCCGTTCGCCGACGCGCTCGAGTACCTGCAGGCGCAGCTCAGCTTGGCGTTCTCGACCGACGACATCCAGGAGGGCGTGAAGGCGTTCATGGAGAAGCGGGAGCCGGTGTGGACCGGCCACTGAGCGTCACCGCGCTGCGCTGCCGCACGTCCGACCGCACGCCCGGCGCGTCGCGCGGGGCGGAGGCGCTCGCGCTCGCTCTGGACCCGGACGCGCGCCTGGTCGGCACCTTCGGCGAAGCGCGGATCGCCAACTGGGACGACGACCTGCGCGACTCGCACGGCTGCCTGCTCGAGGCGGGAGGTCAGGTGGAGGACATGCTGGTGGCGGGCGCGTTCCCGGTCCTGACGACGTCGGACTGCTCGATCTGCATGACGACCTTCCAGGCCATCACCCGCCATGAGCCGGACGCGCGCGTCCTGTGGCTCGACGCCCACGGTGACTACAACACGCCGGACACGACGCCGTCCGGCTTCCTCGGCGGCATGTGCCTGGCGGCGTCCTGCGGCGTGTGGGACGCGGGCTTTGAGCCGTCGATCGACCCGGGCCGCGTGCTGATGTCCGGCGTGCGCGACCTCGACGCCGGCGAGCGGGTGCTCGTGGACACGACCGGCGTCAAGAACGTCCGGCCGTCCGAGGTGGCGCAGCGCCTGGCCGGCCAGAAGGTCTACGTCCACCTGGACCTCGACGTGCTCGACCCCGACATCCTGCCGTCGCAGTTCGCCGTGCCGGGCGGCCTGAGCGACACCGGGCTGCGGACGCTGCTGGCCGAGGTCAAGCGTGAGTGCGAGGTGATCGGGCTCGAGGTGACCGCCTTCGAGTATCCCGAGCCCGCGAACGTGGAGCTGGTCGAGTCGATCGTGCGAGCGGTGCTCTAGGTGACCGGCGTCGGGGACCCGCGGCGCCTGGCGGCGCTGGCCGAGACGGGCCTGCTCGACGGCTCGTCGGTGGCCGCGTTCGACCGCGTGACGCGGCTGGTCGCCGAGGTCCTGCAGGTCCCCGTCGCGCTGTTCACGCTCGTCAGCGACGACCGCCAGGTGTTCAAGAGCTCGGTCGGCGTGGGCCACGTGCGCGAGACCCCGCTCTCGCACTCGTTCTGCAAGCACGTCGTGGAGTCCGGCGCGCCGCTCGAGGTCGTGGACGCGCGCGTGCACCCGAAGGTCCGTGATAACCCCGCCGTCGAGGAGCTTGGCGTCGTCGCCTACCTCGGCATGCCGCTGACGACCTCGTCCGGCGAGCGGATCGGCGCGTTGTGCGCGATCGACCACGAGCCGCGCCAGTGGACCGGCCGCGACAACGGCGTGCTGGAGGACCTCGCGGGCGCGGCGATGGCCGAGGTCGAGCTGCGCCGGGCCAACCGGGCCGTCGCGGCGGCGGCGGCCGAGCTGCACTTCGCGGCCACGCACGACACGCTCACGCGGCTCGGCAACCGGCGCGCGCTCTTCGACGATCTCGGCCAGCTGCTCGCGGACGGCCACCCGGCCTCGTTCGCGCTCTTCGACCTGCACGGGATGCGCGGCTACAACGACCGCCACGGGCATGTCGCCGGGGACGCGCTGCTGGCCCGGCTCGGCGCGCGCCTGGAGAGCCTGCTCGTCGGCCACGGCCACGTGTACCGGCTCGGCGGCGTCCAGCTGTGCGCGCTGATGGACGCGGGCTCCGAGGACGTCGTCCGCATGGCCGCGGCCGCCGTCGCCGATCGCGCGAGCGGCGTGCGTTGCCGCTCGGTCACCGTCCAGCTGCCCCGCGAGGCGCCCAGCGTCGCGGCCGTCCTGCGCCTCGCCGACACGCGGCTGGCAGGCTCCGTGCCGTCAGGGAATCCCTCGGAGCGGGCTGTCCTGTGAGCCGGCATGTTGCGACCGCTGGCCGCTGAACTCGAGGAACGCAGAGCCGCCGCCCGGTTGGGCGGAGGCGAGGAGAAGATCGCGCGCCAGCACGCGGCGGGCAAGCTGACCGCGCGCGAGCGGATCGCGCTGCTCACCGACGACTTCACGGAGCTGGGCGTGCACGCGCGCCCGCACTTCTCCCAGCGCGCGATGGACGGGCGCGAGGCGCCTGCGGACGGCGTCGTCACGGGCTGGGGGCACGTGGACGGGCGCCCGGTCGCGATCGTCGCCTACGACTTCACCGTGATGGCCGGGTCGATGGGCATGACCGGCGAGCTCAAGGTGACGCGGATCCGTGAGCTGGCGCTGACCAAGCGGATCCCGATCGTGTGGCTGCTCGACTCCGCCGGCGCGCGCGTGCAGGAGGCGGTCGGTGCCCTGTTCGCCGGCACGGGCCACCTGTTCCGCGAGGAGTCGATCATGAGCGGCGTCGTGCCGCAGGTGGCCGCGGTGATGGGCCCGTGCGCGGCGGGCACGGCCTACATCCCGGGCCTGGCGGACTTCGTCCCGATGGTGAGCGGGCAGGGGTCGATGGCGCTGGCGGGCCCGCACCTCGTGCGCGCGGCGATCGGCGAGGAGGTCACGCCGGAGGAGCTCGGCGGGGCGCGCGTGCACTGCCGCAAGTCGGGCGTCGGCGACCTCGAGGTGGCCGACGACGCCGAGTGCATCGCGCGCATCAAGGAGTACCTGTCGTTCTTCCCGTCGCACTGCGAGCAGGCGCCACCAGTGCGCGAGCCGGGCGCCGAGCTCGACCAGGAGCCGCTGCTGGACGTGCTCCCCGAGTCCAACCGCAAGCCGTACGACATGTACGACGTGATCAAGACCATCGTCGACGACGGGTCCTACTTCGACCTCAAGCCCAAGTGGGCGAGGACGATCATCACCTGCCTGGCGCGCATGGGCGGGCAGCCGGTCGGGATCGTCGCCTCCCAGCCGCGCCACCTCGGCGGCATCCTCGACAACGACTCCGCCGACAAGGCCGCGCGCTTCGTGAACCTGTGCGACGCGTTCGGCATCCCGCTCGTGTTCCTGGTCGACGTGCCGGGCTTCATGGTCGGCACCAAGGTCGAGCAGGCGGGGATCATCCGGCACGGCGCGAAGATGCTGCACGCGGTCTCGAGCGCCACCGTCCCGAAGGTCACGGTCGTGCTGCGCAAGGCCTACGGCGCCGGTTACTACGTGATGAACGGGCGCGCGTACGAGCCCGACCTGATCGTCGCGTGGCCGTCGGCCGAGATCTCCGTGATGGGCGCCGAGGGCGCGGCGGAGATTCTGTTCCGCGACGCGCCCAACAAGGCCGAGATGATCGAGACCTACCGCGGGCTGATCGACGTCTACGTCGCCGCGGGCAACGCGATGATCGACGACGTCATCGATCCGCGCGAGACCCGGCCGACCATCATCCGCGCGCTCCAGCTCGCTAAAAACAAGAAACTGGAGCGCCCATACCGCAAACATGGTGTAGTGCCGGTCTGAGTGGGTAAGTGGATCGCGCGTGACTGACCGACATGTGCTCGATGCCGTGCCCGTCGCGCTGCAGGTGTGGGCCCTCGCCGACGGCGCGCTCACCCGCTCGTGGGCCAACGCCGAAGCACGCCGCCGCATCGCGTTGCCCGACGATCCGGAAGCGCTCGCCGCCGCCTGCCGCGCACAGGAGCCGGCGCTGCTGGAGTGGGCGGCCGGAGACGCGTGGTGGCGCGTGCAGCTGACGCCGCTCGGCGCGCGGTCCGTGCTGGCCGCGTTCGCCGACATCACCTCGCACAAGGCGCACGAGCGCTCGTTGCGCGCGTCCGAGGAGCTCAACCGCGAGATCCTCGCCGGCCTGCAGGAGGGCGTCATCGTCGTCGACATGGACGGCTGCGTCGTGGTGGCCAACGAGGCCGCCGCGGACGTCTTCGGCGTGGCCGTGAGCGAGCTGTCGGGGAGCGTGCTGAGCGGCATCCCGGTCGACCTGCTCGACGATCGCGGGCACCTGCTGGGCGAGGACCGGCTGCCTTTGCTGCGCGCACTGAAGGGTGAGGAGGTGACGGGCCAGGTGATGCGCTGCGTGCGCCGCGACGGCTCGTTGCTATGGGTCGAGGTGCACGCGAACCCGCTGTTCGACGGGCACGGCCGGCAGTACGGCGCGGTCGCCTCCTACGACGACGTGACCGCGCGGGTGGAGCAGGACCGGCGCACGCGCCACGAGGCCGACACCGACGCGCTGACCGGGCTCGCGAACCGGCGCGCGCTGGAGCGGACGCTGGAGGCGGCGCTGCGGCGCGCCGAGGCGCGCGGCCGGGCGGTCGGCGTGATCATGCTCGACCTCGACGGCTTCAAGGCCATCAACGACACCCACGGGCACGCGGCCGGCGACACGGCGCTGCGCGAGGTGGCGCTGCGGCTGCGGCGCTGCGTGCGCGAGCGCGACCTCGTCGCCCGGCTGGGCGGCGACGAGTTCGTGGTCGTGCTGACCGACCTCGACGACCCCGCGCGCGCGGTGATGCACTCCGTCCAGCGGGTGCGCGAAGCGCTGGCCGCGCCGTTCGATCACATGGAGCTGCGGGCCGCGGTCGGCATCGCGCAGTTCCCGGGCGACGCGGCGGGCGCCGCTGACCTGCTCGCGCACGCCGACCGCGCGATGTACGTGAACAAGGGCGCGCGCAACGGCTCGTTCCGATAGAGGTACCGGGGTGAGCGACCCCGTGATCTTGACGTGCGCCGTCTCGGGGGCGCTGGCTTCGCGTGAGCAGTGCCCGGCGATCCCGTACACGCCGGCCGAGTACGCGGCCGAGGCGCGGCGCGTGGTGGACGAGGGCGGCGTGATGGTGCACCTGCACGCGCGCCGGCCGGACGGGACGCCGTCGCACGCGATCGAGGACTTCCGCGCGATCACGGACGCGATCCGGGGCGAGGTCGGCGACGCGCTCATCATCAACTACTCGACCGGCGCGTTGGGCGTGCCGATCGAGGTGCGGCAGGCGTACCTGAAGGAGCTGCGGCCGGACGTCGGCGCGCTGAACATGGGCTCGATGAACTACGCCAAGTACTCGGCGCGGCGGAAGGACTTCGTGTTCAAGGCCGTGTTCGAGAACTCGTTCGACACGATCGGCGCGCTGCTGGCGACGATGGTCGAAAGCGGCATCCGGCCCGAGCACGAGTGCTTCGACTCGGGCCATGTGGCGTCGCTCGATCCGTTGCTCGACATGGGTGTCCTGAAGCCGCCGCTGCAGGTGTCGTTCGTGATGGGCGTGACGGGCGGGATCCGGCCGACGGCGCGCAACGTCGCGCACATGGCCGAGCAGGTGCCGGACGTGCCGCACCAATGGGGCGTGATCGGCATCTCGCGCGCGCAGTGGGGGCTGCTGGCCGCGGCCCTGTCGCTCGGCGGGAACATCCGCGTCGGGCTCGAGGACAACTTCTACCTCCCGGACGGGGCGATGGCCCGGTCCAACGGTGAGCTGGTCGCGCGGGCGGCGCGGATGGCGGTCGACTCGGGGCGGCGGCTGGCGACGGTCTCCGAGGCGCGGGCGATGCTGGGGCTCGCGTGAGCTTCTACGTGGACCTGGGCGAAGGGCGCTTCCGGGCGACGAAGCGGACCTCCGGGCCGTGGGACCCGGCGCACCAGCACGCCGGACCGCCTTCGGCGCTGATGCTGCGGGCGTTCGAGCGGCTGGCGTCCGAGCTCGTGATCGCGCGGATCACGATCGAGATCCTCGGGCCGGTGGCGATCGGGGAGATGGACGTGCGCGTCGAGGTCGAGCGGCCGGGGCGGTCGGTCGAGCTGCTCGCGGGGTCGATCGCCGTGGACGGCCGCGAGGTGCTGCGCGCACGGGCCTGGCGGGTGCGGCCGGCTCCCGCGGGCACCGTCGAGGAGGCTCCCGTCGACCTGCCCGAGCAAGAGCACGTGCCGCCGGCCGCGCTGGGCGAGACGTTCGGCTACGCGCACGCGGTCGAGTGGCGGTGGGCCCGCGGCGGGTGGCTGGACCGCGGGCCGGCGACGGTCTGGACGCGCATGAAGATCCCGCTCATCGAAGGCGAGGAGCCGTCGCCGCGCCAGCGCGTGACGGTCGTGGCCGACAGCGGGAACGGCGCGTCCAACGTGCTCGACTGGGCGCGCTACCTGTTCATCAACACCGAGCTCACGGTGCACTTCGTGCGCGAGCCGGTGGGCGAGTGGGTCCTGCTGGACGCGGCGACGCAGATCGCCGAAGGCGGCGCCGGGCTGGCCTCGTCCGTGCTCAGCGACCGGACGGGACCGGTTGCCCGCGGCGCGCAGGCGCTGCTCGTCGCGCCACGATGACGCGGCCGTCGGCCTTCGGGGCGAGCGTGATCGAGCGGTGCTTGGTGTCCTCGGCGGAGGTCGTGCCCGGCTGCAGCTCCACCACGGCGTCGGCGATCGCGCGCAGCACCCAGCGCATCTCGAACAGCGCGAAACTCGCGCCCAGGCAGCGGCGCACGCCGCCGCCGAACGGGATCCACGTGTAGGTGCCGGGCGGCTTCTCCAGGAAGCGCTCCGGGCGGAATGCGAGCGGGTCCGGGTAGATGTCCGCGCGGGTGTGGATGAGGTGGATCGACGGCACGACCGCGACGCCCGCGGGCAACGTGTAGCCGGCGATCTCGTACGGCGCCTTGAGCAGGCGGATCACGCCCGGGAGCACGGGGCGCAGCCGCAGCGTCTCCTTGCACACGGCGTCGACGTAGTCGTCGTCGCCCTCGCGCAGCCGCGCCCAGGCGCCCGGGTGGCGGGCGAGCCGCTCGAGCGCCCACGCCAGCGCCGTGGCCGTGGTCTCGTGCCCGGCCACGAGCAGCGTGAGGAGCTCGTCCTTGAGTGTCGCGTCGTCCATGTCGGTGCCGGCCAGCAGCATCGAGAGGATGTCGGCGTGCTCGGAGAGATCCGGGTCGGCGCGGCGGGCCGTGATCAGCTCGCCGAGCAGGGCGTCGATCGGCACGCGGACGCGGTCGAAGACGGCCGTGTTCGCGCGCTTGCCGCCGAGCACCGACAGCACGAGCACGCTGGTCCGGCCGACGAACTCGAGCAGGCCGTGCAGCGCGTCGCGCAGGCGCTGGTCCCGTGAGCCGAAGACGGCGCGCATGATGATCTCGAGCGTGAGCTCCTGCGTGCGCAGGCGGGTGGCGAGCGGCGTCCCGACCGGCCAGCCCGCGACCTCCTCATTCGCGATGGCGCGGATCATGTCGCCGTAGGCCTGCATGCGCTCGCCGTGGAAGGGCGGCAGCAGCGCCTTGCGGTGCTGCATGTGCTCGGAGCCGTCCAGCAGCAGGACGCTGCGCGCGCCGAGCAGCGGCTTGAGGATGTTGTTGCCCTCACCCGCGTGCAGCACGTTCGGGTCGCCGGTGAAGACCTGCTTGACGTGATCGGGATGGCCGAGCATGACCCAAGGGGCGCGCTGCTCGACGTGGATGGTGAAGACGTCGCCGTAGCGCTCGCGCAGGCGGCGCGAGTACGGGCCGGGGCGCGTGAGCCAGCCGACGGTCTGCGCGAGGTGGGGGCGCGGCGGGCCAGGCGGGAGCGTCATCGCACTCGCGAAGCTACCGGTTGTCCGTGCCCGTGTGTGTGACGCTCACACCGTCAGCCACAGCGCGACGGTGCCGAGGACGAGGATCGGCGGAACGGACAGCACGCCCAGCAGATGGAACTCGCGGTGGCTGACCTGCTCGCCCTGCTGGTGCAGGACGCGGCGCCACAGCAGCGTGGCCAGTGAGCCGGTGTAGGTCAGGTTGGGGCCGGCGTTGACGCCGATCAGCACCGCGAGCACGATGTGCGGCCCGGCGGCGGCCGCCGCGGGGAGCAGGACGAGCAGCGCCGGGACGTTGTTGAGCGTGTTCGCCAGCGCGGCGGCGAGGAACGTCGCGCCCAGCAGCGCGAGCAGTCCGGTCCCGCTCGGAAGGACGTCCGCGGCGATGTCGGCGAGGCCCGCGTCGGCGAGCGCGCGCACGATCAGGCTCAGGCCGAGCACGAACGCCAGCAGCGGGAAGTCGATCGCCCTGATCCGCGGCACCATCGCCAGGGCGCCGAGCGCCGCGGGCCACGCGGGGTCCAGGTGCAGCGGCTCGGCGACGACGAAGCCGGCCAGCGTGAGCGCGAGGATGACCAGCGGGCGGCGCGGGAGCGGCGGCGGGGCGGCGTCGGGCGTCGTGCCGGGCGCCGCGAGCGCCGTGCGGAACACGCGCCGGATGACGATCCACTCGATCGCGATCGCGACCGCCGTGGGCAGCGCCATGTGCGCCGCGAAGCCCGCGAACGAGAGCCCGGTGGCGCTGAACGCGAGCAGGTTCGTGAGGTTGGAGACGGGCAGCAGCGTCGAAGCGCTGTTGGCCAGGTGTGAGCACGCGTACACGTGCGGGCGCCCGGCGAGCCGCGCCTTCGCCGCCGCGGCGAACGCGGCGGGCGTGAGCAGGACGACGGTCGCGTCGAGGCCGAGCACGGCGGTCACCGCGACCGCAGCCCCGAACACGTAGCCGAGCAGCCGCGGGCCGGACCCACGGGCGCGCGCCGCCATCCGGGCCGCCAGCGCGTCGAACAACCCCGCCCGCTCGCACCCGTCGCCGAGCACGAGCAGCGAAGCCAGCACGATCAGCGTCGACGCCAGCGACTCCGCCTCGTCGAGCGCCGCGTCCGGCTCGAGCACGCCGAAGACGAGCAGCAGCGCCGCGCCCACGAGCGCCACGAGCGCCTCGGGCGCGCGCCGCCCGATCGCGGCGGCGATGGCGGCGACGAGCGCCGCGGCAGCCGCGATCACGCGTACACCGGCGGTGTGGTGCCGGCGCGCGGCCGGCCACCACGCGGCCGGGTCACCAGAGCGCCTCGTGGCGCTCCATCACGCCGAAGCCCTGCGCGAGCTCGCCGGCGATCGGCAGCGACCCCGTGAACGTCCCGAACGGCTGCTCGTAGTCGGAGGCCAGGACGAGGTAGTTCTCCTTCGCGGCGCGCGTGGCGAGCGCGGTGAAGCGCAGGTCGGCCACCCCTTCGATGCCGTCGAACCGCGGCGGGTCCACGCGGTGCGGCGTGCCGTTCACCCACACGGTGTTCTCGCCGGGATGCATGCCCTCGACGAGGTTCCAGACCACGGCATCGCCGCCGGTCGTCACGCCCGCGCCCGCCGACCACAGCCACGACGTGCGGCGCGGGTGGCGGCCGTGGGACTCGTCGAGCAGGCCCGGCGCGTCGAGCTCGCGGCCGAGCACCGTCCCGCGCACGCGCAGCGGCGTCTTGCGCGTCCAGGTCGGTCCCGTCTCGGCCTCGATCGGCTCGCCCTCGTCGAGCTGCAACGCGAACGGCGCGCGCGTGCCCTCGTGCAGCGTCTTCCCGTCCCAGACGGCCCACCACGAGCGGCGCACGAGGCCCACGCGGGCCTGCGCGACGCACAGCATCATGTCGGGCGCGAAGGCGCCGATCCAGCGCCAGGACTTGCGGAGCGGCATGGCGTCCACACGATATGCTCCGGCACCGGATTGACTGGTTAGTCAACCGAAGGAGACATTGCCTTGCGCGCCGCCGCCGTCCAGCTGCAGTCGACCCCCGACCGCGACCGCAACCTCGAGACCGCCGACCGTCTCACGCGCGCCGCCGCGAAGGCGGGGGCGGAGCTCGTCGTACTGCCCGAGAAGTGGCCCGCGCTGGGCACGCCGGAGCAGACGATCGCGGCCGCCGAGCCGCTCGACGGTGCCGTCGCGCAGTGGGCGAAGGCCACGGCGCGCGAGCTGGGCATCGACCTCGTGGCGGGCTCGTTCACCGAGCAGGGCGAGCCGCGGCACAGCAACACCTCGTTGCACGTCGGCCCGGACGGCGAGGTCCACGCGACCTACCGCAAGATCCACATGTTCGACGTGGAGGTCGGCGGGCGTGTCTACCAGGAGTCCGCGCACGAGGCGCCCGGCGAGGAGATCGTCACGTCGGACACGGCGGCGGGGCCCACGCTCGGCCTCTCGATCTGTTACGACGTCCGCTTCCCCGAGCTGTACCGCATCCTCGCGGTCAAAGGCGCGCAGATCATCGCCGTGCCGGCCGCGTTCACGTTCGCGACCACGCGCGACCACTGGGAGATCCTGCTGCGCGCCCGCGCGATCGAGGGCCAGGCGTTCGTGGTCGCGGCCAACCAGGTCGGCGAGCACGCGCCGGGCATCCGCTCCGGCGGGCGCTCGATGATCGTCGACCCGTGGGGCGTCGTGCTCGCGACCGCACCGGACACGGAGACGTTCGTGGTCGCCGACCTCGACCTCGAGCGCCAGGCCGAGATCCGCCGGACGCTGCCGTCGCTGGCCAACCGGCGCCCCCAGGCGTACGCGTGGCCCGACGAGGTCACGGCGTGACGAAGGCCGCGCCGGTCGACAAGCGGCGCCTCATCCTCGACGCCGCCGTGCGCGTGTTCGCGCGCGAGGGGTTCCACAAGTGCCGCGTGTCAGACATCGCCGACGAGGCGGGCGTGGCCTACGGGCTCGTCTACCACTACTTCAAGTCCAAGGACCAGGTGCTCGACACGCTCTTCCTCGAGCGCTGGGAGGTCCTGCTGGAGGCGATCCGCCACACGGACGCGACCGACCTCCCCGCCGAGCAGAAGCTGCACCAGATCGCGGGCTTCATCATCGACTCCTACCGTCACGATCCCGACCTGATGAAGGTGATCATCGTCGAGGTCACGCGCGCCGCGAACTCGTTCGGCGCCGTACACATCGGCAAGATCGGCGAGGCCTACGCGCTCATCCGCGGCGTGGTCGAGAAGGCGCAGGAACGCGGTGAGTTCCGGGCCGAGATCCCGGCCGAGTTCGCCGTCATGTCCTTCTACGGGGCGATCGAGCAGGTGTTGACGGGATGGATCTTCGGGCTGCTCGACGAGAGCGAGGCCGAGTACGAGGACGCGAAGGTCCACATCGTGCAGACCATCTGCGGCGGCCTGGCCGCATAGACTCCGCCGCTATGGACAACGATCTCGTCAAGCGCCTGGCCTGGTCTGGCCTGCTCGCCGGCACCGGGGCCCTGGCCTCGATCGTGACGACGCGGCTGGCCGCTGTGGTTTTCCGCCGCATCTTTGGGGAAGATCCGCCGGAGTGAGTAAGGACGACCCCCAGCGCACCCAGGAGTGGGACGCCCCGCCGGACATCGAAGAGCCGGGAGTGCCCGCCCAGGCCGGCAGCGTCTCCGCCGGCTCCACGGCCAAGGAGGCCGAGGAGGCCGCCGCCGCCCGTGAGGCGCAGGCCCAGGCCGAGCGCACCAAGGCCGAGGCCCGCGGCGCCGAACTGCGCGCCGAGCTGCGTGAGACGGACGCGCGCCGCGCCGAAGAAGAGACGGCCAAGGCCCAGGAGCAGGCCGAGTCCGCTCGTCGCGAAGAGGAGAAGCAGACCCGCAAGCAGCGGCGCGCGCGCCAGGAGGCCGAACGCGCCGAAGCCGAGGCGCGCCGCGCGCGCGAGCAGGCCGGGAACGCGGAGCGCCTCGCCGTCAAGGGCTCGACGCCCGGCAAGGAGCCGCCGGCGGCCGTGAGCGGCGCGAGCGTGATGAGCCCGGGCCTGGGCTCGGAGACCGACCCGGCCGCGGCCGCGTCGGCCGCCGGTGCCTACCGCCCGCCGGTGGAGGCGCCGCGCGCCGGAGGCGAGCCAGGCCCGCTGGACCGCCCGGAGGTGGTCGCGGGGCTCGTCTTCGCGGGTGCGTTCCTGGCGGCCCGCATCTTCAAGAGGCTGGTCGACTAGATGCCCGATCATCAGACGTCCGAGCTCGCGAAGGCGATCACCGAGGTCACCGAGAAGGCGCAGCTGCTGGTCCGCGAGGAGATCGCGCTGGCCAAGGCCGAGGTGACCGAGAAGGTCTCCGGCCTGGTCAAGGGCATCGCCGTCGGCGCCGCCGCCGGCATCTTCGTGCTCGCCGGCCTGATCTACTTCCTGCACTTCCTCGCGCTGCTGATCGCGGACGTGCTCGGGTCCAACCCGTGGCTCGGCTACCTGATCCTCGCGGGCGTGCTGTTCCTCTTCGGCGGCATCGCCGGCTTCATGGCCGCGCGCTTCTTCAAGAAGGGCACGCCGCCCACCCCGCAGATGGCGATCGAGGAGGCCCAGCTGATCAAGGCGACGCTGCAGAACCCCCACCCGGCCACGCCCGAGGGCGTCGTGGCGCCGACCACGCCGGGCAAGGTGGAGGCCAAGCGATGAGCGCCCAGCGCACGCCGGAGGAGATCCGGCGCTCGATCGAGGCCAACCGCGCCGAGCTCGGCCTCGCCGTCGAGAACCTCCGCGGCGAGATCACCAAGGCCACCGACTGGCGCTCGCAGCTGGCCGCGCACAAGCGCGAGGTAATCATCGGCGCGGCGGTCGCGGGCTTCGTGCTCGGCGGCGGCATCGCCGCGATGACCGGCCTGCTCACAGGCCGGCGTTCTTCACGGCGTCACTACTGAGCCGCCCGCCGGCGGGGGAACGTCTTCGGGCGGGACCGCGCCGGCGGTGAGCTCCGCTCGCGCCTGGTCGCTGCGGTACTCCCACCACTCGCGGATGCCGATCTGCACGGAGGCGGCGACCGGGATCGCGACCAGCGCGCCCAGGACGCCTAAGAGCGTGGAGCCGAACAGCACGGCGACGAGCACGATGAACGGGTGCACGTTGACCGCGCGCTTCTGGATCTGCGGCTGGATCAGCGTGTTCTCGACCTGCTGGTAGATGATCGAGTAGATCGCCCACACGATCGTCGCCGTCGGGAAGTCCGCGAACACGGTGACGACGCCCACGAGCACCGCGCCGATCGTCGCCCCGATCAGCGGGACGAGGTCGGCGAAGAAGATGATGATCGCCAGCGCCGCTGCGAACGGGACGTCGAGGATGATCAGGACGATGTAGGCGCTGACGGCCGCGACCGTGGCCTGCGCGAGCACGCCGCCGACGTAGCCGCCCACCGCCTTGCCCATGTGGTTGGTGGCCGAGCGGATGCGCGCGGCGTGCCGCGGCGGTCTGAGGTCGATCGCGCGCTGCACCCATTTGTGCCCGCTGCCGAGCAGGAACGCGGTCAGCACGAGGATCGTGAACAGCGCGAACAACGAGTTGACGACCCCAAGACCGATGTCGCCGAGCACGTTCGCGGCGTCCCCGATCCGGCCTGGCAGCGTTTCCGCCTGCTCCTGTAGCTGGCCCGTGATGTTGTAGTCGGCCTCGAGGCTGCGCAGCCGCTCGTTCTTCTCGACGTAGTTCTGGACGTCCTGCGCGTATTGCGGGAGGTTCTGGATGAGGTTGTTGGTCTGCGTGACCAGCGGCGGCACGATCAACGCGCCGATGCCGATCGGTATCAGGAGCAGCGCCAGGTACACGATCGTGATCGCGAACCCGCGTTTCATCCACTGGTCGAGCCAGTTCACGGGGCCGCTCAGCGCCACCGCGAGGAAGATGGCGATCAGCACCCAGCTGATCGGCTTGCGCAGCAGGTACACGAGCCACAGGGCGAGCGCGAAGAAGACGACGATGAACAGCGTCCGCAGGACGATCTGCGCCGACAGGTGAGGGACCACCCGGACCAGCGGCGGTTCCTTGCGGTCTGGGGGATCGAGGGGGACGCCCACCGCGCACGGCTTTCTCGATCCGCGGTGCGAATCCTCCAAGGGCGTGGTCGCGCGCACCCGGCAGGAGCGGCGCGGGGCTACATCGGGCCCAGGAGTTCCGTGCGCAGCCCGGCGACGCCGAGGATGCCCGGGCCGGTGTGCGTGCCGATCACGGGGCCGATCTCCGAGACCATCTCGGGGTCGCGCCCGAAGATCTCGCGCCCGCGCTCGGCGAGGCGCTCCGCTTCCGCGGGTGCCTGGATGTGCTGGATCGCGAACGCGTCGCAGCCGTTCTCGTGGCGCTGCTCGAGGTGGGCGACCAGGCGCTCGAAGGCGCGGCCGGCGGTGCGCACGCGCTCCACCGGCTTCATCTCGCCCTCGATCGTGAGAATCGGCTTGACCTTGAGTGTCGCGCCGATCCAGGCGGCGGCCGCGCCGATGCGCCCGCCGCGGCGCAGGTACTCGAGCGTGTCCACCATCACGAGGATCTGCAGGTCCTCACGAAGCTTGTTCGCCGCTTCGACGGCGCCTTGCAGGTCGGCCCCGCGCTCGACGGCGTTGGCCGCCGCGACCGCCATGAAGCCGTGGCCGGCGCTCCCGGTCTGCGAGTCCACCACGACCATCTGCTCGGCGGGCATCCCGCGTTCGATCAGCAGCTCGCGGGCCTGCTCGGCGGCGCGCACGGTGCCGGAGATGCCGCCGCTGAGGTGGACGGAGAGCACCTCGTCGCCGGCCTCGACCAGTGGCTCGTAGACCTCGAGGAAGTCGCCGAGCGAAGGTTGCGAGGTGGTCGGCAGATCACCCGCGCTGCGCAGGAAGTCGTAGTAGGCGTCGTAGTCGGGGAGGTCGATCTCGCGATCGGTCCTGCCGTCCCAGTTGACGTACAGGGACACCAGGTGGATCCCGTGCCGCGCGATCACGTCGGAGGGGAGGTACTGCGTGGTGTCGGTGACTACCGCGATCCTGGACATCGCCGGAGGAACCCTAACGCGACGACCGGACGAGCGTTTGCGCGCCACGAATGTCAAGCACGAGGATCCCGGACGTCGTAGGGTCGACAAGCGACCCAACTGGAGGGCACCACCCATGAAGTTCCTCGCGATCATCTACAACGACGAATCCATCTACGCCGACGCGACGCAGGAGCAGATCGCCGCGTCCTTCGAGGCGCACGGGGCGTTCGCCGGGGCGGCCGGCGAGGCGGGCGTGCTGCTCGGCGGCGAGGGCCTGGAGCCCACCGCGGCGGCCACCACCGTGCGCGTGCGCGACGGGGAGCGCATGCTCACCGACGGTCCCTACGCCGAGACCAAGGAGCAACTCGGCGGCTACTACCTGCTCGAGTGCAAGGACCTCGACGAGGCCCTGACGTGGGCGGCGCAGATCCCCGAGGCCAAGTTCGGCGCGGTCGAGGTGCGCCCGGTCATGGACTACGACGGGTACGAGGGCTGAGCGCCGGGCCACAAGCGGTTCTGGTCGACCGCCTGTTCCGGCGCGAGTCGGGGCAGGCGGTCGCCGTGCTCACGCGCGTCCTCGGCGACCTCGACCGCGCCGAGGAGGCCGTGCAGGACGCGTTCCTGGTCGCGCTCGAACGCTGGCCGCGCGACGGGCTGCCGGACAATCCGGCGGCGTGGATCGTCACCGCCGCGCGCAACCGCGCGCTCGATCGCATCCGGTCCGAGAAGCGTTGGATCGGGCGGCGCAAGGCGCTCGAGGCCGAGCTGCGCACGGTCGGCGAGGAGGCGCCCGAGCCGGACGCCGACGAGCCCGTGAGCCCGATCGTCGACGACCGGCTGCGGCTCATGTTCACCGTCTGCCATCCCGCACTCGCCCCCGAGGCGCGCGTCGGGCTCACGCTGCGCACGCTCGGCGGGCTGAGCACGGCCGAGGTCGCGCGCGCGTTCCTGGTCGCCGAGCCGGCGATGGCGCAGCGCATCTCCCGCGCCAAGCGCAAGATCGCGTCGTCGGGCATCAAGTACGAGATCCCGCGCGACGCCGACCTGCCCGAGCGCCTGCGCAGCGTCCTCACGACGCTGTACCTGATCTTCAACGCGGGCTACGGCCCGCCCGTGCGCAGCGAGTTCACGGCCGAGGCGATCCGGCTCGCGCGCCTGCTCGTCCAGCTGATGCCCGACGAGGGTGAGGCGGTCGGCCTGCTCGCGCTGATGCTGCTGCAGGACTCGCGCCGCGCCGCGCGGGTGGACGCGGACGGCCGGCTGGTGCTGCTGCGCGACCAGGACCGCAGCCTCTGGGACCGCGAGCAGATCGCCGAAGGACAGCGGTTCGTGGCGCGCGGGTGGCAGCTCGGCCGGCTCGGCGTCTACCTCATCCAGGCGTCGATCGCGGTCGAGCACGCGCGCGGTTCGGACTGGACGCGGATCGTCTGGCTCTACGACCAGCTGTGGGCCGTGTCGCCGACGCCGGTCGTGGCGCTCAACCGCGCTGTGGCCATCGCCGAGCGCGACGGGCCGGAAGCGGGCCTGGACGCGATGGACGCGATCGGCGACCTCGACGGCTACCACCTCTTTCACGCCGCGCGCGCCGACCTGCTCCGCCGCCTCGACCGGCTGGGTGAGGCCCAAGCGGCCTACGGCGCCGCGCTCGGGCTGTGCGACAGCGAGGTCGAGCGGGAGTTCCTGAGCCGTCGGATCGCGGAGCTAGGCTCGTAGCCAGATGCGCGTCGGCTGGATGTTGCTCATCTTGGCCGCCGCGCTGGGGGTCGGCAGCGCCGTGGCCGTGGAAGAGGCGCAGTTCTTCTTCTTCGTGCTGCCCGCGATCTTCATGCTCGCGATGGCGATCGCCGCGCTGCTGCTCGCGCCGCTGATCGCCGGACGGGGGTTGACGGGCCGCCCGCCGAAGCCGCCGTGGCCGATCATCGCCGTCGCCCTCGCGGTCGGGGCGCTGATCGTCTTCCCCGTGAAGGCGGACCTCCCGCGCGAGGGACGGGTGTGCGAGGACAGCACGGTCGCGCTGCCCGAGCAGGTGCTCAACGAGCTCACCGACGACGAGGACGCGACCGTCGTGTACGTGAACACGTGCACCACCGGCGGAGTTGAAGATTCCGTGCAGAACGGCGGGTCGGGCTGAGAATCGGGCAGGATGGCCGGCGTGCCTGACGCACTCGCTGTCGAAGACCTCCGCAAGCGCTACGGCGCGAACGAGGCGCTCAAAGGCGTCGACCTGACGGTCGGCGAAGGGGAGCTGGTCGGCCTGCTGGGGCCGAACGGCGCCGGCAAGTCCACCCTCGTCAAGATCGCCTGCGGCCTGGTCCAGCAGACGAGCGGGAGCGCGGCCGTGGCGGGCGCGCCCGCCGGCTCGCTCCCAGCCAACCGCTCGCTCGGCTACCTCGCCGAGCTGTTCCGCTTCCCCGACTGGCTGGCCGCGGATGAGCTGCTGCAGCTGCACCAGAAGCTCGTCGAGTCGCGCGGCGGCGCGGCCGAGCGGCGGGAGCTGCTCGAGCTCGTCGGGCTCGGCGAGGTGCCGGACCGGCGCGTGGGGCAGATGTCGAAGGGCATGCAGCAGCGGCTCGGGATCGCACAGGCGATGCTCGGTGAGCCGAAGCTGCTGATGCTCGACGAGCCGACCAGCGCGCTCGACCCGGCGGGCCGGCGCACGGTGCGCGAGCTGCTGGAGACGCTGCGCTCGCGCGGCGTCGCGGTGCTGCTCAACTCGCACCTGCTGTCCGAGGTGGAGCTGGTGTGCGATCGCGTGGTGATGATCGCGCGCGGCGAGGTGGTCGCGGCGGGCGCACCGGAGGAGCTCTCGCGTGCGGGCGGCGTGGAGGTCACCACCGGCCGCGGCGTGCGCCACTTCGCGCAGGCCACGCGTGAGGAGCTGCCCCGGATCGTGCGCGAGCTGGTCGCCGAGGGCGAGGACGTGTACGAGATCCGCGTGCTGCGCTCGTCGCTGGAGGACGTGTACCTCGAGCTGGTGGGCGGGCGATGAGGGGCGCCGGGATCGTCGCTGGCGTCGCCCTGCGCGAGTCGGTGCGCCGGCGCGTGTTCGTGGTCGTGGCGCTGCTCACCGTCGCCTTCCTCGGGCTGTACGGGCTCGGCGTGTGGCGCGTCTCGCGCGAGGTGACCGAGTTCGGCGACTTCCAGTCGGGCGTGGACGGCGACGTGGTCGCGGGCGCGACGCTGCTCGGCCTCTCGATGTTCGCGACGCTGTTCCTCGGCGCGATCCTCGCCGTCTTCCTGACGCTGAACGCCGTGCGCGGCGACGCCGAGCGCGGGCTGCTGCAGCCGTTGATCGTGCGCCCGCTCGGGCGCGGGACGTTCCTGCTCGGGCGCTTCGCGGCCACCGCGGGCGTGTGCGTGACCTACACGGTGTTCGTGTTCCTGGCTTCGGTCGTGATCACGAACCTGTTCATCGACTGGTGGCCGGACCGGCTGTTCGTTCCGGCGTTCCAGATGGCGGTCGCCGTCGCGGTGCTGGCCGCCCTCGCGCTCGGCGGGTCGGTGTTGCTGTCGAGCACCGCGAACGGGATCGCGATCTTCATGCTCTTCGGCGCCGGGCTCACGGCCGGGCTGCTGGGCCAGATCGGGGAGGCGCTGAGCTCGGAGACGCTGCAGGACGTGTCGCAGGTGACGTCCTGGATCCTGCCGTTCGAGGCGCACTACCAGAACGCGCTGAGCCAGATCACGGCCGACACGTTCGGCTTCTCGCGCTTCGCGATCGACCTCGGCCCGTTCGGCGGCGCGCAGGAGTTCGGCTGGTTCCTCTGGCCGTTCACCGCGCTCTATCTCGGCGCGATCGCATTCGGCGCGCTCGCCGCCTTCCGCCGCCGCGACTTGTGAGCCGCGGCGTGGGGTAGAGCAGCGGGCATGATCGCAGTGGAGAACATCGCGGACTGGCGCGGTCAGGAGGTCGTCGACCCCAACGGCGAGAAGCTGGGCAAGCTCGACGAGGTCTACTACGACGGCGAGACCGACGAGCCCGCCTTCCTCGCGGTCAAGACCGGCCTGGTCTCCAAGTCGGTGACGCTCGTGCCGCTGGTGCGCGCGACCGTCGGGCGCGACTACGTGCGCGTGGACCGGCGCAAGGCCGTCTTCAAGAAGGCGCCGAGCTTCGACACCGACAAAGAGCTCACGCTCGACGACGAGGCCGCGACCTACGAGCACTACTCGATGGACTACACGCCGGCGGGCACCGGCGCGCGCCGGCTCGCCAAGCGTTGATCACCGCCGGATCGCGATGAAGCGGCTGCCCGTCGCGGGGATCTCGCCCGCGGCGATCAGCCTCTCCTCCTCGGCGCGGTGCTCCAGCCCGAGCTTGTGGCGGTACAGGTAGGCGCCGGGCACGGGCTCGGAGACGTCGAAGTGCACCGCGAGCGCCTCCCGCAGGCGCGGTACCGAGGCGATGTGGTCGCGCATGTGGGCGACGAAGTGCGCTGGGTCCTCGTCCTGCTTGCCCACCTTGTCCAGCCACCATCGGGCGGCCCGCTCGTCGAGGGCGGCGACGTCGTACTCGTCGACCACCAGCCGCGCACCGGGGCGCAGCAGCCGCTCGGCGAGGTGGCACAGCGAAGCCTCGAGCGGCTCGACGTGATGCAGCGACGTCATCGCCACGGCGGCGTCGAACGGCTCCGACGGCGCGAGCTCGAGCAGCGGGACCGGCAGTACGTCGCCCTCGCCGACCGGGTCGATCGCGGTCACGTCGTACCCGGCACCGCGCAGCACCTGCGCGAGCGCGCCGTCCCCGGCGCCGATCTCGAGGACTCGGGCGGGCGCGGGCGGCAGGGCGGCACGGACATAGGCGATGGCGTCAGGAGCAGGCACGGCCGGCCACGATAGGCGGCCGCCGCGGGTTCGCCAAGTGCACTTGCCAGCAAGGCAAGTTTCCTAAAGAGGGACTGTCCCCCTTTAGGTTCGCCACGCCGACGGACCGCCAAATCCCTTGCTGCGCCGCCGTGTTTCCTAAAGAGGGACTGTCCCTCTTTAGGTTGACCAGGTCGCACCGCGTGGGTGATGACCGCGCCCGGGAAGCGGCCGTAGCGTCGGCCCATGCTGTCCGATCCCCGCCGCTTCTCCCGTCTGGTCGCCGCGTTCTCGCTGATCGCCGCGCCGCTGCTCGTCCTCGCCGGCATGGCGGCGACGCCGTGGGAGGACGAGAACACCACCGCCGCCTACCACGACGCGCTCGCCGGCCATCCTGACCAGGCCGAGATCGCCGCGATGCTGTTGCACTTCGGCTTCCTGGCGCTGCTGCCGGCGTCACTCGGGCTGATGCACCTGGCGCGCGGCGCGATGCCCAAGCTCGCGCACGTCGGCGGGCTGCTCGCGATCTTCGGCCTCGCGACGCTGCCCGGCCTGCTGGTCACGGACTTCTACGACCTCGCGCTCGCCGAGGCGCTGCCGCGCGCGCAGTCCGTGCCGATCTCCGACGCCACGCAGGAGAGCTGGGCGGCCGCGGTGCTCGGCCTCACGGCCGCGTTCCCGACGATCATCGGCATGATCGTGCTGGCGGTCGCGGCGTGGCGCGCGGGCGCCGCGCCGGGCTGGACCGCACTGCTGGTCGCGCTCGGGTGGCTCGCGCCGATGGCCGGGCCGATCGGGCTCGCGTTCTCGGTCGCGGGCGCGATCCTGCTCACGATCGGGCTCGGTTGGATCGGACTCAAGGTGGCGCGGATGGACGACCAGGCATGGTCCGAGCGCGCGTTCGTCCGGGCCAAGCCGAAGCCCGAGCCCGCCTACGCCTGACCCGGCTCGACGATGCCGTGCTCGTAGGCGAACACGACGGCCTGGACGCGATCGCGCAGGCCGAGCTTCATCAGCACGCGCGCGACATGGGTCTTGACCGTCGCGTCGCCGATGATCAGCTCGGCCGCGATCTCCTGGTTGCTGAGCCCGCGCGCGAGCAGCGTCAGGATCTCGTGCTCGCGCCCGGTCAGCTCCGAGAGCTCGCGCGGCGGCGGCCTGACGGCGGCGCGGCGGCCGAAGGCGGCGATCACCCGACGGGTCACGGCGGGGTCGATCAGCGCGTTGCCCGCCGCGACGGTGTGGACCGCGGCGATCAGCTGCTCGGGCGGGGAGACCTTCAGCAGGAAGCCGGACGTCCCGGCCCTCAGTGCCTCGTAGAGGTACTCCTCCTCGTCGAAGGTGGTGAGCACGAGCACCTTCGGCGGCGCGTCCGTGGCCAGCAGGCGACGCGAGGCCTCGAGCCCGTCGAGCACCGGCATGCGGATGTCCATCAGCACCACGTCCGGCTTGACGTTGCGGGCGACGCGCAGCACCTCCTCGCCGTCACCCGCCTCGCCCACGACCTCGATGTCCGGCTCGGCGTCGAGCACCATCTTCAGCCCGGCGCGCACGAGCACCTGGTCGTCGGCGACCACCACCCGCACCGTCATGCCGGCAGCCTCGCGTGCACGCGGAAGCCCGCGCCGCCCGGCAGCGGCCCGGCCTCGAGCTCGCCGCCGAACAGCGCGGCGCGCTCGCGCATCCCGACGATGCCATGCCCCGAGCCCGCCGACGGCGCGTGCCCCGGGCCGTCGTCGCGCACCTCCAGCTGCAGGTCGCGCCCGTAGCGGACGCGCACGTCGACGCGGGCGCCCGGCGCGTACCGCAGCGCGTTCGTGAGCGCCTCCTGCACGATCCGGTAGGCGGACATGTCCAGGCCGGGGGCGAGCGTCGCGGGGTCGCCCTCGATGTTCAGCGTCGCGTTCAGCCCGGCTTCGCGCACCTGCTCGACGAGCGCCTCGACACGGGCGAGGCTCGGTTGCGGCGCGAGCTCGGCGCCGTCGTCGCGCTTGCGCAGGATCCCGAGCATGCGGTGCAGCTCGACGACGGCCTGGCGCCCCGTCTCCTCGACGCCCGCCAGTGCCTCGCGCTCGCGTTCGCGCGCCGGGTCGTCCCCCAGCAGCCGTCGCACCGCGCCCGCCTGGAGCACCATCACCGAGACGCTGTGAGCGACAGCGTCGTGCAGCTCGCGCGCGATCCGCGCCCGCTCGTCCGCGACCGCGGTCTGTGCGTGCTGCTCGGCCTCCGCGCGGCGGGTCTCATGCCCGTGCAGCAGCCGCCCGAGCGTCCACGCGAGCACGTAGAAGCCGCACTGCGCGCCGGCCTGCGCGAGCTCCATCTCGCGCCCGGAGGCGAAGTCGAGCCACACGTACGCGACGCCGATCCCGAGACCGATGGCGGCGGTCCGCAGCTCGAGCTGGTACCCGACGGTGAACAGCAGCAGCAGCTCGGCCAGGAACGGGGAGAGCGGATCGGTGTCATAGGTGGCGTCGTGCGCCATCACCTGACCGAGCACGATGGCGGTCAGGGCGAGCAGCGGCGACCGGCGCCGGAACGCGACCGCCGCGCCGTTGACGACCGCCGCGGCGAGCCAGCGGCCCGTGTGGTCGCGGGCCAGCGCCTCCAGCACGCCGAGCGCGAGGATGGCGACCCCGATGGCCAGGTCGATGAGCTGGACGCGACGCACGATGGCGCGCACGCTACCGGCGGGCGAGGCGCCCATCGTCGTCCGCGCGGATGATCCACGGGTCCGCCGCGCGGGTGACCGCGAATCGCCGCCCCGGGGGAAGACCGCTCACGGATCCCGGCGTAGCTTCGTCGGCATGCTCTCCGACCCCCGCCGCTTCTCCCGTCTCGTCGCCGCGTTCGCCCTGATCGCCGGGCCGCTGATCGTGCTCGCGGGCATGATCGCGACGCCCTGGGAGGAGGAGGCCACGACCGCCTCCTACCACGACGCGCTGGCCGCCCACCCGGGCCAGGCCGAGCTCTCCGCGACGCTCCTGCACTTCGGCTACGTCCTGCTGCTCCCGGCCGCGCTCGGGCTCATGCACCTCGCCCGCCGCGCCTCACCCAGGCTCGCGCACACCGGCGGCCTGCTCGCCGTCCTCGGCCTCGCCACGCTCCCCGGCCTGCTCGTGACCGACTTCTACGACCTGGCCCTGGCCGAGGCGCTGCCGCGCGCCGAGTCGGTCGCGATCGCCGACGCCGCGCAGGAGGGCTGGGCCGCCGCCGTCATGGGCCTGTCCGCCGTGTTCCCGATGCTGATCGGGCTCGTCCTGCTGACGGTCGCCGCGTGGCGCGCCGGCGTCGCGCAGGCCTGGATGACCGTCGGGATCGCGGTCGCCTGGCTGCTGCCGTTCGTCTCCGGCACCGGGCTGGTGCCGGCCGTCGCGGGCGCCTCGCTGCTGCTCGCGATCCTCGGCTCGATCGGCGTGAAGGTCGCGCGGATGGGCGATCAGGCGTGGGCCGAGCGCGCGTTCTCGCGCACGACGCGCGTGAAGGCGCCGAAGATCGCGGTCGAGAGCGCCGCCTGACCGGCCAGGTGGCGGGCGTCCGCGGCGCGGGCGTCCGCCACCGTGGTGCCGGCCTCGCCCACCGCCTCCGGCCAGCCGGCGTACCAACCGTCCAGCGTCACCTCGTCCACCTCCGGGTGGAACTGGACGCCCCACGCGGAGCCGCCCACGCGGAAGCCCTCCGCGCGCCCGCCGTCCGGCCGCGCGTAGACCTCGACGGCGCCGGGCGGCGGCTCGAAGCCGTCCTGGTTCCAGTGCAGCGCGTGCGCGCCGGGCGGGATCGCGCCCAGGACCGGATCCTCCGCGATCACCGTCAGCGGATGCCACGTCAGCAGCCGCCGCTCCAGCCGCAGGTTCTCCCCGCCGGTCGCGCGCGCCAGCAGCTGCGCGCCGAGGCAGACGCCCAGGAACGGGATCCTGCGCGTGACCGCCTCCGCGATCAGCTCGACCTCGGGCGCCAGTGCCGGGTCCCATGCGGCCTGCTCGCCGCCGAACGACACGAGCCCGTCGAGCCCGGCCAGGTCCGGCAGCACGCCGCCGAAGTGCTCCTCCACCGCACCGAGCGGCGCGGCGGCGTTCCCGAAAAAGGGCTGTTGCAGGTGATGGATGACGGCGATGCGCGGGTACTGGGCGTTCATGGATTCAGGGGGTCTGCAGAGCGGCCTCAAGCGCCGCCACGTGACGATGATCTCGCTCGGCGGGGTCATCGGCGCCGGGCTGTTCGTGGGCTCGGGCGCCGTGATCAACCAGACCGGGCCGGCTGCGGTGCTCTCCTATCTTGCCGCAGGCCTGCTCGTGATCCTCGTGATGCGCATGCTCGGGGAGATGGCGGTGGCCCGCCCGCGCACCGGCTCGTTCGCCAGCTACGCGGGCGAGGCGCTCGGGCCGTGGGCGCGCTTCACCGTCGGCTGGCTGTACTGGTACTTCTGGGTGATCGTGCTGGCCGTCGAGGCGGCGGCGGGCGCGGCGATCATCGAGGAGTGGCTGCCCGGCGTGCCGATCTGGGCGTCCAGTCTCGTGCTGATGATCCTGCTCACGGCCACGAACCTGATCTCGGTGCGCTCCTTCGGCGAGTTCGAGTTCTGGTTCGCGTCGATCAAGGTGGCGGCGATCGTGGCCTTCATCGCGGTCGCGCTCGGCTACGTGATCTTCGGCGGTGGGGTGGCGCCGCTCACCAACGAGGGCGGCTTCGTCCCCGAGGGCGGCGTGACGATCCTGTCCGGCATCGTGATCGTGATCTTCGCCTTCGTCGGCGCGGAGATCGCCACGATCGCGGCGGCGGAGTCCGACGAGCCGGGCGAGTCCGTGCGCAAGCGACCAACTCCGTGATCACGCGCGTGCTCGTGTTCTACGTGCTGGCGGTGTTCCTGATCGTCGCGATCCTGCCGTGGAACTCGGCCGAGCTCGGCAAGTCCCCGTTCGCGGCCACGCTGGACGAGATCGGCATCCCGGCCGCGGCGCAGGTGATGAACGTGATCGTCCTCACCGCGGTGCTCTCGTGTCTCAACAGCGGGCTCTACGTTGCTTCGCGCATGAACTTCTCGCTCGCCCGTGAAGGCGACGCGCCGCAGTGGATGG
The DNA here is from genome assembly GCF_027587175.1 of Solirubrobacter deserti. GTDB lineage: Bacteria > Actinomycetota > Thermoleophilia > Solirubrobacterales > Solirubrobacteraceae > Solirubrobacter > Solirubrobacter deserti. The sequence continues at coordinate 98,720 of NZ_JAPCID010000009.1, forward strand.
TCGCCTTGAACGGGCGCGGCGTGCCCGCGCGGGCGATCATCATCGCCAGCTCGATCGGCTTCCTGTCGGTGATCGCGAACGTGATCTCGCCCGACAAGGTGTTCCTGTTCCTGCTCAACACCAGCGGCGCGGTCGCGCTGTTCGTCTACCTGCTGATCGCGTGCTCGCAGCTCGTGCTGCGGCGCCGGCTCGAGCGCGAGGACCCGGAGGCGCTGAAGATCCGCATGTGGGCGTACCCGTACCTGACGTACTTCGCGATCGCGGCCATCGGCGTCGTGATCGCCTCGATGGCGTTCGTGGAGGACGTGCGCTCGCAGCTGTGGCTCGGGCTGCTGAGCGTCGGCGTCGTGCTCGCCGCCTACTTCGTCAAGTCACGCGTGCAGCACACGCGCGGCGACGCCGGCGAGGGTGGCCGCCCCGTACGCGACCGACGGTTCGTCGCTGGTCAGGACCGCGAGCGCGACCCGTCGTCCGTCCCGCTCCAGTAGCGCGGCCTGGTGGGTGAGGCCCTTGCGCCACCCGCCCTTGAAGAGGACCGTGAAGCCGCGCCGCTCGGCGACGGGCGCGATGCCCCAGCGCTGGCCGCGCGTGACGCCGGCCAGCAGCTCGCGCGCGTAGGCGCGGTGGCGCGCGGGCAGGAGCCGGTCGAGCCGCAGGAAGAACCGGGCCTGATCGGCGGCCGTGATGCGGGCCTCGAAGAGCGCGCCGACGGGCTGGAAGTGCGTCATCCGGGCCGCGCGGGCCACGGCGTTGAGCGACGCGTCCCCGTACGTCTTGTAGACCTCGCGCGCGGCCTTGTTGGACGAGCGCACGATCATCGGACGCAGCCGCTCGTCCTCGTGCGGGGCGAGCGGGCGGTCGGCGGCGGCCCGCAGGACGGCGACGAGCAACATCGCCTTGGTCATGCTCGCGCTGCGGAACTGCACGTCGAGGTCGTGGCCGCGGATGCGACCATCGGCGCCGGCGACGGCATACGCCACCGTGCCCGCGCGCGTCTCGGCGAAGCGGTTGGCCTGCGCGCGGCCCTCCGTTCCCGTGGTGAGCGGGCCCGCGGCCGCGAAGCTCGCGGCCGCGGTCGCCAGAAAGGCGCTAGACGAGGTCGTTCTTGATCTGGAGGGGCGGGGCGCCCGGCTCCGCGGCCGCGGGGGCCTCGGCCGGCGCGTCCGGCTTGGGCTCCAGGCCAAGGGTCTCGCGCAGCTCGCCCGACTCGTACATCTCCGTGACGATGTCGCAGCCGCCGATCAGCTCGCCGTTGACGAACAGCTGGGGGATCGTCGGCCAGTTGGAGATGGCGGAGAGCTCCTGGCGGATGCGCGGATCCGGGAGGATGTCCACGGCCGCGTAGGAGGCGCCGAGCGCGTCCAGGGCCGCGACCGTGCGGGCGCTGAAGCCGCACATCGGCTGCTCCGGGCGGCCCTTCATGAAGAGGATCACTTCGTGCTCGGAGATCGCCTTGGAGATCTCGTCGCGGATGGGGTTTTCGGTGGCGCTCATGCTTCCGCCTTCGTGACGAGGGATAGGGCGTGGATCGGACCGCCGATGTCGGCGCCGAACACCGCATACACGCGGCGATGCTGCTCGATGCGGCTCATCCCGGCGAACTCCGGCGCGATGACGATGGCGCGGAAGTGGTCCTCCGTGCCCGTGAGGTCCGTCACCTCGGCCGTCGACCCCGGGATCGCGGCCTCGATGCGCTGCTTGAGGTCGTCCGTGGAGGGCATTCACCCGAGAGGGTAGCGGTCGCTACACTTCGGGAAGTATTGGCTGGGAAACCCGCACGGGAGTACTGACAAAGTGATCACCTTCACCGAAAAGGGCGCCGAGAAGGTTCAGGAGTTCCTGGCGTCCCAGAGCACCGACGTGCAGACGTCGGGCCTGCGCGTGGGCGTCCGCGGTGGCGGGTGCTCCGGCTTCCAGTATGCGCTCGCGTTCGACCAGGAGCGCCCGGGTGACGAGGTCTTCACCGACCACGGCCTGCGGATCCTCGTCGACGGCCCGTCGCTCCCGTACGTCAAGGGCGCGGTCGTCGACTACGTCGAGTCCATGCAGGGCGCCGGCTTCAAGGTCGACAACCCGAACGTGATCGCGGCCTGCGGCTGCGGCTCTTCCTTCCGCGTGGCGGAGGAAGAGGAAGTCTCCGCGGTCTGACGATTCCCTTAATGGCGCGCCGCGCGGTGCGTGGCGCGACCGCTCACGGGTACCAGAGCGGGCATGCTTCGTTCGCTGGTACCCGCCGTCCTCGTCCTGCTCACCGGTCCCGCCGCGGCGCACGCCGCGCTCGCTGACCGATACGTCCCGTTCTACGACGCGGCCGACGGGGTTCGCGCGGGCCGGGACGAGGTGCGCTTCGACGCCAAGGCGGCGGCGCTGTACCGGCGCACGCTCGCGGGCCGCCGGGTGACCGTGCGCTGCCAGACCGTCCCGGCCAGGACATCGACCTCGGCGGCACCACCCGGCCGCTGAAGCCGCGCAACCGCCGGATCGTGCTGCCGCGCAACGGCGAGGTGTGCGCGCTCGCCACGCCGCGCCGGACCGCCGAGCGGGCGTGCCTGCCGCTGGACCGGACGGGCGAGCAGTGCCTGCGCGTGATCCTCGCGCGGTCGGACGCGGCCCGCGCGTACGTCGCGGACTTCTCGCGCACCGTCGAGCTCTCGCTCGTGCTCGCCGCCGCGGACCCGTTCGACATCGGCCCGGAGGTGGTCGCGCTGCCCTCGCCCGACGCCGCCCCGGCTGCCGGGCAGGTCGGCGTGTGGCTCCAGGGCGGCTCGCGCGCCGTCGCGGTGCTGGATTCCGCGGGCGTGCGGCGCTTCGCCCGAGTGGACGGCGGCGTCTTCTCCACCAACGTCGAGGCGTTCGTGGACATCGCGGACCTCACGTTGTTCTAGCCGAACGTCCCATTGATGAGCGAGCGTGCGCGGCTTCAATGGCCCGCATGCTCCGCTGTGCCGTTCTCGCGTGCCTGCTCACGTTCGTGCTCGTGCCGTCCGCCCACGCCGCGATCGGGGACGAGCTCATTCCCTATGTGGACGCGTCCGACGACGTCCACGTCGGGACGCCGAGCAGGCACGCGGTGACCGTCCGCTTCGGACCACGGGCGGCGAAGCTCTACCGGTCACTGCGCGGCGGCCCGTACTCGTCGGGCTGCATCGCCGAGCGGCGGCGAGGAACCTCGAGCGGTGGGCACAACGAGCTGCCGCGCAAACGCTCTCGAGTCACGATCGCGGTGACGCCTGGAGCCGACGTGTGTTTCGTCGCGACCGCGGCGCGCGCGTCGGACGGCGGCTGTATCAACCCACGGACCGTCCGGGACCGTGAGTGCGTGCGGTTCGTCGTCGCCCTGAGCGATCGCGGCCGGGCGATCGTCGACGAGATCAAGCGGACGTTCGAGATCGGAGGGCTCTTCTTCGAGGACGAGGTGCCGTTCGCGGAGCTGCAGCAGATCCTCGGCGGCGACCTGGTCACGCTGGCCACCCCGGACGCGTTGCCGCCGCCCGGGACCGTCGGCGTCTTCGACGACGGGAACGTCCGCGTCGTCGCGGCGCTGCTCGCCGACGGGACTCGCTGGTTCGCGCGCCGGGACGGCGGGGTCTACAGCACCAACGTCCCGCGTCTGTTCGGGGACCGGGACACGCTCACGTTGTTCTGAGGCGTCGCGTTGGAGGCGTATGCGCCTCTACGACTACGCGGCCTCCGGGAACTGCTTCAAGGTCCGGCTCCTGCTCGGGATGCTGGGCGTCGAGTACGAGCGGGTCCCGGTCGACATCTTCGCCGGGGACACGCTCACCTGCGAGTACGCGATGATCAACCCCGTGCGCGAGACCCCCGTGCTCGAGCTCGACGGCGGCGAGCGGATCACGCAGTCCAACGCGATCCTCTGGTACCTGGCGGAGGGGACGGTGTGGCTGCCGGACGGACGGCTGGAGCGCGGGTGGGTGGCACAGTGGCTCGCGTTCGAGCAGGAGCGCGTGATGGGCGGGCTCGGCGGGCCGCGGTTCCTGCTGGCGACCGGACGCGCGACCGAGGCGCAGGTCGCCCGGCGGCTCGCCACCGGGCGCGGCGCGCTCGAGGTGCTCGACGCGCACCTCGCCGCCCGCGACTGGCTCGTGGGCGAGGCGGCGAGCATCGCCGACCTGTCGGTGTTCGCGTACACGAGCGTGGCACCGGTCGAGGTGCCGGCCAACGTGGAGGCATGGCTGGAGCGGGTGCGCGCCCTGCCGGGGTTCGTCGACGACTTCGTCCCCTATCCGGAGAACGCGCAACTCGGGGCGGGAAGCTCGATCTACTAGCGTCCGCGGTGTGAGCGAGACGCCGACGATCTATGAGTGGGCCGGCGGGCGCGACGCGTTCGCGCGCTGGCTGAACGCGTTCTACGACCTCGTCGAGGACGACGAGGATCTGGCCGAGCTGTTCGGCGGCGCCGTGAGCGAGGCGCACCGCGAGCATGTCGTCACGTGGTGGTGCGAGGTGATGGGCGGGCCGGCGGAATACACGGCGCACCACGGTGGCTACGAGCACATGCTCGGCCACCACATCGGGCTCGGGATCACGGCCGAGCAGCGGCTGAACTTCGTGACGCTGCTCTCGCACGCGGCGGACCTGGCGGCGCTGCCCGACGATCCGGAGTTCCGGGCCGCGATCATGGGATACGCGGAGTGGGGCACGCGCCTGGCGCTGCAGAACTCGCAGCCGGGCGCGGACGTGGCCGAGCACGCGCCCGTCCCGCGCTGGGGCTGGGGCGTGGCGCCGCCGTACATCCCGTAGGTAGCCTCGAAGGGGATGCGGCGACCCGCGCTTCTCCTCGCCCTCGCGGTCGCCGTGTTCGTGGTCGTCGTGGTGGCCTCGGCGCGCGAGAAGCCCGAGCCGCGGGTGCAGGCCACGCCGACGCCCACCGCGAGCCCCAGCGCTTCGCCCGCGCCGACGCCGTCCCCGATCCCCGCCGCCGGGCGCGGCCTCGCCGTCGGCATCACCGAGTTCAACCCGAACCTCGTCGCCGCCGAGCCGGCGGTGCCGGAGCCGTGGGAGTCGGTCCGGCAGGCGATCGGCGCGCTCAAGCCCGAGTTCTTCCGGCTCGTGATCGACTGGCACCACCTGCAGTTCTTCTCGGCCGAGCAGCCCGCCGACCTGGAGAAGCCCGAGACCGGGTGCATGCGGGAGGTGCAGCCGTGCCTGGGCTGGGCGGGCGTGCGCCAGCAGCTGCGGGCGCTCGCGTCGCGCCAGCGCGAGGGCGGCTGGCAGACGCTCGTGGTGATGACCGGCACGCCGGAGTGGGCCGCGCAGCCGCCGTCCGGCTGCGAGCGCGCGAAGGCGACGCCGCGGGCCCGCGCGCCGCGCCCCGAGACGCTGCCCGCCTATCGGCAGCTGATCCTCGACGTGCTCCGCGTGGCCGAGGAGGAGGGCGCGACGCTGCGCTTCTGGAGCCCGTGGAACGAACCGAACCTGCCGCCGTTCGTCTCGCCGCAGCGCGCGGAGTGCGACCCGGCCTCGCCGAGCCTCGCGCCCGCCGTCTACGCCGAGCTGGCACGCACGCTGCAGAGCGCGCTGGATGAGGCGCCGGGCGAGCAGCAACTGCTGATCGGCGAGACCGCGGGCCTGCTCGAGGACACCAAGCTCGTGACCAGCGTGGGCCAGTTCATCGAAGGGCTGCCGCGGGATCTGGTGTGCGCGTCGCCCGTCTACACGCAGCACGCCTACATCGGCGGCGACGACCCGGTCGAGCAGGCGGCGACCGCGCTCGCCGCTCACGACTGCCCGGAGCCGCACACGCTCTGGATCACCGAGACGGGCGTCGGGCCGGCCCCGGAGGAGTACTCGGCGGTGGAGAACCCGGCCGCCGCGGGCTGCCGGGACCTGCACGAGCGGCTCGTGCGCTGGTACGAGGATCCGCGCGTGACCGTCGCCTTCCAGTACACGGTCCGCGAGGACGACAAGTTCCCGGTCGGCCTGTTCTCCACCGACATGACCGAGCGGCGCCCCGCCCTGGCGGAGTGGACCGCGTGGGGCGGGGGACGAGCGGCGACCGCGCCGCCGCCCGCCTCCGCCTGCGCAACCTAAAGAGGGACAGTCCCTCTTTAGGGGGTGCTTAGCGGACGTTTACCTTCATCGTCTTGGTGACGGGGGCGCCGGAGACCGGCTTGAACGTGACCTTCACGGACAGCTTGCCCTTCTTGGACACCTTCAGCTTGAGCTTGGCCGTGCCGGCCTTCTTCACCGTCTGGGAGGCCTTGCCGACGATCTTGCCGCGCAGCGTCGCGACCGCGGAGAGCTTGCCCTTGCCGGTGACCTTGACCTCGAGCGTGACGCCCGACTTGCGCGTCGGCGTGCCCGCGACCTTGGCCGGCAGCGAGACCTTGGCGGGCTCGGTCGGCTGGGTCGGCTGGGCGGGCTGAGCCGGCGGGGCCGGCTGCGTCGGCGTGACCGGCCGCGGCGCGGGAACGTCGGCGGGACCCCAGTCGGGCTCGGTCGCGCCGGCGACGAGCACGGCCGGCTGCGGCGTGGCGCCGTCGGTGGTGCACTCGTTGGCGAAGTTCGGGACGTTCGCGATCTTCAAGCCGGCGCCGTCGTTGAACGCCATGCGGCTGCCGTCCGGCGACCAGGTCGGCTGCCCGTAGGCGCCGCCCTCCGGGCCCTCGTAGCGGTAGCAGCGGACCACGTCGGAGCCGATCGGGTTGCCGTCCTTCCACGCGCTCGGGAAGCCGCGGACCATGTACACCGTCAGCGTCGAGTCGTTCTCACCCGTCTGGGCGGCGAGCTTGCGCTTGTCGCGCGTGATCTCGGCCCCGCTCATGTGCGGGTTGTTGACGATGTCGCTGAACCACGCCATCACCATGTTGCCCTTGCCGTTGCCGCCGTCGGAGATGCGGTCCAGCAGCAGGTCGTGGTTCGGGAGCTTGGTCGGGTTGGCGAGCAGGGTCATGTCGTTGTCGACCCACGACGGGTGGCGCCAGCCGGAGTGGTAGCCGATCGCGTCGCCGGTCTTCCAGTCCGTCATCCGGTCCGACCACGTGTAGCCCGTGCCACCCTCGTTGAGCGCGACCAGGCACTTGGGCGGGTAGCAGTTCGGCGTCGTGGTCTGGGAGAGCCAGTAGTAGGTGTAGGCGACCTTCGTGCCGTCCGGGGAGATCGCGGGGTCGTACGGGCCCCAGAACTGCTTGGAGCCGGCCGGGCGGGTGTCTGACACCGGCGTGGCGAAGTCGGCCAGCACGGCGCCTTCACGCGAGAGCTTGTGCAGGCGCACGCCGTTGAGCGCGACGATCGCGCCGTCGTCGGCCTGCGTGACGTCGGAGTAGCCGCCGGTCGAGGTGACCTGGTACTGGCGGGCGCCGTCGGGCGTGGTCAGCCAGACGTTGCCGTCCTTGATGTAGGCGATGGAATCGGCCGAGGCGCTCGACGCGCACGCCAACACGAGGAAGGCGGCGGCGAGGCCGGAGAAGAGGGAGCGGAGCATGCCCGCCATGGTGCGGAGCGGCGCTTGCCGCCCGCTTGCCGCGACCTTGCCGCGTTTCCTAAAGAGGGACAGTCCCTCTTTAGGAAACGGAACGCAGCCGAACCTGAACGGCGCCTGGCGCCGTTCAGGAAGCGCCCTGGGCCAGCAGCCACAGGGCGAGCGACGTGAAGCCGACCATCACGCCGAGCATCCAGTACTGCGAGCGCACCGCGAGCTTCGCTTCGCCGTACAGCGTGAGCGCGCGGTCGTGCGCGAGCGCGAGCGCCGCGACGTGGCCGATCACGACCACCGCGACCTGCACGTACCACGTGTTCTCCTGCGGGAAGACGGTGTAGTCGATGCCGTTGTCGACGGTGCCGAACAGGTTCCAGCCCTGCTCGAACGGGTCGCTGGCCAGGTAGCTGATGGCCTGGCCCTCGTAGAAGATCAGCGTCAGGTAGTGCGCGGCGACGTAGACGGCGGCGATCGGCACCAGCGAATGCACGAAGCCGTACTCGAGCTTGTGCAGGCTGAGATTCCCGCCCACCGAGCGGGCGCCCTCGATGCCGAGCCGGTAGAAGCCCCACACGATCAGCACGCCGAGCAGCATCCCGAGCGTGCCGGCGATCCGGGTCGCGGTCAGCACGCCGATGCCGACGCCGTCGAGCGAGTCCACCACGCCGGTCTGCAGGTCCCGCCACAGCTGGCCCTGGCTGAGCCCGTCGAACGTGACCGTGCCGATCATCACCATCACGAACGCGACGGTCCCCGCCACGTCGTCCAGCCGCGGCAGCCCGCCGAGCGGGCGCCGCAGGCCGAGCGTGCCGCCACGCGTCTCGAACACCGACATGCGCGCGAACAGGCCGAAGTAGACCGCGAACGCCTCGCCGTTGCGCGTCCACGTCTCCACGCCGAAGTAGCACTGCGCGGCCAGCGTCAGCACCGTGTAGCCGAGCGCGGCGGTGACCAGCAGCGACGGGTTCGTCTCACCCCACTTGCCGACGAGCTCGATCCAGACGAACGCGAACAACAAGATCGCGGCCGGCCAGCGCCCGAGCTTCTCCGGATACGGCCGGTTCAGCGACGGCAGCAGCCGCCCGAGCGCCCGCCACGGGCTGAGCGCGCGGAACACGTCGCCGAACAGGATCGAGATGAACACGAGCCCGACCCAGAACGTGATCAGGATGAACGTCGACGAGAAGTGGTTGAGCGCGAGCCCTTCCGCGATGTAGCCGGCGAGGACCGTCACGGCGAGCAGGAAGATGCCGAGCGCGCCCCACAGGATCTGCAGCGGCAGGCTGCCCCAGCCCTTGCCGAACGGCAGCGGGCGCCAGTTGTCCTGCTCGAGCCGCGGCGTCGGCCACAGCACCGCGAGCGCGAAGAACGAGATCACCAGCACCGCCGCGGCGGCCCACGCGAACAGCCACTGCGGGATCGGCAGCGGTGGGCGCTGGACGAGGCCGTGCGCCTCGGCTGCAGCGGGAAGGAGGACGAGCAGGGCGGCGCCGAGCGCCGCCGGGGCGAGCTTTCTCACAGCCCGGTCTTCACCGCGTCCTCGAACTGCTGGACGCCGATCGAGCCCTCGAGGCGGGACGTGATCTTCCCGCGCTTGTCGACGACGAACAGCCACGGCTCCGACGGGAGGTTGAACTGGCGCAGCGGCTCGCGCAGCCCCTTGCTCACGTCGTTGTCGACGTAGACCTCCTGGTGGATGAAGCTCATCCGGTCGCCGTACTTGGCCTTGATCTGCAGCGCGATGTCCGCGACCGGGCCGCACACCTGCGAGGCGCACAGCTGCGGCGTCGCGAACAGCAGCGCGACCGGCTTCTTGCCCACCACCTGCGCGAAGTCCTCGTGCATGTCGCTGGGCGGCTCGCGCGTGTCCAGCAGCGCCTCGTCGCCCTTGGTGGTCTCCAGCGTGTCCGTGGTGACCTTGGGCGCCTCCTCGCCGACGGCGGGGATCGGGTCGGCGCCCTTGCTGGACACCTGGATCTGGCTCGTGGCGCCGACGAACTTGCCGTCCGCGCCCTTGGTCGCCGACAGCACCGAGTACTGGCCGCGCTTCGGGAAGCGGACCTGCGCGGCGTAGATCGCGGCGAACGGGCTGTCCTCGGTGGCGGCCTGCTTGGAGCGGTAGCGCGCGTCGGTCAGCAGCACGTCGGCGGGCGCGACGAACGGGCCCTCGGCGGGCGAGTCCGGCGTCGGCGCGATGTAGACGGCGGTCGGGCCGTAGACGGGGAGGCCGTCCTGGCCGATCACGCCGAACGCCATCCGGCTGTCGCCCCCCGTGGTGAAGATCGAGGTGGCGAGCGCGAAGTCCGGGCCGGCGGTCATCTCGTTCGCGAGCTGCTCGAGCGTCTTGCCCGCGGGCGCGGGGAACTCGGCCTCGTCCGGGTTGACGGCGACCTTCACGCGCTCGCGCACGCCCGCCTCCTGGGGCACGTTCTCGACCGGGTCCTTCGGCGCGTCGTTGTCGCCCGCGCCACCGCACGCGGCGGCGAAGACGGCCAGGACAGCAGCGAGCAGCACGACGAACCGAGGCATGAGCGGGCCTAGGTTAGTCGGCGGCGGGTCGAACGGACGTGAGTGCGTCGACCAACGAACGGGCGTCGAACGCTTCGGTGTGGTGGACGCCGTTGACGAAGAACGCCGGCGTGGAGGCGATGCCGTTCGCGCGCGCGGCGTCCGCGTCGCGCGCCACGCGGGCGGCGGGCGCACCGGACGCCAGGTCGGCGCGGAAGCGGTCGGGGTCCAGCCCGATCCGGTCGGCGAGCGCGAGCAGGTCCGCGTCCGAGAAGCGGCCGCCGTTGGCGTAGAGCGCGTCGTGCATCTCCCAGAACGAGCCCTGCAGCGAGGCGGCCTCGGCCGCCTCGGCGGCGCGCTCGGCGTCCGGGTGGACCTCGGTCAGCGGCAGGTGGCGGAAGACGAACCGCAGGCGCCCGTCGAGCCGCTCGCGCACGCGCCGGACGATCGACTGGGAAGCCGCGCAGTACGGGCATTGGAAGTCGCCGTACATGACGAGCTCGAGCGGCGCGTCGAACGGGCCGGCGACGTGGTCGTGTTCATCCAGGGGCGGCTGCAGGGGCATCGTCGGTTTCGATCCTAGACTTTCCGCCTCCGTGGGCGAACTCGAGCTGTTGTTCGCGCTCCTGTTCGCTGCCGTGCTGCTCGTGCGTGCGGCCGACCGGCTGCGCATCCCGTACCCCATCGTCCTGGTGCTGGGCGGGCTCGCGCTCGCGTTCGTGCCGGGCATGCCGCGCGTGAACATGGACCCGCACGTCGTGCTGCTGGTGTTCATCCCGCCGCTGCTGATGAGCGCCGGCTGGAACTCCTCGCCGCAGGAGCTGCGCGCGGAGGGCCGGGCGCTCGGACTGCTCGCGCTGCTGCTCGTGCTGGTGACGACGAGCGTCGTCGCGGTCGCCGCACACTGGCTCGTCGACGGGTTGAGCTGGCCGGCCGCGTTCATGCTCGGGGCCGTGGTCGCGCCGACCGACGCGGTCGCGGCCGTTGCGACGTTCTCCACCGTCCACGTGCCCGAGCGCGTGCGGCGGCTCGTGGAGGGCGAGTCGCTGATCAACGACGCCACGGGCCTGACCGGGTTTCGCGTGGCGCTCGGCGCGGCCACCGCAGGCACGTTCTCGCTGCTGGATGCGACGGTCGAGTTCCTGATCGCGGCGATCGGCGGCGCGGCGATCGGCCTCGCGGTGGCGCTGGGCGCGCTGCGGGCGATCCGCCGCCAGCCCGACGTGACGATCTCGGTGCTGCTGACGATCCTCGCCGCGTACGCGAGCTACATCGCGGCCGAGGAGGTCCACGCGTCCGGCATCCTCGCCGCGGCCACGTGCGGCGTCGTCGCGGGCTGGAAGCAGTCGACGTACTTCGACGCCGACACGCGCCTGACCGCGAACGCGTTCTGGCGCATCCTCGTGTTCGGGCTGGAAGCGATGCTGTTCGTCCTGCTCGGGCTTCAGCTCGAGGAGGCCGTGGAGAGCATCCGCGGGCAGGTGGGCACGCTGGTGGCGATCGGCGTCGCGCTGGCGCTGCTGACGATCGTCGTGCGGATGGTGTTCGCGCTGCTCCCGGTGGCGCCCGGCCTCGGGCTGCGCGAGCGCGTGGTGGTGGGCTGGTGCGGCATGCGCGGCGCGATCTCGCTCGCCGCCGCGCTCTCGATCGCGACCGACATCCCGGGCCGCGACGAGGTCGTCTTCCTCACCTTCGTCGTGATCCTGGTGACGCTGGTCGGCCAGGGCCTCTCGCTGCCCATGGTTGTCCGCGCGCTGCGCATCCCGAGCGAGCGCGAGTGGTCCCCGGAGGAGGCGATCGCCCGCCTGGAAGCCGCCCAGACCGCGCTCGACCGCCTCGACGAGCTCGAGGACGACGACCGCATCGCCGAGGAGCCGCTGCGCCGCCTGCGCGAGCTCTACCGCGCCCGCTTCCAGCAGTGCGTGGCCGTGCTCGGCGGCGAGAAGGCGCCCGACCTCGCCGACGACGCGCGCATGCGCTACTCCAACGTGCGCCGCGACCTGATCCGCTCCGAGCGCTCCGCCGTGCTGACCTTGCGCAACGAGGGCCGCATCTCGCAGGAGACCCAGCGCGTGATCGAGCGCGACCTCGACCTCGAGGAAGCGCGGCTGCGCTAGGCGGGCTCGTTGTCGAGCGAGCGCCAGAGGTAGAGGCACGCCCGCGTGCGGTGCGGGCGCCACGGCTCGGCGAGCTCGGTCAGCGCGTCCGGGGTGGGGACCGCGTCGAGGCCGTAGGCGGTCATCACGGCGTTCTTGATGCCCTGGTCGCCGGTGGGCAGGACGTCCGGACGACGCAGCGTGAACATCAGGTACATGTGCGCGGTCCATTCGCCGATGCCCTTGACCGCCACGAGCTCGCGGATGACCTCCTCGTCGGGCAGCGCGTCGAGCTGGTCGAGCTGGAGGCGGCCGTCGATGACGTGCTCGGCGAGGGAGCGCAGCGAGGCGGTCTTGGCGCGGGACAGGCCGGCCGCGGCGCGCAGCTCTTCGGGGTCGTCGGCGAGGAGCTCCTCGGGCGTGGGCGCGCGGTCACCGAAGCGCGCGATCAGGCGGCCGTAGATCGCCGCCGCGGCCTTCACGGACAGCTGCTGGCCCGTGATCGAGCGCAGCAGGGCGCCGTATAGGTCGGTGCGGGGCTCGCCCTCGTCGGGGCCCAGCGGGCCGCCGAAGCGCTCGATGAGGTCCGCCATCACCGGGTCCTGGGCGAGGTGGGCGTCGGCGGCGTCCATGGCCGCGGGAGCGTAGCCTCCCGCGCGTGTCCGTGATCGTCAGCTGCGCGGTGACCGGTGCGATCCACGTGCCGTCGCTCTCGCCACACCTGCCGGTCACGCCGGAGCAGATCGCCGAGCAGGCGATCGGCGCGGCCGAGGCGGGCGCGGCGATCCTGCACCTGCACGCGCGCGACCCCGAGACGGGTCAGCCGACCGCCGACCCGGAGGTGTTCGAGCGCTTCGTCCCGCACATCGCCGAGCGCACCGACGCCGTGATCAACATCACCACCGGCGGCGGGCACGGCATGTCGCTCGACGAGCGGCTCGCGGCGGCGCGCCGCTTCCAGCCCGAGCTGTGCTCGCTGAACATGGGCTCGATGAACTTCGGCATCTTCGGGATGCTCGACCGCATCGACACGTTCCAGCACCCGTGGGAGCCCGAGTACCTGGAGATGACCCGCGACTACATCTTCCGCAACACGTTCGCGGACATCGAGCAGATCGTCGGCGAACTGGGCTCAGCGGGCACGCGCTTCGAGTTCGAGTGCTACGACGTCGGCCACCTGTACAACCTCGCCCACTTCGCCGACAGGGGCGTCGTAGAGCCGCCGTTCTTCGTCCAGGCGATCTTCGGCATCCTCGGTGGGCAAGGACCGCACCCGGAGAACCTCCTGCACTTCAAGGCGCTGGCCGACAAGCTGCTCGGGGACGATTACGTGCTGTCCGTGCTCGGCGCCGGCCGCCACCAGATGCCGCTGGCGACGATGAGCGCGATCCTCGGCGGGAACGTGCGCGTCGGCCTCGAGGACAGCGTCTACCTCGAGAAGGGCCGGCTGGCGAGCAGCAACGCCGAGCAGGTGGCCAAGATCACGCGCATCCTCGGCGAGCTGTCGCTGCAACCAGCGACGCCCGCCGAGGCCCGCGAGCGGCTCGCGCTCAACCGTCGGCGTTGATCTTCGCGATCAGCTCGCCGAGGACGCGCTCGGCGTCCTCGTTCTCGACCTGGCAGGTGCCGGCCGCCTCGTGGCCGCCGCCGCCGTAGCTGAGCATCAGCTCGCCGACGTTCGTCTTGGAGCTGCGGTCGATGATCGACTTGCCCGTCGCGAACACCGTGTTCTGCTGCCTGAGGCCCCACAGCACATGGATGGAGATGTTGCACTGGGGGAACAGCGCGTAGAGCATGAAGCGGTTGGTCGGGTGGATGATCTCCTCGTCGCGGAGGTCGAGCACGACCAGGTTGCCGTGCACGGTGGCGCAGCGCTTGATCTGCTCCTCCGCCTGCTCGGCGTGGGCGTTGTAGAGCGCGACGCGCTCGGCGACGTGCGGGTTCTCGAAGACCTCCTCGATCGACATCGCGACGATGACGTCGATCAGCTGCATCATCAGCTGGTAGTTGGAGATCTCGAACTCGCGGAAGCGGCCGAGGCCGGTGCGCGGGTCCATCAGGAAGTTGAGCATGACCCAGCCGGTGGGATGCAGGATCTCGTCGAGGTCGAACTGGGCGGCGTCGCCCTTGTCGACCGCATCCATGAGCTCCTCGATGCCGGGGAAGACCTCGGCGCCACCGTAGTAGTCGTACACCACGCGGGCCGCGGAGTCGGCGTCCGGGACGATCACGTGGTTCGGCTTGTCCTCGCCGACGCGGACGGCCTCGGAGTGGTGATGGTCGAACGAGATCGCCGCGTTCGGGTTGTACGGCACGTTCGTCGTGATGTCGTTCGGGCCGATGTCGACCTTCCCGTCCTGCACGTCCTTCGGATGGACGAAGAGAATGTCGTCGAGGATGCCGAGGTGCTTGAGCAGTGCGGCGCACACGAGCCCGTCGAAGTCCGAGCGGGTGACGAGCCGGTACCGCTCGACGTGCGTGGAGGTCATAGTCGTACTCATCCCCCGGGTACATCGGCGGTACGCGCTGAAAGTTCAATGAGCGGGTACCTACCGGGCCATGAAGGAGAGAGGCCTCTACAAGCAGCTGTGGTTCTGGGTGATCATCGCGATCGCCCTCGGCATCGTGTTCGGGCTGGTGGCGCCAGGGCCGGCGGAGAGCTCGAAATGGCTCGCCGACGCCTTCATCCAGCTGATCAAGGCCGTCACGGGCCCGGTGATCTTCCTCACGGTCGTGATCGGCATCGCCTCGCTCGGCAACCTCGCGCGCGCGGGCGGGCTCGCGCTGCGGGCGCTGGCCTACTTCTTCGGCATGACCGTCATCGCGCTCAGCCTCGGCCTGCTGGCGGCGAACGTGTTCAAGCCCGGCGCGGGCTTCGAGGGCGAGCCGAGCGAGTCCGCGCGGCAGAGCGCCCAGGAGTCGATTGACGAGGCCGGCGCGTCCGAGGAGGGCGGCCTGGTCGGCTTCATCACCGACGACCTGCTGCCGACGAGCTTCGTCTCCCCGTTCGTGGAGAACGAGATCCTGCGCGTGCTGGTGCTCGCGATCCTCGTCGCCGCGGCCATCTCGATGCTCCCCGACGCCACGCGCAAGCCGATCATCAGCGTCTTCGAGACGCTGTCGAAAATCGTCTTCGGCGTGATCCGGCTGATCATGTGGGTCGCGCCGCTGGGCGCGTTCGGCGGCATGGCCTACACGGTCGCCGTGTTCGGCGCCGAGTCCCTTTCCAACCTCGCCGCGCTGATGGCCGTGTTCTGGGGCACCTGCGCGTTCTTCGTGTTCGTGGTGCTGGGCGCCGTCTCGCGCGCCGCGGGCTTCTCGATCTTCCGCCTGGTGCGGCTGATCCGCGACGAGCTGCTGATCATCGTCGGCACCTCCAGCTCGGAGACCGTGCTCCCGCGCCTGCTGGCCAAGACCCAGGCGGCGGGCGCCTCCAAGCAAGTCAGCGGCATGGTCCTGCCGACCGGCTACTCCTTCAACCTCGACGGCACCTGCATCTACCTCACGCTCGGCGCGCTGTTCATCGTGCAGGCCACCGGCCAGGACATGGCGATCGGCGAGCAGATCGCGCTCGCCGGCCTGATGATCCTGACCTCCAAGGGCGCCGCGGGCATCACGGGCGCGGGCCTGGTCACGCTGACCGCCTCGCTGACCGCGTTCGGCGGCACGTTCTTCAGCGCCGAGGCGATTGCGGTCGGCATCGCGCTCGTCGTCGGCATCGACCGCATCATGTCCGAGGGCCGCGCCCTCACCAACGCGATCGGCAACACGGTCGCGGTGATGGTCATCGCCAAGTGGCAGAACGAGCTCGACGTCGAGCACTTCGACAAGGTCCTGCACGATCCGACGATGATCGACCGCGAGGTCGAGGCCGCGATGCGCGGCGAGGACGTCTCGGAGCCGACCGGCCGCTTCGACCGCGACCGGGACCGCGAGAAAACGCCCGAGCTCGCTACGCCGTGACGGTGGCGGTGGCGCCGTCGAGCGCGTTCAGCGCGCGCTCGACGGACATCGCCACGCACGTGAACGTCGGCGTGTCGCGCTTGGTGAAGGCGGAAGCCTCGGTGGTGCGCAGGCGCTGCACGAGGTCCAGGAATACGGCGGGCTCGTCACCCTCGAAGGCGACCACGAACTCCTGGTCGTCCAGCCCGAAGGAGTACGACGTGTTGAGGTCGATGCTCGGGTACTCGCGGCCCACGCGGATGTGCTCCTGCATGATCCGCCAGCGCTCCTTCGGGTCCAGCCCGTACCACTCGCGCGTCTTGACGAAGGGGTAGACGAACAGGTACTTCGAGTGCGCCTCGCGGACCTCCAGGCGGGACTCGTCGGAGTACTCGCTCGGCTTGGTCATGGCCAGGAAGCTGTAGGGCGTCGTGGCCCAGCTCATCAGCCCGGACTGGGCGAGCACGACGTGGAACTCGTGGATGCGCTCGAGGTTGGTGGCCTGCGTGAGCAGCAGCAGGTCCGCGTCCCCGCGCGTGCCGACGGTCGAGAACGCGCGCAGCAGGCGCTCGGACGCGAAGTCCTCGCACGCGGCCATGAACTCGCGTTTGTGGGTGGCTCGCTCCTCCGCGTCCAGGCGCCGCCAGGCGGGATCGACCTTGAGGAACGTGTACTTGACGAACTGGCGCTCGGGCATCTCTGTGGTCTGCAGGATAGGTGAAGAGCGGTTAGCCGCACCCTGGATTCACGCGCGAACACATAGGATCGCGGAATGCGGGTCGCGCTGGTCTCCCCGTACTCCTGGACATATCCCGGCGGGGTGACCCGCCACATCGAAGCGCTGAGAGCCGAGCTGGACCGTGCTGGTCATGACGTTCGCGTGTTCGCGCCCTTCGACCCTGATCGGCGCCTGACGGCGGCGCTGCACCGCGGTGCGCGCCCGCAGGACCGCGAGGTGCCGGAGTGGCTGACGCCGCTGGGCCCGACGATCGGCTGGCCGTCCAACGGCGCCGTCTCGAACCTCTCGCCGTTCCCGTCGGCCGTCTCGACCCTGCGCCGCGAGCTGCGCGCGGGCGGCTTCGACGTCGTCCACCTGCACGAGCCCGTGGCCCCCGTGGTCGCCTGGGACGCGCTCACGAGCGTCGAAGCGCCGCTCGTCGGCACGTTCCACTGCTACTCGGAGTCCGTGCCGCCGCACAAGGTCGCGGCGCTGATCGGCGCGCGGCGCAAGCTCAACCGGCTCAACGTCCAGATCGCCGTCAGCGAGGCGGCGGCGTGGACGGGGCGCCGTTTCTACGGCGGTCGCTACCGGATCGTCCCGAACGGCGTCGCGCTGCCGGAGGGCGGCGTGCCCGCGCCGCGTGAGCGCGCCGCCGGCGAGCCGCTGCGGATCGTCTTCGTCGGCCAGGCCGTCGGGCGCAAGGGCCTGCCGGTGCTCCTGCGCGCGTTCGAGGCGCTGCGCGGGCAGGTTCCGGCCGAGCTCACCGTCATCGGCCTGACGCAGGCGGAGTTGGCGCCGCTGCTCGTCGAGGGCGAGGGCGTGACCGCGCTCGGCCGCGTCGACGACGCGGTGAAGGCCGCCGTGCTGCGCGACGCCGACGTGCTGTGCGCGCCGTCGCTCGGCGGCGAATCGTTCGGGATGGTGCTGACGGAGGCGTTCGCGGCGGGCACGCCGGTCGTCGCCTCCGACATCGCGGGCTACCGCGACGTCGTCACCGCCGGCACGGACGGCGTGCTGGTCCCGCGCGGGAACGCGACCGCGCTGGCCGAGACGCTGCGGGACCTGGCGCTGGACCCGGGCCGCGTGCAGCGGATGGCGCAGGGCGCCGCCGTGAGCGCCGAGCGCTACGCGTGGCCGCGCGTGGCCGAGCAGGTCGTCACCGCCTACGAGGACGCGCGCGCGGTGCCGGAGCCGTCCACCGCGACCCAGCGCGTGGCCGTCAAGCTCGGCGCGGTGCCGCGCGACGGCCTGCCGCGCGTGGGCGCCCAGCGGCTGCCGTCGCTGGAGCCGGTGCCCGAGCGGCGGCGCGGCGCGCTGGTCCGGCGCGGGGCGATCGGGCTGGCCGGGCTGATGACGGTGGTCGGCGCGGTGCTCGCGGTCGATCACATCGGCCCGGCGCGGATCGGCGACGCGCTCGTGCGCTCGAGCCCGCCGTGGGTGCTGTTCGGGCTCGCCCTGATGTGCCTGTCGATGCTCGCCCGCGCGGTGAGCTGGCACGCGATCTTGAAGGCGGCGCTGCCCGGCGCCCGCCCGAAGCTGGCCGACGCCGTGCAGGGCACGACGATCGGCGTGCTGATGAGCGCGACGCTGCCCGCCCGGCTGGGCGAGCCGTCACGCGCGTTGATCGTGGCGCGGCGATTGGGGCGCGCGCGGGACCGGTTGCCCGTGGTGCTGGGCACGATCGTGTCCCAGACGCTGATCAACGTGCTCGCGCTGGTGATCCTCGGCGCGGTGATGTTCATCACCATCGGGCTCTTCGCGGGCCGCCAGCAGGCGCTGGTCTGGTACGCGCTCGCGCCGATCGGGTTGCTGGCGCTCGTGCTGGTCGCGCCGGCGCTCGTGCGCTCAGGCCGGCCCACGAGGTCGCGCTGGGTGCGGCAGGGCCGCCAGGCCATCGCGCGCGTGCGCTCGGGCCTGGTCGTGTTCCGGCGCCCGCGCGAGGGGTTCGTGGCGATCACGATGCAGCTCGGCGCGTGGGCGCTGCAGTGGGTGGCGTGCTACGTGCTGCTGGTGGCCCTCGGGCTCGAGCACAAGGCCGACCTCGGCGCCGCGGCCGCGATCCTGTTCGCCGTCAACGTCACCGCCGTGCTGCCGGTCACGCCCTCCAACGTGGGCGTCTTCCAGGCCGCATGCATGGCGGTGCTGGTCGGCGCGTACGGCGTCGCGCCCGCGCAGGCGCTCGGCTACGGGATCATCCTGCAGGCGGTCGAGGTCGCGTGCGCGGTCGTCATGGGCGGTCCGGCGCTGGTCAAGGAAGGGCTGAGCTGGCGCGAGGTGCGCCTGCGCGCCCTGCACAGCGCGCCCGTGCGGCTGTCGGCGCCGAAAGCGCCAGAGCCCGCCGAGGCCTAACCGTCAATCAGCCAGCGGCCGCCGACCTTGCGCAGCTGCTGCGTCCAGCCGTGGTCGGTGTAGACGGTCGCGGTGTCGCCCTGGATGCGGATCTCCTCGTTCGCGACCGTCTCAGCATCGAGTGAGACGAGGATCGCCTCGCCGAGGGGCTCGCCGTCGCTCGGCTCGATGGTCTCCTCGGCGTGGCTTGCCAGGGTGCGGATGCCCTCGGCGCAGTCACGCGCATCGCCGGCGTAGGCGCGGCGCAACGCCTCGGTCATGCGCGCGCACGCGGCGTCGTAGTTCAGCTGCTCCCACGCGCGGTCGTAGTCGCGCAGGGCCTGTTGGACGTGCTGCTGCTCCGGCGCGCCGCAGCCGGCAAGGACGACGGCGAGGACCGCAAGGCGGTGCACGCGACTTGACCTTGCCCTCGGGGGAGACATGACAATCCCATTGTGGCCAGACCAAGCGACCTGATCGGCGCGTTCGCGCGGCGGGTGCGGCTGAGCCCGCGCCAGCTGCGCGACTACGACGAGCTCGGCCTGCTCGCGCCCGCCTACGTCGACCCCGACAGCGGCTACCGCTACTACCACCGCGGGCAGGTACGCAGCGCGATCACGATCGGGCTGCTGCGCTCGCTGGACGTGCCGCTGCCGGAGATCCACGCGCTGCTGGTGGCCGACGAGGTCGCGCCGCTGCTGGAGCGCCAGCGGGCGCGGGTGGAGGCGGAGCTCGAGCGGGCGCAGCAGGCGCTGCGGGCGCTGGACCGGCTGATCGGGTCCGACGAGCTGATCCCGTACGCCGTGGTCGAGCGCGACGAGCCGGCGCTGTCGCTCACGGTGCTGCGCGGCCGCTGCGACGCGGCCGAGCTGGACGGCGCCGCGGCGACGCTGATCGGCGAGCTGCCCGACGGTCCCGTGACCGGCCTGTACCCGCTCGACCTCGAAGGCGAGGTCGAGTTCATGGTCGGTGTGCCGGGACCCGGAATGGAGCTGCCGGCGGCACGCGTGGCGGTCGCGACCCACCGCGGGCGCTACGCCGAGCTGCCGCTCGCCTACTTCGCGCTGCTCGCGCACGCCGAGGAGCGCGGCCGCCGGCCGGGCGCCTGGGTCCGTGAGCGCTACCTCGAGGCGGCGTCGCCGGAAGCGGCCGTCACCGAAGTGCTGTTGCCCTACGAATAGGAGGCTGACGATGTCCGTCACCGCGCTGTACCCGGTCCTGATGACCGATCGTCCCGCCGTGCTCGCGCGCTTCTACGCGCAGCTGCTGGACCTGGAGCCCGTGTTCGAGGCCGACTGGTTCGTGCAGCTGACGGGCCAGATGGGCTTCGTCGCCCGCGACCACGACTCCGTGCCGGAGCGCTTCCGCGGCGCTCGCACCGCCGGCCTGCTCGTGACCGTCGAGGTGGAGGACGTCGACGCCGTGCACGAGCGTGCGCAGGCGATGGCGCTGCCGATGGAGCTCACGCTGCGCAGCGAGAACTGGGGCCAGCGGCACTTCATCACGGCCGACCCGGACGGCACGGCCGTCGACGTCGTGCAGGTGATCCCGGTGACCTCCGAGGAGATCGCCGCGCAGTACGTCAGCCCTCCGAGTCGATGAGCCAGCGGTCGTCGACCCTGCGCAGCCGCGTGACCGAGTCGCTGTCGTAACGCACCGTGGCGCGGTCGCCATCCACGTCGATGTCGGTCACGTGGCCCTCGTGGACGTAGAAGACCGCGACCGGCTCGTTGCCGAGCGTGACGTCCATGTCCGCGTCTTCCTCGGGGCAGAACCCGCGTTGCGCGGCGCCCGTGCGCAACGCGCACATCGCGTCCCAGTCGCGGCGCTCGGCCGCCCGTGCGTCCGCGTCGAGCGTCGCGCGCACGGCATCCTCCTCACCGCAGCCGGTGAAGGCGAGCGCGAGCAGCACGGCGGCGACGCGTTTCACAGGGCCTCAGCATAAGCGCGGGCCTCGGCGAACCGGCGCGCGAAGTCCGCGGGCGTGTGGTGGGCGTTGAGCCCGCTCGTGTTCGGGAGGATCCAGACCGGGCGGCCGCCGATGGTCTCGGCCTGCAGGCCGAGCGCGGCCCGGCGGCGCCCGAAGGCGGTCCGGTAGGCGGTGACGCCGACGATGGCGACCAGGCGCGGCCGGAGCTCGGCGACGAGCCGCTCGAGCTCCGCCGCGCCCGCGCGCAGCTCGTCCGCGCTGAGCTCCGACGCCGCGCGGGTCGGCCGGGGCGCGATGTTCGTGATGCCCAGGCCGTACTCGGGCAGCGTGACGTCCTCCTCGGGGGCGAGCAGGCGCGGCGTGAATCCCGACGCGTGCAGCGCGGGCCAGAACCGGTTGCCGGGCCGCGCGAAGTTGTGTCCGGTCTGGGCCGAGCGCAGGCCGGGGTTGATGCCGACGAAGAGGACCTTCAGGTTCGGGGCGACGATCGGTGGGAGCGCCTGCGTCACGGCATGCACGATGACGTAGCCCGCGTCGCCGGACGCCGGGAGGGGGAGCGTCGGGCCATGTCCCACATGCACGGTCCCGCCACGGACTTCGATCGCGCCCGCACCCCGGCGCAGTGGTATTGCCTGCTCGCCGGCGCAGCACTCGCGCTGGCCGGCCTCGCCGGCTTCATCGCCGACGCGAGCTTCGAGTTCGGCGACGGCATCGACGGCGGCTCGCTGCTCGGGTTCGAGGTCAACGGGGTGCACAACCTCATCCACCTGGCGTCCGGTGCGCTGCTGCTGGTGGCGTCGCCGCGGCGCGACACCGCCAAGGCGGTGGCGATCGCGTTCGGGGCCACCTACGCGCTCGTCGCCGTGATCGGCCTGATCGACGGCGATGACGTCCTCGGGCTGATCCCGATCAACAGCGCCGACAACGTGCTGCACGTCGGCCTCGCGCTGGTCGGCCTGGTCGCCGGGCTCGTGTCGCGCAGCGCGAGCCGCCGCGACAGCGACACGCTCGTCGATCGCACCTCGCCGACCGCCTGAGTCACAACTTCAGGGCCCACGCGATACATAGAGCGTGGGTCCTGAGGATGCTCGCACCGATGAAGCGCTGCTGGCCGCGACCGCGACCGACCCGCAGGCGTTCGCCGTCTTCTACCGGCGCCACCTGCGGGCCGTGCTCGCGTTCCTCGTGCACCCACCGACGTCCGCACGCTGGTCCCGTCGCCCGTCGGCCACGCGATCCTCGCCGTCTACCGACGGGGACTTCGTCTCCGGCAGCCTCCGGCTCACCGCCCATCTGCAGGGCGGCGGGACCTGGACGCAGGAGTGCCCGCTGGGCTTCTAGCCGATGCGCCACCGGTCGCCCGGGCGCTTGCGGCCGCCCGGAGCCGACGGCGACCCAACCGGGTCGCCGTCGTCGCAACCGGGTATGGTGCGCCGGGGAGAGCGCGTGACGCGGTCGGTCACAGAAGAACGCGTGGAGCAGAGCCGCGAACAGGCGTGGGATGAGCTCGTGCGCGTGCTCCGCGAATCCGGGATCACCGACGGCAAGGGCCCGATCGCGGAACGGATGGCCGAGCGTGTCTTCACGTTGCCGTCGTACCGCAACGTGGACCCCGAGCTCGTCCGCCAGGGCTGGCTGCGCAACATGAGCGTGTCGATGGTTGGGATGCTCGAGCACCGCGTGCCGGACGAGGACGACGACGACACCCCGCTGCGCGTGACGGGCGAGTCCCGCGCACGCTCGGGCGTCAATGTCGCCGAGATGCTGCAGACCGCCGTTCAGAACCAGTTGATCTTCATGGAGATCGCGGCCGAGCTGGCGCCTGAGTCGCCCTGGCGCGACAGCCTGCTGCTCGAGCTCTTCCAGCTCTACCAGGCGTGGTCGGCCTGGGGCTCGGCCGCGCTCGCCGCGGGTCATCGCGACGCTGAGCTCGAGATGCAGCGCCGCCAGCAGGAACGCCAGGACAACTACGTCAAGCACATCCTGCTCAGCGGCGCGGCCCAGTCGGAGATCGGCGACGGCGCCGAGGCGTACGGCCTGGACCCCGACGCCAACTACCACGCCTTCCGCGCGCGGCTGACCGTCGCGACCGACGTGCGCGCGGTCGAGCGGTACCTGCACGTCGCGCCGTCGGCGGGCCGCCGTGCCGGGTTGATGGCGATCATCGACGGCGACCTGTGCGGGTTCGCGACCAAGCTCCCGGACGCTCCGGCGCCGATGCCGATCGGCATCTCCCACGCCGTGCACATGGAGGAGCTCGCGTCCGTGTTCCGGCTCGCGACCCGAGCGCTGGAGACGGCGCACGCGATCGGGCGGGAGGGGATCGTCGGCATCGACGACCTCGGCCTGCACGCGGCCGTCGTCGCCGACCGTGACCTCGCGGAGCTGATGGTCGCCCGCTACCTGAAGCCGTTCGAGGAGCTCGGGGCCTCCGGCACCGCCGTGCTGGAGACGGTCGAGCGCTACATGGACAACAACAGCGCGCTGGAACGCACGGCCAAGGAGCTCTACGTGCACACCAACACGGTGCGCTACCGGCTGGCGCGGTTCGAGACCGTGACGGGCCGCTCGCTGCGCGACACGCAGACGCTGGTCGAGGTGTGGTGGGCGCTCGCCTGCCAGCGCCGTCCGCACGCTTTGTAGCCGCCCACAAATCCGCGCCGCGAACTTCGGCTCCGCCGCCGTAGCCACGGGGCCACGCGCGCGCGAGCGTTCCGCGGCATGAGGAGAGCCGTGAACCGGGCCAACAACGTGGAGGATCTGCGACGCATCGCCCGCCGGCGATTGCCGAAGGCGGTGTTCGACGTCATCGACGGAGGGTCGGGGGACGACGTCACCCTGCGCGGCAACCGCGCCGCGTTCGAGACCCTGTGGCTGCGGCCGCGCCCGCTCGAGGACGTCAGCCGCGTCGACCTGCGCACGACCGTGCTCGGGGAGGACGTCTCGATGCCGCTGCTGCTGGACCCGTGTAGCTTCGCGCGCATGTGCCACCCGCAGGCCGAGCTGGCGGTCGCTCGGGCGGCGGGCCGGGCGGGCACGATCTACACGATCGCGGGCGGCGCGAGCGAGAAGCCCGAGGACATCGCCAAGGTCGCGATCGGCTCCCTCTGGTACCAGCTGTACATGATGCCCGACCAGGGCATGAACGAGGCGCTGCTGGACCGCGTCGAGGCCGCGGGCTACCGCACCCTGGTGGTCACGGTCGACACGCCGATCAAGCCCTACCGCGAGCTGGACCTGCGCAACCGGATCGAGCTGCCGCTGCAGATCACGCCGCGGCTGATCGCGGCCGGCGTCTCCCGCCCGCTGTGGGCCCGGGACTTTCTGATGGGCAACTCCGGCTCGTCGAACTTCAGCCTCACGCAGGCCAAGAAGGCCTACGACAACTTCGCCGACGCGATCATGCACATGAAGTCGGTCACGCGCACCGACGTCGCGTGGCTGCGCGAGCGCTGGAAGGGGCCGCTGGTGATCAAGGGCGTGCTGCGCGGCGAGGAGGTGCCGGAGCTGCTCGCGCTCGGCGTCGACGGGATCGTGGTCTCCAACCACGGCGGCCGCAACCTGGACGGCGTGCCGCCCACGCTGCAGGTGCTGCCGGAGATCGTCGAGGCCGCCGACGGGCGCGCCGAGGTCCTTCTCGACGGAGGCGTCCGGCGCGGCACCGACGTCGTGAAGGCGCTCGCGCTCGGCGCCCGCGCCGTGCTCACGGGCCGCCCCTACATGTTCGCGCTCGCGGCCGGCGGCGAACCCGGGGTGGACCGCGCCCTCGAGCTGCTGCGCAACGAGATCCACCGCGCAATGGCCTTCTGCGGCGTCACCTCGATCGCCCAGATCGACGCTTCGCTCGTCCACCGTCCCGAGCCCGCGCTCACCCCGCTCGCCGTCTGAGGAGAGACCCTTGACCGTCGTCAAATACCCGATCGTCGACACCGACGTCCACCCCGCCATGAACCCGGCGGTGCCCGGCGTGATGGCGTACCTGCCCCAACGCTGGCGCGACTACGTCGGCGAGATCGGCATCATGCGCAACTTCATGACCGGCGGTGAGCGCCCGCGCCACCGCGAGTTCGCGAGCCGATGGGACGCCACCCCGCCCGCGGGCGGCGCGCCCGGCTCGAACCCGGAGTTCGCGCGCGCGCAGCTGCTCGACCAGTTCGACATGAGCGGCGCGATGCTCAACGACATCGCGCCGATCTTCCTCAATGGCGGCAAGCACCAGCCCGCGGAGCTCGCGGCCGCGTTCTGCTCGGCCGTCAACGACCATCGGCGCGACGAGTGGCTGGCCTCGGACCCACGCTGGTACGGCTCGATCAACACGCCGTACGAGCTGCCGCACCTCGCGGTGGAGGAGATCCGCCGCTGCAAGGAGGACATGGGCGAGTACAACGATCGCTGGAAGCAGGTCATGTTCGCGCCCGACAACGCGCGTCCGCCCGGGCATCCGTCGTACTGGCCGATCTACGAGGCCGCCGAGCACTACGGGCTGCCGATCGGCTTCCACGTGCTCGCCAGCCGCAAGCTCACCTCCTCCGGCAGCTGCAACTTCTACTTCGAGGAGCACTGCGACTGGGCGGCGTTCAACTTCCCGCTGTTGTCGAGCTTCGTCTTCGAAGGCGTCTTCGACCGGTTCCCGAAGCTCAAGGTCGCGATGATCGAGCTGTCGTGGTCATGGGCGATCCCGCTCGCCTGGCGCATGGACCATGCCTACCGCGTCATGAAGAGCGAGGTGCCGCACCTGCAGCGCCTGCCGTCCGAGTACATCCGCGACCACGTCTGGTACTCGACGCAGCCGATCGAGGAGCCCGAGGATCCGCGCCACATCGACGACGTGCTCGAGCTCTTCGAGGTCTCCGGGATGGCGGACAAGCTCATGTACTCGTCGGACTATCCGCACTGGGACTATGACCCGCCGTCGGCGTTCCCGAAGGCCGTGAGCGGCGAGCGCATGGGCCGGATCCTGGGCGAGAACGCCGCTGCGCTCTACGGCATCGACCTGATCGAGGGCACGGGCTGGACGCCCGAGCAGCCCGCGGTCGCCGCCGCCGCGTAGCGAGGGACGAGGGCGCTCGCCGCGACCGCCGCGGCGAGCAGCCCCGCGATCACCCAGAAGGCGGGGGCGAACCCGTGCGCGACGACGATCGTCGCGCTCAGCGTCGCGCCGACGCTGCCGCCGATCGTCCGCATGATCTGGTTGACGCCGGTGGCCACGCCGCTCTGCGTCAGGTCGACGGCGCCCATCACGAGGTTGACCATCGCGGCGTAGGAGAGCCCGATGCCGGCGCCCATCACCGCCGAGGCGACCGCCACGCCGGCCACGCTGCGGTACGCGACCGCGCACAGGACGAACGACAGGCACGAGCACAGCGCGCCGGCCGTCAGGCACGCGCGCGAGCCGAAGCGTGCCTCCAGGCGCCCCGCCGCCGAGCTGAACGCGAGCAGCGTCACCGTCGACGGGAGCAGCAGCAGCCCCGCGCCGGTCACGTCGGTGCCGAGCAGCGGCGCGAGCTGCGGGATCAGCAGCCCGAACGCGAACAGCCCCGCACCCAACAGCAGCGTGGTCAGGTTCGTCGTCCAGACCGTGCGCCGCGCCAGCACGCGCATGTCCACGAGCGGAACGGGCGCCCGCCGCTCCGCCCACACCCACGCCGGGAGCAGCGCCAGACCGGCGGCGCCGAGCACCGCATCGCCCCAGGTCAGGGCGAGCAGCGCCGCCGACAGCCCGGCGGCCATCAGCGCCATGCCCGTCCAGTGGATGCGCCCGCCGCTCGCCCGCACGGGGGAGGCCGGCACCGTGCGCCAGACGGCGACCGTCGCCAGCGCGATGCCCGCCAGCGGAAGCCAGAACAGCCAGTGGTAGGACAGGTGCTCGACGACCGGGCCCGCGAGGACGATGCCGGCGCCGGCGCCGGCGCTCAGGATCCCCGAGAGGAACCCGAGCGCGCCCGGCACCGCGCGCGGCTCGAGCTCGTCACGCACGATCGCGAAGGCGAGCGGGAACACGCCACCGCCCGCGCCCTGCACGAGCCGCGCGGCGACGAGCACCTCGATCGAGCTCGCGAGCGCGCCGAGCAACGTGCCGGCGCACAGCACCAGCAGCACCGCGAGCAGCACGCGGTGCTTGCCGTAGAGGTCGCCGAGCCGGCCGATCACGGGCGTCAGCACCGAGGCGCTGAGCAGGTAGCCCGTCATCACCCAGCTCGCGGTCGCCGGGGTGATCGCGAACGCGCGCTGAAGGTCGGGAAGCGCCGGGGCCAGGAACGACTGCATCAGCGCGTAGCCGGCTCCGGCGGCGGCCAGCGCGGCCAGCAGGCGCCGGCGCGTCATCGTGGGGCGAACGTGCCGGCCGGGAAGGAGGAGCGCCCGGCCGGCACGTCGCCCCGCGGGCTCACGCGATCGTCTCCGCGACCCCGCCGCTGAGGTAGGACTCCTCGATCTCGTCGATGCGCTCGCGCATCTCCGCGGCGTGGCCTGACAGGACGATCTCGCCGCGCCGCATCACGTAGACGCGGTCGGCGTACTTGAGCACCTTGCGCACGTGCTGCTCGACCAGCAGCACCGCCGTGCCGTTCTCCCGCGCCGCGGCGCGCACCGCCTCGAGCAGGCGCGTGACGACCTTCGGCGCCAGGCCGAGCGAGAGCTCGTCCGCGAGCAGCACGCGCGGGGAGCGCGAGAGCGCGCGGGCGAGCGTGAGCATCTGCTGCTCCCCGCCCGAGAGCAGGCCGCCCCGCACGTCGATGCGGCTCTGCAGCTCCGGGAACAGGTTCAGCGCCCGCTGCTCGTCACAGCGGCCGACGCGCAGGTTCTCGGCGGTCGTCAGGCCCATGAACACCGACCGTTCCTCGGTCACGAACGCGAGCCCGTCCCGCGCGCGGGCGTGCAGCGGCGCGCGCGTCGCCTCGCCGTGCAGGCGAACCTCGCCGCCGAGCAGCGGAAGCTCGCCGGCGAGCGCGAGCATGGTCGTCGTCTTGCCCGCGCCGTTGGGTCCGAGCAGCGCGACGATCTCACCGGGCTCGACGCACAGATCGACGTCATTGACCACGGGTTGGCCCGCGTGGTAGCCGACGCACAGGCCGGCGGCCTCGATGGCGTAGCTCACAACGTCTCCTTCACACGGGTGGGCTCGGACTCGATGACCTCGTCGGAGCCGAGATAGGCCTTGATCGTCGCGGGGTCGGCGCGGACGACCTCGGGCGTGCCCTGCGCGATCGTGCGGCCGAAGTCGAGCACCACGATCTCGTCGCACACCGCCATGACGAAGTTCATGTCGTGCTCGACCAGCAGCACCCCGATGCCCCACTCGTCGGCCAGCCGCCGCACCAGCCGCGCCAGCTCGCGCGACTCACGCTCGCCCAGGCCGGCCGCCGGCTCGTCCAGCAGCAGCACGCTCGGCTGCGTGGCCACCGCCCGCGCGATCGCGACCAGCCGCCGGCGGCCATAGGGCAGATCGGACACGAGCCGGTCCAGGTCGCCCTCGAGCTGGAACTCGTGCACGGCCGTCACCACCGCGGCCGGCAGCGGCGGCGTGAGCGGATATACCATGTCGCGCACGTAGGACAGCCGGTCGCGCGGGTCCGAGGCCGTGCGCAGGTTGTCCAGCACGGTCATGTCCTCGAACAGCTCCAGCGACTGGAACGAGCGGCTGACGCCGACCCGCGCGCGTTGTGCGGCGTGCAGCCCGGTGATGTCGACGCCGTCGAGGTCCAGGTGGCCGGTGGCCGGCTCCACGAACCCGGTGATGGCGTCGATGGCGGTCGTCTTGCCGGCGCCGTTGGGCCCGATCAGCCCGACGATCTTGCCCGGTGGGACCGTGAGTGACAGGTCGCTCAGCGCCACCACGCCGCCGAAGCGCACGGTGACGCCCTCCACGGTGAGCGTCTTGGACGCCACCTTCTCGATCCGCGTCGGCTTGTCCAGCGCGGTCGCGGCCGCCGGCTTCTCGGCCTTGCGACGCAGCTTCTTCGCGATGGCCCGGAACTGGAGGATGTTCTGCTTGGCCGCGCCGTCCTCGTTCTGCATCAACAGCAGGATCAGGATCAGGCCGCCGATCGGGATGATGTACTCGGTGACGTTGCCGAACAGGCTGTTGCCGATCTGGGTGCCGAGCGCGCTCGGCGCGAGCGTCGCGCCGATGATCGGGCCGAACACGTAGCCGATGCCGCCGATCACCGTCCACGCGACCGCGTTGATCGACGTGAAGTTCGTGAACTCGGAGAAGATCACGACGTCCGACCGGTAGGCGATCGCGATGCCGCCGAGCGTGGCCACCGCGGCCGAGAAGCCGAACGCGAACGTCTTGGTCTCCGAGACGCTGATGCCCAGCGCCGCCGCGGCCCGCTCGTTGGTGCGCACGGCCAGCATGCGCCGGCCCGAGCGCCCGCGCCGCACGTTGGCCACCGCGAGCGCGGCGACCGTGAACAGCGCCAGGCAGAACAGCGCGTAGCGCGTCGGGTGCATGATCGGCTCGATCGAGAACCCGAGGATCTTCGGCTCGTGGACGTCGGTGCCGAGCAGGCCACCCGACAGCGTGCCGTTGTTGAACACGATCAACTCGATCGCCGCGCCCAGGCCCAGGGTGGCGACGGCGAGGTTGAGCCCGCGGGCGCGCACCGCCGGCAGCGCGAGCAGCATGCCGATCGGGAACGCGAGCGCGAGTCCGATCAGGCAGGCGAGCACGAACGGCACGTCCTGGGTCGCGTCCAGGCGCGCCACGATCCACACGCCCAGGCCCGCGACCGCGTACTGGGCGAGCGAGATCTGGCCCGCGTAGCCCGTCAGCACCACGATCGAGAGCAGCACGAGCGCCATCCCGAACGTGATCGCGAACGACTCCTGCCAGGTCGGCGGGACGACCGCGATCAGCGCCGCCGCGGCCGCCACGCCGGCCACGACGAGCCCGGGCCGGATCCGGCCGGTGCCCACGCCCGGCAGGCGCTGCAGGAAGAAGTCGCGCGTCGGCAGCGCCTTGCCGCGCAGGACCATCACGGCGACGATCACCGCGAACGGCACGGACTGGCCGATGCCGGGCGTGGCGACGTATCGCGTGACCTCGGTCTGCGCGATGCCGATCACGATCGCCGCGACGAACACGATCGGGAACGAGCGGAAGCTCGCGACCAGCGCGGCCGCCAGCGCGGCGATGACGAGGTTGGTCATCGTCGCCGCCTGCAGCTGGACGATCGGCGCGATCAGGATCGCGGCCAGGCCGGCGAGGCCGGAGCCGAGCGCCCAGTTGATCGTCGCGATCCGGTCCGGCGACCAGCCCAGCGACGCCGCGACCCGCTGGTTCTCCGCGACGGCCGCGGTGCCGAGGCCGAACGACGTGTACTTGTAGACCCACCACAGCGCGGCGGTGAGCGCGCCCGCCACGGTCACGAGGATCACGCGGTCGGCGGTGATGGTGATGTCGCCGCCGAGGCGGATCAGGTCCGTCGGCAGCGCGCTGGAGATGGTGATGATGTCCGGGCCGTAGCGCAGGACGACGAGACCCTGCAGCAGGATCAGCACGCCCAGCGTCGCGACGATCCGGGCCAGCGACGACGCGCGCCGCAGCGGCCGCATCACGAACAGGTGCGTGAGCGCGCCGATGCCGGCCGAGACGGCGACGCCGACGACCAGGCCGAGCGCCCACGGCAGGCCCTGCTCGACCCAGATGTCCCACGAGATGAACGCGGCGACCATGCCGATGGCGCCGTGGGCGAAGTTCAGGACGCCCGACCCGCGGTAGATCAGGACCAGGCCCTGCGCGGCGAGGGAGTAGAGCGCGCCGAGCCCGAGGCCCAGCAGCGCGAAACGGATGACTTCTTCCATGCCGGGGCCCCCCTACTGGGCGCTCGCCTGCGCGATCTTGTCGCTCAGGTCGTTGAACTTGCCGTTCTCGAGGGCGGTCAGCTTGCCGTCCTTGAAGGTCTCGAAGACGAGGCTGCGGTTGAACATGCGCGGGAAGTCCTCGACGCTCCACGGCGTGCTCGTGTCGACCGGGGCGAGCAGGCCGTCGGTCTGCACGTCGGAGGTCTTGTTGAACATCGCCAGCACCGACTCGTTGTTGACCGGCTGGCCGGACTTGGCGACGCGGCGCGCCACGTCGACGAACGCGAGGAAGTTCAGGTAGGAGCCCTTGGTGAAGCTCGACGTGAAGTTCGTCAGCTTCTCCTTGTTGATCGGGTCCATCGTCTCGTTGAACTTGTTCCACTTGGGGTCGTTGAACGGGTACGACATGTCGACCGCGACCATCCCCTCGAGCAGGTCCGGGAACTTCTCCAGGATCTTCTGCGTGTACACGCCGCCCTGGTAGCCGGCGAGCTTGTTGGAGTCGTTCTTCCAGCCCGTCTGCTGCAGCGCCGGATAGAACGCCGTCATCAGTGTCTCGCTGAGGTACGGGACGATGCAGTCGGGCTTGGAGGACACCGCCTGCGCGGCCGTCGGCGCCCAGTCGGTGGCGCCCAGCGGCGCGGCGACGATCTTCGCCGGCGGCTTGCCCGCGGCCGCGAAGCCCATCGCCGAGAGCTCTTTGACGTAGTCGAGCTGCGGCGTCTGCACGCTGATCAACACCGGGTTCTGGCAGTTCAGGCCCGCGATGTAGGAGCCGGCGATCTGGGTCAGCACGCCTGCGGCCATCGGGAACGCGACGTCCGAGTGCAGGTCGGCCGGGTCGAACGCGAACGCCGGCAGGTACGCGGTCTTGCCCTGCTCGAAGACCGGCGGGATCTTGGCTGTGCCGAAGCTGGCCTGCACGAGCGCGGCCGAGGCCTTGTCGTTGAGCGCGTCACGCGCGCAGCGCGACGCCTGGTCGGGCAGGTTCTGCAGATCGCAGGTCTTGATCTCGACCGGATGCCCCTCGATCCCGCCCTCCTTGTTCACGCGCTCCGCAGCCGCCTTGATGGCGGCCGGGATGCCGGAGTAGGACAGGCCCGTCTGCGACGTCTCGTCCCCGATCACCCACAACTTGACCGGGTCCTTGGTCAGCCCCGCGTTCGCGGCGCCGCCACCCCCCTCGTCGCTGCCACACGCGACCAGTCCGAGACCCATGGCGGTCGTGGCACACAAGGCCAGCGCCCCACGGCGGAAGTGGTAGTTCATCTCTCTCCTCCTTTGACCGGATTCCCAGGCCGGATTGGTCGCGAATGTAAGTCAGCCGCGCCGAGGAGGCACTGTGTGATCTGCCAAGGCTCAACTGTGAATGTTCGGCTGATCTGCCGATGCGGCGCTACGGGCGGTGAGCGACCGTTGGGTGCGAGGCACCCGAGGAGAGCGGAGGTTCCGAATTGCCCAGAAACAAGCTCCGGCAGCAGTGGGACGCTGGGGAGATCGCCATCGATTGCTGGCTGAGCGGGTCGTCGATGACGGCCGCGGAAGCCGTCGGACGGCTCGGCTTCGAGTCCGTCGTGATCGACACGCAGCACACGATGGCGGACTTCCGGGACGTCGCCGGCTGCCTGATGGCCCTGACCGGCACGGGCACGACCGCAATCGTGCGCGTGATCGGCAACGAGCCCTTGATGATCCAGAAGATCCTCGACGCGGGCGCGGACGGGATCATGTGCCCGATGGTCTCGACGGCCGCGGAGGCCGAAGCCTTCGTCGGCGCGTGCCGCTATCCGCCGCTCGGCTATCGCAGCGTCGGCGCCTACCGGCCGGCGGAGGGAATGCTCGAGTACTTCCGGTCCGCCAACCAAGAGCTCGTGACGCTCGCGCAGATCGAGACGGTCGAGGCGATGGACAACCTCGACGCGATCGCGGCCACGCCTGGCCTGGACGTGCTGTTCATGGGTCCGGGCGATCTGTCGGTGTCCTACGGCGGCGAGCCCGTCATCGACTACACCGACCCGGTCACCGCCGACCGCCACCGGCGCGTCGTCGAGGCCGCGCACGCGGCGGGCAAGAAGGCGGGCATGCTCGCCCTCGGCCCGGGCGACATCGCGCGCGCCGTCGACTTCGGGATGGACATGGTCTCGGTCGCGATGGAAGGGCTGCTGGTCGTGGTCGGCGCGGCCGCGAAGCTGGCGGAGGGCCGGGAGGCGGCTGCGGCCCGGGCGGAGGCCGTTCCCGCATGAGCGTTCCGTCGACGAATCCTTCAGAGCCCGGCGGCGCTTCGCGCCGCGTGGACAAGCACGTCGTCGCGCGCGTCGCGGACGTCCCCGACGGGGGGCGCGTCATCGTCGAGGTCGGCGGGCGCTCGATCGGCATCTTCAACGTCGGCGGCGAGTTCTTCGGCTTGCTGAACCGCTGCCCGCACAAGGGCGCGCAGATGTGCAAGGGCAACATCGTCGGGCGGCTGTCGTCCAGCGCGCCCGGTGAGTACGACTACGACCCGTCCAGCAAGCTGATCATGTGCCCGTGGCACGGCTGGGAGTTCGACATCCGCAGCGGGCAGTCGTACTTCGATCCGCGCGGCACGCGCCTGCGGGCCTACAACGTGCAGGTCGAGGGCGGCGACGTCGTGGCCGGGGAGATCGAGAGCGGATCGACGGCGCTGACGCCTGCCCAGTACGCCGCAGCCAACCCGTCGGCGCTGCTGCACGAGAACGGGCTCGCGCCCGGCCCCTACCAGGCCGAGACGATCCCGATCACGGTCGAGGACGAGTACCTCGTCGTCAACCTGCGCCCGGCCCGGCCGGCGCGCCGCCCGCGCGCGGAGGCCGTGTCATGACCACGGCGCTGCTCGAGAACACCAGTCGCGACGCGGTCTGGGACGGCGCGGTGATCGACGTCGACGTGCACGCCAACGTGCCGTCGCTGCAGGCCCTGTACCCGTACATGGACCAGCTCTGGATCGACTGGTGCGAGGAGCGCGGGTGGAAGGGGCCGAGCGGCGCGGCCGCGCACTATCCGCCCAAGTCCAACCGTGCCTGCCGGCCCGAGTGGCGCCCGGCCGAAGAGGCGGCGGCCTCGCGCGTGGAGCTGCTGCGCGAGCACGTGCTGGACCCGTGGAAGCCCGACTACGCCGTGCTCAACTGCTACTACGGCATCGACAGCCTGCGCCACCCCGACTGGGCGTCCGCGCTCGCCCGGGCGGTCAACGACTGGGTGCGCAGCGAGTGGCTGGACCGCGATCCGCGGCTCGTCGCCTCGCTCGTGGTGCCCGCGCGGGACCCGGTCGCGATGGTCGAGGAGATCCGCCGCGTCGGCTCGCACCCGCAGTTCGTGCAGGTGCTGCTGCCGGCGCGCAACGACCAGCTGTGGGGCCAGCGCGTGTTCCATCCGGTGTTCGCGGCGATGGTCGAGCACGACCTGGTGGCCGGCCTGCACTACGGGGGCACGACCGAGGGTGCGCCGTCCACGACGGGCTATGGCTCATGGTTCGTCGAGGAGTACGCGGCCGAGTGGCAGGCGTTCGCGCCACAGGTCACGTCGATCATCTCCGAGGGCGTGCTCCAGCTGCACCCCGAGCTGCGGGTCAGCGTGCTCGAAGGCGGCTTCCTGTGGGTGCCGTCCTGGGGCTGGCGCATGAACAAGGAGTGGAAGGGCCTGCGACGCGAGGTGCCGTGGCTGGACCGCGCGCCGCTGGACCTGATCCGCGAGCACTTCCGCTTCTCGGTCGCGCCGACGGACGCCGGCCCGCCCGAGCTGCTGGCGAAGGCCGTCGAATGGCTGCGCTCGGACGACATCCTGATGTTCGCGACCGACTACCCGCACATGCACGACGACGACATCACGGCGTTGCTGGCGGCCGTCCCCGAGTCGATGCGGCCGAAGCTGATGGCCGAGACCGCACGGGATTGGTACCGCCTCTGATGGACGTCGTGCAGGCACCGCCGGTGCTGTCGTTGACGGTGGCCGAGGTGAAAGAGGAAGCGGACGGCGTCGTGTCCCTGCGGTTCGTGGCGTCCAGCGGGGAGCGACTGCCCCGCTGGGCGCCCGGCGCGCACGTGGACCTGCGGCTAGCGAACGGCATCGAGCGTCAGTACTCGCTCTGCGGCGATCCCGCCGACCACGACGGCTGGCGTGTGGGGGTGTTGCGCGAGCCCGAGAGCCGCGGCGGCTCGGCGTTCATCCACGAGCAGCTGAGCGCGGGCGACTCAGTCGTCGTGCAGGGGCCGCGCAACAACTTCCCGCTGGTGGCGGCGGACGCGTACGTGTTCGTCGCCGGCGGGATCGGGATCACGCCGCTGCTCCCGATGATCGCGGCCGCGGACGCGCGCGGCGCCGAGTGGCAGCTCGTGTACGGCGGGCGCACGGCGGCGTCGATGGCGTTCACGGCCGAGCTCGCGGCGTACGGGCCGCGCGTGAAGCTGTGGCCGCAGGACGTGCATGGGCTGATCGACCTCGACGGGCTGCTGGGCGCGCCGCGCGACGGCGTCGCGGTCTACTGCTGTGGGCCCGAGGTGTTGATCGCGGCCGTGGAGGAGCGGTGTGCGGCGTGGCCTGCGGGCGCGTTGCACGTCGAGCGCTTCCGGCCGCGGCCGGGCGCGCTGGACGGCGCCCGCACGGCGTTCGAGGTCGAGTGCGAGTACACCGGCATCACGGTGCTGGTCCGCGCGGACCAGTCGATCGCCCAGGCCGTCGAGTCCGCCGGGATTGAGGTCGCCACGTCGTGTCGCGAAGGCACGTGCGGCACGTGCGAGACGGTCGTGCTGGAGGGGGTCCCGGACCACCGCGACTCCTTCCTCTCATCCGAGGAGCGGGAGGCGAACGACGTCATGATGATCTGCTGCTCGCGGGCGCGGTCGGAGCGGCTGGTGCTGGACCTATGAGCGTGCCGGAGACCATCGAGGAGGTCGTGGCGAGCGGCCTGTGCACAGGCTGCGGCCTGTGCGAGAGCGTCGCCGGGCGCGAGCACGTGCGCATGGGCCTCTCGCTGCTCGGGCACTCGCGGCCGTACGTGCCGGAGCCGCTCGATCCGGCCGTGGAGCGGCGGGCGCTGGCGAGCTGCCCGGGCGTGCGGGTCGACGGCCCGGGGCGCCCGCGCGGGGTCCAGGTGCACCCGGTGTGGGGTCCGGTGCGCGAGCTGCACCGCTCGTGGGCGACCGACCCCGCCGTCCGCTTGAAGGCCGCGGCGGGCGGGACGCTGTCGACGCTGGGCCGCTACCTGCTGGCCAGCGGCGAGGTGGAGGCGGTGCTGCACGTGCGCGCCCGTGGCGATCGCGCGTGGCTGACGGAGGGCGTCGTGTCGCGCAGCGAGCAGGAGGTGGTCTCCGGCGCGCAGTCGCGCTATGGGCCGTCCGCGCCGCTCGTGCACGTGCGCCGGCTGCTCGACGAGGGCGTCGTGTTCGCCGTCATCGCCAAGCCGTGCGACATCTCCGCGGTGCGGCGGCTGGCGAAGGTCGACCCGCGCGTGGACGCGCAGGTCAAGTACCTGCTCACGATCTTCTGCGGCGGCGTGCACGGCGCGCACATCCCCCGCGCGATCATCCGCTACCACGACCTCGAGGAGTCCGAGATCGGCGTCTTCCGCTATCGCGGCGAAGGCTGGCCAGGTGCGCTCAGCGTGCAGACCCGCGACGGCGTGCGCAAGGACATGACCTACCTCGGCGGCTGGACGGGCAAGCCCTACAGCTACGACATGCAGTTCCGCTGCAAGATCTGCCCGGACGCCGTCGGCGAGGTGGCCGACCTCTCGGTCCCGGACGGGTGGATCCTCAAGGACGGCAAGCCGTGCTACGACGAGGCTCCCGGGCGCAACATCGCGGTCGCGCGGACCGAACGCGGGCAGCGGCTCCTTCACGCCGCGGTCGCGGCCGGCTACCTCGAGCTGGCGCCCATGACCATGGCCGAGCTGGACCCGATGCACGCCAACCACCCGGACCGCAAGCTCGGCGGCCCGGTCCAGCTGCTCGCGCTGCGGCTCACGCGGCAGAAGCGGCTGGTGGCGACGGGCTACCGGCCGCTGTCGACGCTGCGCCGCGCCGGCGTGCGCGTCGCGTGGCGGCAGTTCACGGGCACGCTGCGCCGGATCGCCCGGCGCGACAACCGTGAGCCGCTGATCTAGCCCGCGACCGGCGCGCTCAGCTCGTCAGGGCCTCGCTGTCCGCGAACGTGGAGGGGTCGCGCGGGGTGCCGCGGATGACGTCGTCGGGCGAGCCGTCCACGAGCAGGCGGCCGTTGCGCATGCCGTAGTAGGTCGCCTGCGGGTGGTGGGCGACGATCGCGAGCGTCGACTGCTCCGGGATCGGCGCGTAGCCGTCGGAGATCGTCATGCCGATCTGCTCCAGGCCCAGCAGCTGCTCGACCTTGAGGTGCTCGGACTGGTCCGGCACGGCCGGGTAGCCCCACGAGTAGCGGCGGCCCTGGGTGACCGGGATGCTGAGGTCGTTGCGCACGCGCCAGTGCAGCCACTCGGCCAGGCCCTCGGCCGTCTGGACGCCGAGGCCGTGGACGAACAGCTGCTCGGCGAACTCGCCCTCGGCCTCGAGCTTGGCCATCAGCTCGGTGACCTCGTCGCCGACCGTCACGGCCTGCACGGCCACCACGTCCAGCTCGCCGCTGTCCTTGGGCCGGTAGAAGTCGGCCAGGCACAGGCGGTCGTTCTTGGGCTGTCGCGGGCAGGTGAAGCGGGTGAGCACCGTCTCGCGATCGGACGGGTCCAGGACGACGATGTCATTGCCCTCGGAGTAGCACGGGAAGTAGCCGAGCAGCGCGCGCGGGTGCAGGTAGTCGGCGCTCGCCCACATGCGTTCCAGGCGCGGGCGGAAGTCCTCGTTGAGGAGCTTCTTCCACTCCTCGCCCTTCACGCCGCGCCCGCCCCAGTGGAGCTTGAACAGCACGTGCGTGTCGAGCTGGGTGTAGAGCTCCTCCATGTCGACCTCGATCTCGCGCACGCCCCAGAACGGCGGCGTCGGGACCGGGACGTCGGTGCGGACGGCCGAGCGGACGGAGTCGTCGCTGGTGTCCAGGACCTCTTCTTCCTCGCCCGTCTCGCGCAGCTTGGCGCCGGCGGCGAGGACCTCCTGCACGAGCGCCTCGCGCTTGTCGCCTTCGATCAGGCGGTCCATGACCGCCAGGCCCTCGAACGCGTCCTGGCAGTAGAAGACGCCCGGGCCGTAGACCGTGTCGTCCTCCTTGCCGTTCGGGTACAGCGCGCGCAGCGCGAACTTGCGGTTGATCGCGGCGCCGCCGAGCAGGACCGGGTACTCGAGCCCCTGTGAGTGCAGCTCCTGCACGGCCAGCGGCATCTGCTTGGACGTGGACACCAGCAGCGCGCTCAGCCCGATGGCGGTCGCGTCGTGCTCCTTGGCCGCGTCCAGGATCGTCTGGATCGGCACCTGCTTGCCGAGGTCGATGACCGTGTAGCCGTTGTTGGTGAGGATCGTGTTCACCAGCGACTTGCCGATGTCGTGCACGTCGCCGAACACGGTCGCGAGCACGACCGTGCCCTTCGTGTAGCCCTCGAGCTTGTCGAGGTACTGCTCGAGCTGCGCGACGGCGCGCTTCATCACCTCGGCGCTCTGGAGCACGAACGGCAGGATCAGCTCGCCCGCCCCGAACTTGTCGCCGACCTCCTTCATGGCCGGCAGCAGCACGTCGTTGAGCGTCGGGACGGCGCCGATCTTCTCGACGGACTTGTCGATCTGCGCCTCGACGCCTTCCTTCTTGCGCCGCAGGATGTGCCAGTGCAGCGCCGCCTCCGGCTCCATCTCGGCGGTCGGATCGGCCTTGTCGGCCTCGGCCTCCGGGCCCTTGGACTCGAAGTGCGCGATGAAGCGCTCGAGCGCGTCCTCACGGCGGTTGAAGACGAGGTCGTCGGCCAGCTCGCGCTCGACGTCCGGGATCTCGCTGTAGGGCGTGATGTGGTTCGGGTTGACCATCGCCAGGTCGAGCCCGGCTTCCACGCAGTGCGACAGGAACACGCTGTTGAGCACCGAGCGGGCGGCGAGCCCGATGCCGAACGACACGTTCGAGACGCCCAGCGACGTCTTGACGCCCGGCAGCTCCTGCTTGATGAGCCGGATGCCCTCGATCGTCTCGACCGCGGACGGCTTCCACTCCTCGTCACCCGTGGTGAGCGTGAACGTGAGCGCGTCGAAGATCAGCAGCTCGGGGTCCATCCCGTGCTGGTTGCAGACCAGGTCGGTGATGCGGCGCGCGATCTCGAGCTTGCGCTCGCGCGTCTTGGCCATGCCGACCTCGTCGATGGTGAGCGCGATCAGCGCCGCGCCGTGCTCCATCGCGATCGGGACGACCGTGTTGAGCTTGTCCTCGCCGGCCTCGAGGTTGACCGAGTTGACGATCGCGCGGCC
The DNA here is from genome assembly GCF_027587175.1 of Solirubrobacter deserti. Lineage (GTDB taxonomy): Bacteria > Actinomycetota > Thermoleophilia > Solirubrobacterales > Solirubrobacteraceae > Solirubrobacter > Solirubrobacter deserti. The sequence continues at coordinate 137,856 of NZ_JAPCID010000009.1, forward strand.
CGGGATCTGGTCCAGCGCGGTGGCGATGACCTCGGGCTCGGTCGAGTCCACCTGGATCGGCGCGGGCTGCGTGAGCGACACCTTCTTGGCCACGAGCCGCATCTGCTCGTCCTCGTCGGTGCGCTCGGTGAGCGCCACGCACAGGTCGAGCACGTGCGCGCCGCCCTCGACCTGGTCCTCGGCGACCTGCAGCAGGCCGTCGTAGTCGTCGGCGAGCAGCAGCTCCTTGGCCTTGCGCGAGCCCTGCGAGTTCACGCGCTCGCCGACGATCGTCGGGGCCGGCTCCTGCACGAGCGGCGCGGCGGCGATCATCGAGGACACGTGCGGCGTGCGCGGGGAGGGGCGCTCGCTGATCGGGTGCGACGCGCAGCGCTCGGCGATCGCGCGGATGTGCTCGGGCGTGGTGCCGCAGCAGCCGCCGACGATGCTCACGCCGTAGCGCTCGACGAACTCGCCCAGGCTCTCGGCCAGCGGGCCGGGCTGCTCCGGGAAGACGGTCTCGCCGTCCGGGCCCTGGTGCGGGATGCCGGCGTTCGGGATGCAGTGCACCGGGACGGGGGAGTGCTCGCCGAGGAAGCGGATCGCGTCGCGCATGTCCTCGGGGCCGGTGGAGCAGTTGAGGCCGATGACGTCGACCTTCAGGGCCTCCAGCGTCGTGAGCGCGGCGTTGACGTCCGTGCCCAGCAGCATCTTGCCGCCGTTGGGCAGCAGTGACACCGACGCCTGGATCGGCACCTTGCGGCCGGCGTCCTTGAACGCCTCGCGGATGCCGAAGATCGAGGCCTTGACCTCGAGGATGTCCTGCGCGGTCTCGACGATCAGCAGATCCACGCCGCCCTGCAGCAGGCCGGCGGCCTGCTCGCGGAAGATCGCGACCAGCTCGCGGAAACGGATCTGGCCGAGGCTCGGCTCCTCGGACGCGGGGAGGAACCCCGTCGGGCCGATCGAGCCGGCCACGAAGCGGTCCTCGCCGACGGCCTTGCGCGCGATCTGCGCCGCCTTGACGTTGATCTCGGTCGTGTACTCCGCCAGGCCCCACTCCTCGAGCTTGAGCCGCGACGCCTGGAAGGTGTCGGTCTCCACGACCTCCGCGCCCGCCTCGACCATCGACGCGTGCACGCCCTCGATGACGTCCGGCCGGTTGAGGATCAGCGCCTCGTGGCAGCGCCCGGGGAGCTTGTAGTCGTGCTCGAGCGAGAGGTCGAACTGCTCGAGCGTCGCGCCCATACCGCCATCGAAGACGATGACGCGGTCACGAGTGGCGGCAAGGAAATCGCGCATTGCCGCAACAGGCTAGCGAACCTTGACACAAGTTTGGCAAGGTTGGACGACTACGCCGCCTAGGTCTCATCTGATACACAGTCGCCAAGGGGACCAACAAGGGGGGAACCATGGGATACCGAGGGCGCGCGCTCGTCGCCGCCGTCGCTGTTTCGTGCGCGCTGCCGGTCGCGGCGGGCGCGCAGAGCACCACGCCGCCGCGCGGGCCGGACGAGGGCAAGGGCCCGTTCACCAAGCTCGTGATCCGCGGTGTGAACGTCATCGACGGGTCGGGCGGGACCGTGCAGGGGCCGCGTGACATCGTCATCCAGGGCAACCGGATCACCGAGATCCGCTCGGCCGGGACGCCCGGGCTGCCGATGCAGCCCAACCGGCCGCCGCGCGACTTCGACCACGAGATCGACGCGACCGGCATGTGGGTGATGCCGGGCCTCGTCGACGAGCACGTGCACGCCGAGCAGGGCGGCACGCCGCTCACCTACGCCTACAAGCTGTGGCTCGCGCACGGTGTGACCACGGTGCGCGGCGTCCAGCTCACCGGCAACGCCGCCGCGGTGCGCGACAAGGCCGCGTCCGAGGCGAACACGATCGTCGCGCCGCGCATCATCAACTACCAGCGCCCGGGCGCCGCGTGGCCCAACGGCTCGCCCAACACCCCCGAGAAGGCGCGCGAGTGGGTGCGCTGGGCGTCCGTCAACGGCATCGACGGCGTCAAGTTCGCCGGCACCGGCGTCGACCAGGACAAGCGAATCCTGGCCGCGATGATCGACGAGGCGAAGAAGCTGGGCCTCGGCACGACGATGCACCACTCGCCGCCGGTCTATCCGGAGGTCAACGCGGTCGAGACCGGGCGCATGGGGCTCGGCACCGTCACGCACTTCTACGGGCACTTCGAGTCGATCCTCAAGAGCGGCCGCGTGCACCCGTTCCCGGACGACTACAACTACGCCGACGAGCAGTCGCGCTGGCGCCACGTGGCGAAGGTGATCGACTACACGTTCGAGCCGGGCTCGCCCGAGTGGTGGGCCTACCTGCGCGAGCAGAAGGCCAACAACGTGACCTTCGGTCCGACCATGAGCGTGTACGAGGCCGGACGTGATCTCATGCGCGCGCGCACGCAGGAGTGGCACCGCACGTACGCGATGCCGTCGATCTGGAAGTTCTGGGAGCCCAACCGCGAGAACCACGGCTCCTTCTACTACGACTGGACGACCGCGGACGAGGTGAGCTGGAAGCGCTTCATCCATCGCTACATGCAGCTCGTCAACGACTACAAGTCGATCGGCGGGCGCGTCGCCGCCGGCACCGACGCGGGCTTCATCTACTCGCTGTACGGCTTCGCCGCGATCCGCGAGCTCGAGCTCATGCAGGAGGCGGGCTTCACCGCGCACGAGGCGATCAACGCCTACACGCGCCAGGCCGCGCGCACGCTGATGGAGCCGAAGGGGATCACCGACCCCGAGTTCGGCATGGTCCGCGTCGGCCAGATCGCCGACCTGATCATCGCGCCGGAGAACCCGCTCGCGAACTTCAAGACGCTCTACGGCACCGGCACCTCCCGCCTCAACGACGCGACCGGCAAGATCGAGCGCGTCGGAGGCATCCGCTACACGATCCGCAACGGTGTCGTCTACGAGCCGCGCGAGCTGCTCGCCGACGTCGCCGAGATGGTGCAGACGCAGAAGGCCGCGGGCGGCTGCGCGGGCATCGACCTCGACTGGAGCGCCGCCGGGCCGTGCGGCGGCCCCGGCCCGACGACGCCGCCGATCCCGACGCCGGAGCCCACGCCGACGGTCGTCGCCGGCCCGCCCGGTCCTCCCGGCCCCGTGGGGCCCGCGGGTCCGCAAGGGCCCAAGGGCGACAAGGGCGACACGCCGAACGTGCGCGTCACCTGTGACCTCTCCGCCGACGGGCGCTCGATCACCTGCTCGATCACGGCCGTCCCGCCGACGACCGGGGCCAGGCTCAAGGGCGCGGTGCGCGTGCAGAACACCAAGCGCACCGTCACCCGCTCGGGCACCGGGTCGGTGAAGGTCAAGTTCAAGGCGGCGAAGAAGCTGCGCCGCTCGCACAAGCTCGTGGTCAACGTGACGTCGGGCAAGGCGGCCAAGCAGTTCACCGTGCGCGTGGGCAAGGCGGCCACGGGCGCGCTGGTCGTCAAGAAGTCGTGACATGCGCGGCGGCGCGCCAACCGGCGCGCCGCCGCAGGTCCTCATGCGTATCCCATCTGGCAACCTCACGTGAGGTTGGTCAAACGTTCTGTGGGAGGGTCGGATGACGGATCTTGAGCGGTATCTCGCGGAAGAGATCGCCGAGGACCACGTCGACGGGATCATCACCCGTCGCGAGGCGCTGCGGCGGCTCGGGCTGATGGGCGTCACGGCCACGGCGGCGACGGCGATGATCGCGGCCGAGGTCGAGGCGCGCGAGCGCGGCAAGAACACGAGCGGCGGCGATCACGGCCACGGTGGTGGGCACGGCCGGCCTGACCGCCGCAAGACGGACTGGGCGCCGGCGGCCACGACGCCGATCACGTTCCCGGGACCGAACGGCGTGGTGCTGCAGGCGGCGTGGGCGGCGCCGGCACCGGGCACGCGGATCAAGGGCGGCGTGCTCGTGATCCACGAGAACCGCGGCCTGACCGACCACATCCGCAACGTGGCCGGGCGCTTCGCCGCCAACGGCTTCGCGGCGCTCGCGCTCGACCTGCTCTCGCATGAAGGCGGGACCGCCGCGCTGGCCGACGACGCGGCGCGCATGGCCGCGCTGGCCGCGGTGTCGCAGGCGAACCCGGCGCGCTTCGACAACGATATGAAGGCCGCGATCAGCGAGCTCGGCAAGCGCCTCGGGCGCCACACGCCGCTCAACGCCATCGGCTTCTGCTTCGGCGGCGGCATGGTCTGGCGGCTGCTGGCGGCCAAGGAGACGCGCCTGGCCGCGGCCGCGCCGTTCTACGGCCCGTTCCCGACCGGCGGCGACCTGCGCGGCATCCGGGCCGACGTGCTCGGCGTGTACGCGGGCAACGACGAACGCGTGAACGCGACGCGCGACGCGGCCCAGGCCGCGCTCGAGGCCGCGCGCGTGGACTACGAGATCCTTACGTTCACCGAGGCCGCGCACGCGTTCTTCAACGACACCGGCGGGTTCCCGCCGACCGGCCGCTTCAACGCCGCCGCCGCCGAGGAGGCGTGGCGGCGCGTGAACGACTGGTTCGGCGACCATCGCAAGTCCCGCGACTGACCCAAGTTGTGGCCGGGCCGTGTGCGCGGGTTCGCACGGCCCGGCCGCGTCGAAGGCGGTGACGGTCGACGGGCTACGGCTGCGCGCGCCCGCTCGACGCGTCCGAGATCGCGGCGCTGGTGTACGCGTCCGCGAGGTAGGCGGCGGCGTCCTCCACGCCCACGGCCCGGGTGCGGATGGCGCCGTTGGCCTCTAGCAGGGCCTCGGTCGCGGGGTGCAGCTCGGGAAGGCGGGAGCGGATGAGCTCGCGCACCGGGACGCGCTCGCCGGTCTCGAGGTCGGCGAACGTGGCGTCCACGCCGTCGCGCATCGCGGCCCAGCGGTTCTCGTCGATCCGCCACGAGTCGTGCACGGGCAGCGGCTCGCCCGCGTCGAAGCGCGCGGCCAGCGCGTGCATGAGGTCGTGGGCGAAGGCGGCCACGCCGTGCACGTCCGTGATGCTCGACTGGGCGTCGGGAGCGCGCAGCTCCAGCGTGCCGTAGGTCGCGTGCAGGCGCAGCTCGAACCACCAGCGGCGCGCGTCCGGGATCGTGTCCGAGGCCTGGCCCCAGCGCAGCGCGTCCGCGAACCAGTCCCAGCTCGGGATCGCGGGCGGGACGCCCTGGCGCTGCAGGTAGACGGCGATCGACGGCCGCACGGAGGCGAGGCCGGTGTCGCGGCCCACGTGGAACGGGGCGTTGGCGGCCAGCGCGGACAGCTCGGGCAGGTACGAGCGCAGCGCGTTGTAGACGGCGAGCGTGCGGTCCGCGCCGCCGAGCGAGACGTGCAGGTGCAGGCCGCAGACGAGCTGGCGGCGCGCGCGGTCGCCGTACTCGTCGAGCGTGCGGCGGTAGCGCGCGTCGTCGGTGACGACGCCGTACTCGGCGGTCGTGGGATGCACGCCGGCCGTCATCAGCCGCCCGAACGGCTCCGCGGCGCGCGCGAGGTCGGCGCGGGCGGCGGCGAGCGCGTCCACGGCGGAGGTGACGTCCGGCAGCGGCGGCGTGATGATCTCCAGTTGCGCGGCGGGCAGCTCGAGCTTGAAGCGCGCGTCGCCGTCCAGGCTCTCGACGAGCTCCCGCGCGCGAGGCAGGAGATCGAGCGTCTCGGGATCGAGCAGGAACAGCTCCTCCTCGATGCCGATCCCGAGCGCGTCCGGCGCGTCGAAGCGCGCGCGCAGCTCGTCGCCGGCGATCACGTCGCCCAGCCGCCGTGGTCGCGCTCGGTGTTCGGGCCGCCCTGGCGGGTGAAGCGGCTCGGCGGCAGCGGCGCGAACGTCTCCGCGTCGTCCTGCGGGACGAACCCGATCTCCGTGTCGGCCGGCCACCAGCGGCGCGTGTTGGCGGAGGCGCCGTAGACGATCGCGAACTCGACGTCGGCGGTGAGCGCCGCCTGGAACAACCGGATGCCGTCCGCGTGCGAGAGCCACGTCGACAACTCGCGCTCCTCCTGCGGCTGTGCCTTGAAGGACCCGATGCGCAGGCATACGGCCCGCATGCCGAAGCGGGTCACGTACATGCGCGCGAGCGCTTCCCCGAACACCTTGGACGCGCCGTAGAGGCCATCGGGCCAGGGGGCGACGGTTCCGTCGAGCGGCTCACCGACCGGGTACATGCCGGTCGCGTGGTTCGAGGACGCGTAGACGATCCGGTCGACGTCGGCGCGTCGCGCGGCCTCGAAGACGTGATAGGCGCCGTGGAGGTTCGGACCCGCGATGACGTCGAACGGCGCCTCGTTCGGAACGGCGCCGAGGTGGACGACGGCGGTCACGCCTTCGACCGCCCGCTGGACCGCCTCGAAGTCGGTCAGGTCGGCCCGCACGAACGTCTCGTTGCCGGCGAGGTCGTCGATCTCCACCACGTCGGTGAGCCGCAGCTCCCGCAGCCCTTCCCGCAACGCCGGCCGCAGCACGGTCCCGATGGCGCCCGCCGCGCCCGTGATGAGCACACGCTCCATGCCTCGCACGCTATCCGGGAAATCCCGGACGTACTCTCCGGGCGATCACGACTGGCGCTCGCTCCGACCGCGGCACACAATGCTCAGCGATGGATGAAGCACTTCCCACACCGCTCGTGCGTCACCGCCGCGGCCGCTGGCTCGGCGGCGTCTGCTCGGGCCTCGCGGCGCGCTGGACGGTTCCGGTCGCGCGCGTGCGCCTCGGCTTCGCCGTCGCGGGCCTCATGTTCGGCCTGGGCGTGATGGTGTACATCGCCGCGTGGCTCATCCTGCCCGGGGAGAGCGAGGACGGCGTCACGCCCGGCCAGCGCGGCATCGTGCTGCTGGCCCAGGCGGGCGGCGCGCTGATCGCCCTCGCGACGCTCGCCGGGCTCGGCACGGCCGCCACGATCTTCGGCTTCGGCTGGGTGATCGTCGCGCTCGCGGGCGCGATCCTCGTCGGCGTGCTGGCGGGATGGAGCAGGCTCGGACCCGCGTGGGCGTTGCTGCCGATCGGCGCGCTCGTGCTGCCCAGCGCGGCGCTCGCGATCGGTGGCGTCGAAGTGGACCCGAGCGCGGATTCGGTCACCGTGGAGCCGCGGACCTCCGCCGAGCTCGGCACCTACAAGAGCGGTCTCGGCCTGCTTACGCTCGACCTGCGCCGGACCACGTTCCCCGCGAGCGGGCGCGTCGAGATGCGGGTCGAAGCAGGTCTACGGCGCACGCTCGTCGCGCTTCCGCATGACCGGTGCGTGCACGTCGAGGTCCAGCAGCGCAACCCGCCGCTCGCGCTGCGGGCGGGCGCCGTCCTGCTCGGCGAGGGCAACCTGGCCTCGCCGACCCCGATCGTGTTCGGCCAGTACGGCGCACGGTCGGACCTGGAGGCCGCGCACCGCAACGGCCGGGCGACGCCGCGGGTGGGGCCCACGCTCGTCATCGACTACTCGACCATGGGCGGCGAGCTCATCGTGCGCGACTATCCGAACAGCGTGTCCCCGCGCTCGTACCCGGATTGGCCGGGTTACGAGGTCTACCCGGAGGAGCGGCCGGACACGACGGGACTGTCGGACGAGGGGGCGCGGCGGGTGATCGACGAGTGGACTTCGCGGCGCACGGAACAGGTGGCGGACCAGGCGCGGATCGAGCGCCTCATGTCCGGCCCGTGCGCGGAGGCGCCGGTCGCGGAACCGCGGGCCAAACGCAAGCCGAAGAAGCGGAAGTCCCGATGAGCGTCATCGCCGATCCCGCCGGTCGCATCACCGCGCTCGCGGGCGCCCTGCTCGTCGCCGCGCTCGCGGTCGCACTGGGCGACGCGGGCGACACGCTGCCGCTCGCGCTGCTCGGCGCGGGCACGGTGCTCGGCTTGTTCGTCCTCGCCCCGCGGGCGCTCGCCGGCGTGCGCCGGCACCCGGCGCTGCTCGTCGGCGCGCTCGTGGCCGGGGCGCCGTTCGCGCTGCTGATCTTCTTCGGGTACTTCGCCGACGGGCGCGTCCTGTGGGCGCTGCCCGACGCCCTGATGGCCCTGACGCCGCTGGCGATCATCGCGTTGGCGGCGCTCGGCGGGTTGATCCTGATCGCCGATGACCTGCGCGCGCGCTTCGGGCTCGCGCAGCGCGGCCTGACCCCGTGGCAGCGGCTCACGGGAACCAACGACGTGCCGATGCCCGCCCCTTGGCGCGCGCTCGGCGGACTTGCACTGGTGGCCCTGGCTGCGTTCCTCGGCCTGGCGTACATCGGTGCGAGCAGCAGCGGGCTCTTGTCCCTGGCCCTGCTGCTCGTGCTGGGCGGCGGCGCGGCGGCCCTCATCGCCGTGCCCCTCCTCATCGCGGGGCTGGCCCGCTCGGACCGCGCGCGTCTGACCACCGCGCGCGAGGACGAGCGCCGCCGCGTCGCCGCCCACCTGCACGACTCCGTCCTCCAGACCCTCGCGCTGGTCCAGCGCCAGGCGCACGATCCCGCCGCCGTGCAGCGGCTCGCGCGCCGGCAGGAGCACGAGCTGCGCGCGTGGATGGCCGGCGAGGTCGAGCTCGGCACCGAGACACTCGGCGCCGCGCTGCGCAAGGCGGTCGCCGAGGTCGAGGACGACCATGATGCGACCGTGGAGTTGACGATCCTGGGCGAGCGGCCGCTGGACCGCGAGACGGAGGCGCTGGCCGCCGCGGCGCGCGAGGCGCTGCGCAACGCCGCGCGGCATGCCGGCTCGCCGATCTTCGTGTTCGCCCAGGTCTCGCCCGACGGCGCGGAGGTGTTCGTGCGCGACGAAGGCCCTGGATTCGAGCTCGCGACCGTCCCGACCGAGCGGCGCGGCGTGCGCGACTCGATCATCGGGCGGATGCGGGCCGTCGGCGGGAGCGCGGAGATCGACTCCTCGCCGGAAGGCACCGAGGTCGCGCTGCGGATCGGGGTGACGGGATGAGGATCGTCGTCGTCGACGACCATCACCTGTTCCGCGCGGGCGTGCGCGCGGAGCTCGCGCCGCACCACGAGGTCGTGGGCGAGGCCGCGACGCCCGCGCGGGCCCTGGCCGTGATCGCCGAGACGCAGCCGGACGTCGTCCTACTCGACGTCCACCTGCCCGAGGGCGGCGGCGTGTCGGTGCTCGAGGCGCTGCCGCGCGAGGGTACGCCCAAGGTGCTCGCGTTGAGCGTGTCGGACGCCGCCGAGGACGTCGTGCCGATGATCCGCGCGGGGGCGCTCGGCTACGTCACCAAGACGATCGACACGAGCGAGCTGCTGGACGCGATCAGCACCGTCGCGGCGGGCGAGGCGTGCTTCTCGCCGCGGCTGGCGGCGTTCGTGCTGCAGGCGTTCTCCGCGCCGGCGCCGGAGAAGAACGAGCTGGAGTCACTCACGCCGCGCGAGCGCGAGGTCCTGCATCACCTCGCGCGCGGGTACGCGTACAAGCGGATCGCGCAGCGGCTCGGCATCAGCGACCGCACCGTCGAGACCCACGTGGGCAACGTCCTGCGCAAGCTGCAGCTCTCCTCGCGCCACGAGGTCTCCCACTGGGCGGCACAGCGCGGGCTCGTAAACGGCGATTAACGGCGACCGGCCCCGCTCGGGAGAAGGCGGGGCCGTGCCGGGGTTATTGAGGGGAGGGTGAGCCCGATGAGAGGGGGGTTGTTGTCGGGCTCACTCACTTCATCGGACGCTCGGCGTCGGAGCTTGAGCCCTCTTTTCGCGTTTCCGACAATCGTTCAGTAACGACGTCTGGACCGGGCCGGTGGGCGACAAGAACCGCGCCAAGGCCAGCAATCGCGGCCTTCCCAGCTCGATCACATCTTCGTGTACTGATCAGGGGCGCAGCCGGCTGAGCTCGCGACGGTCGTTGACGCCGAGCTTGGTCATCGCCCGGTACAGGTGCGATTCGACGGTCCGCACCGACAGCACCAGGCGCTCGGCGATCTCCTTGCTGGTCAGGCCCTCCGCCGCGAGCTCGACGAGCTGGTGCTCGCGCGGTGTGAGGGCCACGTCGCCGAGCCCTTCCAGCCGTGGCGGCTCGGTGCCGTGGCCCGGAGCGTGGAGGGTGGCCGCACGGGCGGCGGCCCGTCGCGCCCCGTCCACCGCGCCCACGCGCAGCAGGGCGCGGCCGGCGTCCACGCACGCGAGCATCGCGGCGCGCTGCGCGCCGACCCCTTCAAAGCAGTCGACAGCGGCGAGCAGCCGTTCCGGGTCGTCGTCGGCGCGGCCGCGGGCGTGTGCGGCGTATCCCTCCACGAGCGGCGCGTCGCAGTGCTCGCGCAGGGCCTCGAGCGTGGCGGCCGCGGGCGCGGCGTCGGCGCCCACGAGCAGCGCGTCGTGCGTGAACTGGGCCGCCCACAGCGGCACGTGCGCCACCGCGCCGGCGGCTTCGGCGAGCAGCGTGCGGGCGTCTTCCCGATCGCCTTCGGCGTCGGCGATCGCGGCCTGCGCGCAGGCGAAGAACGGGGCGTCGCGCGCGAGCCCGGCGCGGCTCTCGAATGTCACGCGCAAGCGCTCGAGCGCGAGACGCGCCGTGTCCACGTCCCCGGCGCCGGCCTCGGCCTTCACGCGCATCACCAGCGCGATGGGCAGCATGTCGACGGCATCGTGGCGGCCGAGGTGGAGCTCGGACTCGGTCAGCCAGCGCCCGGCGTCGACGAACCGGCCGGCGGCCAGCGCGATCGTGCCCAAGCCGAACGCGGCCAGCCCGGCCCCGGCGTGGTCGTCCGCTCGTACGGCCTCGACCAGCGCGTCCGGCAGCTCCGCGGAGAGCTCATCCCACTGATAGCCGCACTGCACCGCCGATGAGACCCAGACCGCGAACGCGACCTCGTCGCTGAAGTCGCGCAGCGGCAGCCGCGGCCGCCGGCGGCGCGCCCACGCGTAGGCCGCGCGCGTGCGGCCGGAGTACAGGAGGTCGCGACCGTGGAACGGCGCGATCTGGCGGCGCGTGGCCTCGTCGAGCTCGGGGTCCTCCAGCGCGGCCGCCGACGCCTCGGCCATGCGGGCGTAGTCGCCGTCCAGCGCGTTCACGTGCATGCGCACGAACACCAGCCGGCGCCGCCATTCCGGCTCGGGCCACCAGGTCTCGGCGCGTTCGAGCAAGGCGGGGAGCTCGTCGTGGCGCTGCAGCCCCCAGAACAGCACGATCACGCGCTGCTGGAGGTACTCGAGGGTCTCGTCCTGGTCGGAGAGCCGGCCTTCGAGCGGCGCGAGCACGGCCTCGGCGGACGCGAAGCGGCGGGCGTCGATGTGAGCTCGCGCGAGCGCGAGCGCGGCGCGGGGGGAGGCGCCCGCGGAGAGCGCCAGCTCCGCCAGCCGGACCGCGAACGCGGGGTCGCCGGCCGCGTTGGCCGCGCGCGCCGCGTCCGTCAGCAGCTCCGGCTCGACGGGCTCGCCGGCGTCCAACAGCCAGCGCGCGAGCTTGAGCGCGTCGCGGCCGCGCAGCGGGGCGCGCGCCCGCAGCGTGCCGGCCAGCCGCACGCGCAGCTCGTGGCCGCGCAGATGCGGCAGCGTCGCGCGGATCACCTCGCCGTAGAGCGGGTGCGCGAGCCGGACCGGGTCACCGTCGGCGTCCGCGATCACGACCAGCCCGTCGCGCTCAGCCTCGATCAGCGCGGCTTCCCCGGCGATCTCGATCATGTCGGCGAGCGCCAGCGGCTCGCCGAGCGCGAGCGTCTGCAACGCGCGCAGCGCGTCGTCGCCGAGGCCCGCGATGCGGTCGTTGACGAGCTCGGTCAGCGAGCGGCTGAGCGGCGGGTGCTCAGGGAGCCGCCAGAGTCCGTCGCGCGCCGCCAGCGCGCCCCCCTCGAGCGCGCCGACGAGCAGCTCGCGGATGTAGAGCACGTTGCCGTGGCTGCTCTCGAACAGCCAGCGCTTGGCGGCCTGCTCGACCGGCCCGTCGAGCACGGCCTCGATCAGTGCGCCGGTCTCGGCCTCGTCCAGCGTGCCGAGCTCCACGCGGTGCGCCCCCGCGTCCTTCCACAGCGCCGCGATCGCGTCCGGAACCGGCTCGCCCGAGCGCAGCGTCGCCAGCACGAACACGGTCCGGGTGGTGACCAGCTGGAGCACGAGCGCGGCGGACGCGGGGTCGAGCAGCTGGGCATCGTCGACCCCGAGCACGATCGGCCGGTCGCCTGCGCGCTCGCGCAGGCCGTCGGCGGTCGAGCGCATCACGTCCAGCGGGCTCGTCGACCGGGTCTCCGCACCCAGCAGGCCCGTGAGCGCGCCGAGCGGCACCGCGGCTGCGCTGCGCGTCGCCTGCACCCACTCCACGTGCGCGCCGGCCGCCGCGGCGGCGGCCAGCGCCTCGCGCGCCAGCCGCGACTTGCCGATGCCCGCTTCGCCGCTCACCACCACCCCCGGCGCGGCGCCGCGCAGCCGGTTCAACCGGTTAAGCTCGCCCGTCCGGCCCACAAGCGGCCATTGCGTGGATGACAACCGGTGGGGCACCTCTTTCGCAACGGTACCGGCACCGTTAGGGTCGCGGCATGCCGGACTCCACCGCTCCGCCTCAGAGCTGGCCGTTCGTGGCCCGCGAGGCCGAGCTCGAGCACATCGCCCGGGCGCGCACGCTCGAGCGCGCGCGGGGGGTGACGGTGCACGCGGGCGCCGGCGTGGGCAAGTCTCGGCTCGCCCGCGAGGCGCTGGCGGCGGCCGACCTGGACGGCGCGCTGACGATCTGGGTGCAGGCGACCCGCAGCGCCGCCACGCTGCCGCTCGGCGCGTTCGCCCCCGTCCTCCCGTCCGAGGTGCGGTCCGACGACCGGCTCGCGCTGCTGCGCGGTGCGACCGAAGCCCTGCGCGCTCACAGTGCGGGGCGGCCGCTCGTCCTCGGCGTCGACGACGCGCACCTGCTGGACCCCGCCTCGGCCGCGCTGCTGCTGAACCTGCAGCTCACCACCACGGCGTTCGTCATCACGACCGTGCGCACCGGCGAGCCCGTCCCGGACGCGGTCACCGCGCTCTGGAAGGACGGGGCGGCGCTGCGGCTGGACCTCGAGCCGCTGACCGAAGAGGCGACCGAGCGGCTCGTCGAGGCGGCGCTCGGGGGCCCGGTCGAGCGGCGCACGCTCGGCTGGGCGTGGGCGCGCAGCCGCGGCAACCCGCTCTACCTGCACCAGATCGTCTCGGGGTGGCTGGAGGAGGGCGCGTTCACGTTCGCCGACGGCCTGTGGACGCTCGCGCAGCGGCCGGTGCCGAGCCAGCCCCTGCTCGAGCTCGTGTCCGAGCGCCTGAACGGGCTGGACCGTGAGCAGCGGCTCGCGATGGAGCTGCTCGCCCTCGGCGAGCCGCTCGGGCTGGCCGAGGTGATGCGCCTGGTGGACCCGGAGGCGCTGATCGCGCTCGAGACGCAGGGGCTGGTGACGGCGTCGGCGCGCGAGTTCTGGCTGGCGCATCCGCTCTACGGCGAGATGCTGCGTGCGGCGCTGCCGGTCACGCTCGCGCGCTCGCTGCGGCTGCGGCTGGCCGCGGCGGTGGCCGGGCGCGCGACCCGGACGGCCGACGATGCGCTGCGGGTCGCGCGCTGGCAGCTCGACGCGGGCGCCGAGGTGGAGCCGGAGCTCGCGCTCGTGGCCGCGCGCGCCGCAAGTCGCTCGGCCGATCCCGCGCTGGCCGCGGAGCTTGCGCAGCGGGCGCGTGACGGAGGCGCGGGCAGCGCGGCCGGGCTCATTCTCGCGCGGGCCCACGCGTTCCAGAAGCGCTACGCGGAGGCCGAGGCCGTGCTCGCGGGCCTCGAGGGCGAGCTGGACTCCGAGGACGTCGCCTACGACTACGTGCAGCAGCGCGCGTCGGTGCTGTTCTGGAACCTTGACCGGGCGGCGGACGCGGTCGCGCTGATCGAGCGGGCGCGCGGCTGGTGGGCGGCGACCACGTGGGAAGCCCGGATCGAGCCGCTGCGGCTGCAGTTCATGGCGCTCGCGAGCCGCCCGGGGACGGTGTCCGCGCTCGCGGAGGAGATCCGCGGGCTGCCGACGCTCACGGTCGCCGCCCGCAACTGGGTCGAGCGCACGCTCGCCGCCGACTACCTGTACGCGGGCCGGGTACGGGAGGCGCAGGCGCTGATCGAGCCGCTGCGGCCGGAGCTGCCGCTGCGCGACGAGTACGACACGCTCGCGCTCGCGACGTGGGTGATCGCCGGCACGGTCTCAGGGATCTCGCTCGCGACCACGGTGCTGACGGCGGAGGAGCAGTTCACGCTCGCCGTGGCCGCCAACGACCATGCGGCGGCAGGGATGTGCGCTGTCGCCGCGGGCGAGCTGGCGCTGATGGGCGGGCGGTTCGCCGACGCCCGCCGCTGGCTGGCGGAGGCGGCGACCCACTTCGAGCGCCAGGACCCGTTCGGGAGCATCCTGGCGGTGCGTGCGTTCCAGATCGCGGTCGCGCTCGGTACGGGGGCGGTCGAGGCGGCGGCGGACGCGGCGCTGCGGCTGGAGGTTGCCGCCGACGCGCTGCCGCTGACCGATCCGCTGCGCCCGTATCTCGCGCTGGGCCAGGCCTGGGCGCTCGTGGCGCGCGGGGATGCACTGCGCGCCCAGCGGCATCTGCTCGAGCAGGCCGCGGAGCTGGAGTGGATGCCGGTGTACGCCTGCCGGCTCGCCTACGAGGCGTTACGGCTCGGCACGCACGGACGCGAACCGTGCCTGGCACTGGTCGCGCTGTCCGAGCGCTGCGACGCGCCGCTCACCGAGGGGTACGCCGCGCACGCGGCCGCGCTCGCCCGGCGCGACGGGGCCGCGCTGCTGGACGCGGCCGAGCGGCTCGCGGCGCTCGGCGCACTGCGCTATGCGGCCGAGTGCGCCGGGCACGCCGCCGACGCGCACGTCGCTGCCGGCCGGCACGACTCCGCCCGTCGCGCCGCCGCCCGCTGCCGCGAGCTTCAGCCCGACGGCCACGGCGCGCCGCCGATCGTGATCGCGGGTCTCGACGACACGCCCTCGGGCTTGACGCCGCGGGAACTGCAGATGACCACGCTGGCGGGGCGCGGGATGTCCAACGCGGAGATCGCCGACCGGCTCGTGCTCTCGATCCGCACGGTCGAGACGCACCTGTACCGTGCGATGCAGAAGCTCGGCGTCAGCGATCGTCGTCAGCTGGGGGCTTAGGGACCCGCGACCACTCCGACGCGTACTCGGCGCCGAAGACGAGGATCAGCGACACCGCGTAGATGAAGATCAGCAGCGCCATCAGCGCGCCGAGCGACCCGTACAGCGCGCCGAAGTCGGCCAGGTGCTCGAAGTAGAGCTCCAGCGCGCCGCGGGTGAGACTGATCAGCAGCGCGGCGACGACGGCCCCGGGCCAGATCTCGCGCGTCTTCGGTCGCGGGCTCGGCAGCACGCGGTACAGGAACAGCACGACGAGCACGCTGAATATGAACGGCAGCGCGTCGCCGACCAGGTCGAGGATCCAGCCCGTGTCCTCGAGGTCGTCGGCGGTCTCGCGCGTGGCGCTGATGCTCAGGCAGAAGACCACGAACGCGGCCGAGCCGAGCACGAGCGAGAGGTCCAGCAGCTTGCGGCGGACGATCGGCGGGCGCGTGTGGATGTCCCACGCCTCGTTGATCGCGTGCCGCAGCGCGCCCATCACGCCGCTCGCGGCCACGATCAGCAGCACGATGCTGATGGGCCCGAGCTGGCCCGTGTTGTCCAGCGCGTCGTCGACCGTGCGCTCCAGCCGTCCCCGGTCGGACTCCTGCGAGAGCGGCACGTTGTCGAAGATCACGCGCACGACCCGCTCGCGGATCTCCTCATCGTCGAAGAACAGCCCGAACCCGCCGACGAGCAGCATCGCGAGCGGCACGAACGACAGCGTCGCGAAGAACGCGATCTGGGCGGCGTCGCGGTGCCCGCGGTCGTCCACGAACTCCAGGCACGCGCGCTTGAGCGCGAACAGGCTCTTGTCGAGGATCCGCCGTGCGCTCACCGCGAGCCGTCATCCCCGCACATGCGTCGACTCAGTCACCGGTTGTCTCAGCGCGACGACACCGCGCTCCGATGCAGTGCGTGATGGCTCTCAACGTGAACGGCGCGAGCCTCGCGCCGGCCCGCTACACGCCGCCGACGCCGCCGCCGGTGAACGAGCTCACCGCGCGCGACATGGCCGCCGCCACCCGCCTCGGGCTGCAGGCCGTGCCGGTCCGCAACACCGACCCGGTCACGGGTCCGGCCAAGCGCGAGAAACGCGGAGAGACCAACGACGAGAAGCGCGCCGCCGAGGATGCCGACCGGCTGGACATGCTGCGCCTGATGGCGTTCAAGCGCGACATCGCGTCCGTCCTCTCCGACCGGGACCGCACCTAGCCCGACGTCCACAGCGTTCAGTGCTGCTCGAGCACCTGCCGGAGCTCGTCCGGCGGGACGGTCACGTGCCGCTGCGTCTCGGCCGAATGCAGGATCGCGATGATGTGCCCCTGCTCCTCGGCCTCCGGCAGCGTCGCCTCGAGGAAGTTGTCGAGCTCGACGAAGTGCGGCTCGTAGTCGGCCCAGTTGCGCACCCGGCACGCCTCGGCGTAGCGTTGATGCGGCCACACGGCGAGCGCGGGCCGGTCGCTCTCGATCATGGCGAGCTCGTGCGGAGGCTTCGCCAGCACCCACACCTGGCCCCAGTCGGCGACCTTGCCGACGAAGTAGTCGAACGTGCGCTCCATGCACTCGGCGAGCACGGAGTTCATCTCCTCGTCGGTGAGCTCCCAGGTGTCCATGGCCGCCGCGTGCCCGCACGCGGCGGCCTGGAAACGGGCGCTCCTACTTGATGAAGAGGATCTCCGAGTACTTCGGGAGCGGCCAGAGGTCGTCCGGCACGATCTTCTCGAGCTTGTCGGCGATCTCGCGGACGCCGTTCATCGCCGGGATGACCGTGCCCTGGACGTACTTGGCCTCCTCGAGCGCGTCGACGCCCTCGGGGTGGTCGCGGTTCGCGGCCTCGAGCACGAGGATCGCCTCCACGAACTCGTCGACGAGCGGGCCGGTCTCCTCGGTGAGCTTCGCCACGCCGACCTGCTGCAGCGTGCCGAGCCAGCGGACGGCGGCGGGCAGGAGCATCGTGCGGGCGATCGCGGCGGCGGTCTCGCCCTCGATGTTGATCGTCGTCACGTACTGCTCGACGGCGACCTCGTAGCGGGCCTCGAGCTCGCGCTCGGACAGCACGTTGTACTTGGAGAAGACCTCGACCGTCTGCTCCTTGACGAGCCACGGGAGGGCGTCGGGGGACTGGCGCAGGTTGGCCAGGCCGCGCGACTCGGCCTCGGCGTGCCACTCGTCGGAGTAGCCGTCGCCGGAGAAGACGATCCGCTTGTTGTCGGCCCAGGTGGACTTGACGATCTCCAGCACGGCCTCCTCGATCGAGGTGCCGCCGTTGGTCGCGGACTCGAGCACGTCGCTCAGCTGATCGATGGCCTGGGCGGTGATCGTGTTGAGGATCGTGTTCGGCATGCCGAGCGACATGGACGAGCCGAGCGCGCGGAACTCGAACTTGTTGCCGGTGAAGGCGAAGGGCGAGGTGCGGTTGCGGTCGCCGCCGTGCAGCGGCAAGCGCGGAAGCACCGAGGCGCCCATCTCCAGGAACGCGGCCGGGGTGGCGGCGTCGCCGCTGCCGGTCTCGATCGCGGTGAAGGCCTTCTCGAGCTCGGCGCCGAGGAAGATCGAGATGATCGCGGGCGGGGCCTCGTTCGCGCCCAGGCGGTGGTCCTGGCCGGCGTTGGCGACCGACGCGCGCAGAAGCTCCTGGTGCGCGTTGACGGCCTTCAGCACGGCGCTGCAGAAGAACAGGAACAGCAGGTTCTCGTGCGGCGTGTCGCCCGGATCGAGCAGGTTGATTCCCGTGTCGGTGCCCATCGACCAGTTGTTGTGCTTGCCCGAGCCGTTGACGCCGGCGAACGGCTTCTCGTGCAGCAGGCAGACCAGGCCGTAGCGGCGCGCGATGTTCTGCAGCACCTGCATGGTGATCTGCTGGTGGTCGGCGCCGATGTTCGAGTTCTCGAAGATCGGGGCGACCTCGTACTGGCCCGGGGCGACCTCGTTGTGGCGGGTCTTGATCGGCACGCCGAGCTTGGCCAGCTCACGCTCGACCTCGAGCATGTAGGCGAGCACGCGCTCCGGGATCGAGCCGAAGTAGTGGTCGTCGAGCTCCTGGCCCTTGGGCGGCTTGGCGCCGAACAGGGTGCGACCGGTCGTCAGCAGGTCGGGGCGCTCGAAGTAGTACTGCTCGTCGATCAGGAAGTACTCCTGCTCGGCGCCGACCGTGGTGAACACGTGCTGGGCGGTCTCGCCGAGCAGCGAGAGCGCGCGGACGGCGCTGCGCGACAGCGCGTCCATCGAGCGCAGCAGCGGGATCTTGTTGTCGAGCGCCTCGCCGCTCCAGGAGGTGAAGGCGGTCGGGATGCAGAGCAGCGCGCCGTTCGGGTTCTCGAGGATGAACGCGGGCGAAGACGGGTCCCAGGCCGTGTAGCCGCGGGCCTCGAACGTCGAGCGGATGCCGCCGGACGGGAAGGAGGACGCGTCGGGCTCGCCCTGGATGAGCTCCTTGCCGGAGAACTCGGCGATCGCGGTGCCGTCGCCGGTCGGGCCGTAGAACGAGTCGTGCTTCTCGGCGGTGGATCCGGTCAGCGGCTGGAACCAGTGCGTGTAGTGCGTCGCGCCGCGCTCCATCGCCCACTCGCGCATCGCCGAGGCGACCGCGTCGGCGAGCGCCGGCTCGAGCGGCTGGCCCTTGGCGACCGTCGCCTCGAGCTGCCGGAAGACCGCCTTGGGCAGGCGCTGGCGCTGGACGGCGATCGAGAAGACGTTGTCGCCGAAGCGGTTGGCGCTGGCCTGCGTCAGGTCCGCCTGGCCAAGGGCGCCGCCGTTCGGGCTCCACTGGGCGGCGGTGACATTCGGCGTGCGGGTACGGGTCGGCATTCGGGCGTGGTCCTCCTCAGGATCTCGAGACAGCGGCCCTTAACCTAGGCGGACCGCGGCCTGGGCTCTTTGTCCACGTGTCCAAATCGGAGTGCGCCCACTTCGCCGCACGCCATAGAGTGCCCCTTCGTGCGCCGACCCTGGGGCCTCCGTGTACGCGTGCTGGCCGCCGGTGGCCTGATCGCGGTCGTGTCCGCGATCACGTTCGCGCTGCTGCTCAACGCGCTGCACGAGCAGCAGCGCGCGGCCGGGCCGGCGCGTGAGGTGACCGACGCCCGGAACGCGATCGCCAGCGCGCAGCGGCTCACGCGCGACATGCAGCGCGGCGTGCGCGGCTACCTGCTCACCGGCGACGAGTCGCTGCGCACGCCGTTCGACCTCGCGCGCCGCGAGCTGCCGTACCAGATCGAGGCGCTCGCCGCCGTGCGCGACGACACCGAGCAGCGGCCCCGGATCGACCTCCTGCGCCGCCAGGCCGAGACGTACACGGCCTCGCTCGACAGCATCGTCGCGCGCATGGACCGCTCGCGCGAGACCGCCCTGGACGAGCGGCTCGACTTCGACGAGCTGCGCCTCACGCTGATCCAGCTCGACCGCTACGAGCGCCGCGAGCTGATGCGGCGCCGCGAGGTGACCGCGGACCTGCGCCGGCAGGCGATCGTCACCGCCAGCGGCGGCCT
The DNA here is from genome assembly GCF_027587175.1 of Solirubrobacter deserti. GTDB lineage: Bacteria > Actinomycetota > Thermoleophilia > Solirubrobacterales > Solirubrobacteraceae > Solirubrobacter > Solirubrobacter deserti. Next base: position 157,327 of record NZ_JAPCID010000009.1, read on the forward strand.
GGCCGTCCTGCTCGCGCTGATCGCGCTCATCTCCTACGGCGCCGTGCGGAGCGTCGTGATCCCGGTCGGCCGCCTGCAGACGTTCGCACGCGAGCTCGGCGCCCGCCGCTACGGCGCCCGCCTGCCCGAGTCGGGCCCGCCGGAGACGATCGAGCTCGCGCAGGCGTTCAACGCCACTGCCACGAACCTGGCGGCTTCCGAGGCCGAGCTGCGGCGGATCGGCGAGCGGTACCTGGCCGAGCTCGATGCCGTCTTCGGCGAGGCGCCGCTCGGGCTCGCGTTCGTGGACCGCGACCTGCGCTACCTGCGGGTCAACGACGCGCTCGCGCGGATGAACGGGCGCGCGGCGGCCGACCACATCGGCAGGCGCGTTCAGCACCCTGACGCGGTCGCGGCGCTCGAGCGGGTGCTCGCGACCGGGCAGCCCGTGCTCGACATCGAGATCGCGGTCGACGGCCACCGCTTCGAGGCCAGCTACTTCCCGGTCCTCGCGGGTGGCGAGGAGCCGGTGGCGGTCGGCGCCGCGGTGTCCGACGTCGAGGCGCGCCGGCAGGCCGAGGACGCGCGCCAGCGACTCCAGCACGCGACCGCGACGCTCGCCGCGGCCGTCACGGTCACCGACGTGGCCGAGACGGCGGTCGCGGAGGCCCGGGCGGCGTTCGACAGCGACGGCGCCGCGCTGCTGCTCGTGCGCGGCGAGTGGCTGGAGCTGGCCGCGATCGACGGGCTCAACGCCTCCAAGCACGGCCGGCTCGCGCAGGTCGCGCTCGGCGCGCGCCGGCCGACCGCCGAGTCCGTGCGCACCGGGCGTCCCGTGCACGTGCGCACGCCGGAGGAGATGGCCGAGCGCTTCCCGGAGCTCGCGGACGTGCCGGCGCTCGTCGCGTTCCCGTTGGTGACCGCGGGCGACCCGCTCGGCGTGCTGCTGATCGACTTCACCCGCCCGCGCACGCTCGAAGCGGGCGAGCACGACCTGCTCGCCGCGCTCGCGACCCAGTGCGCCATCGCCCTCGCCCGCGCGCAGCTCTACGAGCGCGAGCGCGACGTCGCGCAGACGCTGCAGGCCTCGCTGCTGCCTCGCGGCCTTCCGAGCATCCCAGGACTGGACCTCGCGGCGGAGCTCAACGCGGGCACCATCGGGCTCGACGTCGGCGGCGACTTCTACGACGCGTTCACGATCGCGCCGGACGTGTGGGGGATCGCGATCGGCGATGTGTGCGGCAAGGGTGTCGACGCCGCCGCGCTGACGGCGCTCGCCCGTCACACCGTGCGCGCGGCGGCGGTCGAGGGCGCGGCGCCGAGCCACGTCCTGCGCGCGCTCAACCGCGCCGTGCTGGCGGAGGGGCGGCCGGGGCAGTTCCTGACCGCGGTCTTCGCGCGGTTGATCGCGCACGGGGACGGCTTCGCGGTCACGCTCGCGTGCGGCGGGCATCCGCCCCCGGTGCTGCTGGACCCGGACGGGAACCTGCGCGCGCTGGAGTGCACGGGCACGCTGCTGGGCGTGCTCGAGGACCCGCGCGTGCACGACGTCGAGACGCGGTTGGCCCCCGGGGACACGCTGCTGCTCTACACGGACGGGTTGACCGAAGCGGGTGCTCCGGCGCGCACGCTGTCCACCGAGGACGTGGGCGATCTGCTGCGCGCCGCGCGCGCCTCACACGCGCGGGAAACGGCGCTCAACTGCCTGGCTGCGGCGGCTCAGGCGGGCGGCGGCGCGGTGCGCGACGACGTCGCTGTACTGGTCGCACAAGCGGGATCGACCGCAGGGAGAACTGCGCCTAGCGAATCTTCGACACGGGGACAATGATGCGCTGACCCTCGCAACGGAGACTGCTCCTCGATGCTGTTTCACAGAGGAGGAACGATGCGTAGGACCCGTTGGGCGACCGGTATGGGGGCCGGGCTGCTCGCACTACTGGCCGTGCCCGCGGTAGCGATGGCGGACCCGGCGACCCTGCGGATGGCTGATGAGGGCCAGCTGCCCGTCGAGGTCGGAATCAACTCGATCTGGGTGATGGTCGCGGCCGTCCTCGTGATGTTCATGCAGGCGGGCTTCGCCTTCCTGGAGATCGGCTTCTCGCGCGGCAAGAACGCCGGCACGATCATCGCGAAGATCCTGGTCAACTTCTCGATCGCGGCGATCTGCTTCTGGGCGGTTGGTTTCGCCTTCGCGTTCGGTGACGGCGGATCTCTGATCGGCACGAGCGGCTTCTTCCTGGCCGGTGACAATCCCACCGCCGACTTCCCGCTCATCAGCCTGCCGGACGGCACGATCACCGTCGAGGCGCTGTTCTTCTTCCAGTTCGTGTTCTGCGCCGTGTCGCTGGCGATCGTCTGGGGCACCACGCTCGAGCGCGTCAAGTTCGGCGTGTACGTGATCTACGCGATCGTCTTCTCGGCGATCATCTACCCGATCGGCGCGCACTGGATCTGGGGCGGCGGCTGGGTCGCCGAGCAGTTCTCGGTCCAGGACTTCGCCGGCTCCACGGTGGTCCATCTGATCGGCGCCTCCGGCGCGCTCGCCGTGCTCCTGCTGCTCGGCGCCCGCCGCGGCAAGTACGGCAACGACGGCAAGCCGCGCGCCATCCCGGGCCACAGCATGCCGCTGTTCGGCCTCGGCGTCCTGATCCTGTGGCTCGGCTGGTTCGGCTTCAACCCCGGCTCGACGCTCGGCGCGCTCGACGGCCGCTTCCCGGAGATCGCCGCGGTCACCAACCTCGGCGCCGCCGGCGGCGTGCTCGCCGCGGTCGCGGTGATGTGGCTCAAGGTCCGCAAGATCGACATCGGCATGGCGGGCAACGGCGCGATCGCCGGCCTGGTCGCCATCACCGCCCCGTCGGGCTACGTGGAGCTGTGGGCGGCGCCGATCATCGGCCTGGTCGCCGGTGTGGTCGTCGTCTTCGGCATCCTCGCGATCGACAAGGTCCTCGACGACCCGGTCGGCGCGCTCTCCGCGCACGGCCTGGCCGGCATCTGGGGCACGCTCGCGTGCGGCCTGTTCACGTCCGATCGCCTCGCCGCCAAGAACGCGGTCGGCGAGCCGGGCCTGTTCTACGGCGGCGGCCTCGGCCAGCTCGGCAACCAGGCGGTCGGTGTGATCGTCGCGTTCGTGTTCGTGTTCAGCGCGTCCTTCGTCACCTTCTGGCTGATCAAGAAGACCTACGGCCTCCGCGTGTCGGCCGAGGAAGAGGAAGCCGGTCTGGACATTTCCGAGCACGGCATGTACGGGTATCCCGAGCAGTTCATTCCGGCCCCGGAGCTCGTGGGCTACTCCCCGGCGAACGCGCCGGTCGGTAGCGCGACTCCGAAGGCCACGACTCGGGAGGTTCCGGCGTGAAAAAGATCGAGGCGTTCATTCGGCACGAGGCATTCGAGCCGATCCGGATGGAGCTCCTGGAACTGGGGTTCCCGTCCCTGTCGATCTCGGAGGTCAAGGGCTCCGGACGGCAGAAGGGCATCACGGAGCGCTACCGCGGCGCCGAGCTGACCAACTGGCTGCGGCCGAAGGTCAAGCTCGAGTGCGTCGTGGCCAGCGGTGACGTGCAGACGGTGGTCGAGGCCATCCTCAAGCACGCCCGCACCGGCTCGATCGGCGACGGCAAGGTGTTCGTCCTGCCCGTCGAGGAGGCCTACCGGATTCGCACGGGCGAGTCCGGCGAAGAGACCCTGCAGGCCCACCCGGGCGTCGCGCAGGCGGCGACCTAGCGGGTCTGACCTAGTCAGACGGCGGATGCGCGGGGCGGCTCACCACAGCCGCCCCGCGTACGAAGGAGGCGTATTGAACGTGGCGATGGAGGCCCCCCGCGACGACCGCGGAGCCACCGTGATGGAGCGGGTCCGCGCGATCCACCTGCGCATGGTCGACGCGGTGCTCAGCGGCGACGGCCTGGAGGGGGTCGCGACGCTCGCGGCCGGCGAGACCGGCGGAGTGGTGGCGATCGTGGTGCCCCGCCTGGGCGCGGCGGCCGCGTCCGGCCCGGTGGCCGAGCTGCCCGCGCTGCGACGGTACGTGAGCGAGCGGGCACGCAACCGCGCGGCGGCGGTCCCGCCGGGAATCTTGGCCGAGGTGCCGATCGCTTCCGGCGACGAGCAGCTCGGCGCGGTGCTGCTGCTCGGCGAGGAGGACCCCGCCCCCGAGGCGCTGGAGTTCCTGCACGTCGCGGCCGTGGCGTGCCTGACCGAGGTCGCGGTCGAGGAGGCCCGGCTGGAGGTCGAGCAGAACCTGCGCGGCTCCTTCCTGGAGGAGCTGCGCGGGCGCGATGACCTGGAGGCCGACGAGGTGCTGCGGCGGGCGGCGCGGCTGGGCTGCGACTTGAGTCGCGGCGCGGTGGCGCTGTGCGCGGAGCTGTCGTCTGACCGTCCCCGGCACGTCGTGGCGACGATCGCGGGCGAGCACCCCGGCGCGCTGGCCCAGCACATGGACGGCGGCGGCGGGTCCGGCCGCGTCTACGCGCTGCTGCCGGCCGTCGGCGGGGCGGACGCGAGCGCCACCTTGGCCGCGGCGCGCCGGCTGGCGGCGCGGCTGCAGCGCCACGGGACCGTGGGCGTGTCCTCGTTCTACGCGGACGTCGCCGACCTGGGCCGCGCGATCCAGGAGGCCGAGCTCGTGCTAGACGTGCTGCGCCGCAGCGACGTCCCGATCGACGAGGACATCGGCACGGGCACCTACCGGCTGCTGTTCCGCGTGCTGGCCTCGCACCCCGAGGAGGTGCGGTCCTTCTACGAGGACACCGTGGCGCCGTTGGTCGCCTACGACGCGCAGTACTCGACGGACCTGGTCGGCACCCTGAGCGCCTACCTGGAACGCAACTGCAACATGAACGCGACCGCTTCGGCGATCTACGCGCACCGGCATACGGTCGCGTACCGGCTGGAGCGGGTGAAGGAGCTGACGGGCTTGGACCCGTTGCTGAGCGAGGATCGCGAGCGGCTGGGCCTCGGCCTGAAGGCCTATCGCATCATCGCTCCGCGCCTGCACCGCTGACGGCTGGGGGTGCGTCGAGAACGCGTCCTCACAGGACGGTTTCTCGACGCACCCCCGCATCGCCGGGCCCTGTCGCGGGTTCAATAGAGCACGTGAACGGATGGATCGCGGCCGCGGCCGCCACACTCGCGCTGAGCGCTGCGACGATCGAGGGCACGGACCTCACCGACTTCCTGCAGGGCACGCCCGGGGCGGATCAGGTGCTCGCCAAGGGCGGGGACGACGTGGTCTTCGGGCTGGGGGACGACGACCGGATCGACGGCGGGCCCGGGCGGGACGTGCTGCACGGGGACGGCGTGTGCCCGCCGGGGACGGAGCGGCCGGACGTGTGCACCGACGACGACGACCGGACGGGCGGGGACGACACGCTGCGCGGCGGTGACGGGGACGACACGCTGATCGCGGGGCGCGGGAACGACCAGCTGCTGGGCGAGGCCGGCGTGGACTCGCTGTCGGCGGACGCCGGCAACGACGAGGTCGACGCCGGCGACGATGACGACGAGATCGACGGCGGGACCGGGCTCGACCGGATCGACGCGGGTGCCGGGGACGACTGGATCGCCACCGGAGCGGGGTCGGACCGGATCGAGGGCGGGGCGGGGAACGACCTGATCGCGACGGAGTCCGGCAACGACCGGATAAGCGGCGGCTCCGGCAACGACCAGATCGAATCCGGGGGCGGCAAGGACCGGATCGACGGGGGCTCCGGGCGCGACGACATCGAGTCCGGGCCGGGGAGCGACACGATCGACGTGCGCGACGGGACGCGCGACGAGGTCAACTGCGGATCGGGCCGCGACACGGTGCGAGCGGACCGACGTGACCGATTGGTGAGCTGCGAGGGTGTAAACCGACGTTAACCGGTCCAATCATGGTACTTTCACGCGCCCGCCAACCAGCACGACGGAGACGCAGCCTTGCCTACCGGCACCGTGAAGTGGTTCAACGACGACAAGGGCTTCGGATTCATCACGCCCGATGATTCCGGCGCCGACCACTTCGTCCATCACTCGGGTATCAACGCGGACGGATTTCGCACGCTGCGCGAGGGCGCGCGGGTGACCTACGACTCCGAGCCCGGGCCCAAGGGCCCCAAGGCCGTCAACGTCACGCAGATCTAGAGCTCACCGCCCGGCGGTTCGCCGCCGCGCTCGACCTCGCCGTCGTCGTTCACGCGCGCGGGGACCGGCTCGTCCTCGATCACGACCGTGAAGGTGCCGCTGGTCCGGCCGGCGGCGGGCCGCGCCTTGCCCGCGAGCCCGGGCGAGACGCGGTAGGAGATCTCGTACGTGCCGGCCTTGGCCGGCACGACCTTCCAGACCAGCTCCTTCTCCTGGCCCGGGAACAGCTCGCCGGCCGACCACGTGTTCACCGAGGAGGTGTCGCTGCCGGCCGGGCCCTCGTCGAGCACCCAGATCGGCCGGCCGGCGCTCGAGAGCCCGGCGCCGCGCACGTTGCGGCCGAACGCGAGCGCGGCGTCTTCACCGCGCGGCTTGGTCTCGACGGTCACGGCCACGTTGCGCAGCCGCTCCTCGCTCTCCCCGTTGCGCACGGTGACCTTCAGCTCGGCCCGCTCGGCGACGTGCTGGGTCTCCGGGAACGAGGCTTCGACGACCTCGACCTTGAACTCGCCCGACGGCTCGTCCGCGTCCTGGCGCGCCTCACCGCAGCCCGCGAGGGCGAGGACGGCGAGAAGGACGACCCGGCGCACGTGCGTGAAGATACATCGGTGGCCGCGAACAGCCTCCCGGTCCCGGACGGTCTCGAGCGCGACGGGGTCGCGCTGCGCCGCCTGCGCGCCCGCGACGCGCACGCCTTCGCCGCCGCCTTCCGGCAGGACCCGCAGCTCGGCGTCAACATCGGCGCCGACGAGGACCCGACGGAGACCGCGGTGCGTCGCTTCATCGCGCGTCAACCGGGGTTGCGGGCCCGCGGGGAGTTCCTCGGCCTGGCCGTGACCGACGAGACCAAGCGCCCGTTCCTGGGCCACGTGATGCTGCACACGCTCTCCTGGCGCCACAAGCGCGGCGAGATCGGCTACTGGCTGATCCCCGAGGCGCGTGGCCGCCACCTCGCCAAGCCCGCGGTCTCGCTGCTGGTCGACTGGGCGTTCGAGACGCTGGACCTCGACCGCCTCGAGATCACGACCACCCCTGACAACGCGCCCGCTCGCGCGCTCGCGCAAGCGCTCGGATTCCGGGAGGAGGGCGTGATGATCGCCCGCAATCTGGAGCGAGGTCGGCGCATCGACGTGGTGTTGCTGGCTCGCGTCCGAGATCGGTGCCATAACCTTCCGGGCTTAGCGCCGTAACGCGGCGTCAGAAAGAGGAGAGCTTTGGTACGAGGTGCGGCTGATCGCCTCTTCCTCCCAGCGAAGAACCTGCTGGAGGAAGTCGGCGACATGATGATCCTGACGGGGAAGACGATCGTGTCTGCCCTCAGGCCGCCGTACCCCTATGGCGGGGAGTTCGTCCAGCAGTTCCTGTTCGCGCTGCGCCTGTGCTGGTTCCCGCTGATGGTGTCCACGATCGCGTTCGGCTACGCCGCACCGGGCCTGCAGGCCTCGAACTTCCTCACGCTGTTCGGCGCCAACGACCGCCTCGGCGGCTTCTTCGTGCTCGCCTCCATCCGCGAGTTCGCCCCGTTCGTGACGGCGATCGTCCTCGCCGGCGTGGCGGGCACCGCCATCACCGCCGACCTCGGCGCACGCAAGATCCGCGAGGAGCTCGACGCGTTGCAGGTGCTCGGCGTCGACCCGGTGAAGAACCTCGTCGTGCCGCGGTTCTTGGCCCTGATGCTCGTCACGGGCATGTTCGACGTGTTCGCCGTGCTGTTCGGCATCTTCGGCGGCCTGGTCGCCAACGGCGTCAACCAGCAGCCGATGGGCCCGTTCTTCGCCAACCTGCTGACCAACGCGAGCATCCCGGACCTCTGGGGCAGCGTCCTGAAGTGCACGATGTTCGGCGCGATCATCGCCGTCGTCTGCTGTTACAAGGGCATGACGGCCTCCGGCGGCGCTGCGGGGGTCGGCCGCGCGGTCAACCAGGCCGTCGTCATCTCCACGCTCGGTGTCTTCGCGTTCAACTACGTCTTCACGCAGACGCTGCTGGCGACGCATCCGGAGATCCTCAACATCAAATGAGCTGGTTCGCGATACCGCGCGAGTGGCTCGCGTCCTTCGGCGAGATCGTCCGCTTCTGCGGGCGCGTGATGGGCGAGGTCTACGGCCTGAAGGTCTTCCGCTACTTCGGCGAGGCGCTGCGCCAGGCCGGCGTGCTGATCCTCTCCAGCACGCTCGTCATCTGGGGCCTGACGTTCATCATCGGCCTCCAGTGCGGCATCGAGGCCGCGTACTTCAACCGCGCCACCGGCGCGCCCGCGTATGCCGGCGTGTTCGCGGCCTGGTGCGACCTGCGCGAGCTGATCCCGTACGCCTTCGGCTACATGATGGCCGCGAAGGTCGGCACCGGCATCGTCGCCGAGCTCGGCTCCATGCGCATCTCCGACGAGATCGACGCGCTCGAGGTGATGGGCATCTCCTCGATCACGTTCCTGTGCGCGACGCGCCTGCTGGCGAGCTGGCTCGTGCTCCCGTTCGTCTACCTGGCCGGGATCGGCGCCGGCTTCCTCGCCTCCTACCTGGCGGTGGTCGAGCAGATCGGCGAGGTCTCCAGCGGCGGCTACAGCCTCATCTTCTGGATGTTCCAGAACCCACCGGACCTCTTATTCAGCCTCATCAAGGCGATGGTCATGGCCACCGCGATCGTGCTCGTCGGCTGTTACTACGGCTACACGGCGAGCGGCGGGCCGGTGGGCGTCGGCACCGCCACCGCGAAATCGATGGTCCTCAACATCGTGCTGGTCCACCTGATCGGCATGCTCGGCACCCAGGTCTTCTGGGGTGCGAACCCACGCGCACCGATCGGGGGGTGACATGACTCAGCCGCGCGAAGACGACGAGTACAAGTGGCACACGGGCAAGAAGCGTCCCTCCGGGGTGGAGGACGCCGTCGAGTTCGTCGAGGTCCACAAGGCGTTCGGCCGCAACAAGATCCTGCGCGGCCTGAACATGGGCATCCCGAACGACAAGATCTCGATGATCCTCGGGCCGTCGGGGACCGGGAAGTCGGTCTGCATCAAGCACATGGTCGGGCTGCTGTATCCCGACGAGGGCGACGTGCTGGTGCACGGCGAGTCGGTCCCGAACATGCGCGACGAAGAGCTGTTCGAGATGCGCAAGAAGTTCGGCGTGCTGTTCCAGGACGGTGCGCTGTTCGGCTCGATGAACCTGTGGGACAACGTCGCGTTCCCGCTGCGCCAGCACACCGACAAGGGCGAGGACGAGATCGAGGACATCGTCAACCGGCGCCTGCGCGAGGTCGGCCTCGAAGGCTCGAGCGACAAGATGCCCAACGAGCTCTCGGGCGGGATGCGCAAGCGCGCCGGGTTCGCGCGAGCGCTCGTGCTGGACCCGGACATCGTGCTCTTCGACGAGCCCGACTCCGGCCTGGACCCGGTCCGCACCGCGCTGCTGTGCGAGCTCATCCAGGAGATCCACGAGGAGAACGGCGGCGCCTATGTCGTGATCACGCACGACATCATGAGCGCCAAGCGCGTGGCCGAGTACATCGCCGTGCTGTGGAAGGGACGGATCGTCGAGTCCGGCCCGGCGGAGGAGCTCTTCGACTCCGAGAACCAGTTCGTGCGCCAGTTCCTGTCCGGGGCCTCCCAGGGCCCCCTGGGCATGGAGTAACCGTTGGCGTTGGCTCGTGCCGCAGTCGCACTCGGCGTCGCCGCTCTGGTGGCGCTGGCGGTGTACCTGTTCGTCCTGCGGGCGAGCGGCCACGAGTACACGCTCATCTTCGAGAACGCCGGCCAGCTCGTGGTCGGCGACAACGTGCAGATCGGCGGCCGCGCCGTCGGCACCATCCGCGACATCCGGCTCACCGACGACAACCAGGCCGCGGTCAAGGTGCTGGTGGAGGAGCCGTACGCGCCGCTGCGCGAAGGCACCGAGGCGGTGATCCGCCTCACGTCGCTGTCGGGCATCGCGAACCGCTACGTCGCGATCTCGCCCGGCCCGGACGCGAGCAAGACGCTCGGCGAGGGCGCCACGATCGACACCTCGCAGACGACCACGGCCGTCGATCTCGACGCGCTGTTCAATACGCTCACCCCGGACGCCCGCAAGGACCTGCAGGGCATCATCGCCGGCTTCCGGACCCAGCTCGACGGCAAGGGCGAGCAGGCGGCCGAGGCCACGAAGTACTTCAACCCGATGCTGTCCAGCGCGCGCCGGCTCGTCAACGAGGCCACGCGCGACGAGGACGCGCTGACGGACTTCATCGTCTCCTCCTCGCGTACGGTCACGGCGATCGCAGAGAAGCGCGAAGACCTGAGCGCGCTCGTGGGCAACGCCAACGCGACCACGGGCGCGATCGCGAGCGAGAACGCGGCGCTCCAGCAGGCGCTGTCGCTGCTGCCGACCACGCTGCGCCGCGGCAACTCGACGCTCGTGAACCTGCGCTCGACGCTGGATGACCTGGACCCGCTGGTGGCCGAGTCCAAGCCCGCGACCGAGGACCTGGCGCCCTTCCTGCGCGAGCTGCGCCCGCTGGTGCGCGACTCCAAGCCGACGATCGCGAACCTCTCGACGCTCGTCCGCCGGCCCGGGGCCGACAACGACCTGGTCGAGGCCACGCAGAAGCTGCCCGGCTTCCAGCGCGTCGCGAGCCCGGCGATGCGCAACTCCACGGGCGCGCTGCAGCGCAGCCAGCCCGTGCTCGAGTTCATCCGGCCCTACATCCCGGAGCTCGTCGGCTGGTTCCGCGACTTCGGCGTCGGCGCCGCCAACTACGACGCCAACGGCCACTACGCGCGCATCCAGCCGATCTTCAACGCCTTCCAGGTGCACGACCTGCCGGTCGGCCCGCCGCAGCTGGTGCCGCTGCCCGTCGCGCAGCGCCTGGCCGGCCTGCAGACCGGCATGCTGCGCCGCTGCCCCGGCTCCGCGAGCCAGCCCGCGGCCGACGGCTCCGCGCCCTACCGCGACTCCGGCGGCAACCTGGACTGCGACCCGACGCAGGTGCTGGCGGGCCCATGATCCGGTTCCTCGCAGGCCTCGCGATCGTCGCCGTCATCGCCGTCGGCGCCTTCCTCATCTTCGGGAACCGCGAGGACGACGGCGCGTACCGCGTGCGCGCGATCTTCGACAACGCCGGCTTCGTGATCCCGGGCGAGGACGTCAAGATCGCGGGCGTCCGCGTCGGCAAGATCGCGTCGATCGACGTCACGGAGGACTTCAAGGCCGCGGTCGTGCTCGAGATCACCGAGCCCGGCTACAGGAACTGGAAGCGCGACGCGAGCTGCATCGTGCGCCCGCAGAACCTGATCGGCGAGCGCTTCGTGGAGTGCAAGCCGACGCAGGTGCGCTCGGCCAACGCCGAGCCGCCGCCCGACCTCGACCTCATCGAGTCCGGCCCAGGTGAGGGCCAGCGCCTGGTGCCGGTGGAGAACACGTCGCAGTCCGTGGACATCGACCTGATCGGCAACACGATGCGCGAGCCCGAGCGCGAGCGGCTGTCGCTGATCCTCAACGAGCTCGGCACCGGCCTCGCCGGCCGCGGCCGCGACCTCAACGACGTGATCCGGCGCGCGAACCCGGCGCTGCGCGAGACCGACCGCGTGCTGGAGATCCTCGCCCGCCAGAACACGGTGCTCGAGCAGCTCGCGGTCAACTCCGACACGGTGCTCGCCCCGCTCGCGCGCGACCGCCGGCAGGTGGCGAGCGCGATCCGCAACTCCAGCCGCGTCGCCGAGGCCACGGCCGAGCGGCGCGAGGACCTGGCGGCCGACATCGAGACGCTGCCGGAGTTCCTGGACGAGTTCGACCCGACGATGGAGCGCCTCGGCTCGCTCGCGGATGAGTCCACGCCGCTGCTGACCGACCTGGGCGCCCGCGCGGACGACATCAACAACGTGGTGCGCCGGCTCGGCCCGTTCTCCGAAGCCGCGATCCCGGCGATCGACTCGCTCGGCGAGGCGGCGCAGACCGGCACGCCCGCCCTCACCGAGGCGCGCCCCGTGATCGCCGACCTGCGCTCGCTGGCCAACGACATCCGCCCCGTCGGCACGAACCTGCGCGGCGTGCTCGAGTCCTTCCGGGACACGGACGGCATCCAGCGCCTGATGGACTACATCTTCTTCCAGGTCGCCGCGATCAACGGCTACGACGCGACGGGGCACTACCTGCGCGCCGGGCTGCTCGTGAACCAGTGCACGACCTACGCCGTCCGGCCGGTCGCGGGCTGCACGGCGAACTACCCGCCGGCCGCCGGCGCGAGCGCGGCCACGGCCAGGGCGTCCAGCGCCGTCGACGGCGTCGGCGAGGACCCGGTGCTGCGTGCGACCGCGATCGCGATCGCGCGCGCCCTCGGCCAGCAGGTCGAGCAGGAGAAGGCGAAGATCGACCGGACGCTGACGGCGAAGAAGCCGGGCGGGAAGGCCGAGGCGCCCGCCGGCGCGGCGCCGCGCATCCGTGGCGCGGCCCCGACGGCGACGGCGACCGCCACCGCGCCGCCGTCCGCTTCGCCCGTGGAGCAGGCTCCGGCGCCCGCGCCGTCCTCCGCGCCCACGACGGCGCCGCCCGCCGCCGAGACGCCCGCGCCCACCGCCGCGCCGCCCACCCCGACCGCGCCCGCCCCGACGGCCACACCCGACCCGGGCGAAGGGCTGCTCGACTTCCTGTTCGGGGAGGAGGGCGGATGAGATCCTCGCGAGGAGGGATCGCCGGGAACCCGGTGTTGATCGGCGCCGCCACGGTGCTGGTGATCCTCGTCGCCGTCTTCCTGTCCTACAACGCCAACAAGGGCCTGCCGTTCGTCCCGACCTACCGGGTCGACGCGGAGCTGCCCAGCGCGGCGCAGCTGACGGTCGGCAACGACGTCAAGGTGGGCGGCACGCGCATCGGCGCGGTCACCGCCATCAAGCCGCGCCAGCTCGACAACGGCCAGGTCATCGCGGTGGTGACGATGACGCTCGACAAGGACGCCGGCCCGCTGCCCGAGGACTCCACGCTGCTCGTGCGCCCGCGCTCGGCGCTCGGCCTCAAGTACGTGGAGATCACGCGCGGGTCCGCGCGCGCGAGCTTCGACGACGGGGACACGATCCCGCTCGCTCGCGCCGAGACGCCCGTCGAGCTCGACGAGTTCTTGAACATGTTCGACGAGGACACGCGCGCCGCCTCGCAGGCCAACCTCGAGGGCTTCGGGACCGCGTTCGCGGGCCGCGGCGAGTCGATCAACACCGCGATCGGCGCGTTCCGGCCGCTGCTGCGCGACGTCGTGCCCGTGATGCAGAACCTCGCCGACCCGCGCACGAACCTCGAGGGCTTCGTCGTGGAGGCGGGCGAGACGGCGGCGATCGTCGCGCCCGCCGCGGAGACGCAGGCGACGCTGTTCCGCAACCTGAACACGACGATGGCGGCGCTCAACGAGGTCGCGCGGCCCTACATCCAGGACTCGATCTCGGGCGGCAAGCCCGCGCTGGACGCCGGCATCGAGTCGCTGCCGAACCAGCGCCCGTTCCTGGCCAACACCGAGGGCCTCATGCGCGAGCTGGGGCCCGGCGTGCGCGCGCTGCGCACGGCGGCGCCCGCGCTGTCGGACGCGCTCGGCGCCGGGATCGACGTGCTGCCGCGCACGCCGGCGCTCAACCGGCGCCTGGAGTCGCTGCTGGAGGAGGTGCGGACGTTCGCCAACGACCCGCTCGTCCCGCGCGGCATCCAGTCCACCAACGCGCTCGTGAAATCCGCCGACCCGACGCTCGCCTTCCTTGCGCCCGCCCAGACGGTCTGCAACTACATCACGCTCTTCTTCCGCAACATCTCGTCGCTGCTGAGCGAGGGCGACCGCAACGGCACCTGGCAGCGGTTCAGCATCGTCGCGATGCCGCAGGGCCCGAACAACGAGGGCGGCCCGTCCTCCGGCCCGGCCAACGGCCCGACGGTCGACAACCACCTGCACACCAACCCGTACCCGAACACCGCGTCGCCCGGCCAGCCCCGTGAGTGCGAGTCCGGCAACGAGCCCTACCTCGCGGGCCGCACGGTCACCGGCAACGTCCCCGGCACGCAGCAGGCGCGCACCGAGGGCTACGCCCGCCAGGGGGACGCGCGCTGATGGCCCGCACGCGTCGCCACGGCCCGCGCCGCTCGAACGCGTTCATCGGCCTGCTGGCCGTGGCCGTGATCGCGGTGATCATGTACTTCGGCTTCACCAAGGACATCCCGCTGAAGTCCGGCTTCGAGCTGCGCGCGCAGTTCCAGTCGGCGAACTCGATCCGGCCCAACTCGCCCGTGCGCATCGCGGGCGTGGAGGTCGGCAAGGTCAAGGCGGTCGAGCCGGTCGAGGGCTCCAACGACGCGATGCTCGTCATGGAGCTCAAGGACAGCGCGCTGCCGCTGCACGAGAACGCGACGGCCAAGATCCGCCCGCGCATCTTCCTCGAGGGCAACTTCTTCGTGGACCTCAAGCCGGGCACGCCGGGCTCCCCGCAGCTGGAGTCGGGGGACATGATCGCGGTCACGCAGACGGCCTCGCCGGTGCAGCTGGACGAGATCCTCACGTCGCTGCAGGCTGACTCGCGCGAGGACCTGACGAAGCTGCTCAAGGGCCTGAACACGACGCTCACGTCGGAGCCGACGGAGGAGCAGGACGCGGACTCGCACGAGCTCGCGCAGGGCGAGACGGCGGCCGAGTCCTTCAACGACGCGCTGGACGACATCCCGGCCGCGGAGCGCTCCACGGCCCAGGTGCTCGAGGCGCTGATGGGCACCCAGCCGACGCGGGACATCAACCGCCTCATCCGCGGCACCGCCCGCACGGCGGAGGAGCTGAGCCGCTACGAGCAGTCGCTGCAGGACCTGATCACCAACCTGAACACGACCACCGCCGCGCTCGCGGGCGAGTCCGCGAACCTGCGCGCCTCCATCCGCGAGCTGCCGCCGACGCTGGCCGCGGCCAACAGCGCGTTCGACGCGTTGAACGCGGCGTTCCCGCCCACGCGCGCGTTCGCGACCGAGATCCGTCCGGGCGTGCGCGAGACGCCGGCGACGATCGAGGCCGCGTTCCCGTGGATCGAGCAGACCCGGGCGCTCGTGCAGCCCGAGGAGCTGGGCGGCCTGGCCGCGGAGCTCTCGCCGGCCACCGTCGACCTGGCGCGGCTGATCGACCGGGCCACCGAGCTGCTCCCGCAGGTCGACCTGCTGTCCAGGTGCGTGCGCGACGTCGTGCTGCCCGCCGGGGACCTGGTCGTCCAGGACGAGTTCACCAACGGCGAGGAGAACTACAAGGAGTTCTTCTACGCGCTGGTCGGCATCGCGGGCGAGGGCCAGAACTTCGACGGCAACGGCATGTACGTGCGCTTCCAGACCGGCGGCGGCTCGCAGACGCTGTCGCTGGGGCCGAACTCGACGAGCCTCGGCGAGCTGTTCGGCAACTTCATCGAGGCGCCGCTCGGCAACCGGCCGGCGATGCCGCCCAAGAAGCCGACCTACCGCGACGACGTGCCGTGCCACACGCAGACGCTGCCGAACGTCAACGGCCCGCTGGCGGGCAAGACGGCGCCGGGCGGCGGGCCGACGGCGGCGGCCGCCAGGACCAAGCAGGACAAGCTGCGCAAGGCCACCGAGCTGAAGGTCATCCGCCGCAAGCTCAACCCGTTCGGAGCGGGCAAGTGACGGCGATCCGCAAGCACCTGCCGGACTTCCTGGCGATCCTCGGCCTGCTCGTCGTCGCGTTCGTGGTCTCGGTCTACATCCTCGACAAGCAGCGGCTCGCGCTGCCGCCGGGCGTGCCGGTCCTGGGCAAGGACTACTTCGAGATCGAGGCCGAGATGACGACGGCGCAGGCGGTCACGCCGGGCCAGGGCCAGACGGTCAACGTCGCAGGCGTCGAGGTGGGCGAGATCTCGTCGGTCAAGCTGCGCGACGGCAAGGCCATCATCGGCATGAAGATCCAGCGCAAGCACGACCGGATCTACCGCGACGCGTCGATCCTGCTGCGGCCGAAGACGGGCCTGAAGGACATGGTGGCCGAGCTCACGCCGGGCACCCCCGAGGCCGGCCGCCTGCAGGAGGGCGGCGTGATCCCGATCTCGCAGACGCTGCCGGACGTCAACCTCGACGAGATCCTCGCGGCGCTGGACGCGGACACCCGCGACTACCTGCTGCTGCTGCTCAACGACGGCGCGGAGGGCCTCGGGTCCGAGCGCAAGGGCCAGCAGCTCGCGCAGGCGATCCGCCGGCTGGAGCCGACCGCCAAGTACGCGCGCGAGATCAACGAGGGCCTGGCCGAACGGCGCGACCACCTGCGGCGCGTCGTGCACAACTTCTCGCTGCTGACCGAGGAGCTCGGCCAGCGCGACACCCAGCTCGCCAATTTCGTGCAGAACTCCAACGCCGTGTTCGACACGCTGGCCCAGCAGGACGCGTCGCTGCAGGCCATCCTCCAGCGCCTGCCGGGCACGCTGCAGACGACGCAGACGACGCTCGGCAAGGTCGAGACGCTCGCCGACGTGCTCGGGCCGACGCTCGAGGACCTGCGTCCGGCGGCGCGCGCGCTCGGGCCTTCACTGCGCAAGACGCGCCCGTTCCTGCGCGAGTCGACGCCGGTCATCCGCGACGAGATCCGCCCGTTCACGCGCGCCGCGCTGCCGACGGTGCAGGAGCTGCGCCCGGCGATGCGCGACCTGGCGGAGGCGACGCCCGACCTCACGGCCTCGGTGGGCGTCCTCAACCAGCTGCTCAACGCGGCCGCCTACAACCCGCCCGGCCAGGCGGAGGAGGGCATGCTGTTCTGGCAGGCGTGGGTCAACCACGCCGGCAACTCGCTGTTCTCCACGGCCGACTCGCACGGCCCGATCCGGCGCGGCCTGTTCCTGCTCTCCTGCAACTCCGCGCAGCTGCTGGACGCGGTCGCGCAGGCCAACCCGCAGCTCGGCACGCTGGTCGAGCTGCTCAACGCGCCCGCGCAGCAGACGATCTGCCCGACCTCGACCCAGGGGCCCGCCGCGGGCGGCGGCGCTCCCGCGACGGGAGGCTGACCGCGGTGGTCAAGGACGTTCCTTCCTTCGGCAAGATCGCGGCGATGGTGCTGTTCGCGCTGACGTGCTTTGGGCTGCTGCTGTTTCTGTGGCTCGCGTTCGGCGGGCCGGTGCCCCTGAAGCCGAAGGGCTACCGCTTCCACACGCAGTTCGCCGAGGTCGGCCAGCTCGCCACCGAGGCCGACGTGCGCATCAGCGGCGTGCCCGTCGGCAAGGTCAAGAAAATCACGCCCAACAAGCGCACGGGCGCCTCCGACGTCGAGATCCAGCTGCAGTCGCGCTACGCGCCGCTGCCGTCGGACGCGCGCGCGATCCTGCGCCAGAAGACGCTGCTGGGCGAGACCTACGTGGAGCTCACGCCGGGGCGCAATGACGCGGAGCCGATCGCCGAGGGCGGGGCGCTGGCGTCCACGCAGGTGTCCGAGACCGTCGAGCTGGACGAGATCCTGCGTTCCTTCGATCCGGAGACGCGCGCGAACTTCCAGGATTGGATGCAAACTCAAGCTCAGGCCATCGGCGATGGCCGCGGGCGCGACTTGAATGACGCGTTGGGAAACCTGGCGCCGTTCGCCGACGACACGGCGACGATCGTCGACGTGCTCAACCGCCAGGAGGAGGCGCTCTCCCAGCTGGTGGCCAACACGGGCGTCGTGTTCGGCGCGCTCAACGAGCGCGACACGCAGCTGCGGTCGCTGATCGAGAACTCCAACAGCGTGTTCGCGGCGACGGCCGCGCGCGACGAGGACCTGCAGGCCGCGTTCCGCGCGCTGCCGACGTTCGAGGACGAGTCGCGGCAGACGTTCGAGCGCCTGGACGAGTTCCAGCGCGAGACCGACCCGCTCGTCACGCAGCTGCGGCCCGCGGCGCGCGAGCTGTCGCCGACGCTGCGCGACCTGCAGGACGTCGCGCCGGACCTCAAGAACCTGCTCGAGCAGCTGGACCCGCTGATCGAGGCCTCCAAGGAGGGCTTCCCGGCCGCCGAGCAGGTGCTCGTGGACACGCGGCCCACGCTCGGCCAGCTCGTGCCCGCGACCGCTCAGCTCACGCCCGCGGTCGACTTCATCGGGCTCTACAAGCGCGAGCTGACGTCGTTCTTCGCCAACGCGGGCTCGGCCACGCAGGCGCGCGACGCGCGCACCGGCCTGCACTACCTGCGCACCAGCAACCCGCTGAACCCGGAGAACCTGGCGGTGTATCCGCGCCGGCTGCCGACCAACCGGCCGAACCCGTACACGTTGCCGGGGCACTTCGACCAGATCAACTCCGGGCTGGCGGTGTACGAGGACCGCCAGTGCTCGTCGGGGACGCAGATCCCGTCCCTGACCAACCTGCCGATCGACCTGGTCAACGACGTGATCGCGCCCGTGCCGTCGCCGGTCCCGACCGTCCAGCCGGTGATCCCGGGGCTGCCGCTGCCGCCCATCAACCTGCCGCCGATCCCGCAGATCCCGCTCACGCCCGAGCAGGCGGCGACGCTGATCCCGACCGAGCTGCTCGACCGCATCCAGCAGTTCGCGTTCGGCGGGGTGGGCAACGCCGGCCTGGTGGCGCCGCCGTGCCGCAAGCAGGGGCCGTTCGAGTTCGGCGGCGAGCGCACGCAGTACCCGCACGTGAACGCGCGCGACGACGGGTAGCTCGATGCGCGCGATCGTCGTTGCTCTCGTGCTCGTCGTTGCGGGTGCGGCGCTGGCCACGCGGCTGGATGTGAGCGCGTCGACGGGCTCGCTGGTCGGCGGCGGCAACGAGTCCGGGCAGGCGACCGAGAAGGCGCGCGAGCGCTTCGGCGACGACGCCGTGTACGTGCTCGTGCGCGGCGATCTGCCGCGGATGGTGCTCACGTCCGACCTCAACCGGCTGCTGGGGCTCGAGGGCTGTCTGTCCGGGAACCTGCCCGCGGGCGCGACGCCGCCGGGCGGGGCGGGCTCGCCATGCGACAAGATCGCGGCCGCCGATCGCGTGCACGTCGTGTACGGGCCGGGGACGTTCATCAACTCGTCGGTCAACGAGCTCACCGCGCAGCTGCAGGGGCGCACGCGCGAGCGGGCGGCGCAGGCCGACCGGGCGCGGGAGGCGGCTTCGAAGCTGGCGCGAGCCGACGGGAAGTCCGCAGCCGAGGCGCGGCGGCTCGGCCAGGAGGCGGAGAAGCTCGTCTACGCGCAGTTCGCGTCCGAGTTGCTGGCGATGAACGCCAAGTACGGGCTCAACCTGACGGGCGCGCCGAAGCTCAACGACCCCGACTTCGTCTACCAGCTGGTATTCGACCCCTCGCGCGGGGAGCGCACGCCGAAAGCGCGCTTCGCGTACCTGTTCCCTTCGCCGGAGTCGGCGCTGATCTCGGTGCGGCTCAACGCCGGCCTGAGCGAGGAGGAGCGCGCGGAGGCCGTGGCGCTGGTGCGGGACGCGGTCGCCATGCCGGAGTGGAAGCTGGAGAGCGGCGGGAACTACGTGGTGACGGGCGTGCCCGTGCTCGCGGACGAGCTCACGGGCGTACTCGCGGGCTCGACACTGCGGCTGTTGCTGGTGGGTGTGGCGGTGATGGCGCTGGTGCTCGCGTTGCTGTTCCGCGCGCGGCTGCGGCTGCTGCCGCTGATGGTCGCGCTGGGGACGGTCTCGATCGTGTTCGGCGCCCTCGCGCTGCTCGGACTGCCGCTGACGATGGCGTCGATCGCGGTGCTGCCGGTCCTGCTGGGGTTGGCGGTCGACTACGCGATCCAGTTCCAGGCGGGGAACTCGCGGCGGGTGATCAGCACCGCCGCCCTGGCGACCGCGGTCGGCTTCCTGATCCTGCTGCTCTCGCCCGTGCCGATGGTGCGCGGGTTCGGGGCGCTGCTCGTCGTCGGCGTCGGTGTGGCGCTGGCGTTGACGTTCACGGCGGGCGCCGCGGTGCTGCGGCGGCCACCGGCGCGGGGCGGGTTCGCGCGGGCGCTGCGCGGCGCCGGCGAGCTCGTCAACGTGGTCCGGCTCCCACGGCTGCGCGTGGAGCGGCCGTTGCGGTGGGTCGTGGCCAACGCGCGCGCGGTGCTGGTCGCGGCGGTGCTGCTGGCCGTCGGCGGGTGGGTGCTGGACTCGCGGATCGCGATCGAGTCCGAGCTGCAGAAGCTCGTGCCGCAGTCGCTCGCGGCCGTCCAGGACCTGGATGCGCTGCAGCGTTCGACGGGCACGGCGGGGGAGATCGACGTCCTCGTAGAGGGCGAGGACCTCACCGATCCCGCCGTGGTGCGCTGGATGCGCGACTACCAGAACGAGATCCTGCTGCGCAACGGCTACAGCGCCGAGCAGGGCTGTGCCGGCGCCGCGCTGTGCCCGGCGCTGTCGCTCCCGGACCTGTTCCGGACGCCGGAGCTGTCGGCGACGCGCGAGCAGGTGCGCGCGTTGCTGGACGCCGTGCCGCCGTACCTGTCGCAGGCGGCGATCTCGGCCGACCGCAAGACGGCGGTGCTGGCCTTCGGGCTGCGGCTGCAGTCGCTGGAGGGGCAGCGCGAGGTGATCGAGGGGATGCGCTCACGGCTCGACCCGCCCGAAGGTGTGCGCGCGACGCTGGCCGGGCTGCCGGTGCTGGCGGCGGACGCCAACCACGCGATGAGCGATCCGCTGCGGAGGCTGCTGCTCGTCGTCGCGGGGTTGCTGGCGGTCGCTTTGGCGCTCTTCGCGGTGTACCGCTCGTGGGCCCGGGCGTGGGTGCCGCTCGTGCCGATCGCGCTGGCCACGGGGTGGTCGGCGCTGGTGCTGTTCGTGGCCGGCGTGCCGCTGAATCCGCTGTCGGCGGCGTTGAGCGCACTCGTGATCGCGATCTCGACGGAGTTCTCGGTGCTGCTCTCGGCCCGGTACGTGGATGAGCGGCGCGCGGGCTTGGACCCGGCGGAGGCGCTGCGGCGGACCTACCGGGTGACGGGCGCGGCGGTGCTCGCGTCGGGCGTGACCGCGATCGCGGGCTTTGCCGTGCTGATCGCCTCGGATGTGGCCATGCTGCGGGACTTCGGGCTCGTGACGGTGCTCAACCTCGCGGTGTCGCTGGTGGGCGTGCTGGCGGTGCTCCCGGCGGTGCTGGTGCTGGCCGAGCGCGGCGAGCTGCTGCCGCGCCGCCGCGTGCGCCGCCGCCGGCGCCGGGCCGTCGCGGCGTGAAGCGCCCCGGCGTCCTGATCGTGATCTTCGTGGGCGCGCTGCTCATGTTCATCACGTTCAACACGATCGTCACCGAGTCCGAGGGCTCGCGCGGGCTCGAGGCCGGCGACGAGCTGCCGCCGTTCGCGATGCCGTTGTCGACCTCGCCGTGCCGCGGCCGCTGCGACGCCAACGTCGCCACCGGCGAGGGCCAGGGCGCGGCCGGCGCGCGGCCGGCGTGCGCGGTGCGGGGCCCGGAGATCCTCAACGTGTGCGAGCTCCGCGAGGCTGGCCCGTTCGTGCTCGCGTTCGTGTTTCACCCCGTCGACCGCTGCCGCGCGCAGCTGCCGGTGCTCGAACGCGTCGCCGCCCGGCATCGGGGCCTACGGTTCCGCGTGATCGCCGTGCGCGCGAACGCCGCGGAGGCGCGCGGATTGAAGTCGAACCTGCCGGTCGGCTACGACAACGACGGGGCGGTCGCGAACGAGTACGCGGTCGTCGTGTGCCCGACCATCACCTACGTCGCGGCCGGCGGGCGCGTCGTGGGGTCGACCGTGGGCTCGCAGACCGAGGCGCAGGTCGAGGAGTGGGTGCGCCGGATTGAGTGAGCTGTCGCTCGTGTGCCGCAGGGTGTCGGTGAGTGCTCGCCGCTCGCCGGCGGACGTGCGCGCCCGGCTGCGCGGGCTCGCGGATCGCATTCCGCGCATCGCCCCTGACCCGTACGCGATCGCGATGCGGCGGCTCGGCATCGACGCGCCCACCCCGGCCGAAGCCGTGTTGCGCGACCGGCTCGTGCGGGGCGGCTACCGCTCGCGCGGGCTGCTGCCGGACGCGCTGCTGATCGCCACGGTCGAGACCGGCGTGGGCGTCTGGGTCACCGACGCGGATCAACTGCGCATCGAGGGCGGTGAGCTCGTCGGCGCCGGTCTCCGCGTGCCGCTGTTCACCACGCCGCCGCGGCCCTCTTCGTCGCGCGTCACGCTCTTCGGCGTCGTCGTCCCGGGTGTGGCCGCCGGCGTCGTGGAGGAAGCGGTCTGGATCGCCGCGGACCTCATCGAGTGATCGATTGGTCAACCAGCGGTTGACCAATCGATCACTCGAGCGCTGCGAGCAGCCGGTCCGTCGCTGCGGCGTCGCGGAGGGTGACCCGCACGTGCTCCGACGAGCCCCACGCGGACCCGGGCGCCACGTAGACGCCGGCTGCCGCGAGCTGCGCCGCGTCTGCGCGGAGCCACACGTACGGGCCGACGCCCGGCGTCACGCGGTCGCCCAACGCCGCTGCTAGCCGCGCGCGCTCCCTCGCCACCTGCTCGCGCCGCCGCGCGACGCTCGCCGCTCCGTGCTCCACCGCCCACAGCGCGCCGGCCACGGCCGCGGCGCCCACGCCGCCGGCCGGCGCCAGCGGCAGCTCGACGCCGGTTCCCAGCACCGCGTACCCCACGCGGAACCCCGCCATCGCGTGGCCCTTCGAGAACGACCGCACCTGGATCACGCGCGGGTGGTCGACGATCGGCGCGTCCTCGGCGAAGTCCGCGAGCGCCTCGTCGACGATCAGCCAGTCGTCGCCGCCAGCGAACGACGTCACCGCGCCGCTCGGGTCGGCGGGCGTGGTCAGCACCGTCGTGCGTTCCGGGGCGATCCCCGCCACGGGCACGGGCGTCGCGCCCGCCGCTTCGACCAGCGCGGGCAGTCGCTGCCAGCCCGGCCAGACGACCGCCACCTCCTTACCGGTGGTGTTCCGGAGCGCCGCGCGCAGGAGCTCGCCGGCGCCATGGCCCACCACGACCCGGCCCGGATCGATGTCGTGCAGCCGCGCGATCGCGTCGCGCAAGGGCGCCACGTCGGCGTAGTCATTGACCGCCCGGCGCAGCGCGAACGTCGCCGCGTTCACGAGCTCCGGGTGCGGCGGCCCGTGCCACGCCGAGCCCGACAGGTCCAGCGGCGGCTCGGCCACCAAGGCCCGCTCCGCGTCACGGCGCGCGCGCAGCTCGGCGCTCACCTCTTCCGGCGAAAGCTCGTCGAACTGGCGGTAGTAGCGCAGCAGGCGCCGCATCAGCGAGGCGCAAGCGAGGGCGCGGGACCCTCGATCACGAGGAACCAGATCCCGAACAGCACCAGCGCGATCACGGCCGACGCGCCGAAGATGCGCGCCAGCACACCTTCGCGCTGGTCGTGGCCGGCGGCGCGGCGCAGCAGCCGCCACACGCGGTCCATCCGGCTCGCGACGGCCAGCGTGACGAACAGCGACGCCAGGATGCCGAAGAAGGCGACGATGATCCCGAGGAAGTTCGAGTCCGCCAGGTAGTCGACCTGTGAGGCGATCCACAGCCACGCCAGCGGCTGCGGGCCCCACACCGACAGGCAGAGCAGCGTCTCGGCCGCCAGCACGAGCAGCGCGAGCAGCCCGTCCGCGCGCTGGCGGGCGGACGATCCGCGCTCCGGCACGCCGCGGTAATGGACCGGCCCGGTGCCCGGGCGGCGTCCGATGAACAGGCCCCCCGTGTCCGTCGGATCGTTGCGCGCCACGCCCACGAGGATACGGGCGAGCATGCCGACGCGCTCCGCCCGTAGCGATGGTCGCTGCGGAGTCGCTTCGCGGACTCTACGATTCTCAGCCGCGTGAGCCGCCACAACAAGAGCAAGCGCCGGCGCCGCGTGAAGTCCACCGCACCGCAGGTCCCCCCGCGTCCGCCGCGCCGGATCGACGAGCGCCCACAACGCCTGAACGCGCCGTGGCATCCGTTCCCGCTCGTGGAGCTGTGTGTGCTGGCCGGGATCGTCTGCATCGTGCTCGGCCTCTTCCGCACCGAGGACCAGGGCGGGCGCATCCTGCTCACGCTCGGTTTGGTCCTGGGCTCGCTCGGCGGGCTGGACACCTCGATGCGCGAGCACTTCGCCGGCTACCGCTCGCACACGCTCGTGCTGGCCGCGTTCCCGGCGGTCGCGACCGCCGCCCTCAGCGCGTTCGCGGGCCTGTGGCTGGTGGCCGTCGTGCCGCTGATGCTGGCCGTGTTCGCGCTCGCGTTCCTCGCGCTCAAGCGCCTCTGGCGCCGCAAGACCGGCGTTCCGGCCTAGCCAGCACCTATCCTTGCGCCCCTGTGTCGGACGACAAGCGCATGCGGCTGCGTGGGTTGCACCACCTCACCGCCATCAGCAGTGACCTCGAGCGCACCATCGCGTTCTATCGCGACACGCTCGGCCTGCCGATCGTGCACGACGCTCCCTCCGACGACGACCCGGAGGCGCGCCACGTCTGGTTCGACGCCGGCGACGGCAGCTACCTGACGTTCATGGAGTACGCGAGCCTGCCGCAGGGCGTGGTGGGCATCGGCTCCACGCATCACTTCGCGCTGCGGGTCGAGAGCTCGGAAGAGCAGGAGGCGTGGCGCGACTATCTGCGCGAACGCGGCGTCGAGTGCACCGACGTGCTCGATCGTGGCTCGTTCCGCTCGATCTACATCCGCGATCCCGACGGCCACGTCGTCGAGATCGCCACCCGTGGGCCCGGCTTCGGCGCCGGCGGGCCGCCCGCATAGCGGGCGCACTCGCCGACGCCGCTTCCAGCTACGCCGCTACAGCGCCGTTGTAACCCTCGGACAGGCGTTCGGCCAGCTCCTTGCGCTGGCGCTCGGTCATGGACCCGATCGTCTTGGTCTCCAGCATCGAGATCGACATCAGGAACCGGCGGCAACGCGACCGGCCCCAACGATGCTGGCTCATCAGCAGGTCCGCGATCGTCATGCTCTCGGCCTCCCAGGGGCACTGGAGCACGATCCCCGCCACCGTCGCCTCACCCTCCGCCACCTGGCGCTTGAGCTCGGCGCGCGCCAGCCGTACGCGGTTCGCCTGTTCCAGCGCCCGCATGTGCTGTGGTGGCGCAGGGGCTATCGCAGATGTTCCCATCGAACCTCCCCGCTTCCTTCCATCAAATCGTTTTACGTGCAGTCGGTCGATCGCGCACGCAGACCAGTCTGCCAACGCCCGACAGCGTCGCTCAGACCTCTCTGGCCCCGGCGTGTCCCGACATCGGAGCCCTGCGCTCTCGCGCTCAACCGAGTGAGGAGGCTAGCCCGCCTGCGCCCGATCCGGCAACGCTCAACCACCCTCCGGACCCGCAAAGAGCATGCTTTTTTATCGCCATGTAACCGACCGGTGAATCTGCTATGCGCCCGGCCCGGGCAGCGGGCCGTGCTCGGATTCGAATTGCTGCTTGACGTTTCGGAATACGTCGAGCGCCCGATCCAGGACGGCCCGGTCATGGGTGGCCATCACGCTCGTCCGCAGCAGCGCGCCGCCCGGCTGGACAGCGGGATGGATGGCGACGTTGACGTACACGCCGGCGTCGTAGAGCGCGCGCCAGAGCAGCACGGCCTTCCAGTCGTCCTCGACCAGCACGGGGACGATCGGCGTGACCGCCGGCTCGCCCCGCACGACCCGGAAGCCCAGCGCGTCAAGGCCGCTTGACAGGTAGTTGCCGTTGTCCAGCACGCGCTGCAGCAGCTCGGGCCCCTCGTCGGAGCGCAGGATGCGCAGCGCGGCCAGCGCGGCGCCCACGGCGGCCGGCACGTTGGAGGCCGTGAACAGGAACGCGCGGCTGGAGATGCGCAGGAAGTCGATCACCTCGTGCGAGCCGGCGATGAAGCCGCCGCAGGACGCGAGGGACTTGCTGAACGTGCCCATGCGCAGGTCCACGTCGGCTTCCACCCCGAGCAGCTCGGACGCGCCCGCCCCGCGCGCGCCGAGCACGCCCGCGCCGTGCGCCTCGTCGACCATCAGCCGCGCGCCGTAGGCCTTGCACAGCTCGACGATCCGCGGCAGCGGCGCGATGTCGCCCTCCATCGAGAAGACGCCGTCGACCACCACCAGGACGCCGCCGCCGTCGTCCACGGCCCGCGCGAGCATCTTCTCCAGCCGGTCCAGGCGGTTGTGCTTGAACGGGCGCAGCTTGGCCTTGGAGATCAGGCAGCCGTCGAGGATCGAGGCGTGGTCGGCGGAGTCGACGATGACGGTGTCGCCGGGGCTGAGGAGCGTCCCGAGCGTGCCGACGTTGGCCTGGTGGCCCGTGGAGAAGACGATCGCCTCCTCGGTGCCCATCCACTCCGCGAGCTCGGCCTCGAGCTCCAGGTGCAGGTCGAGCGTGCCGTTGAGCAGGCGGCTGCCCGTCAGGCCGGTGCCGTACTTGTCGAGCGCGTCGCGGGCGGCCTGCTGCACGCGCGGGTCCGCGGTCAGCCCGAGGTAGTTGTTGGAGCCGAGCATGATCCGCTCGGCGCCCTCCATCTCCACGACCGGCCCGGCGGGGCCTTCGAGGCGGCGGAAGTACGGCAGCAGATCGGCTTCGCGTGCGGCGCGCAGCTGCTCGGCGCGCTCGTGTCCTCGGACCTTCGCGAAGACGTCGATGGCTGTCGGCATTGCTAGGGTCCGCCTCCAGTGAGCGTGGTCGTCCGTCCGGTCTCGTCCTGGCGAGACCGCCGGGAATTCGTCGAACTCCCGTACCGGCTGCACTCTACCTCTGCGGTTTGGGTGCCCCCGCTCCGTCTCGAGCGCCACCTGTTCCTGATGCGCTCGCAGAACCCGCTGTTCTCGCACGGCGACGCCCAGCTGTTCCTCGCCTGGCGCGACGGCCGCGTGGTGGGCCGGATCAGCGCGCAGTACGACGAGCACTACGACGAGCCCGGGACCGGCATGTTCGGCTTCCTCGAGCTCGAGGACGCG
Source organism: Solirubrobacter deserti (assembly GCF_027587175.1). Classification (GTDB taxonomy): domain Bacteria; phylum Actinomycetota; class Thermoleophilia; order Solirubrobacterales; family Solirubrobacteraceae; genus Solirubrobacter; species Solirubrobacter deserti. The sequence goes on from NZ_JAPCID010000009.1 coordinate 184,226, forward strand.
CCGGACATCGTGCCCGGGTTGCTGGAGGCGGCCGCGTCGTGGCTGCGCGCGCAGGGGCGCTCGCGGATGGTCGGGCCGATGGACTTCACGATGAACGACGAGGTCGGCGTGATGCTCGAGGGCTTCGAGCGGATGCCGTTCGTGCGCCAGCCGTGGCACCCGCCGTACTACGCGGCGCGCTGCGAGGAGGCCGGGCTCGAGAAGGCCGTCGACCTGCTCATGTACGAGCTGGTGATCTCGGACCGGTCGAAGATCCTGCCGGTCGTCTTCAAGCTGGCCGAGCGGGTGCAGCCGCGGCACGGCATCACGATCCGGCGCATGTCACGGCGCTCGCTGCGGCGGGACCTGGACCGCTTCGCCGAGGTCTACAACGAGGCCTGGAGCGAGAACTGGGGCTTCGTGCCGTATGGCAAGCGCGACCTGGACGTGTACGCACAGGAGATGCAGCTCGTCTTCGACCGCAACTGGTACATGGTCGCCGAGACGGAGTCGGGAGAGACCGCCGCGGTCGCGATCACGGTTCCCGACATCAACCAGGTGCTGGTGAAGATGCAGGGGCGGGTGTTGCCGTTCGGCTGGCTGCACTACCTGCGCAAGAAGTGGATCATCGACCGGGTTCGAGTCGGGTTCCTCGGCGTCAAGCACGCCTACCAGCACACGGGCGTGGCGGCGGCGCTGTACGTCGAGCACTTCGACACCGCCTCGCGCACGCCGCAGAAGTGGGGCGAGATGGGCTGGATCCTGGAGTCCAACAAGAACATGAACCGCGCCATGGAGGCGATGGGCGGCCGCGTCGTGCGGCGTTTTCGGGTCTACGAACGGGTTTTGTAAGGTTTCTGCATGGACCGTACGGACTTCCTGAAGGCGTCCCCGCCGATGTTCAAGTCGGGTCTGCTGGACAAGTTCACCCGGGTTCATCACTTCGTGCCGGTCGTGATCTTCGCGCCCGCGATCGCGGTGCTGTTCGCGTTCGGCGTGGACCGGATGGGCGTGTTCGAGGCGTTCGCGTGGGCGGTTGGCGGCTACTTCTTCTGGACGCTCGCCGAGTACTGGATTCACCGCGTGATCTTCCACTTCGAGCCCGAGGAGGGCATCGGCGCGCGGCTGCACTGGATGGTCCACGGCGTCCACCACGACCATCCGAACGACCCGCTCCGGCTCGTGATGCCGCCCGGCGCCTCCGTGCCGCTGGCGCTGATCTTCTACGCGCTGTTCTGGCTCGTGCTGGGCGCGGACCGCGCGTTCGCCTTCGGGGCCGGCTTCCTGGGCGGTTATCTCGCTTACGACATGATCCACTACGCCTTGCACCACCACACCCCGCGCACCCGGCTGGGAAAGTGGCTGCGAGAGCTGCACATGCGCCACCACTTCCAGGACGACGAGCGCGGCTTCGGCATCAGCGCCCCGTACTGGGATCGCGTGTTCGGCACCATGCACGTCCGCCGCGGGCGGTAGTGTCTGTGCTTCGTGGTTGACGAAGACGGAGAAGTCACGGAGGGCGAGGTCGTCGACGGCCTGCCCGTCGTCACCGAGCGCGCCGACGTGCTCGAAGAGTCACCGGCCGGCGGCGCGCTGTCGGTCCCGGGCGTCCAGGCCGCGGCCCTCGCCGCCACCGGCTTCGTCGCCGGCGCCTGCACCGTCGCGGTCGTCAAGCGCCACCGCACCAAGAAGGCCGCCAAGAAGCGCAAGAAGGCCGGCCCCCTGGGCGAGATCGTCGGCTCGAACTCGTTCTTGATCGACGTCCACCTGCTCAAGCGCAGCTAGCCATGCGCCGCGGCCGGTCGCCGTGGACGCGCGTGGAGAGCCGTCGCGGCGGCGCGGCGAGCCCGTGCGGCGGCGCGGTGAGCCCGTGCGGCGGCGCGGTGAGCCCGTGCGGCGGCGCGGTGAGCCCGTGCGGCGGCGCGGTGAGCCCGTGCGGCGGCGCGGTGAGCCCGTGCGGCGGCGCGGTGAGCCCGTGCGGCGGCGCGGTGAGCCCGTGCGGCGGCGCGGTGAGCCCGTGCGGCGGCGCGGTGAGCCCGTGCGGCGGCGCGGTGAGCCCGTGCGGCGGCGCGGT
>NZ_JAPCID010000094.1 GCF_027587175.1 Solirubrobacter deserti
GGCCGCCGCCACCTCGGCGCGCGCGGACCTCCTTGCGGCCCTCGCGGAGACCCGGATGGCGGCGGGCGAGTGGCGTGAGGCGCACGCGGCCACGCTCGAAGCGCTCGCGCTGGCGCCGGGCGACGTGCCGCTACTCGCGCGGTGCGCGGCGCTCGAGCACCTGCTCGGGCGCCACCAGGAGGCGACGGCCCGGCTCGAGGCCGGGCTGCGGGCGTTGCCCGGCGAGGACGGGCCGGCCGCGGCGTTGCTGCAGCTCAGCCTCGCGCGCAACGCGTTCTACGCCATGGACTACGCGGCGATGCGCGATCGCGCGCGGCGGGCGCTCGCGGCGGCGCGGACGACGGACGGGCAGGGGCTGATGGCGTCCGCGCTCGGGCTGATGGCGCTCGCAGGGGCGTTCTCCGGCGACGTTCCGGCGGCGCTCGCGGCGCGGGAGGAGGCCGCGGCGCTCGCGGACGTGCTGCCCGCCGCGGCGCTCGTGCGGCACCTGGACCTGGCGATGGTCGGGCTCGCCGGTGCCGAGATCCTGCTCGACCGGCCGGATGCGGCGAGCCGGCACATCGAGCGTGCCCTCGCGATCGCGGAGGCCAGCGGTCAAGGGCTGTTCCTGCCGATCCTGTTCTGGACCGGCACGATCCGGACGATGCTCGGCCGCCTACGCGAAGCGATCGAGGTGTTCGACGTGGCCATCGAGTCCGCGCGCGTCGGCGGGCACGCCCAAGGCCTCGCCTGGAACCTGTTCGGCCGCTCGTTCGCGGCGTCGGCGGTCGGCGACCACGCGACCGCGCTCACCACCGCCCGTGAAGGCGCGCAGCTGCTGGCCGGTGCGGAGCCGTCGTTCCCGACCACGGGCACCGGCCACGCGCTCGCCGCGGCACTGCTGGCCGACGGCGACCCGGCCGGCGCCGAAGCGGCCCTGCTCGAAGCCGGCGGCGGTGAAGGCCTGCCACGAGTGCCGGGCCGGTGGCGCGCGGACTCGCTCGAGCTGCTGACCCGCACGCGGCTCGCGCAGCAGCGGCGCGACGACGCCGCCCGCAGCGCCGCGCTCGCCCAGGCGTGGGCCGAGCACCTGGGGCTGGGCTCGGCGGGGGCGATGGCCGACCGCGCGGCCGCGGCGCTCGCCCTCGCGGGCGACAGCGCCGAGGCGGCGCGGCTCGCCCTGCGGTCCGCCGCGGCGTTCGAGGCGTGCGGAGCGCCCGTGCAGGCCGCGCTGAGCCGGCTGCTCGCCGGTCAGGCGTTCGCCGCGCACGGGGACGCCGAGCGGGCGGCGGCCGAGCTCGAGCAGGCCGCGGAGCGCTTCGAACGCCACGACGCGTCCGGGCACCGGGACGCCGCCGAGCGGGAGCTGCGGCGGCTCGGGCGGCGCAGCCGGTACCGGCGGTCGGGCGCGAGCGAGATCGGGTCGCTGACTGAGCGCGAGCTGCAGGTCGCGCGGCTCGTGGTGGACCGGCGCACGAACGCGGAGATCGCCGCCGAGCTCTACCTGTCGACCAAGACGGTGGAGACGCACCTGCGCAACCTTTTTCACAAGCTCGGGGTGTCGTCGCGGGTCGAGGTCGCGCGGGTCGTCGAGCGGGCGCTCAGCGAGTCGGCGAGCGCCCCGTCCGGCGCCGGATGAGCGCCGCGCGCTCGTGCTCGTGCGCGGAGAGGGCGATGGCGCGGGCGTACGCGGCGTCCGCGCCGGCCGCGTCGCCGAGCCGGCCCAGCAGCTCGGCCCGCGCGGCGTGCAGCGACACGTAGCGCTCGAGGCCCTCGACGGCGTCCAGCAGCTCCAGCCCCGCCGCCGGGCCGTCAGCGAACCCGACGGCGACGGCGCGGTTGATCGTCACCACGGGCGAAGCGTCGATACGCGCGAGCTCGCCGTAGAGCCCGGCGATCTGCGACCAGTCGGTCGCGGCGAACGACGGCGCCTGGTCGTGCAGCGCCGCGATCGCGGCCTGGATCGTGTACGCACCGGGATGCGGGAGCCGCAGCGCGCGCTCGAGCACGGCCACGCCCTCGGCGATCAGCGCGCCGTCCCACAGCGCGCGGTCCTGCTCGGCCAACGCCACGAGCTCGTCCCCGCGCAGCCGCGCCGGCGTGCGCGCGTCGGTGAGCAGCAGCAGCGCGAGCAGGCCGAGCGCCTCGGCCGTGTCGGGCATCAGGCGGGCGAGCAGCCGCGCGAGCCGCACGCCCTCGGCGCGCAGGTCGCCGCGGGTGGCGGCGTGCCCCTCGTTGAAGATCAGGTAGACGACGCGCAGCACGCCGGCGAGCCGTTCGGGCAGCAGATCGTCGCTGGGCACCCGGAACGGGATCCGCCCCTGGGAGACCTTGTTGCGCGCCCGTGTGAGCCGGCGCTCCATCGCCGGCTCGGTGGAGATGAACGCGCGTGCGATCTCGGGCACCGTGAGCCCCGCGACGCTGCGCAGCGTGAGCGCCATCCGCGCCTCCGGCGAGAGCGCCGGATGGCAGCAGGCGAACAGCATCCGCAGTTGGTCGTCCTCCAGCGACGACTGCTCCCAGTCGATCTCGTCCCACGTCACGGTCTCTCCCGCCGCTGCAGCGTGCGCGTCGACGACGCGTTGGTGGCGCAGCCGGTCGAGCGCCTTGCGCCACGCGGTCGTCGTCAGCCACGCGCCCGGCCGGTCCGGCACGCCGCGGCGGTCCCACTCGACCGCCGCGGCCACGAACGCGTCCTGCACGACGTCCTCAGCCAGCGCGAGGTCGCCGTCCAGGCGGCGGGTGATGGTCGCGAGCACCGCGCCCCGCTCGCCGCGGAAGGCCCGCTCGAGCGAGTCGGCGCTCACGCCAGCTCGAGCCCTTCGGTGGCGTGGATCTGAACCGCGCCGTACTCGGTCGACGGCAGCTTGCGCGACCAGGCGAGCGCGGCGTCCAGGTCCGGCACGTCGATGATGATGAAGGAGAACAGGATCTCCTTGGTCTCCGCGTACGGGCCGTCGGTGACGGTCTCGCGGCGCAGGGTCGTGGCCGTCTCGGGCTTGAGGCCGGACGCGGCGACGTACACGCCGTCGCGCTTCATGTCCTCGAGCACGCCGTTCCAGATCTTCATCTCGGCGTCGAACTCCGGCGTGCCCTGCTGGGGGCCCTCGCCGTCGCGGTAGTACAGGGTCAGCAGATAGTTCATGTCGCTCCGACGTCCTCGCTCGATCTGACCCGACACACCCGTGCCGAGTTGGCACGTTAGCGCTCGAGCTTCAGCACCCGGGTGACGGTCCGCGCGTTGCCGGCGGCGTCGACAGCGCGGATGCTGACCGTCGCCCGCAACGCGCCGCGCAGCTTGCGCGCGATCACGGGCCCCGGCTTGGCGGTGACGCGACCCGTCCCGGTGCCGCGCGCGATCACGCGGGGCACCTTCAGGCGCTTCGCGTCGCGCGCGCGGAGCCGCACCTGGACCGTGACCGCGCACGTCTCCGAGCAGCGGACGTCCGCCACGACGCCGGAGCGCGCGAACCGCGTGCGCTTGACGCGTGCGTCGAGCCGGGCGGTGACGGTCGGCGCGGTGAGGTCGCGCGCCGGCGGGGTGGCGAGGACGACCGGTGCGGCGCTCGGCGCGGGGCTCGCCTCCGGCGACGGCGTCGCCGTCTCGGTCGGCATCGCCGTTTCGGTCGGCGTCGCCGTCTCGGTGGGCGTCGGCGTCGGAGTCTGCTCAATCGTCGGCAGGTCCCGGGCCTCGCAGTCGTCGCCGATCGCGTCGACACGGTCTCCGCGCACGGTGTCGGCGCCGTTGCCGCACGTCAGCTCGTCGCGCTCGCCGTCGCGCGCGAGGATCGTGTCCGGGCCGAAGCCGCCTTCGAGCACGTCCTGGCCGGCGCCGCCGTCGATCGCGAGCGCGAACACGCCGATCAGGCGATCGTCGTCCGGCCCGCCCATGAGCGTGCCGCCGCCGTTGATCCAGTCGTCGCCCGCCTCGCCGTGCAGCGCGCCCGCGCCCGTCAGCACGTCGCCGCCCGCGCCGGCGTAGACGAGGTTGTCGGCCTCGACGACGCGGATCGCGTCCGCGCCTGAGCCGGTGCGGACCTCGTCGCCGCCGCTGGCCGCGTCGACGATCACCGGACGGTCGAGCGTGGACGCGTCCAGCACGTCGTCGCCGGCGTCGAGCGCCACGTTGATGCTCGTCTCCGGTGTGACGGGGCACGCGGTGCAGCCCGCCACGCCGGCCGCCGCGACCGTGATCACGTCGCCGGCCTCGGTCAGCGTCACGGACTCGTCCGCGGACGTCCCCGTCACCAGCAGCGCGCCGTCGCGCACCTCGGTGGTGACCGCCGCCGAGGCGGCGGTGCACATACACAGAAAGAGTGTCAGCGTTGTAACCACTACCCGCACGGGCAGCGAGGCTACTGGGTGGCCGCGGCCTTCCTGTCAGCGAATTGTTCTCGCAGGGTCTTCTTCGAGAACTTCCCGACCGAGGTCTTCGGGACCTCGTCGATGATCTCCAGGTCGTTCGGGAGCCACCACTTCGGCACGCGCTCGGCGAGGAAGTCGCGCAGCTCGTCAAGCGTGATCTCCTCGCCCTCCTCGGGCACGACGCACGCCAGCGGCCGCTCGGACCACTTCTCGTCCGGGATGCCGATCACGGCGGCCTCGGCGATCTTCGGGTGGGCCATGATCGCGTTCTCGAGCTCCACCGACGAGATCCACTCGCCGCCGGACTTGACCAGGTCCTTGGTGCGGTCCACGAGCCGCACGTAGCCGTTCGGGGAGATCGTGGCGACGTCGCCCGTGCGCAGCCAGCCGTCCTCGGTGAAGGAGTCGCCGGAGCGCTCGTCGTTGTAGTAGGCGCGGGCGATCCACGGCCCGATCGCCTGCAGCTCGCCGCGCGCCTCGCCGTCCCAGGGCAGCTCCTCGCCCGTCGCCGGGTCGGCGATCCGCAGCTCCACGAGCGGGATCGGCGTGCCCTGGGCGGCGCGCAGGTCCGCCAGCTCCTCCTCCGAGGAGTCGAGCAGTGTCGACTTGATCCGCCCCGTGGTCGCCACCGGCGAGGTCTCGGTCATGCCCCACGCCTGCAGGATCGGCAGCCCGACCTGCTCGCGGTAGGCCTCGCTCAGGGACTTCGGCACGGCCGACCCGCCGCACACGATGTCCCGCAGCGACGACAGGTCGCGGCCCTTGAGCTCGGGCAGCACGCCCATCCAGATCGTCGGGACGCCCGCCGCGAGCGTCACCTTCTCGCCCTCCATGAGGTCCGCGAGCGCCGCAGGCTGCATCTTGGGCCCAGGCATGGCGAGATTCGATCCCGCCATCACAGCCGCCTGACACAGGCCCCAGGCGTTCGCGTGGAACATCGGGACGACGGGCATGACGGTGTCTTTCTCAGAGACGGCCGCCGCGTCGACCACGAGCGCTCCCATCGAGTGCAGGACGGTCGAGCGGTGCGAGTAGACGACTCCCTTCGGGTGGCCGGTGGTGCCGCTCGTGTAACACATGGCCGCGGCGCGGTTCTCGTCTTCGAGCACCGGGAACTCCGCGGGCTCGGCCTCGGCCAGCAGCGTCTCGTAGTCGAGCACGCCGTCCGGGATGTCCTCGGGCACGCCGTCGTCCATCACGACCACGTGCTTGACCGTCGAGAGCCGCTCGCGCAGCGGCCAGAAGACCTTCAGCAGCGATCGGTCCACGAACACGACCTCGTCCTCGGCGTGATCGGCGATGTAGACGATGTCATCCGGGAACAGACGGATGTTGAGCGTGTGCAGAACCCGGCCGCTGCAGGGCGCGGCGAAGTACAACTCCAGGTGTCGCGCCGTGTTCCAGGCGAACGTGGCGACCCGGCCGTCCTCGGAGATCCCCAGCGTGTCCAGTACGGACGCGAGCTTGCGCGTGCGCTCGGCCCACTCGCGGTACGTGATCCGCTCGATGCCGCCGGCCTGGACGGTCGCCACCCCTTTGTCGGGAAACAGTCGCTCCGCCCGGTTGAAGACGCTCGTGAGCGTGAGCGGGTACTGCGACATCAGTCCTTGCATGCGGCCTCTCTCCTTCCCGATCGTCTAGCTCATTGTCCCGGATTCGGTGGCATGGTGGACCCGTGAAGTGGTGGAGGGCTGTCGTAGTGGCGGTGCTGGTCCTGACCGGCTGCAGCGAGACGTCCCCGCAGGAGCCGGTCAAGACGCCGTCGCGCTACGACGCGCCCGACCGGCTCCCGGCCAAGACGGGCGCGTTCGAGGTGCGCGCCGAGCAGCGCCGGGCGGCGGAAGCGGCACTACGGTCGGAGATCGCCCGCATGCGACGCAGCCGCAGCGTCGAGGGCGCGCTGCGGGTGGCGCGGCTCACGGGCCGGATCACGGCGGGCGCCGAGGCGTCGATGCGCGGCGAATGGACCGACGCGAACGCGACCCTGGCCAAGCTGTCCGGAGTCCGAGCCGCGGAGCTCGGCTACGTCGTGGGTGCGGTGCGCAGCCTCGCGGCCGCGCGGCAGCTGACGTCGGATCGGCTGCGTCCGACGTTCCTGATCCTGCGCCAGAACGCGCGCTTCTGGGCCAAGCAGCCCGTGCCCGCCCCGGGCTGGCGGACGACGTTCGGGCGCGACCCCGCGATCTTCCAGTACTACCCCGGCAAGGGCCTGCAGCTCCAGCCGCTCGCGAGCTGGGGCCGCGCGAACGCGGTCGCTCGGGCGTGCCTGGACGCGCTGCGTTCGAAGACCCGCAAGGACACCTGCCGTCAAGCGACGTTGACGCGTTCGCTCGACCGGCTCGCGTCGCTCGGCGCCCGCCGCAGCGGCTTTCTCGCGTGGGAGTACTACTTCGCGTTCGGGACGGGCGCGCCGCCGTGGGTGAGCGGGATGACGCAGGCGACGGCCACCCAGGCGCTCGCGCGCGGCTACCGGGCGCTCGGGCACAAGCGCTGGAGGCGCGCAGCCGAGCGCGCGCTGGGCGCGTTCGAGGAGGCCGCGCCGCACGGCGTCGCCGTGTCGGTGCCGGGCGGCAAGCACTATCTGCTGTATTCGTTCTCGCCGTCGCACCGGGTGCTCAACGGCGGCCTGCAGGCCGTGCTTGGCCTGCGCGACACGGCCGCGCTGCTGCACTCTTCGCGCGCGCGAAAGCTGTTCCGCGCAGGTGACCGCGCGGCGCGGCGCGAACTGGGCGAGTACGACACCGGCGCCTGGTCGCTGTACTCCGAGCGCGGCGCCGAGTCCACGCTCAGCTACCACTCGCTGACGGCCGGCTTCCTCGACGGGCTGTGCGACCGCACGCGCGCGAAGGCCTACTGCGGCACCAGCCGGCGCTTCGCGCGCTACGAGCGCGAACCCACGCGGATCGGGCTCGCGTCGCTGAAGGGCACCCGGTGGGACCGCACGCGCACGGTGCGCTTCACGCTCTCGAAGGTGTCGAGCGTGAAGGTGCGCGTGTGGGGCGCGCGCGGGATGAGCGTCTCACGCGACTTCGCGAAGCTCCCCCGCGGGACGCACTCCTTCGACTGGCGCCCGCCGGGGCGGGGCCGGTACCGGGTCCGGATCGAGGCGCGCGGTCCCAGCGGGCCGGTCGGCGTCGAGCAGCGGACGGTCAAGGTCAAGACACCCGCGAAGCCCAAGAGCAAGAAACCCAAGCACGAGAAGAAGCCCAAGCGCCGTTAGCCGACCGCGGCCGGAGCCACGGACGCGATCCAGGTACGCAGCTCGGTGTCGGCCACCCGCGCGTACACGCCGGGCTTGCCGGGGCGCGCGCAGCCCTCGCCGAAGCTCGTCGCGCCGACGACGCGCCGCTCACCGGTCGCCGTCGTCCCGTACAGCGGGCCGCCGGAGTCGCCCTGGCAGGTGTCGATCCCGCCCTCGGGGTAGCCGGCGCACACCATCGTCTCGGCGTCGAACGCGCTGTAGGCGCCCGCGCAGTAGTCGTCGCCGGTGATCGGCACCTGCGCGTGCTGGAGCGTCTCCGGCGTGTCGCCGCCCTCGGACGTCGCGCCCCAGCCCGCGATCGTGCCGACGGTCCCGGGCGCCCAGGCGCCGGCGTCGGCGGCACCCGCGACCTTCGTCGGCGCCTGCGCGGAGGGGCGGGCAAGCTGGAGCAGCGTGACGTCGTGGCCCTGCGTGAGGAGGTAGTCGGGCGGGATGATCGCCCGCGTGACGGGAACGGTCTCACCCGCGCCTGGCGTCGTCCCGCCGATGTAGACGTCGATCAGCGGGCCGGGGAACGCGATCGGCGTCGCCACCGCGCTGCCCGTGACCGATCCGCAGTGGCCGGCGGTCAGAATCCAGTCCGGCGCCACGAGCGTGCCCGTGCACAAAAAGCTCTTGGCGAGCTTGACCTCGACGATCGAGGGATATGCGCCCGCGGGGGCGTTGGACCCGCCCACGATGGCGTGCGCGGGGGCGGCGGTGAGGGCCAGCGACGCGACCGTCGCGGAGGCGAGCAGGAGGCGGCGGATCATGTAAGGCCTGAACGCACTTCGTGTCGCGAACTTGCGCGGACGTGACACACTGGCGCGGCATGACGGCCACTCAGCCCACCCGTGACGACGTCCAACCCGTCGCCAACGAGAACCTCGACCGGTTCCTGACCGGCACGGTGACGGTGCTGCCGATCCTTGCGCTCGGTCTCGTGGCCTGGCAGGTGTGGTCGGAGCTGCTGGGCTGGAGCGACCTGATCGTGTTCGCGATCATGTACGTCTCGACCGGCCTGGGCATCACGGTCGGCTTCCACCGCCTGTTCACGCACCGCTCGTTCAAGACGACCAAGGCCGTGCGCGCGATCCTCGCCGCGCTCGGCAGCGCCGCGATCGAGGGCCCGGTGATCTCGTGGGTCGCCGACCACCGCAAGCACCACACGTTCTCCGACAAGCCGGGCGACCCGCATTCGCCGCACGTGGACCACGGGCACGGGCTCAAGGGCGCGCTCAACGGCCTGTTCCACGCCCATGTGGGGTGGCTGTTCATCCACACCGAACGCGGCCTGAAGACGCGCTACGCGCCGGACCTGATGAAGGACCCGATCGTGTCCTTCATCAACCGCACGTTCCTGCTGTGGGTGCTGGCCGGCCTCGCCGTGCCGTTCCTGCTCGGCTGGGCGATCGGCGGCTCGCTCGCCACGGCGCTGACCGGGCTGCTGTGGGGCGGCGCCGTGCGCATGCTGGTGCTCCACCACGCGACCTACAGCATCAACTCGCTGTGCCACTTCTTCGGCCGCCGCCGGTTCGAGACCGGCGACGAGTCACGCAACGTCTGGTGGCTGTCGTTCTTCACCTTCGGCGAGGCGTGGCACAACAACCATCATGCGTTTCCCACGTCGGCCCGTCATGGTTTGAACCGATGGAACTTCGATCCTTCCGCATGGGTGATCTGGGGGCTGGAGAAGACCGGCCTCGCCTGGGACGTGGTCCGCGTGACACCCGAACGACAGGCCGCCAAGCTCGCAACGTGACTGAAGACCTCCGCGCCGCGCTGGCGGAGGCACTGCCGCACCGCCCGTTCACGCTCCGCCTCTGGGACGGCACCGAGCTGCCGGCGACCAGCGCTGAGGACGGGCCGACCTTCATCCTCACCTCGCCCGTCGCGCTCGGGCACATCCTGCGCGCGCCGTCGCAGCTGGGCGTCGGCCGCGCGTACGTGAGCGGCGGGATCGAGGTCGACGACATGGACTCCGCGCTGGCGCTGATCTCGCAGTGGTCGCCGCCGCCGATGGACAACGCGGCCAAGCTCAAGATCGCGCGCGGCGCGGTGAAGGCCGGCGCGCTGCGACGGGTGCCGCGGGTGCCGGCGATGGAGTTCCGGCCCAAGGGCGCGCGGCACAGCATCCTGCGCGACAAACGCTCGGTCACGCACCACTACAACCTGTCCAACGAGTTCTTCTCGCTGTTCCTGGACGAGTCGATGACCTACTCGTGCGCGATCTGGTCGCGCGGGGCCGAGACGCTCGAGGAGGCGCAGCGCACCAAGCTCGAGCTCGTCTGCACGAAGCTCGGGCTCAAGCCGGGCATGCGCGTGCTGGACGTGGGCTGCGGCTGGGGCGCGTTCGCGATCCACGCGGCGCGCGAGCACGGCGTGCACGTCACCGGGATCACGCTCTCCGAGCCGCAGGCCGAGCTCGCGCGCGAGCGCGCGGCGGGGCTCGACGTCGACATCCGCGTGATGGACTACCGCGAGCTGCAGGGCCAGACGTTCGACGCGATCGCCTCGATCGGCATGGTCGAGCACGTCGGCTCGGTGAACATCGACGCCTACATGGCCAAGCTCGCCTCCTTGCTCAAGCCGGGCGGGACGCTGCTCAACCACGGGATCGCGCGGTTGCGCGTCGGCGACGCCGAGGCCGGCCCGTTCTCGGAGCGCTACGTCTGGCCGGACGCGGCGCCGCTGCACGTCTCACGCATCCAGACGGCGATCGAGCGCGCCGGCCTGCACACCCGCCACGTCGAGGACTTCCCGGACGACTACGCGCGCACGCTGCTCGAGTGGCAGCGCCGCTTCGAGGCCAACATCGACCGGGCCCGCGAGCTCGCGGGCGATGAGCGCGTGCGCGTCTGGCGCATCTACCTGCGCGTCTCCCGGCAGGGCTTCGAGAGCGGGTTCATGTCGCCCTACCAGGTGCGCGCGGAGAAACCACGCTAGGATCCAAGGCACGGGCGGCATCCGGCTGCTCGTGAGGTTCGAGCGCACTTGAGTCCGCCACCCGGGCGGTTTGGGGTTCGTCACAGCCTCCCCAGACCGTTCGCGGCCGCTCCCCGTGCCGCCCCCTTAGGAGTTTCTTTGTCCCAGAAGTCTTTTGCCGATCTCGGCCTGTCGCAGCCCGTCGTGCGCGCGCTCGCCGAGAACGGCATGGAATCCCCCTTCGCCATCCAGGCCCTCGTGATCGAGGACGTCCTCGACGGCCGCGACGTGCTGGCCAAGTCCCCCACGGGCTCGGGCAAGACGATCGCGTTCGGCGCGCCGACGATCGATCAGCTGGACCCCAAGCACCGCCGTACCGCGGCGCTCGTGCTCGCGCCGACGCGTGAGCTCGTGAGCCAGATCGTCGAGGAGCTGCGGCCGCTCGCCGAGGCGCGCGGCGTGCGTGTCGCGTCCGTCTACGGCGGCGTCGGCTTCGAGAAGCAGATCAAGAACGCCCGCGCGGCGCACATGATCGTCGCGACGCCCGGCCGCCTCGAGGACCTGCTCGCGCGCAACGCGCTGTCGCTCGCCGACATCGAGATCCTCGTCCTCGACGAGGCCGATCGCATGCTCGACATGGGTTTCCGCCCGGCGGTCGACCGGCTCGTCAACCAGTGCCCCGAGGACCGGCAGACGCTGTTCTTCAGCGCGACGCTCGACGGTGAGGCCGGCCGCATCGCGGCCGAGTACACCTACGAGGCCGTCACGCACGAGCACAAGCCGACCGAGTCCTCGCGCGGCGAGATCGAGCACCGCTTCCGCGCGGTCGACCGCGAGTCGCGCCTGCCCGCGCTCGTCGCCGAGCTCAACGACGCCGAGCTGGCGCTCGTGTTCGTGCGCACCAAGCGCGGCGCCGACCGGCTCGTCAAGCGCCTCGAGGGCCAGGGCATCAAGGCCGTCGCCATGCACGGCAACAAGTCCCAGAACCAGCGCGAGCGCGCGCTGGCCGCGTTCGAGTCGGGCAAGGTCAACACGCTCGTCGCGACCGATGTCGCCGCCCGCGGCATCGACGTCGAAGGCGTCAGCCACGTGATCAACTTCGACGCGCCGGATGACCGTGAGTCGTACGTGCACCGCATCGGCCGCACCGGCCGCGCGGGCGCGAGCGGCATCGGGATCACCTTCGTCGAGGCCGAGCAGGCCAAGGACGTCGGCAAGATCGCGGCCGCGCTGCAGCTGCACGGCGAGTTCGAGGGCACCGGCTTCGCCACGGCGACGGCCCGCCCGCACGCGAGCGGCGGCCCGGCGCGCCGCAACCGCCGCCGGCGCCCGCCGCGCGGCCGCCATGGCCAGGG
>NZ_JAPCID010000095.1 GCF_027587175.1 Solirubrobacter deserti
GGATGCCTCGGCCGTCTCGTCCAGCCAGCGCAGCCCGCGGGCGAGCATCGCGAGTTTTCGCCAGGTGGGGCGTTCAGCGGCGCCGGCGCGTGCCTCGGCGACCGCGGCGGTTACCTCGGCTTTCGTCAGCGTCCAGGCCACGCTCGAAACCTAGAAGGCGGCGCCGGCCACACCCACGATCGTGCCTGTGCGTGACGCTGCAGTCGCCGTGATCCCGGCGGTTGGTCGAAGTCGCCAACCATGAAGTGATCTGCGCGAACGTGGTACCAGTTCTCCCTGGTCACATCTCGGCACGAGCGGCTCGCCGGGAATGGCGTTTTTCGACGATCTCGCTAGTTCACCAGCCTCGTTGTCAATCCACACCAGCGCGCCTTTCGATCACTGTCGAAACAGGGGCACCACGCGCACGCCAAATTCGGTCGCTACGAACTGCGCGCGGCGGTCCTGACCGACGAGCGCACAAATGGCCGTTCCCTGCCGACTTGTGCGGCCCGTCTCGACGCGCTCGCACGGCGCTCGCACGGCGACCGCGGTTGGAGTCGGCGTCGTCGTCGGGAGGATCTAAGGGCTCCGAGTCGGTTGAACGTCTCGGTCCTTCGTCTCGTTGACCGCGTTCGGGGTGCGCATGCGCTCGCCGCGACGGTACGCAGCGCGGGCCACGGCGTGGCTTGCGACCGGAGTTGTGACCGCCAGCAGCGCCACGATCAAGAAGGCGCGTGCGATGATCGCGCCCTCCCCGGAGACCGACGCCGCGGCCAGCAGGGCCGCGACGCCGAGGAACCCGGCCTTCGAGGCGCTGTGAAGCTGTGTGTAGGCGTCGGGCAGGCGCACAACGCCATACACGCCGACCGTCAGCAGCAGCAGCCCCAGCAGCGTGAGCACATCGGCGGCGACCGCGGTCACGAGAACGGCTCCCGGTCCTCGTAGTAACGGGACGCGGCGAGGGTGGCGACGAAGCCGAGCAGCGCGAGAGCGAGCGCCGCGTCGAGCGCGTAAGAGCGTTGGTCCTCACCGGCCGCGAGAGCGAGTAGGCCGATCAGTACGAGCGTCAGCAGGTCGAGCGCCAGGATGCGCTGGCCGATCGTCCTGGCGATCGCCAGTTGAACGACGACGACGCCCAAGAGGACCGCCACCCACACGATCGCGATGTAAAAGACCACGTTTGACATCAGGGGAACACCCGGCGTTGGTAGCGGTCGTAGAAGCGCTGCAAGCGGGCGCGCGACGCATCGGGATCGGAAGCGTCGATGAGGTGCAGCAGCAGATCGCCGCGCTCGTGGTCGACCTCGACGAACACGGACCCGGGGGAAAGCGTCGTCGCCAGCGCCGAGACGGCGATCCCGCGCTCGGAGCGCGCACCGATGGGAACCCGGATGATCCCGGGCCGGTCGACCGGCCGCAGGTGCAGCACGCGCAGCGCGACGTCCCAGGTGCCCACCAGGACGTCGAACAGGATGGCTCCGATGAGGACGGGGAACCAGGCAATGCGGCTCGTGATGGTCCCGACATCGGAAGTGCGAGCGGGGCGCAGACGGTTTCCGAGCGCGAGCAGCAGTGCGCCCCCCACGACCGTGCCCATCACCAGGTCCACCGGGTCGGTGCTGGCGAGCGTCAACACGTACAGCAGCCCGAGGCCGGCGGCGGCAGCGACGCCGCGGATCATGGTTCCGCCCGCCCGGGCGTGGTGGCCGTGATCTCCTGCGCGGCCTGTTCGCCGATGGCCAACAGCGGCTCGGGCCATAGGCCCAGCAAGACGACGATCGCCGCCACCGCGAGCGCGACCCCGCGTTGCCCCGGGGAGGCGGCTCCCGTCGGCATTTCCCGCTCGCGCTCGGCGCGCGGGCGCCAGCGGTCGTGCTGGTAGATCTGGAACAGGTAGACGAACGAGAGCGCGCCTCCGACGAACAGCAGCGTGACGGTGGTGATGCTTCCCGCGTCGATGCCCGCGTCGAACAACGCGGCTTTGCCGAAGAAGCCGGCGGTGGGCGGAACGCCGGCGACGCTCAACACCCCGACGAGAAACGCGGTCGCCGCCAGCCGGCCGCGCAGCTCGCTGCCGAGAAACAGCAGCGTCTTGTTGAGCGCGTTGGCGATCGAGAAGATGACCGCGGCGCCGATCCCGACTGGGCCGCCGATACCGAGCGCGATCAGGACGTAGCCTGCGTGCCCGATTGACGAGTACGCGAGCACCTCGCGGGTGTCGCGCCGGGCAATGGCTTGCAGCGCGCCGTAGGCGATGCTCAGCGCGCCGATCGCGATCAGCGCCGCGGAGCTCAGCTCAAGCTCGGCGGGCAGGATCGCCCCGCCGAAGCGCAGCAGGCCGTACGTGCCGATGTTCGCGAGCGCGCCGGCGAACATCGCCGCCACGTGCGGCGCGACGGCGAGGTAGACCGAGGGCAGCCAGAAGTGGAAGGGGAACAACCCGAGCTTGATGCCGAAGGCGACGAAGAAGGTCACCGCGATCAACAAGCCGGTGTTCGGGTCGATCGTCGCTGCTTGCTGAGCGACGGCAGCCATCTCGAGCGTTCCGGTCGCGCGGTACAGCGCTCCGATTCCGATCAGGAACAGGAAGGAGCCGAGCAGGTTGACCACGGCGAACGTGAACGCCGCGCGCACCCGCCGGTCGCCTCCGCCTGCGGCGGTGAGCGCGTACGCGCAAATCATCGCCAGCTCGAAGAAGACGTAGAAGCTGAAGATGTCGCCGGTCAGGAACAGGCCAGTGAGGCCGAGCGCCATGAAGAGGGTCAGCGAGGGGGTGGCTCGGGCGTGGATGCCGGTGATGACGGCCTGCAGCAGCGACGCCAGCAGGACTCCGCAGCTCAACACGGCGAAGACGGCGCCGAGCGCGTCTACCCGCAGGCGGATGCCGACGTCCGGCGCCCAGCCACCTGCGACAAGCTCCTGCGGACCGCGGGCGACCACGGCGGCGAGCAGCACCGCGAGCAACACGAAGACGGCGGCCAAGATCGCGACAGCCAGCGCTCCCGGACCGCGGCGGCGCCCGTCGAGTAGCGCGAGCACGATCGCGCCCGGCCACAGCAACAACAAGGGAGCCGCGATCAAGCTCATCGCACGATCTCCTCGTCGAACTCGTCCTGCTGGTCGTACTCGGATTCCTCGTCCAGCGGGGGCTCATCGGCTTCCAGCGCGGCGGCCTCCGCGGCTTCTTCGCGTGAGAGCTCGTCGAGATCAACGCTCCGGCGCGCCCGATAGACGCCGTAACACAGCGCCAGCAGCACCGACGTCACCGCGAAGCCGATCACCAGGGCGGTGAGCGTCATGGCCTGCACGAGCGGGTCGGCCACGGGCTCGTTGCCCTCGACGGGCGCGATCGGGGCCTGCCCGGAACGCGTCAGCCCGGAGGCCATGAGCGTGAGGTTGGCGGCGTTGGACACGAGCACGAGGCCGGCGATCACGCGGAAGAGGTCCGGTTTGAGCAGCAGGAAGACCCCGCACCCGAAGAGGACGCCGATGACGATCGCGAACAGCGGGTTCACTGCTCGCCCTCTCCTGGTGCGGCGATGGCGTCGATGATCGCTACCGAGGCTCCGAGCACGAGCAGGAAGACGCCGACGTCGAACACGACCGCGGTGATCAGCTCAAGCGAGCCGATGTGCACCGGCGACACGCCCGGAGCCGGAGCATGCTCAAGCGGAGCATCGCCCAACAGGGCCGGAACCGCGAACACCGCAAAGCCGATGCCGAGCCCGACCAGGGCCACCGCGGGGGCCCAGCGCAGCGGCAACGCCGCAGCGACCGCCTCGCGCCCGAACACGACCACCTGCAACAGCACGCCGAGAGCGGCTACAACGCCGGCGGCGAACCCGTCCCCGACGTTCGCGTAGCCCTTCACGAGGATCGCCAGCGCCACAACCAGGATCGGGGCCAGCAGCGCGCGCGCCACCATCCGCGTCAGCGAGCTCGTCATCCGCGCAGCTTCCCGCGCAACAGCAGGGAAACGGCAATCATCGCTACCGCGACCACCGTGATCTCGACGAGCGTGTCAAGGCCACGGAAGTCCGCGAGGATCACCGTGACGATGTCCTTTCCGTGAGCTTCCGGCGCAAGCGCGGACAGTCGGTCGGACATCCCCTCACGCGGCACGGGGCGCGAGAAGGCCGACCACACCACAAGCGAAGTCACGACGCCGGAGGCCGTGGCGATCGCCGCGTCACGGAGCTTGCGCGAGCGCGGCGCCCGCAACCGCGCCTCGCGGCGCAGCACGTCGCGGGGTAAAAGCGCGAAAACGCCGACGAACAACAACGCGAAGATCGTCTCGATCAGCACGGCCACGAGCGCGACGTCGGGAGCGCCCATGAGGGAGTAGGTCGTCGCCAGCGCGAACCCGACGCCCGACAGCGCGAGCGCGATCAGCAGATGCCGGCGGCAGAACGGCACGGCCAGCGCCGCGAGCGCACACACCGCGAGCGCGACCACGAGCGGGACGTCGGCAGCGGGGAGCGCGCCGGTCCGGTAGGCGCCGTCGGTCGGCGTGACCGCAACCCCCAGCGCGACCAGGCCAGCCCCTGGGACGACCACCGCGATCAAGCGCCCGCGCAGGTCGCGCACCTCGATGTCGTGCAGGCGGTTGGAGAGCCGGTTCAGGCCGCGGATGCTCGCGTTGTACGCTCGCTCGGGACCCAAGTCGTGGCCCAGGCGCGAGAACACCGACAGCGGCGCGCCCAGCAGCCGCCCGCTTGCGAACAGGGCGAAGCCGAGCGCGTAGGCCCCGATCGCCATCAGGTTCTCCGCCCGAGCATCCAGGTGGTAGGCCGCCTCGAGCTCGACCGCGCCACGCTGGGTCACAACGGCGGCGTCGCGGGCGAGATCGGCAAACGGCCCGACCACGAGGCCGCCGACGACGACAAGCGCGCCGAGCAGCGCTACGGGCCAGATCAGCCGGCGCTCGACCGGGCGCAGCTCGCCCTTGGGGGCGCCGAGGAAGATGCCCGTCCAAAACCGCGCCATGTAGGCGAAGGTCAGCGCCGCCCCGAGGACCGCCAGCGCCCCCAACACGTTGCCGCGGTCGAGCGCGGCCTTAAAGAACAGCTCGTCCTTGAAGAAGCCGATCGTCAACGGCAACGCCGCGATCCCGGCCGCAGCGGCGCCGCTGCCCGCTGCGAGCAGCGGCATGCGGCGCGCCAGGCCGCCCACCTCCCCGAGGGCCTTCGCGCCCGTCGCCTCGGTGACCGCTCCAGCCGTCATGAACAGCGCGCTCTTGGCGAGAGCGTGCCCGAGCACGTAGAAGCAGGCGCCGGCAGCGCCCGCGGCCCCGCCAATGCCCAGCATGGTCACGACGTAGCCGTACTGGGAGATCGTGGAGTAGGCCAAGATGCGCTTGAGTCCCCTTGATCCGAGCGCCAACAGGCCGCCGACCGCCATCGACGTCAGCCCGATCACGATCAGTCCGTCGAGCAGGCGAGCGTCCAACTGGATCAGCGGATGGATCCGGCTCAGGAGGAAGACGCCGGCGGCGACCATGGCCGCCGAGTGCAGGTACGCCGACACCGGCGTCGGCGCGGCCATCGCTCGTGGCAGCCAGAAGTGGAAGGGCACCTGGGCGCTCTTGGCCAGCGCCGCGATCGCGATCAGCGCTACCGCGACCGTCACCGTCGTCGACTCCTGAGCGACGGCGAACAGCTCCGGCAGCTGCACCGTCCCGTACTCCGCGCGCAGCATCAAGATGCCGACCAGCATCAACACGGCCGAGACCGCCGTCACGAGCAGCGCCATGAGCGCCGAGAGCCGGGCGTCGCGGTTGTGACGGTCATAGCCGACCAGCAGCCACGACGCCACCGCCGTCAGATCCCAGAACACGAAGAGCGCGATCAAGTCCTGGGCCATCACCAGGCCGAGCATCGACACGAGGAACAGCACCATGGCTCCGTGCAGTCGCGCCTCCTCGCGACGCGAGCGCTCCTGGTGAGCCAGATGACGGGGCACGTACGCCGACGCGTACAGGAAGACCAGCGTCCCGATCCCGGCCGCGAGCACGCCGTAAAGCGCGGCAAGACCGTCGAGCTCAAAGGCCAGGCGCAGGTCCCAGGTCGGCGCCCAGGCGACGCCGAAGCCGCCGCCACCCGCCGACCAGCCGATCGCGATCGCCAACAGCCCAGCAGCCGCAACCGCGACGGCCGCAGCGCCTGAGGCGCTGACTGCGCGGGCTGTCCGAGCGCTCCTCGCTCCCATATCGTGCGCCGTTACCGCTGGACAGTATGCGCGGGGCGATCGATCACTCAGGCCAACCTACCCCTCGCCTGTCGTCCTACGCATGGGTGCCGACGCGTCGCGGCGTCGCCTGAGCGATGGTTCGTGCGGCCTCGTGGCCCGCAGCGTCCTCGCGAAGCTCGCGGCCTCAGCAACGGCTCGATCGGCGACAGCGTCGGCGACCTCCTGGCGACAGCGACTTCGTCCGCGACGCGTGTCCGGCGGCGCCGGCAGCCTGGTCGACGGGTTCTACGCGCCCGCCGGCGGGCCGTTGGCGCTGCTGACTGCCGGGTTCGCGATCTCTTCCCACACTGCGTCCGCGCGGCGAAGGACGCGACCCATGCAGAGGCCCTGCTGGCCACCGGCCTCCATCGCTCCTTCGGGCTCGCAGGTCACGTGCAAATGACCGTGAGCGACACCCTTCTGGCGCTCGCCATGGCAGGACTCGGATTGTTCCTCGGATACGGCGCCACCACCGACGACTGGGACTCCGCCGCCCGCTATGGGCCGCCGGTGCTGGGGTACGTCGCACCCGTGCGCGTCCTCACCGCGACGGCGCGGCTCGTCTACGGGCTGGCTCCGCGACGGATGCTCCTAGCGGGGTTGCCCTCGCGCACGCGGTCGTGATGCTGATGTTCGGCGAGACGCTGCAATTGCCGCAATGGCTCCGCGACGTGTCGCCGTTCGAGCACCTCGCGCTCGCCCCGGCCGAACGACTTCAGAGCCGTGCCCCGTGCTGGTCGTCGCAGCGGTCGCCTCGCGCTCTCCGCCACAGGACAGGCGGTCTTCCGTCGCCGCGACATCGGCTGATCCGCTGCTCGGGGCCCCGCCTCCCTCGGAGCGACGCCCTCTCACGCCGCGAGGTCGGCGAGCCATTGGCCGACTGCCTGCGCGCAGAGATCGGGCGCCTCGATAGGAAGCAGGTGACCAACCCGGTGGATGGGTCTGGGTGTCCAGCCTGGCCTTCGGGCGTGCTGCATGAGCGACGCCGCGTCGACCAGCGGATCGTCCGTTCCCCACAGCACAAGGACTGGCACCCGCAGGGAATCGAGCGCCTCGTTTGTGGGCCGCTGTTCGATGAACATGGCTTTGATGGCCGACGCGAACGCCGTTGCCGTGCCCGCCAGCCGCTCCGGGTGCTCGCGGGCCGCCTCGAGACCATCGAGCCACAGGTCGACCTGCGCGCGCGAGACACGGCCCGGGTCTCCGCCGACCAGACCGGGCCGGCCACCTGGGGCGGCAGTCGCATCTGCGATCGCGGCTCCCTTGGCGTCCAGGATGCGCTGACCCGCGAGTCGCAGCGCGATGCGCGTCACGGGCGGGCCGGCTGCGACGAGCAGGCGTCCCAGCGTCTGCCACCCGAGCGCCTCGGCTAGTGATGTCCGGCGCCACGGCAGCGCCGGCGCCACCAGGACGACTCCCCGAGTCTGCTCAGGCATCCTGCCAGCGGCCAGGGCCGCCACCAAGCCACCCATCGACCAGCCGTGCAGCACCACCCGGCTCTCGAGAGGGAGCTGCTCGACGAAGGCCGAGACGAAGCGAGCGTCGAGGTCCGCGCGTCGCCCGCGCCGATACGGAGCACCGGTGTGGCCCGCGATCGACCCCGGGAGGTCGACGGAAATCACCGGCCCGAACCGTCTCAGGTAGGGAACGAGGTCGATCCACATGCTCGCGCTGCCCGTCATCGGGGGGACGAGCAGGTGAACCGGTGCCTTGGGAACTGCGGCCGAAGCAGGCTCCGCGCGGACATAGTGCACAGGCACGCGGCACACGCTCGTCGACACGCTGCACAACCCCGCCCACTGCTGCGACCGGGCGCCCCAGTCGTCGTATCGCACGGTAATCCCTTCCGCTTTCCCCCATGGTAGTCGCACCACCGCGCGGCGGCACTCCGCTGGATGGTGGGCAATGACGTTGCCTTCGGTGCCTACCGCCGCCCCGTCAGCGCGCTCGTGCGGCACGACGACGTCCCCGCCTCAGCGACGCTCAGGTTCAAGCAGCAGAGGTTCCACGCTGCGGATGGTGGCATCCGTCGACCTTTGCTGCGACAACGGCGAAGGAGTCCCTTTGGACTGACACGATCCCGGACGGCTTACCAAGTCGCTCGCACGCGATCGATCGCGCTCATTCGACGGGCGCAGCACTTCAGGTGGCCGCTACCAGCTGTAGCGACCGGCGGCAACGCGACGCGCTGTCTCGTTTGACGCGCCGCGGTGCCGCTTTGCTTGGCCCCCTGCGCCTACGCGAAGATCCGGCGCGCTTGGTCGACCGCTGCGGCGGCTGTGGCGACGGCGGAACCAATCCACAGAGGACTCGCGGAGGTGTTGGGCGAGGATGAGCGGGTGAACGCCCGGCGCTTCGCGGGGCGGCTGTGGTCAGTCTGGGCGAGCACCGCGTTGACGGCGACCAGCGCGACGCCCGTGACGATGTTCACGTTGCCCAGCACTTCGAGCGAGCGCTGGATCTTGGCCGCCTTGGGCGGCGTGTCGGCCGCGGGCTTGGTGCCCGTCTCGATCGGAACGGCGCCTTCGGGAGCCTGCTTGGCCAAACGGGCGCCCTGCACGCCGTTTGCAAGGCCGGTCAGCACCGCGGCGGCCATCAGCCCGTCCTTGGCGGTCGAAAGCGCCTTCTCGCGACCGGACAGGTTCGCCGGATTGGCTTCCGTAAGCCGTGCGGCGCCCCAGCCCAGCGCCGCCGCTCCCAACCCGGCGGCGTTGACGGCGTTGTAGCCGTTCCACGCGGCGTTGGACACGCTGCCACGCTCAGCGTGGTTCGTGATCCTCGCGAGCGATGGGTTCAGCGCGATCTTGCCGAACATGGCGCCGCCCAGCCACGCGGCCAAACCGACGTCGTGCGCCGCTCGTGTCGCATTGGCCAAGGTGTCACTGACGATCATCGGCATGGGACCTCCTCCTGGTGGCTCAAAGTCGGTGTGCCCCTGAGGTCTGCCCATCCGACCTGCCTGTCCTTGCCATGCGAGCGCCACCGGTCAGATATCCGGCTACGCATCAAACGCGGTGCGTAGAGCGACTGCGGCCTAGAAAGTGCTCCGACCCCTGTCGGGGTTCCGCCCGGCCCTGACTACGCGGCGTGATTCTCAGACGCTTGGGCTGTTCACCAGCTTCGCGCGGACGAATACGCGCGAAGGGCTCGCGAGCTACTCGACGTCGGCGCGTGCCGAAGTGTCTCACCGCCGTGAGGGCGCACCGTCGCGTGTTCGCAGGCGACGTGCGCCCTCGCTGGCGGTGTCTGGGGCGTGACGGCCGCCGTCGACGAGTGGATCGCGCCGATACTCGTGAAAGCGCGGACCCTCACCGCTGTCCCCGCACACAACGCACGTTCAGCGCAACGCGGGAACACGACTCATCGCTCCCGCACCCGTCGCGGCGCGCCAGGCCTTGAGCAGACATCGGGGCCCGGTCCGCTTGGACTTTGAGCACCGACATCGAAGGCCCCGCCGAAGCGGGGCCTTCAAACCTTCGCGGAACGCCGCTGATCGTCGCGGCGTTACAACGACTGAGCAACCTTCGAGACGCACTTTCCGAAGGCGTTGCGATGGTTGGCGTTGGTCCCGTACTTCTTCGCGAACGCCTCGCGGGAGGCGGAGGACGTACCGCGCTCCTGCGCGCACCGCTTGGCCGCGCTCTTGCGGGCTTCCGACCTCTCGTGATCCTGCTCGTCCGCCTTGGCCTCGGCCTGCTTGGCGGCCGCCGAGACGCACTTTCCGAATGCGTTGTTCTTATTGTTGGTGGTGCCGTACTTCTGATCGAACGCAGCGTGGCTGTCGGCGGTCGTCCCGCGCTCTGTCCGGCACGTCTGCGCCGCGCTGTCCTTGGCGTCCTCGCGCTCCTTGGCCTCCTCGCGTGCCTTGGCCGAGACGCACTTGCCGAACGCGTTGGCCCGGTTGGCGTTGGTGCCGTACTTGGCCGAGAACGCCTCGTGGGTCGCTGCCGTGGCGCCGCGCTCCGCCCGGCATTCCGCTGATGCGCTTTGCCGATCGGTGGCGGTCGGCGTGCCGGTCGCTTGGGCGGCAGCCGGCAGTGCGAGAGCGCCGAAGACGGCGGCGAGGATTACGGACTTGTGCATGAGTGCCTCCTGCGGTCATGCGAGATGGACTTCTGATCTGTTCAACGCGCCGCGTCTGAGATGGTTGGGTCCTATCTCGAGTCGGCACGGGCGAGCATCTGTGCCCCGGGCCGGGTCCGCGTCGGTTCGTGCGCGCCCAGCGCACAGTAAGACGCCGGTTGGCGATCATGCCTTCGCTATGAAGCTGCACTGTCGGCGCCGGGTGAAAACTGGTCCACCTGCGCCGGTTGAAAGGTGGGCCACCCGGCGGGTG
>NZ_JAPCID010000096.1 GCF_027587175.1 Solirubrobacter deserti
ACCCGCTCCGCGCCCGCCGCACCCCCCGCCGGCCCCCGCCCCGCGCCCGCCATGGCCAGGGCCAGCGCACCGCCTAGCCCCGCGCGATCGCGCGGGGCCGGCGAGTTTCGCCGCCCCGCGCCGCGCCGCCTCGCGGGGCGGCGCGAGCGCGCCTAACTGGCGCCCGCGTTCTCGGCGACGTAGTCGGCGATCGCCTGGATCTGCTCCGGCGACAGCCGGCCCTTGAACGCGGGCATCGCGCCGCCGCCGTTCTCGGTCTGGGTTCGGACGAGGTCCGGGCCCGGACGCAGGTCGTCCAGGTTCGGGCCGACCTGCCCGTTCGCGCCGGCCGCGGCCAGCGTGTGGCAGTTCGCGCAGTTCTGCGTGAACAGCTCCTGCCCGTTGGCGGCGGACGGCTGCCCCGGCGTGGCCGTGGCCTCGCCTTCGCCCTCGGAATCGCCCCCGCACGCGGCGAGGGTCAGGGCCGCGAACACGGCGGCCAGACAAGCCCGGGTCTTCACACCAGGCAATCTATCTGGCCAGAAGGTCTGTCGGACGCGCGCGTTCTCGCCTATGCTCGTTCGGTGATGAAGCGCGCCTTGGCGTTCGTCTGCCTGTTCGTGTTGCTCGCGTCCGCTCTGGTCGCGTCGCCCGGGCTTGCGCTGACGATGGCTCCGGCGCTGCTGTTGCTCGCACTGCTGGCGGGCGGCTTCCGGCCGGGCGAGGCGCTGATCGAGCGCCTGCGCGACCGGCGCCGCAGCACCCCGCTCCCGCGCCCCGCGGCGCGGGCGCCCCGGCCTCGCCTCGTGCTCGTCGCGCGGCCCACGGCCGGCCCGCTCGCGTCCGCGCTCGCAATGCGGCCGCCTCCTTCCGGGTTCGCAGGTCTCACTTAGCCCTGCCGCGCCACGCGCGGCGCAACCCGGAAGACGAAGGAACACAACGATGCGCAAGAAAGTCACCACCGCCCTCGCGGCCACCGCGGCGGTCTCCGCGATCGCCACCGCGACCGCGTTCGCCCACACCGAGGTCAAGTCCACCTACCCGGGCAAGAACAAGACGGCCAGCACGCGGATTGGCACGGTCAGCGTCACGTTCACCGGCCAGATCCGCTCCGGCACGATCACGGTCACCGGCCCGGGCGGCACCGTCTCCTCCGGCAAGGGCGGCCGCGATCCGCGCGACGTCCGCAAGCTGCGCGTGCCGCTGAAGTCCTCCAAGCGCGCCGGCACCTACACCGCGAAGTGGACGATGAAGGCCGCCGACGGCCACACGCAGACCGGCTCCTTCAAGTTCAAGCTCAAGTGATCCGCCGCGCCCTCCTTGCCGCCGTCACCGCCGCGCTCGTCGCGGCACCGGCGGCCTCCGCGCACGTCCAGGTCCGGCCGGCGCTCGCCGCGCCCGGGGACCCTGTGCTGTTCCAGGTGATCGTCCCGAACGAGAAGGACGCGCACACGACCGAGGTCACGCTCCAGATCCCCAAGGACGTGATCCCGTTCTCGTTCGAGGAGCCCGAGGGTTGGACGCGCGAGAACAAGACGGGCGCGGACGGCAGCCTGGAGACGGTCACGTGGAAGGGCGAGCTGGCCGAGGACGGCTTCGCGCGCTTCGCGTTCCTGGCCTCCACGCCCGAGCAGGAGGGCGAGATCGCGTGGAAGGCGATCCAGACCTACGACGACGGCTCCACGTCGCGCTGGATCGGCGCGCCCGACTCCGACAACCCCGCCGCCGTGACGACGATCTCCGCCGACGCGCCGCGCGAGAATGCGGGTGGTGAGGGCGCCGAGGCCGAAGCCGCCGCGTCCGCGACCGCCGCGCCCGAGCAGACGAACGCCGAGCCCGTGGCGGCCACCGTCGAAGCGAGCTCGGACTCCCCGCTGCCGCTGATCCTGTCCATCGTGGCCGTCGTCCTCGCGGGCGCGGCCCTCCTGATGCAACTGCGCCGCTCACGATGAC
Organism: Solirubrobacter deserti; assembly: GCF_027587175.1. Lineage (GTDB taxonomy): Bacteria > Actinomycetota > Thermoleophilia > Solirubrobacterales > Solirubrobacteraceae > Solirubrobacter > Solirubrobacter deserti. The sequence continues at coordinate 1,933 of NZ_JAPCID010000096.1, forward strand.
CAGACGTCCCGTCGCCCTGCTCACCCTGCTGGCCCTGCTCGTCGCGGCGCCGGTCGCGTTCGCCCATGAGGGCAACCCCAACTACCGCTCCGTGGTCAAGACGATCACGCCGAACACTGAAGGCGTGAACGTCGAGATCCTCAACTTCGACGACCGTGTCCTGCTCCACAACACCAGCCGCGAGGACGTCGAGGTCTTCGGCTACGAGAACGAGCCCTACGCGCAGGTCAAGGCCGACGGGACCGTCCTGGTCAACACGAATTCCAAGGCGTACTACCTCAACGAGGACCGCATGGGGGACGCGGCCGTGCCGCAGAACCTGCCGTCCGAGCCGGAGTGGAAGGAGCTCTCCAAGAGCGGCCGCTTCGAGTGGCACGACCACCGCATGCACTGGATGGGCGAGAGCGACCCGCCGCAGCTCACCGACAAGAACAAGGAGACGGTGATCTACGACAAGTGGCAGATCCCGATCCAGATCGGCAGCCAGAAGGGCGAGGTCACCGGCACGCTGACGTGGGTGCCGCTCGACAGCGGCGGGCTGCCGCTGGCCGCGATCTTCGTCTTCGCCGGCCTGATCATCGTGCTCTCGCTCGCCGTCTTGATCGTCCGCCGCCGACGGGGCGAGCCGGCGGAGGGCGGCAAGGAACCCGTCGAGGCGTGGTGAGGCGCCTCCTCGCCCTCTGCCTCGCGCTCGCCGCCGGCCTCGTGGCGCCCGCCTCGGCGCTCGCGCACGCGACGCTGCAGTCGACCATCCCGGAGCGCGGCGAGCAGCTCAACGCGCCGCCCGCGGAGGTGGTGTTCGTCTTCGACGAGGCGGTCGAGGCCAGCTTCGGCGCCGTGCGGGTGTTCGACGCCACCGGCCAGGAGGTCCAGACCGGCGAGGCGTACCACCCGGAGAACCGCGGCGAGCGGATCGCGATCAAGCTCAGGGACGGACTCGGCGACGGAACGTACACCGCCACCTACCGGCTCGTGTCCGCGGACGGCCACCCGATCTCCAGCGGCTACGTCTTCACCGTCGGCGAAGGCGCCGCGCCTTCGGCCTCCCTCGACGAGCTGCTCGCCGCCGGCGGCGGGACGAGCTCGACCGCGAACACCGCCCTGGCCGTCGCCCGCGGCTTCCAGTACGCGGCGATCGCGATCGGCCTCGGCGCGCTGATCTTCTTCCTCGCCTGCTGGCGTCCCACCCGCCGTCGCTCGGCGCCCTTCGTCGCGCGGCTGGAGCGGATCCTGCTCGTCGCCGCGATCACGGGCTTCGCGTCCGCGTTCGTCGCCGTGATCCTGCAGGGCTGGGTCGGCCAGGGCGGCTCGCTGCTGGACGCGGTCAGCCCGAGCGTGTTCACCGAGGTGCTCGGCACGCGCTGGGGCCGCGCCTGGGGCATCGGGGCCGCCGTCTGGCTGCTCGTGATCGCGGTGCTGTTCACGCGCCCGCTGCGCGAGGGGGAAGAAGGCGGCGCTGTGCCGGCCGCAGACGCGCCCGGCGACGCCGCCCCGAACGGAGGCGGCTCGCCCGCCGCCATGGGCGGCTCGCCGGCCCTTGCCAACGGCGGCTCGCCCGCCCCCGCCATGGGCGGCACGCCCACCCCCGCCAACGATGGCTCGCCCGGCCCGTCCGGCGGCGTCGCCACCGCCGCCGCGCCGGCCACCGCGCTCGCTGCGCCCGCCACGGCCGGGCCCGCGCTCTCCACCGGCAAGGTCATCGGACTCGCCGTGCCCCTCTTCGCGCTCAGCCTCCTGCCCTCTCTGGGCGGCCACACGAGCGTCCAGCAGCCCGTCGCGGTGCTGCTGCCCGCGAACGTCGTGCACGTGCTCGCGATGAGCGCCTGGCTGGGCGGGATCGCCGTGCTCGTGCTCGCCCTGCGCGCCGCGACGGCGGGCGTCGCGCCCGAGCAGCGCACGCCGCTGCTCGCGGGAACGATCGGGCGCTTCTCGCTGCTGGCCACGATCGCGCTGCCGGTGCTGATCGTCAGCGGCGTCGTGCAGAGCCTGATCGAGGTCGGCAGCTGGGCCGCCCTGCTGGACACGGCGTTCGGCCGCTCCGTGCTGATCAAGATCGCCGTCGCGGTGCTGATCCTCGCCGCGGGCGTCTACAACCGGCAGAAGCTCGTGCCCGCGCTCAAGGCGCTGACGGGCTCGCCGGGGCGGATCGGCGCGCTGCTGCGCCGCGTACTGGTCGTCGAGCTCGCGCTCGGGTTCGTCGCGCTCGGCGCGACGGCGGCGCTGTCGAGCTACTCACCGTCGACCGCGGTGTCCGCCGGCCCGTTCTCGACCACGGTCAACGTCGGCCCGGCGCGCGCGGAGATCACCGTCGATCCGGCCCGGGTCGGCCCGAACGAGACGCACCTGTACCTGTTCGACCGCGAGACGGGCGCGCCGTTCGCCGCCGAGCGCGAGGTGCGGCTGACGGCCGAGATGCCGGAGCGCAACATCGCGAAGATCGAGCTGGAGCCGAACGTCGCCGGCCCCGGGCACTACGTGGTCAACGCGGCGAGCCTCGGCGTCGAGGGCGACTGGATCATGCAGCTCACCGTGCGGGTCTCGGACTTCGACGAGTACCCGGCGAAGTTCACCGTGCCTATCGACGGCTGACGGTGCGGCGGAACATCATGAAGCAGATCGCAGCGATGACCAGCGCCAGGATCGGCAGCCCGGCGCCGATGATGTCGACGATCGCCAGCACGAGGCCGGCCACGCCGATCACCCCGAACGCGCCGGTGGCCAGCACGAGACGGTAGGCGCGCTCCTCGCGCTGCTTGCGGGTGGGGCGGGAACCGCCGCGGCGTTCGAGATCGCTCATCGTCGTTAAGTCTGCCACGCGACCCCGGCCTCGAGTCCCACGATCAGATCCAGCAGCCCCTCGGCCTCCCACGCACGGTTGCGCGCGGATTCGGTGAGACGCGTGAGGATCCCGGCGGCTTCCAGCTGCTCGATCGCGTTCGCGACCGCCGGCTTGGTTCGCCGGGTCGCGGCGACAGCGACCGACACCGTGACGATCGGATGCGCCGGAAGCACGGCGATCAGGCCCCAAGCGGCGGCGTCCGCCCGAGGATTCGCGTGGTCACGCAGCCGCTGGCGCCACACGTCCTGCAGCCGGCTCACGCGCGCCGTGTAGTGCACCGCGAGCATCGCGGCCTCGGCGGTGGCGGCCGCAAACAACTCGATCCAGTCGGCGAGCCGGTCCTCGCGGAACAGCGTCAGACCGTTGAGGTAGCGATCCTTGTCACGCGCGAGCACGACGCTGATCGGGGGCACGAACGCCGGTGTGAGTCCGCGTCGACGGAGCACGACCTGCACCAGCGCACGGCCGGTTCGGCCGTTGCCGTCCTCGAACGGGTGGATCGTCTCGAACTGGGCGTGCGCGATCGCGGCCTGTACGAGCGGCGGAAGCGCGACATCGTCGACGAACGCGCACAGATCGTCGAGCAGCCGATCGACCTCGCCCGGCGGAGGAGGGATGAACGCCGCGCCACACGGGTTGTAGTCGTTGCCCCCGATCCAGTTCTGCGAGCTGCGGAACCGCCCGGCGATCTGCGAGTTCGGTGCCCGCTCGAGCAACACCCGATGGATGTCCAGCAAGTCCCCCGGGCGGATTCCCGCAAGCTCGGCAGCTCGTTCGATCGAGAGCTGCATGGCGTCGATGTTCGCGAGGATCTCGGCCGCTTGTGAGCCGACTCTGCGGCCGGTCTCCTGGCTGGCCTCGGCGCGCGCCAGCTGGCGGGCATCCACCTGCAGGCCCTCGACCTTCGAAGACGCGATCGACTCGGTTCGCAGCAGCAGCCGGGCGAGCGGCAGCAACTCGGGCCCGGCCTTGCGGTTGAGGTCGAAGATCGCCTTCTCGGCGTCGGACACCACGCCGGCGACGTCGCCGGGCAAAGTGACATCGGCACCGGCGACCGTCTCCGGGATGAAGGCGTCGTACCCGCACGCGCGCCGGTAGCGCGGGGGCGCGTAGACGGCGGGGTCCGCCGGCCAGGTCTGATGGACGTAGTGCCCACGCACGCGGACGCTTTCCTCTGCTCTGCCGTTAGGAAAGGATAGCTTCGTTCCTTTCCCAATGGCACTCTAGCCCTCGTGGAGCTTTCAGTAAAGGATCGGCTCGAAGCTGTCCTTCGCCACGGCTGGCGCGCGACCGCGCGCCCCCGTCGCGCTGCGCGAATACGATCCCGCCGGAATGCCTGACCCGCTTCTGCGCTCACTGGCCGACGCCGCACGCGCGGTCACCGCCGCCGAGACCGACCGCGACGTGCTCAACATCGTCGCGGCGGCGGCGCGTGAGGTGATCGGCGCGCGCAAGGGCGTCGCGCGCCGTGGGCCCAACGGGGCGCCGCCCGGCCCGCGGCTGGTCGCGCCGCTGATGGCGCGGGACGGCTCCAGCCTGGGCTTGATCGAGCTGTGGGACAAGCCGGGCGACTTCACCCGCGACGACGAGGCGATCGTGATCCAGCTCGCGCAGATGGCCGCGAACGCGATCGAGACGCTGGAGCTGCTCCAGCGCGAGCACGCCGCGCGCCTGGACGCCGAGGAGCAGGGCCGGCGGCTGCTGCGCGAAAAGCAGCGCGCGGAGGCGCTGCACCGCGTCGGGCAGGCGATCGCGGGGCGGCTGGAGCTGCACGAGATCGTCCAGCTGGCCACCGACGCGGCGCGGGAGCTGACCCCCGCGCAGTTCGGCGCGTTCTTCTACAACGTGATCTCCGATGCGGGCGAGGCGTACATGCTCTACACGCTCTCGGGCGTCGAGCGCAGCGCGTTCGAGCGCTTCCCGATGCCGCGCAACACGGACATCTTCGCGCCCACGTTCACGGGTAAGGGCATCGTCCGGCTCGACGACGTCCTCGCCGACCCGCGCTACGGCCACAGCGCGCCGTACCACGGCATGCCCGAGGGCCATCTGCCCGTCCGCTCCTACCTCGCCGTGCCCGTGATCACCTCCGACGGCGAGGTTGCCGGCGGCCTGTTCTTCGGCCACCCCGAGCCCGGCATGTTCAGCGCCGAGGACGAGCACATGGTGGTCGGGATCGCCGCGCAGTCCGCGATCGCGATCGAGAACGCGCGCCTGTACCAGGAGCGCACGCGCACGGCCCAGACGCTCCAGCGCGCGCTGCTCCCGCCACACCTGCCGGAGATCGACGGGCTCGAGCTGGCCGCGACCTACCGCGCCGCGGGCGAGGGCAACGAGGTCGGTGGCGACTTCTACGACGTGTTCGTGCAGGGGGACGGGAGCTTCGCGGTGGTCGTCGGCGACGTCTGCGGCAAGGGCCCGCAGGCCGCCGCCGTCACGGCGCTCGCGCGCTACACGCTGCGCGCCCACGCCGCCGCGGGGCTGCGCCCGAGCTACCAGCTGGTGCGGTTGAACGACGCGATGCTGCGCCAGCAGGCCCCCGGGTTCGTCACAGCCGCGCTCGCGCGCGTGGAGCTGCACGACGAAGCCGTCCAGGTCGAGCTCACGACCGCCGGGCACCCGATGCCGATCCTCGCGCGCGCGGACGGGACCGCGGTGGCGGTCGGGGACGTCGGCACGCCGCTCGGGATCATCGAACGGCCGGACCTGCCGGAGGTGCACATGACGCTGGCGCCCGGCGACCTGCTCGTCTTCTACACCGACGGCGTGAGCGAGGCCGACGCGCCGCGCCGCATCCTGACCGAGCCCGACCTCGCGGCGCTGGTGGCGGAGAAGGCCGCGGACGGCCCGCGCGCGGTGGTCGAGCACCTCGAGCGCACGGCGGTGAGCAACGCGGGCGGGAACCCGCGCGACGACATCGCCTGCCTGGCGCTGCGGGTCGCGGCGCCACGGCGCGTCTCGGAGCGCTTCGCGGCGCGCCCGGAGGCCGCGCACGACGTCGCCGACGCGCTCGCCCCGCTCGCCTCCGAGCTCGGCGAGCGGACCGCCATGGACGTGCGCCTGCTCGCGACCGAGCTGGTCGCCAACGCGGTCCGCCACGCCGACGCGGCGACCGTCCAGCTGGAGGTGCGGCTCGCGCCGCGCACGGTGCACCTGAGCGTGAGCGACGACGGGCGCGGCTTCGAAGCGCCCGCACGGCCGATCGAGACGCCCGACGGCCCCGGCGGGTGGGGGCTGTACCTCGTCGACCGGTGCGCCGCCCGCTGGGGGATCGAGCGCGGCGAGCGCCACCGCGTGTGGCTGGAGCTGGCGCGATGATCACCACCGAGCCGCTCGGCCCGGACACGGCCGCGATCGTCGTCGGCGGCGAGGTCACCTTCTCGAACGTGATCGAGCTCGAACGAGCGCTCGCGAACGCCGAAGCCGCCAACCTCGTCATCGACCTCACGCAGGTCCTGTTCATCGACTCCAGCGGCCTCTCGACGCTGATCACGGCGTCCGCGCGCGGACGCGTGGCGATCGTCCTCGCGCCGGAGAACCCACCCTCGATCTTCCGCTTCCGCGGGGTCGAGCGCCTGCTCGCGCTCTACCCGAGCCGCGAGGCCGCGCTGGCCGGGCTGTCCTGACGGCGCGCCGCAATCTTGGCCCGCGGTCCACACGGACGACCGCGCGCGGCGGACACCCTTCGCGACACGAGTGCGAATCGGTCTTGTCCTCCCCGGCGGTGGGGCGCGCGGCGCGTATGAAGCCGGCGCGCTCTCGGTCCTGCTCCCCGCGCTGGAGGCGCGCGGGGAGCGGGTGGAGGTCGTGTGCGGGACGAGCGTGGGCGGGATCAACGCCGCGGTCGTCGCCGCCGTCGCCGCCCGGCCGGCACGCGAGCAGGCCCTGACGCTCCTCGAGCACTGGCGCTCCGTGCGCAAGGGGTTCGTGATCCGGCCGGTGATCGGCGTCGGGACCGGGCTCGGCCTGGTGCGCCTGGTGGGCGAGCTGCTCGAGCTCGCCGGCCTGCGCGCCGCCTCGCTCCTGGACCCTTCGCCGCTCGCGCGCAGCCTGGACGGCTGGATCGACTGGGACGCGTTGCACGCCAACGTCGCCGCGCGGTTGATCCACGCGGTGTGCGTCGTGGCGACGTCAGTCGAGCGCGGGCTCCCCGTCGGGTTCGTGGAGAGCGCCGCGGCGCCGCCCCGCGGTGACCGCGAGATCGACTACGTCCACACGCGCCTCGAGGGCCAGCATGTCCGCGCCTCGGCTGCGATCCCGCTGCTGTTCCCGCCCGTGGAGGTGACCGCGCCGCTCGGCGCCGTGGGCCACTACGTCGACGGCGCGACGCGCCTGAACGCGCCCATCGCGCCCGCGCTGGCGCTGGGCGCCGAGCGCGTGATCGTCGTCGGCTACGAGCCGTTCGCGGCCGAGCGAGGGCGCTCGGCGGGCGCGGCCCCCGCGCCGCGCGTGCCCGGCCCGGCCCTCTCCCCGCCCCGCCTCGCGGACGTCGCCGCCAACGCGCTCGACGGGCTGCTGCTCGACCAGGTCGCCCACGACGTGCGCCGCATGCTCGCGGTCAACGCGTTCTTCGCCGAGCACCCGACGACGGGCACCTCCCGCGCGGCTCGCGCCTACCGCGAGGCGCAGGGGCGGCCGCCGTACCGGCGCGTCTCGTACGCGCTCGTGGCGCCGTCGCGGCGCGGCGAGATCGGCGCGCTGGCCGAGGCGGTGTTCCGCGAGCGCTACGGCGGGTTGCGCGGGCTGCGCTCGCCGGACTTCGCGCTGCTCTCGCGGGTGCTCGGGGGCGGCGCCGCGGCCGCGAGGGGCGAGCTGCTCTCGTTCATCTTCTTCGACGAGGTGTTCATCGAGCGGCTGTTGAAGCTCGGCCGCGAGGACGCCCAGCGCTGGCTCGACGCGCACCCTTCGCTCTGGTCAGCGGACGCCGCGGCGGTGGGCTTCGAAGCGCCCGCGGTGAGCGCCGAGGCCGTCGCGCTCGACGAGTTCCGCGCCCGTCGCCGCTAGACGGTCGGGCCGCGCAACACGGACACTCCGGAGTGGCCGGGGTCGCCGTCGCCCGGCTCGAGCGAGATGTCGAAGTAGCGGAAGCGCTCGGGGTCGACGGGCAGCGGGAGGCGGAGCGTCGCGGTGCCGTCGTCTCCCACCCGGAACGAGCCGAGCCCGACGAGCTGGTTGTCGGCGCCCAGCAGCCACAGCTCGTAGAACTGGCCTTCCGCGGTGGGCTGCAGACCGCTGACGCGCAGGCTGACGCGGTCGGAGGACACGCCGACGCGGCCGCTCGCCCCGGGCTCCACGCCCTCGATCGGGCTGAGCACGAGCCGCGTCGCCGGCTCGGGATCGCGGTCGAGCAGGACGCCGAGGCCCGTGCCGGCCGCGAGCAGCGCAACCGCCGCGACCGCGGGACGCAGGACGAGCCGGCGCCCGCGCGCGAGGCGGCCGCGCGTGAAGCGCCGGCGGGCCGCCGCGCCGTGGGCGCCCGGCGCGTCCACGGCATGGGAGTGGCCGGGGGCGACCCGGAAGCGCGCGGGCGCCCCCGGTCCCAAGGTC
>NZ_JAPCID010000097.1 GCF_027587175.1 Solirubrobacter deserti
CGGCCGACACCGCGCCCGTCGCGCCCGTCGCCGGGCTGGACCCCGCGGTCGCGGGACCGGCCGTCGCACCGGCGCTCCCGACGGCGGCGTTCGCCGCCTCAGTCGCGGCCGACACCGCGCCCGTCCCGCCCGTCGCGCCAGCACCGGCCGTCGCCGGGCGCGTGGTCGCGCCACCCACAGCCGCGTTCGCGGCCTGAGTGGCCGCCGACATCGCGCCCGCACCGAGACCAGCGCTCGCCGAACCTGTCGCCGTGCCGGCGCCGCTCACGGCCGCGTTCGCCGCCTCGGTCGCCGCCGACACCGCACTCGCGGCCCCGGAACCGGGGGTGGTCGGCCCCGGTGCTGCGCGACTCGCCGCCGCGTTCGCCGCATCCGTCGCCGCCGACACCGCGTCGGAACCGGTCGTGGCCGTCGACGCGGCGCTGGTGCCTGCACCGTCGGCCCCGGCCGTGTCGGCACCCGGCGCGGCCGTCGCGCCCGTGGCGCCGGCGAGGCCGGCCGCCAACACGTCGGTCGCGCCGACCGGCGCGCCCCCACCGCCGGTCGCTCCCTTCGCACCCGCGAGGCCGGCCGCCAACACGTCGGTCGCACCGACCGGCGCGCCGCCACCGCTGGTCGCGCCCGTCGCGCCCGCGAAGCCCGCGGCCAGCACGTCCGTCGCACCGACCGGCGCGCCACCACCACCGGTCGCTCCCGTCGCGCCCGCGAGGCCCGCGGCCAGCACGTCCGTCGCGCCGACCGGTGCGCCAGCGCCAGACCCCGCGCCGGCCGTGGCGACGTCGCTCGTCGTCCCCGCACCGGGGCCGCCCGGAGCAGCCTCGCTCGTCGCGCCGGCGCCCCCGGCCGGCGCCGAGTCGCTCGTCGCGTCCGCGCCCGCGCCGCTCGTCTTCTTCGCGTTCGGAGCCTCGCCCGTCTTGGCGGCGGCCTCGCCGGCCGCGGCGGCGTCGGCATCGCGTTGCTCATCGACGATCGGGCGGTCTTCGGTGGTGACCGGCGCGCGGGCGACGATCGCGCGCATCAGGACGGCGTCGTCGGAGGTGGGGACGGTCACCGTGCGGACCGCGGAGTCGCTGCGGCGGCCCGCGATCAAGTCGTTCACGGCCGCGTTGCCGGCGCTGCCCTGGAGGCGCATCACGGTGCCGCGGGACAGCGGCGGGCGCGACTGGCCGGCGCCCGCGAGGTCCGAGGTGGCGGATGCGAAGGCCGCGGTGCCGCCCGGGGACGCCGGGGCCGCGGGCTCTACCTGGGGTTCACGCTCGGCCGCCTCCGCCACGTTGGGCCGACCGTACATGTCCGTGGCGTCAACCGAAAGGGCCAGGAGGGCAACGGGCCGGGCAACATGTCCGTATGACGCCGAACAATCAGGCCGCGTTGCTCGTGGTGGACGTGCAGCAGGGATTCGACGACGAGGGTTACTGGGGGCCGCGCAACAACCCCGACTGCGAGGCCAACATCGGACGGCTCCTCGCGCACTGGCGCGAGCAGGACCGGCCGGTCGTGTTCGTCCGCCACGACTCGACCGAGGAGCACTCGCCGCTGCGGCCCGACCATCCGGGCAACGCGTTCAAGCCGGTGGTCACCGGCGAGCCCGACGTGCTCGTCTCCAAGCACACGAACTCGTGCTTCTACGGCGAGCCGGACCTGCATCAATGGCTGCAGGAGCGCGGCATCCAGCGGCTCGCGATCTGCGGCATCACGACCAACCACTGCTGCGAGACGACCGCCCGCATGGCCGGGAACCTCGGCTACGACGTGCAGTTCGTCCTGGACGCCACGCACACGTTCGACCGCGGCGACCTGAACGCCGACCAGCTCGCCCACGCGACGATGACGAACCTCAGCGGCGAGTTCGCGACCATCGTCACGACGGACGAGGCGCTTCGAGCGCCATAGATCCGTACGTAAAGTGCGGCCCCGCCGCCACAACAGCGACGGGGCCGAAGACGATCAGGTGATCAGCGGGATGATCAGCAGCGCGACGATGTTCGCGACCTTGATCATCGGGTTGATGGCCGGGCCGGCCGTGTCCTTGAACGGGTCGCCCACCGTGTCGCCGGTGACCGACGCCTGATGCGCGATGGAGCCCTTGCCGCCGTGCTCGCCGTCCTCGATCAGCTTCTTCGCGTTGTCCCACGCGCCGCCGCCCGAGGTCATCATCACGGCGAAGAACAGGCCGACGACGATCACGCCGATCAGCAGGCCGCCGAGCATCTCGACCGACAGGATGCCCACGATCACGGTCACGACGATCGGGATCAGCGACGGGATGATCATCTCGCGCTGCGCCGCGCGGGTCACGATGTCCACGCACTGGCCGTATTCGGGCTGCTCGGTGCCGTCCATGATGCCCGGCTTCTCGCGGAACTGGCGACGGACCTCCTCGACGACGGCGCTGCCGGCACGGCCGACGGCCTCCATCGAGAGCGCAGCGAACAGGCACACCATCATGCCGCCGATCAGCAGGCCCATGAGCACGAACGGGTCATCGAGCAGGAACTCGACGACGACCCCGCCCTTCTCCTCCAACTCGATCTTGAACGCGGCGAACAGCACCAGCGCGGCGAGCGCGGCCGAACCGATCGCGTAGCCCTTGGTGACGGCCTTGGTGGTGTTGCCGACCGCGTCCAGCGGGTCCGTCACGTTGCGGACTTCCTCCGGCATGTTCGCCATCTCGGCGATGCCGCCCGCGTTGTCGGTGATCGGGCCGAACGCGTCGAGCGCGACGATCAGGCCGCAGAGCGAGAGCTGCGCCATGACGGCCACGGCGACGCCGTAGACGCCGGCGAACTCCGCGGCGCCCCAGATCGCGAGCACGATCACGATCGCCGGGGCGGCGGTGGCCTGCAGACCCTGGGCCAGGCCCTGGATGATGTTCGTCGCGTGCCCGGTCTCCGACGCCTTCGCCGTCGAGCGCACCGGGGCGAACCGGGTCGACGTGTAGTAGTCGGTGATGACGAACAGCGCGCCGGTGACGGCGAGGCCGATCAGCGCGCAGAAGTAGATGTCGGTCCACGACGGCAGCGCGCCGCCGTCCTCGGTCGGGACCAGGCCGTCCATCATCCAGCTCGTGACCGGGATGAACAGCAGCGCCGAGATGATGCCGGCGACGATCGTGCCCTGGTAGAGCGCGCGCTCGACGTTGCCCGACGAGGTGCGCACGAAGAACGCGCCGATGATCGACGCGATGATCGAGACGCCGCCCATCACGAGCGGGAACAGCACCACGGCCTCGCCCTGGAACGTGAGGACGCCGAGGAGCATCACGGCCACCGCGGTCACCGCGTAGGTCTCGAACAGGTCGGCGGCCATACCGGCGCAGTCGCCGACGTTGTCACCCACGTTGTCGGCGATCACGGCCGGGTTGCGCGGGTCGTCCTCCGGGATGCCCGCCTCGATCTTGCCCACGATGTCGGCGCCGACGTCGGCGCCCTTGGTGAAGATGCCGCCGCCCAGACGGGCGAAGACGGAGATCAGCGAGCCGCCGAAGCCGAGGCCGACGAGCGCGTAGACGGCTTCCTTCGGATCACGGTCGAAGAGCTCGGTGAGGATGAGGTAGTAGCCCGCCGTGCCGAGCAGCGCCAGGCCGACGACGAGCATGCCGGTGACGGCGCCGCCGCGGAACGCGACCGCCAGCGCGGGCGAGATGCCGCCGCGCGCGGCCTCGGCCACGCGCGCGTTCGAGCGCACGGACACGTTCATGCCGATGAAGCCGGCCGCCGCGGACGCGAGACCACCGATGGCGAAGCCGACCGCGACGTAGATGTCCTGCAGCGGGATGAGCGCGATGAACAGGATCACGCCGACGATGGCGATCGTCGTGTACTGGCGCCGCAGGTAGGCCTGCGCACCCTCCTGCACGGCCGCGGACAGCCGCTGCATGACCTCATTGCCGGGCGAGAGCGCCAGCAGCGATCGCGTCGTCAGCACGCCGTACACCACGGCGAGCAGCGCGCAGACCACAGCGATCAACGCGCCGTAATCGCTCAGAAAATCGGACAAACCGAAAACCCCTCTCTCCTCAGGAAAAGCGAAACGACGGCCCGTTTCAGGGCCGCCGTGTAAGCGCGCGGGAGTTTACACCGGGTTCCCGGCGGAACTACTGGCCAGGCACCCAGAGACGGCCCGAGGACTGGGCCGGGCCCGGACCTTCCGGCTTGTCCGGTTCGGGCGCTGACTCCGAAACCTCCGGCGCGCCACCGGAAAGCTGCACGTAGGCCATCTGCAGCCGTGACAGCGCATCCTTGATCGGCGCGAGCTGCTCGCCGTGGTTGGGCTCGAGCAGCGCGAACAGCGCGCGGGCGCCGTCGATCGCCTGCTTGGTCTCGGGCAGGTCCCGGGCCGGGGGCTCCTCACCGGGCGGCGTCGCCAGCCCGGCCTTGCGCGCGCCCAGGTTGATCAGGGTCACGAGCGTCTGCAGCAGCACGTCGTCGACGCGCAGCTTGTCCATCTCCGCCTCGATCTGGCGGATCTCCTCCTCGGTGAACTCCTGCCGGGGCGGGGGCTGGGTCATGCGATCTTCTCCTCGGACGGATAGGTCGCGCGCGTCTCGTCCACGCACACCTTGAAGACTTCGTAGGGCGAGGCGCCGCCGTCGATCAGGCGGCGCTGGCGCTGGGCGCCGTTGAGCTCGGGCAACGCGACGTCCACGCCGGTCCAGGCCCTCAGGCGATCAACCGCTTCCGCGGCGGGGAACTCCTCGATCCGGTCGGCTTCGAGATCGAGCAGGTGCCCGTCCTGTCCGTAGCGGATCGCGCGCCACATGTTCTCCTCGATCAGGCGGCCCGGGACCGGCGGCGGGACCTCCCCGGCGTCGATCTCACGCAGCGCCTGCGCCACGCAGGCCACGATCAGCTCGATCAGGCCGTCGGCCTCCGGCCCGGTCGTCTGCGCGTCGCAGATCCTGACCTCGATCGTCCCGTAGGAGTGGTGCGCGCGCACCGACCACCACAGCTGCGTGTACTCGACGATCGAGTTCGTGCGCAGCAGCAGCTCGACGTAGTCCTGCCAGTTCGCCCAGCTGCCGAACGGGTCCGGGACGCCACAGCGCGGGAACGACTTGGTGAACGTCTGCGTGCGCGCGGAGTGCAGGCCGGAGTCCATCCCGTCCACGAACGGCGAGTTCGCGCTGATCGCGAGCAGCAGCGGCAAGACGGGGCGTAGCCGGTCGCAGGCGGCGATCGCGCGGTCGGGCCCGTTGACGCCCACGTGCACCTGCAGCGCGAACGTGTTGTTGCGGCGCGCGACGTACTGCAGGCCGTCCTGGACGCGGCGGTAGTGCTCGGTGTCGATGATGTGCTGGTCGCGGTAGTCGCTCAGCGGGTGCGTGCCCGTGGAGGCGAGCGCGACGCCGTGCTTGTCGGCGAGCGCGAACAGCCGCCGGCGCGCCTCGTGCTGCAGCCTGAGCGCGTGCTGCACGTCCTCCCCGCGCCCGGACCGGATCTCGATCTCGCTCGAGATCAGCTCGCCGCTGATCGCGTCCCGCAGGATCTCGTCCTCGTCCCCGTCCGCCCGCAGCGCCTCGTACTTGGGCACCAGCTCGAGCGTCCGCGGGTCGATGATCGCCCACTCCTCCTCGATGCCCACCGTCAGGTCCTGCGAGCCCTCGAAGAGCTCGCGTGCCGCATTCAGATCCATCTGGGCTCAGGTCAGGTAGAAGTACAGCGCGTACAGCAGGTCGACGGCCGGGCTTGAAGTATGGACCGTCACCTCCGGCGGCACCTGCAGCAGGGCCTCGGAGTAGTTGAAGATGATCTTCACGCCCGCGTCCACGAGCTTGTCCGCGAGCTCCTGGGCCGCCGCGGTCGGGACGGCGAGGACGCCGACGACGATGTCCTCCTCCTCCACGACCGACTTCAGGTCGTCGACGTGGCGGACGGTCGCCGGGCCGACCTGCTCGCCGATCTTGGCCGGGTCCTGGTCGAACACCGCCACGACGCGGAAGCCGTGATCGGCGAAGATGTCGCTGGACGCGATCGCCTTGCCGAGGTGGCCCGCGCCGAACAGCGCGATGTTGTGCTGGCCGCTCGTGCGCAGGATCTTGCGGATCTGGCTGACGAGGCTGTCGACGTTGTAGCCGACCCCCCGCTTGCCGAACTTGCCGAAACCGGAGAGGTCGCGCCGGATCTGCGTGGAGTTCACGTGCGTGTACTCCGACAGCTCCTGGGAGGAAATCGTCTCCTTACCCATCTTCCGGGCTTGGGTGAGGACCTGTAGATAGCGGGAGAGGCGGGCGGCCACACCGAGCGACAGGCGGTCCCCTAAAGGACCGAGCCCGCCATCTTCCGGTGAGCCGCCGCCGCCGGCCTTCGTGGCGACGTCGCCGAAACTCATCTGCCCCCACGATAGACAAGTCGCTGCTGTAGGGCATGCTCGTCGACCTCGTAGTCGAACAAATGCTCACCATCCACGTAGATCACGGGGATGCGCTCCAAATAGCGCTTGTGCAGCGTGTCGTCGGTCTCGATGTTCACCTGCTCGAGCGTGAACGGGGTCCGGGAGCGGACGCGCTGGAGCGCCTCCAGGGCCTCCTCGCACAGGTGGCAGCCGGGGCGGCCGTAGAGCGTCACGGTGCTCACTTGGCGGTGCGGACGGTCGGTTCGTCCTCGGCCTGGTTGGGCGCCCACGCGCGGACGCGGAACGTGAGCGAGTCGCGCGTGCCGGCGGGCAGCGTGTAGGCGTACTCGGCGGGCATCAGCTCGCGCGCGCCCTGCGGGAACGTGAGCGTGCGTCTGACTTTGCCGTCTTCGTCGATCAGGTCGAGGATCAGCCGCTCGGCGACCTGGATCCGTGTCTGCCGGCCGCGTTCGAACGCGCCGAGGGTGAAGCGCACGCGGCGGCCGCCGCGGTCGATCCTCAGCTCCCCGACGGCGATCGGCTCCACCGTGTCCGGCCGGACGAGCCACGGGACGCTCGCGACCACGCGGTTGCCGTTCACCGCCTCCAGCCGGCCGGTCGTGGTCCCGGGCCTGGGCAGGCGCACCTGCACGGTCGTCGGCGTGCCGGGGATGAGCGTCGCCGTCGGCGGGGTGACCTCCGCGTTGCCCGTGGCCCTGAGCGTGACCTGGGTGCCGGCGCTGGCGGTGAGGTCGATCGTGACGGGGTCCAGCGGGCCGGAGCGGGCGGTCGGCGGGTCGGCCGTGATGCCGGAGGTGGGCTGAGCCGCGATGCCCGCTCCGGCGCGGTCGGGTGGGAGGTCGTTCGGCTGGGCGGCGGCGATCAGGGTCGCGCGCAGCTGCTGGGGCGAGAGCTCCGGGCGGGCGCGGGCGAGCCGGGCCGCCTCGATCGCCACGTGCGCCGCGGCGACGGCGGTCCCCCCGGTGACGCCGGAGATCGTCAGCGCGCTGCCGTCGGCGGCGAGGTCGGGCTTCGGGAGCCCGCCCGCGGACGGGCCCTGAGCGGTGAACGTGGAGGCGTTGCGGGTCTGCGCCTCGCCCTTCGGGCCGCGCGTGGGTGCGCCGAACGAGACGGTGGTGCCGGGGTCGAGCTCGAGCAGGTCCTCCGCCGCCTCCCCCGTCACGCCGATCACGGGCGCGGCCGCGCGGCCGGCGGGGAGTGAGGGCAGGGGGTCGTCGATCGGCTGGGCGAGCAGGACGGCCGCCGCGCCGGTGCCGGCGACCGCGGCGGCCTGGGCGGACGGGTTCTCGCCGGCGCGGACGATCACGACCTTGCCGCGCAGGCGGATGGCGAGGTCGCTGAGCGCGGCGGCTTCCGTGTTATCCACCGGGCCCGCGGTCTCGCCCCGCTTCGGCGGCGTGCCCGCGAGGACGGCGGCGTCGACGGTCGCTCCGCCGGCGTCCAGCTTGGTGCGCGGCGCGGGCTCCGGGCCGGCGAGCGCGCCGACCGCGAGCGCGTCGGGGGCGGACGCCGGCGAGCCGACGGTGCCCGAGCCGGGCGCGGCCGCTCCTTCGTTGCCGGCGGGCGCGATGGTGAGCGTGCCCAGGCCGGCCGCGCCCTCGATGGCCTGCGCCTCGGGCGTGTTGGAGAAGCCCGCGTACGGCGCATTGACGCCGACCAGCGCGACCGGCACGTGATCGGACGTGTCCTGGTCGCCGTTGGGGTCGACGGCGTGCTCGAGGCCCGCGATGATCTGGTCCGTCGTGGCCTCGGCCTGGGCGGCGCCGCCGGACGCGCGCAGCGAGGCGACCCGGATCGGCATCACGCGCTCGGAGGCCTGCGCGAGGATGGCGGCGAGCGCGGTCCCGCTCGTCTCGCGGCGGTTCGTACCGGACGGGTCCTTGCCGGGATCCGGCTTGCGGTCGCGGTCGACGGCGTCGTAGCCAGGGTCGGCGTGCCCGTTGAGCGCGGCGGCGTCGATGCCGGTGTCGAGCACGGCGATCGGCGGTGTGGCGGTCAGCCCGGCCGGTTGGAGGGTGGGCTTCTCGTTGACCGGGACGGGCTCGGACGAGGCCGGATAGGCGCGCCGGACCGTGCGGACGCGCAGGTTGTTCGAGTTGAGCTTCGGCAGGTCGCGCGTGCGCACGGTGGCCGCGAACCCGTTCCAGACGCGATAGAACGCGACCACGTCCCGCAGCACGACGCCCTGGGCCTCCAGCGAGGACCGCGTCGAGGTCGCCTCACGCTTGAGCGAGTCGATGTGCTCGCGCTGCGCGTCCGCCCCGAGCCCGCGCGCGTTCTCGAGATTCCCGAGCGCGGCGCGCCGGAACTGCACGAGCACGCGCTGCTCGGACCCGCGTGCCTGGATCGGCGAGCGCCCGTCGTAGGGCACCGGATCGGCGAGCGTCGCGGCGGGCGCGGGCGCGACGTCCGGCAACGGCCCGGCTCCGCCGGAGATCACCGCGACGAGCAAGACGATCGCGCCGACACCGACCGCGCCGCCGGCGACGAGCAGGCCGCGCGGCGCCGCCTTCAGGCGCGCCACGAGGCCCAGCGACCCGTCCCTGGCCGGGGTGGCCGGCGAGTCGCCGGGGGCGGGCGGCGGCTCCGAGCCCGCGGCGGCATCGGCGGGGACGGGCGGGGAGCCGCC
>NZ_JAPCID010000098.1 GCF_027587175.1 Solirubrobacter deserti
CGGCGCGCCCGCGGGGCCGGGCGGCGACGGTTCGCCGGTGGCCCCGGCGGGCGCGGCGTCGTCGCCGCGCGCGGCCGCGTCCCCCTCGCGTGGCTCCGCCACGTCAGGCGGCGCGCTTCGTCGCGTACGCGTCGAGCGCGAGGTAGTGCGGGTACGGGGTCGGTTCGACGTGGCGGGCCGCGGACGCGATCATCGCGGCGTTGTCCGTGCAGAGGGCGTGCGGGGGCACGTGGACCGGGACGCCCAGCGACTGGGCGCGCTCGCGCAGCAGGCGGTTCGCGGCGACGCCGCCGCCGATCGCCAGGCGCGGCTCGTGCTCCGCTTCCAGCGCGCGCTCGACGCGCAGCATCAGCGCCTCGACGATCGCGTGCTCGTAGGAGGCGGCGAGGTCGGCCTTCAGGCGCTCGGTCTCCGCCTCGCCGAGGTCACGCACCTTGTACAGCAGCGCGGTCTTCAGGCCCGCGAAGGAGAAGTCCAGGCCGGCGACCTTGGCCGCGATCGGGAACTTGAACGCGGTCGAATCCCCGGAAGCGGCCAGCTTCGACAGCGCCGGCCCGCCCGGATAGCCCAACCCCAGCAGGCGGGCGCCCTTGTCGAACGCCTCGCCGGCGGCGTCGTCGAGCGTCTGGCCCAGCGTCTCGTAGCCGACGTGGTCCTCCACCCGCGCGAGGAACGTGTGCCCGCCCGAAGCCACCAGGCACACGAACGGCGGCTCGAACCCGCCGAGGAAGTTCGCGGCCACGTGGCCCTGCAGGTGGTTGACGGCCGCGAGCGGCAGCCGCCGCGCCGCCGCCAGGCCCTTCGCCGTGGCCACGCCGACCAGCAGCGCGCCCACCAGGCCGGGCCCCTGGGTGACCGCGACGAGCTCGATCTCCTCCCAGTCGACGCCTTCCATCGCCTGGTCGACCACCGGGTTGACCAGCTCCAGGTGGTGCCGCGACGCCCACTCGGGCACCACGCCGCCGAAGCGCGAGTGCACGCCCTGGGAGCTCACGACGTTGGACCGGATCTCACCGGTACGGGTGACGACCGCCGCGCAGGTGTCGTCGCAGGAGGTCTCGATCGCCAGGATCATGTGCCGGGCACGTCGTCGAGGGTTCCGCGCAGGGTCGCGGGCGTGCGCCACATCACAAGTGCGTCCTCACCATTGTCCGCGTAATAGCGCCTGCGCACCCCGGCGGACCTAAAGCCGAAGCGCTCGTAGAGCTGGATCGCGCCCGCGTTGGACCTGCGCACCTCCAGCGTCAGCTGCGCGTCGTGCTCCACGCGCGCGAGCAGCGACGAGAGCATCGCGGTCGCGATCCCGCGCCGGCGCTGGGTCGGGTCCACGGCGACGTTCATCACGTGCCAGACCGTGTCGTAGCGTGAGCAGATCAGGTAGCCGCCGAGCTCCGGCTCGCCGCCCGCGGGGATCTCCGCCGCCAGGCAGATGCCGGTCGGCTTGGACAGCTCCAGCACGAACATCGCCAGCGACCAGGGCGACGTGAACGCCCGACGCTCGATCGCGACGACCTGCGGCAGGTCGGCGTACGTGAGGCGGCGGACTTCGATGGCAGCGGCTGGCGGGGCGGTCAAGGCTTGGGCGGGACGGCGTCCGGCTCGCGGAGGTAGTCCGGGAGCAGGGCGTCGCGATCGACGGGCTCCCTCGCCCGTCCGAGCCGAGCCACCATCAGGGCGCTCACGCGGTGGGCGCGGGAGCTGTCGGACGGCACCGCCACTCCGGACCGTTCGAGCTCCGACCTGAAGCGTACCGCCCCGTCACCGACGCCCAGCATCGGGCTGCGCCCCCACTCGCGCCGCGCCGCGACGCGCTCCGCGAGGTCGGCGGGGGTGAACACGGACGGCTCCATCGTCACGCGGTGGTGGCGGTAGATCGCGGCGAAGACCTCACCGCGGCGTGCGTCCAGCACCGCCAGGACCGGGCCGGCGATCTCGGGCGCGCCCGGCAGGTCGAGCTCCTTGGGCGTCGCGAGCTCGACGCCGCGCCCGAGCGCCTCCAGCGTGGAGACGCCCACGACGGGCAGATCATGCCCCTGGGCCAGCGCGCGCGCCGTCGAGATCCCGAGCCGCAGGCCCGTGAACCCGCCCGGCCCCACGCCCACGCAGATCGTCGCGACGTCGTCCCAGGTCACCGCCGCCTGCTCGAGCGCCTGCTCGAGCAGCGGCTGCAGGACCTGGGCGTGGCGCGGGCTCTCGTGCGGCGCGGGATCGTCGCGGCGCTCGACCTCGCGCCCGCCGGGGACGAGTACGGCGACAGCGGTCGCGCGGGTCGCGGTGTCGATCCCGACGATCGCGCCCGTCAAGGGTCGACCTCGATCCGGCGCCCGTCACCGCCCGTGTGCGACAACCGCACACGGTGCTTGACGCGCTCGGCCGGAAACGCGTCGGTGGCCTGTTCCGGCCACTCGACGAACACGATCGCGTCGTCCGCGAAAAACGGGTCGAGCAGTCCGGGATCCTCACCCGACATTCCCGCGAGCCTATAGAGATCCAGATGCGAAAGCGGCCCGCTCGCGCCTTCGTGCATGTGCCCGACGACGAACGTCGGCGACGTGATCGGCCCCTCTACGCCCAAGCTTCGCAATGCCCCCCGCACGAACGTCGTCTTCCCCGCTCCGAGGTCCCCTGACACAAGGACCACGTCGCCGGGCGCGAGCGTGCGGGCCAATTCCGCGCCGGCGCGCTCGGTGGCCTCGGGTCCGGCCGTCAGCTCAGTCTTGGTCACGCAGGCGCGTCCGCAGGGCGAGGCCGGAGCCGAGCAGGAGCGCACCCCCGAGTGCGAGCGGCCAGGCGTCGATGCCCGTGCGCGGCAGGGTCGGACCCGCCGGGACGGGCGTCGCGGTGGCCTGCGGGACGCTGGGGGTGGCGGTCGCCTGCGCCGTGGACGGCGGCGCGGGCGTCGCGGTGGCGGCGGGAGCGGCGGGCGTCGCGGTGGGCGTCGCCTCCTGCTCCTGCTCGTCGCCGAAGGGGTCGTTGTACTGGTCGTCGCCCGCGCCCTGGGCGTACGCGCTCGGGGGCGCGAGGACGATGGCCGTGGCGGCGATGATCAGGGCGTGCCGGGGCGACATGGGCGGGCCAGTGTAGTCTGGTGCATCGGCTACGGTCATCGGCTCGATGGCCCACATCCTGCTGCTGACCGACCGCGACTGGACGCACCCGCAGGGCGGCGGCACCGGCGCGAACCTCTTCGGTCAGGTCATCCACTGGCTCCAGTGGGGCCATCGGGTGACGGTCGTCGCGGGCACCTACGAGGGCGCGGAGCCGGTCTCCCGCCCCGCGCCGGGCCTGGAGCTGCACCACATGGGCTCACGCACGACCGTATTCCCGCGCGCGGCGTGGGCCGTGCGGCGCGGGCTCGCGCGCGAAGCGGACGTCGTGCTGGAGGTCGTGAACGGGATCGTGTTCTGGACGCCGCTGTGGCTAGGCGGCAAGCCGCGCGTCACCCTGGTGCACCACGTCCACCGCGACCACTACGTGACCGAGCTCGGCCGCGTGGGTGCGGTCGCCGCAGTGGTGCTGGAGACGCTGCCGCTGAAGCTGCTCTACGGCGGGTCACCGTTCCTGACGATCTCCGAGTCCGCGAAGGCCGACCTCGTCGAGCTCGGCGTGCCGGAGGACGACGTGCGGGTCGGCTACCTCGGCGTGGTCGGGTTCGAGGGCCCGCTGCCCGAGCGCTCGTCGACGCCGCGCCTGCTGTATCTCGGCCGGCTGAAGAAGTACAAGCGGATCGAGTTGCTGCTGGACGTGGTCGAGGCGATTCCGGGCTCGGTGCTCGACGTGGCGGGCGAGGGCGATCACCGGACGGAGCTCGAGGCCGAGATCGCGCGCCGCGGGCTGGGCGAGCGGGTGATCCTGCACGGGCACGTGAGCGAGGAGACCAAGGCCGCGCTGTACGCGCAGGCCTGGGTGAACCTGACCGCGTCCTCCGCGGAGGGCTGGTGCCTGACCGTGATGGAGGCGGCGACGTGCGGGACGCCCAGCGCGGCGCTGCGCGTCGGCGGGCTCCCGGAGTCGATCGTGGACGGCCAGACCGGCCTGCTGGCCGAAGACGGCTCTGGCTTGGTCGCCGCGGTGCAGCGGCTGGTGAACGAGCCGGGGCTGCGCGAGCGGCTGGGGGCGGCGGCGCGGGAGCGCGCGTCGGGGTTCACGTGGGAGCGCACGGCGCGCGAGACGCTGGACGTGCTGGAGGAGGCTCGCGCGCGCGAGCCCGTGAAGCTGCGGACGGTCGTCTCCCGCTCGGAGACGCTGAAGGCCGTCGGCATGGCCGCCGCCACGATGGCCAACAACGCGCTGGCCGTGATCTTCACCGTGCTGTTCGCGCGGCTGCTGGGCGCCGAGGACTACGGGTCGCTGGCGGCGCTGGTGTCGGCGTTCGTGATCCTGGCCGTGCCGGGCTCGGCGCTGCAGGTGGCCGTCGCACGCGAAGTCGCGCTCGGACGGCTAAGCGTGGCCGAGACCCTGGCCGTCTGGCGAAGGCGCCTGCTGATCGGCGGCGCCGTGGTGACCGCGCTCGCCGTGCTGTTGCGCGAGCCGATCTCCGACCTGATCGCCGTGGAAGAGGCGTGGGCCGCAGCCGCCACGGCGCCCACCGCGGTGCTGTGGATCCTGCTGTCGGTCGAGCGCGGCGCGCTGCAGGGCGTGCACGCGTACAAGCCGGTGGCGTGGTCGCTGGTGTTCGAGGCGACGGGCCGGCTGCTGTTCGGTGTCGTGCTGGTCGGCGCCGGGCTGGGCGTGACCGGTGCCTACCTGGGGACACCGCTGTCGCTGCTGGCCATGGCGCTGGGGCTGTGGTGGATCGGGCGCGGGCGCTTCGGCGCCGCGCACGGCGGGCACGCCGCGCAGCGCCTCTGGGACCTGGTCGGCGGGGCGTGGCCGGCGGTCGTCGGCCTGTTCTTGATCGCCGTGCTGCAGAACGTGGACGTGATCATGGTCAAGCGGCAGATCGGCGGCGACGAGGCCGGCGCCTACGCGGCGGCCGCAGTCGCGGCCAAGGCGGTCGTGTGGATCGCGATCGGCATCGGCTTGTACCTGTTGCCCGAAGCGACGCGCGCGGCGCGGCTCGGGCAGGACCCGCGGCCCGTGCTGGCGCGGGCGCTGGGGGTGGTGAGCGTGGTCGCGGTGCCGATGCTCGCGGTGTACGCGCTGGCGCCGGAGACCGTGTTGCGGCTCGCGTTCGGGCCGGAGACCGTGGTGGCCGCGGACGCGCTGTTCGTGCTCGGCTGCGCGATGTCGCTGCTCGCGGTCGGCTATCTCGCGGTGCAGTACATGCTGGCGCTGGGGCGGGTGGCGTTCCTGCCGGTGCTGGGCGCGGTCGCGATCGCCGAGGTCGCGCTGCTCGGCGGGCTCGGGATCGAGTCGCTGGTCACGTTCGCGGCGATCGTGCTCGCCCTGCAGGCGGCGGCGGCGTTGTCGGTGCTCGCGATCGGCCTGCGGCGAGTCGCGACTTGATCGAGGGCTGGCTCACCGAGGGTCAGGCCGCGCGCCTGGAGGCTGCGGCTGCGCGTTCGCGGCCGAGCGGGGCGGTGGTGGAGATCGGCTCGTTCCGGGGCAAGTCGGCGGTCGTGCTCGCGCGCGCCGCGAGGTCGCTGATCGCGATCGACCCGCATGCCGGGTCGGACCGCGGCCCGCAGGAGATCGGGGCCGACGCCGCGCGCGGCGACGCGGACTTCGAGGCGTTCCACGCGAACCTGGAGTCGGCAGGCGTCGCGGACCGGGTCCGGCACGTGCGCAAGTTCTCGTCCGAGGCGCATGCGGACGTGACCGGGCCGCTGTCGCTGCTGTACGTGGACGGCGCGCACCGCTTCGGGCCGGCGCGCTCCGACCTGCACGACTGGGGCGTGCGGGTCGCGCCGGGCGGCGTGATGCTCGTCCACGACTCGTTCTCGTCCATCGGGGTGACGTTGGCCCTGCTCGTCGAGTGCTTCTGGTCGCCGCGCTGGCGGTACGTGGGCCGGACGGGGTCGCTCGCCGAGTTCGAGCGGGTGGTCGACGGTCCGCGCGACGTCGGTGCGTGGCTGCGCGAGCTGCCCTGGTTCGCGCGCAACGTGGTCATCAAGGTGCTCGTGGTGGCGGGGCAGCGGCGCTGGGCGGAGCGGATCGGGCTGGACCCCGCCGCGCCCTGGCCGTACTGAGTTCCCGCGCGAGCGCGAGGATCAGCAGGGTCACGCCCGCGACGGCGACCCAGTGCACCGCGATCCCCTGCTGCGCGTACTCGGGGTTGAACCCGCCGCGGTTGTCGGGCCTGATGAAGAGCGTGAGGACCGGGACCGCGACGGCAAGGATCGCGCCGCCGGCGAACGCGAGCCGCCGCGCGCCGATGCCGCGCCACAGCGTGATGAACACGACGAGCGCGAACAGCGGCACGGCGCGCGCGGCGAACACGAACCCCAGCGCGAGCCCCGCCGGCACGGCGACGAGCGCGGCGTCGCGGGCGGGCACGCGCCGGGTGGTCGCGCCCGCCGCCGCCTCGCCGCCCGCCGCCACGGCCGCTGCCCTTCTTCGTGGCCACACGAGCACGGCCACCAGCGCGAGCACGGCCACGAGCGACACGACATAGCCGGCGAGCACCAGCCGGTTCGGCGCGAACGTGATCTTCACCTCGCGGCAGCTCGCCGGGACGTGCCAGGCCGTGCCGAACGCCGCGCCGACCTCCGGCTCCCCCAGGTCCTCGTCGTCGCAGGTGGCGCGGCGGCCGCGGTTGTAGCTCTCGGCGAGCACGAGGCGGGCGGGCGCGTCGAGCTGCAGGCGGATGCCCGTGCGGGTGCCGTTCGTGCTCGCGCGGCCGGCGTCGAGTACGCGGCCCGGGCTCGGCGGCGCCGCTCCGGTGCCCGAGCGCAGACGCAGCAGGTACGGGGCGAGGACGCCGGCGGGAAGCTGGAGGCGGGTCGAGCCGGCCGGCAGCGTGACGGGCTCGCACCCAAGGACGCGCAGCGGCCGGCCCGCGTCGAGGTCCTGGATCGTGCCGAGGGCGCGCAGGCGCAGCGGACGGCCGCCGACCGTCCCCGTGAGCACGCAGGCGTCGCTCAGTTGGCCGGTCCGCGGGACGGTGGCGCGCGTGCGCGTCCCGCGGATCTCGGCGATTCCGACCGCGCGGCGCTCACGTGCCCCCGCGTCGCCCCGCGCCGCGAGGATCTCGAGCCGGAACCGGCTTCCACGCGCCGGCGGGAAGCGAACCGTGTCGCCGGTGACGTCCACGGGCGGTGAGGGGACGCCGTCCACGACGAGCCGCACGCGGGTCGGCCGGCGCACGCCGGCCACCGGCGCGAGCGTGAGCGTGTCGATCGTCTGGCGCGGGCCGGTCCACTCGATCCACGCCGTGCGGCCGTGCAGGTACGCGCCGATCCACGGACGGGGCGTGCCGTCGAACGCGCTCGAGGCGCGGAAGCCGGGCCGGCCCTCGAAGCGCGCGGAGCTGGTGAACCCCGCCGGCCCGCCCACCAGGCGGTCGAGCTGGTCGTCGGGCGCCGTGGCGGCGGCGCTCGCCCAGCCGTCGACGTCGTACGTGCGAGCCGTCGGCGGGCTGAACACGCGCGTGAGGCCGGTCTCCCCGTCGAGGCGGTCGCGCGCGAGCGCCGCGCCCGAGGGTCCGCGCTTGGGCGTGCGCCGGAACGGGTCGTCGCCGGTCGTGCGCTGGAACAGGTAGGTGAGCGCGGCGTCGTCGCTGACCGCGCGCTCGGCGAGCGTCGGCGGGCGCAGCGCCTCGCGGGCCTGCAACCCGTCGATCCGCAGCTCCCGGATGCCGCCGGTCGTGGCCTTCAGCCCGGCGGGCTTGTGGATCTGCGCGATGCGAACGGTGAGCGTCTTGACCGCGCGCAGCCCGACGTCCAGCCGGTTCCAGCCGCGCTTGACGTCGTACCGCCGGCCCTGCACCTCGACCGCGAGCACGGTCGACGTGCGGTCGTTGTACGGGAGCAGGTCGAGCGTCGCGATCTCGCGCGGCTCGGTAAAGGTGAGCGAGAGCACGTGCCGCTCGGGCACCAGCGCGCGATCGGCCTGCCACTGGGTATGCGGATCGCCGTCGATCGCGGCGAACGGCCGGTTCTCTGGGAACTGCGGGAACCCGGGCGAAGACGGCGCGCTGATCGCCTCGATCCCGTCGTAGACGGCGACCGTCTGCGCGTCCGCGCGGGGGAACGGGTTGAGGACGGCTGCGTCGATCGAGGGCGCCTCGCTCGCCGCCAGGACCGGCCCCGCGTTCTGCACGAGCCGCGAAGGCACGTGGATGCGGCGCCGGTTGGAGTCCGTGACCACGACCTCGTCCGCCGCCGCGATCGTCTCGGGCGGGACGTCCCCGGCGTACGCGAGCCCGCCCGCGCCGAGCGCGGCGGTCGGCGCCGGCGGCTCGCGCCCCGCTTCCGCGGCATCGCCCCCGGG
>NZ_JAPCID010000099.1 GCF_027587175.1 Solirubrobacter deserti
CGCGGCGGCCACCGCCGCGGCGGCGAGGGCACCGACGCCGGCCGCGGCCACGGCGAGGTGGCGCGGTCGCCGGCCGGCGGGAACGCCGGCGCGCTCGCGCCAGTCGGCGCCGTGGAGGCGACGCATCAGCACGTCGTCGGCGTTGCCCGCCTGCTTGCGCAGCGAGATCGACGCCGGGGCGGGCCCGACCGGGTGCACGATGTGGCGCTCGCCGCGGACGATCGTCCAGCCCGCGCCGGTGACGCGCAGGCCGAGGTCGGCGTCCTCGCGGTAGGCGCGCGGGAAGCGCTCGTCGAAGCCGCCGACCGCGGCCAGCGCTTCGCGTCGGTAGGCCATGTCCGCGGTCGCCCACTGAGCGTCCTCGAGCCCGCGCACGTTGCGCTCCCAGTCCGTCGGGCGCTCCGGCACCGGGACGACGATGCGGCCCTGGGTCGCGCCGGCTTCACCCGCGGCCTCGAGGTCGGCTTCGAGCGCCTCGCGCCACCCGGACGGCGGCAGGACGTCGTCGTCCAGGAAGGCCACCCACTCCGACCGCGCCGCTCGCCAGCCGACGTTGCGCGCCGCCGCCGGTCCACGTCCCGGCCCCCGGGCGACGCGCACGCCGGCCGGCACCTCTAATTCGCCGGAGCGATCCCGCCGGTCGTCGACGACGATCACGTCGCGCGGCCCGATCGCGGCCAGCAACGACGCGAGCGAGGGCCGCCCCGAAGTCGGGATGACGATCTCGTAGCTCACGCGACCGCCAGGCGATCGCGATTGCGCGTCATGAGGAACGGGCCGATGGCGAGCGCGTCGACGGGGGAGGAGCCGAAGCACTCCAGCGCGTCGCGCGGGTCGTCGACCATCGGCCGCCCGGCCGTGTTCAGCGACGTGTTCACGACCACCGGGACGCCGGTCTTGGCCTCGAAGGCCTCGAGCATGCGCGCCACCAACGGCTCTTCCGCGCGGTCGACGGTCTGGATGCGCGCGGTGCCGTCGACGTGCACGACGGTGGGGATCCGGTCGCGCCACTCGTCGTGCACCCCGTGCGTGAAGAGCATGTACGGCGACGGGATCGGGCCGTCGCGGAAGATCGAGTTGGCGCGCTCGGCCAGGACCATCGGCGCGACGGGGCGAAACTGCTCGCGCCCCTTGATGTCGTTCATCTTCTCGAGGTTCGCCGGGTCGCGCGGGTCGGCCAGCAGCGATCGATGTCCGAGCGCGCGCGGCCCGAACTCCGACCGTCCCTGGAACCAGGCGACGACGCCGTTCTCCGCCAGCACCGCGGCCACGGCCTCGGCGATGTCGTCCGGCCGCGTGTACTCGACGCCCGCCACGTTCAGCGCCGCTGCCAGCTCGTCGTCGTCCCACCCACGCCCCAGCGCGGCCGTGCGCATCGGCGCGACCTTGTCGCCGAGCTCGTGCGCGACCTGCATCGCGGCGCCGAGCGCGGTCCCGGAATCGCCGGACGCGGGCTGCACCCACACGCGAGCGAACGGTCCCTCGCGCCACAAGCGCGAGTTGGCCACGCAGTTGAGCGCGACGCCGCCCGCCAGCACCAGGTCCGAGTCGCCCGTCTGCTCGTGCAGCCACCCGGCCAGCTCGATCAGCATCTCCTCCAGGCGCGTCTGTACCGTCGAGGCCAGCGCCGCGTGCTGCGGGGTGAACTCCGCGTCCTTGGCCAGCGCCGGCGCGAAGCGCGCCCAGTCGATCTCCTCGACGCAGAAGCCACCGGCCCCGTCGGGCCGCACCAGCTGCCGGAACTCATCCAGGAACGACGGCTCCCCGTAGGACGCCATCGCCATCACCTTGTACTCGTCCGACGAGCGCCGGAACCCGAGGTGCGCCGTCAGCTCCTCGTAGATCAGCCCCAGCGAGTGCGGGAGGTCCTGGACGCGCAGCACCTCGAAGCGCCCGCTCTGGAAGCGGCCGGCCAGGTAGGAGCCGCGCTCACCACGCCCGTCGAGCACGAGCGCCGAGCAGTTCTCGAAGCCGGAGGCGAACGTCGCCGACGCCGCGTGCGCCAGATGGTGCGGCACCCACCGGAAGTCGCCCTCCCACCCGTCGAGCACGGTCTTCAGGAACAGCGGCGCCCGCTGCGCGTACAGGGTGCGCAGCCCTTCCCAGTTGTCGGACGTGATGTCGGCGCCGATCGGCCGGCACAGCCCGGGGTCGTAGGAGTACGCGACCGCGTCGAGGTCGGCGGGCGTGAGCCCTGCCTCGGCCAGGCACCAGTGGATCGCCTGCTCAGGCAGCTCCCAGGTGGAGAACGCGACGGGCGTCTTGCCGTGCTTGCGCCGGGAGAAGCGCTCCTCCTCCGCGGCGGCGACGGTCTCACCGTCGACCACCAGCGCAGCAGCGGGATCGTGGAATACAGCGTTGATGCCGAGAACGCGGGCCATTGCCGAACCCGCTCTCCGAGAAGCGCTTCAATTGAAACGGGACCCGTCAGACCGGTGACGGTCGGCCCGCAAACCCGCGTACGTGCGGAAGTGGTTCTCCTGATTCGGCCGAAGCGGTTATCCCCCAGGGGGTCAACCACTTCGACAATCAGGCTATCCCGAGTGTTCCGCGACGGTCCGCAAACGCTCGAGCGCACGCCGGATCAGGCGCGACACGTGCATCTGCGAAACGCCCACCCGCTCGGCGATCTCGGCCTGCGTCATGTCCTCCACGAAGCGCAGGTGGAGCACGATCCGGTCGCGCGCCGGCAGCGCCTGCAAAGTCGGCGCGATCGTCGCCCCGTACTCGACCAGCTCGAAGCGGTCGTCCTCGACGCCGATCGACTCTGCGTACGTCTCACCGTCGCCCTCGTCGCCGAACCGGTAGGACTCCAGCGACACGGCGTCGTACGCCGAAGCCGCCTCCATCGCCTCGAGCACCTGCTCGGTCGACAGGTTCAGGGCCTCGCTGACCTCCGCGGCCGACGGTGACCGACCGAGCCTGCGCGACAGGTCCTTCATCGCGTTGTCGACCTGCATCACCCGCTCCTGCATCCCGCGCGGGACATGGACCGCCCAGCCGTTGTCGCGGAAGTAGCGCTTGAGCTCGCCGAGCATCGTGGGCACGGCGTAGGACGAGAACGCGGTCTCGCGCGAGGGGTCGAAGCGGTCGATGGCCTTGATCAGGCCGAGCGTCGCGACCTGCACGAGGTCATCCAGCGGCTCGTCGGAGCGGCGGTAGCGCCGCGCCATACGCCGCGCAAGCGGCAGCAAGCGCTGCACCAACTGCTCACGGGCCGCCTGGTCACCGTGGCGGTGGTAGCGAATCAGCAGGCGCCGATCCTCCTCGGAACGGCTCGGACCGTCCTCGGACCGGACGGAGGTCATCGCGACAGGCTTCTCCTCTCGTGCCGCGGACCTCCGAGCAGGGCTTGCCGGGGGTGCGGGCGGCGAGGTAGCTTCGAGGGTATCCATAGCAGCAGCGTCCGTCGTGGGTTTGTGCCGGACGCCTCCAGTGCCGGCCTCGCATCGCCCTATCTCCGCCGCGCTCTTCGTTCAAACCCTTACGACGACCTCGTTCACATGTTTGGCCAACTCGCCGACCGACTCGAACACCTCCGCGGCGCCGGCGTCGCGCAGCTCCTGCTCGCTGAACCCGCCCGTCAGCACACCGATCGAGCGGACCTTGGCGGCCTCCGCGGCCAGGCAGTCCCAGGTGGAATCGCCGATCATCACGGCGTCCTTGGGCTTCGCGCCCGCCTTCTCCAGCGCGGCGTTCACGAGGTCGGGCTCGGGCTTGGTCTTCTCGACGTCGCCCGAGTCGGTCCAGCCGTCGACGAGCGAGCGCGCGTCGAGCAGCGTGAGGTAGTGCTCGAGCTCCTCGGGCTTGGCCGAGGACGCCAGCACCACGACGTGACCTTCGCCCTTCAGGGTCGAGATCAGCTCGCGCGCGCCCGTGAAGGGCTGCACCTCGTCGATGAGCTGCACGTAGAGGACCTTCTCCGCCGCCCGGACCGCCTCGCCGTGCTCGCGGTCGAAGCCCTCGCCGGCGAGGGCGGCGACGAGCTGGTCGCCGCCCATCCCGATGTGCCGGTGGATGCGCCACAGCGGCAGGACGAATCCGAACGTCCGGAAGGCGCGGTACCACGCGACGGCATGGTGGTAGTTGGTGTCGACCAGCGTGCCGTCGATGTCGAGGATCGCCGTGGCCACGCGACTACGCGCTGCGCGCCTGCTCGGCGTGCTTGCCCTCGGCGAACTCCTCGACGATCTTGGCGCAGAACGCCGGCAGGTCGTCGGGGTTGCGCGAGCTCGTGAGGCCCTGGTCCACGTGGACCTCCTCGTCGACCCACGTGCCGCCCGCGTTCTCGATGTCGGTCTTCAGCGACGGCCAGGACGTGATCGTGCGGCCCTTGAGCACGTCGGCCTCGACGAGCGTCCACGGGCCGTGGCAGATCACGCCGACCGGCTTGGCCTGCTCGAAGAACGCGCGCACGAAGCTCACGGCGTCCTCGTCCATGCGCAGGAAGTCCGGGTTGGCGACGCCGCCGGGCAGCACGAGCCCGTCGTAGTCGGCGGCCGTGGCCTCGCTCACCGTCTTGTCGACCTTGAAGGTGTCGGCCTTGTCGAGGTGGTTGAAGGCCTGCACCTCGCCGTCCTCGACCGAGACCAGCTCCGGCGTGCCGCCGGCCTGCTCGACCGCCTTCCACGGCTCCGTCAGCTCCACCTGCTCCACGCCCTCGGTCGCGAGGAACGCGATCTTCTTGCCTGCGAGTTCAGTAGCCATGGAATCGGGGTTACCCAGGGGCGCGAGCCGTTTGACCCTCCACGAGCGACGGGTAGCCGAACCCCTATGGGATACGTCATCGCCGGCGTGCTGGTGATCCTCATCATCGCCGGCTTCATCACGTTCCTCGTCATGAACTCCATGAAGAAGAACGACCTCTCGGACGCCGGAGACCCGGGCGCGGACCAGAATCCGCTCAGCATCATCGGCTCCGATGACAGCACCCCGCTCGGCGACACCAGCGAGCACGCTGGGGAGCAGACCGAGGACGGCACGACGATCGGCGGCCAAGACGCGGAGCGCTACGGCGGCACGGGTGCGCCGCGCGATCGCTTCAACCGCGGCACCCCGCACGACGATCCGAACGTCGCCCGACCGGTGGTGGGAGGCGAAGCGGAGGGAGAGCGGTCCGCGCCGTGACATTTTGGACGCAGTAGGGGGAAATTGAGCCTGTGTTGGTTTGCCACGGCAACAACCGGGAACAAACGGGATGTCGCGTCGTACGGATGCCCTCCACTCTCCGGCAGGCGCGCCACAACCCTCCTCCTCAGTGAACGAGGCGTCCTCACGGGCGCCTCGTTTGCGTTAAGCGGCGAGGCCCTGGGGTAGCCGAAGTCCATGGCGACCCCAGACCCCAGACCGCCCGGCCCCGGCCCCGACCCGGCGCCGCCCTCGCCCTCACCGGACCCCATGCCGCTCCCGCCCGATCCGAACCCGCGGCCGATCTGAGTTGGAGCCCGTCGACCACACCCCGACCGAGCCGTCTGACTACGCGGCCCTGTCCGCGATCTACGGCACGCTGCTGGCCGGGACCGCCCTCAGCGCCCGCCGGCGTGCGCCCATCCCGCAGCACGAGCTCCCGACGCTGGCCGTGGCGAGCTTCGCGCTCTCCAAGCTCGTCGTGCACGAGAAGGTGGAGACCTGGATGCGGCGCCCGTTCGTGGACGAGGCGCGACGCGAGCCGAAGGGCCGGCGCCTGCGCTACGCCATCGGCGAGCTGCTCCTGTGCACCCGCTGCACAGGAGCCTGGGCCTCGCTCGGGCTGGTGGCCCTGCGCCTGCACTCCCCCGCGGCCGGCCGCACGGTCGCGACCGTGCTCGCCGCGAAGGCCGGGAACGATCTGTTGCAGGCCGGTTTCAAGGCGATCTGCGCGCACGCGAACGCCGCCGAGAGCAGCGAGCCTCAGCCGCCCACCGTCCGCAGCGTGCGGCCTGCCGCGTGACCGCCTCAACCGCAGGCCGGACGTGTCATCCTTCGAACCGCAATATTCCAGGTGCGGCCACGGTTAGGCGCAGCACTGCCGGGGGTACCAGGACGCGTGACATTTCATGGGCAACGCACAGACGCAACTTCGCTCCGTCCCGCCGGTGACGGAGCGCACGACCACCGACGTGAAGCTGACGCTTCCGGCCCGGCCGGAGAACGTGTCGGTGATCCGTCACGTGCTCGGCGCGTTCGCGGAGGCGCTGAAGCTGCCCGATGACCTTGTGGAGGACTTGCGGCTTGCCGTCACCGAGGCGTGCACGAACGTCGTGCGCCATGCCTATCCGCCCGATGTTCCCGGCCCGGTCGAGATCTCGATCGTCCCGTCGGAGGACGTTGTGAGCGTCATCGTCGCCGATCACGGGCGCGGCATCGGGTCCAGCTCGGACACCAACGGCCCGGGCCTCGGCCTGCCGCTGATCGCGGCGATCGCCGACGAGGTCGAGCTCCAGCCCGTTCCGGGCGGAGGCAGCCGAGTGGCGATGACGTTCGCGCGGCAGCGTTCGGGGGACGCTGCGTGACGAGCCAGCCTTCCGGCGCGGACGCGCCGACGACCGTCTCCATCGCCGCCGGGCCGCTCGTCGGCCCGATCCTGCGCCGCGTCGTGGGCATGCTGGCCGCGCGCGCCGACCTGCCGCTGGACCGCCTCGACGACGCGGTCCTGGTCGCCGACCTGATCGCCGCCCGCGCGCCCGCGCACGTGCTTCACGGCACCGTCGATGTGGCGTTCCAGCCCGGCCCGCGCACGCTCTCGCTGCGCGTGGGTCCGCTCCGTCCGGGTGGCGGCGACGCGCTCGTCGTCGACGCCGCGGTGCCCGGCGTGGGCAACGTCATCGAGCAGCTGGCGGACGAGCTGCGCGTCGCCCCCGAGGGCGAGCGCGAGTTCCTCCACGTGCGGCTCGAGTACGCGGGGTCAGCGAACTAGCCGTTCGGCGAGATTGGAAAACGGCCTCGCGGGGGATCACCATCCGCGATGGCCGTAGCTTTTGCAATAGAAGATCGATCAGTCGACGCTGATACCCACATCGTCTCCGTCGCCGGCGAGATCGACCTCTTCACCGCCCCTGAGTTCAAGCAACGCGTGTCCGCTCCGATCGACGAGGGCCGTACCCACGTCGTGGTGGACCTCACGGAGACGACCTTCATCGACTCCTCGTCGCTCGGCGTGCTGATCGGTGCGCATCGCCGCCTGCGCCGCCTCGACGGCCGGTTGGTGGTCGTGTGCTCGAACGACGCGATCGTCAAGACGTTCCGGATCACGGGTCTGGACAGCGTCTTCACGATCGTCGGGCGGCTCGAAGAGGCGCTCAACGGGGACACGGTCGGGGCGTAGCCGCCCAAGACCCCGGGTAGCCGTTATCAAGACGGCAACCATCAAGGGGGAAGACCCGAAATGAGAACCGGAGCACTGCTCGTCATGGGCGCTGGTGCGGCCGCCGCGGTCGCCGGCTACCTCAGTCGCAACAAGGCGAGGGGCCTTGCGGGCCCGGCCAAGGGCATGGCGCACGGCGTCATCCCGCACCGTCGCGAGGACATGGACGACCAGACGCTCGCCGACCGCGTGCGCAGCGAGATCTTCCGTCCCGCGGACGCGCCCAAGGGCGACGTCTCGGTCGACGTCCAGGCGGGCGTCGTCTATCTGCGCGGCACGGTCGCGGACGAGGCCTGGATCGAGCGCTTCGGCACCGAGGCGCGCAAGGTCCAGGGCATCAACGGCGTCAAGAACCTGCTGCACGCGCCCGGCACGCCGACGCCGACCGCCGAGCCGCGCGGGCTCGCGGCCGAGAAGCACTCCTAGCGTCTCAGCGCAGCGCGGCTCCGCTGGCCGGGTCGAACAGCTTGATCGCGCTGGGGTCGAGCACCAGCTCGACCTCAGCCCCGGCCTCGGCCCGGCTCGCCGCGTCCAGGCGCGCGACGACGCTCGACCCGGCGCCCGGGACCTCCTCGGCGCCCGTGTCCGCCGCCAGCTCGTCCAACTGGTCCTGGCGGACCTCACCGCCTTCGAAGTACACGTACAGCTCGGAGCCCATCGACTCGACGACGTCGAGCTTGGCTTTGAAGCGCATCCCGTCGCCGCTGATCGCG
>NZ_JAPCID010000100.1 GCF_027587175.1 Solirubrobacter deserti
CGCCTGGGCGTCCGCGAGCAGGCGCTCAGCGGCCGCGCGGCCCGCCGCCTCGCCCGCCGCGAGCGCGCCCGCACGGATGCGCTCCGCCTCGGCGGTCGCCGCCGCGAGGTCGGCGTCGGCCTTCAGCCGCGCGCCCTCGAGCGTCGCCTCGGCCTCGAGCTTCGCGCCGCGCGCCTCCTCCTCGAGCCGGGTGGCCTCGCGTCGCTTCTCGCCCGCCAGGCCGCGGTTGAACCACTCCGACACCAGCTCGAGGTGGCGGTCCACCTCGTCCGGGTCGTAGCCGCGCCGCACCGTCGCGAACGTTCTTTGCACCACGAACACCGACCGCGAGTCCATCTCCGTCCGAGTGTGGCAGCGTTCGGTGGCGATGCTGCAAGACCCTGAGCACTGGATCTGGGACAGTTGGGTCGCCGACGACGGCGAGCGCTACCACCTCTTCTTCCTCAAGGCCCCCGCGGCCCTGAAGGACCCGGCGCTGCGCCACGAGGCCGCGTGCATCGGCCACGCGAGCTCCACCGACCTCACGCACTGGGAGGTGCACGAGGACGCGCTCACGCCCGCCGAGTCGGGGTTCGACGCGCTCGCGCTGTGGACCGGATCGACGGTCCGGGGCCACGACGGCGTCTGGCGCCTCTACTACACCGCGCTCAACACCGAGCACGGCCACGGCGTGCGCGACCAGCGGATCGGCGTCGCGGAGTCCACGGACCTGCACACGTGGGAGCGCCGGGGCGCGGAGATCGTCCGGCCGGACCCGCGCTGGTACCGCGTCCACGATGAGGCGTCCGGCGCGAGCGAGACGTGGCGCGATCCGTTCGTCTTCCACCACGAAGGCCGCTGGCACATGCTGCTGACCGCGCGCGACCCGGTCGCACCGCGCCTGAAGGACGGCGTCCTCGCGCACGCGACGTCGGACGACATGCGCACGTGGGAGCTGCAGCCGCCCCTCACGGCCCCCGCCGGCTTCGGCCAGCTCGAGGTGCCGCAGATCCGTCGCGTCGGCGAGCGTCACCTGCTCGTCTTCACCTGCCACCCGGAGGAGCAGAGCGAGGACCAGCGGCTCGCGTTCGGCGACTTCTGCACCTGGTACGTGACCGCCGACGACGCGCTCGGCCCGTTCGACGTCGCCCGCGCCAAACCGTTCACGGCCGACCCCAAGCTGTTCGCCGCGCCGCTCGTGCAGACGCGCACCGGCGAGTGGGTGTTCATCGGCTTCCGCAACACCGAACCCGAGGGCGTCCTGAACTTCTACATCATCGACCCGCTGCCGTTCACCCCGCCGCGTACATAGCGTCGATCGCGTCCGCGTGCCGCGCGAGCACCGAGCGGCGCTTGAGCTTCTGCGTCGGCGTCAGCTCCGCGCCGCCCGGCACCCACTGCTCGTCGAGGATCGTGTACCGCTTGATCTGCTCCACGCGTGCCAGGCGCGCGTTGGCGGCGGCCACCGCGGCGGGGATGGCGCCCGGGTCCGCGCCGGGCTCCAGGACGAGCAGCGCCGTGAGGTAGGGGCGCCGGTCGCCGACCGCGCAGGCGTGCGCGATCAGCGGGGTCGCGGCTTTGAGCTCGGATTCCACGCGCGCCGGGGACACGTTCTTGCCACCGGCGGTGATGATCAGCTCCTTCTTACGGTCCACGATGGTGAGGTTGCCGTCGCCGTCGAGGGTGCCGATGTCGCCGGTGTGCAGCCAGCCGCCGGCGTCGATCGGACTGTCGCGCCCGCCGCGGTACCCGCGCATGAGCCCGCGGGCGCGCAGCAGGATCTCGCCGTCGGGCGCCAGCCGGAGCTCGACGCCGTCGAGCGGGCGCCCCACGGTCCCGATCCGCGGCTGTCCACGGCGCCCGACGGCGCCCAGGCAGCCCGACTCGGACAGCGCGTAGCCCTCGAGCAGCTCCACGCCGATCGCGTGGAAGAACTCGAGCACATCCCGGGAGATCGGCGCCGCGCCGGAGCCCGCGACGACGACCGCGTCGAGGCCGAGCCGCTCGCGCAGGCCGGCGAAGAGCGCCGCGTCGGCCCGGTCGACCGCCTGCGCGAGCGCCGGCGGGACGGGCTCGCCCGCCTGCTCGAGCCGTACGCGCTGCAACCCGGCGGCGATCGCCGCCCGCGCCGCCTCCCGCCGCTCGGGCGGTTGGTGCTCGAGCGCCTGCTCCACGCCGGCCTTGAGCTTCTCCCACACGCGCGGGACCGCGATGAACAGGTGCGGGCGCACGCGCGGCAACTGCTCGGCGATCGTGCGCGGGTCCGAGCAGGTCGTGGTGTCGAGCCCTCGGACGAGCGCCAGCGAGTAGTGCAGCACGCGGTCCATGACGTGGGCGTTGGGCAGCCACGAGATGATGCGCTCGACGTCGTCGAGTCCGAGCGCCGCGTCCCACGCGCGGACCGCGGTCAGGATGCCGTCGTGCGTGAGCTCGACGCCCTTCGGGCGGGCGGTGGTCCCGGACGTGTAGATCACGACGGCGACGGCCTGCGGGTCGATGGTCCACCGGCGCAGCTCGATCGGCTCGGCCGCGGGCAGCCCTTCGACGAGGACCGCCGGCTCGACGCCGGCGCGGCGGACGCCGTCGCGCAGCGAGCGTTCGGTGACGATCAGCCGGGCGCCCGCGTCACTGGCGACGAACGCGATGTCGTTGGGCGGCAGCGTCGTGTAGAGCGGGCACACCGTCCCGCCGCAGAACGTGATCGCGAGGTCGGTGATCCACTGCTCGGGGCGGTTGGTGAGCAGCGTCGCGACCGTGTCCCCCGGGTGCACGCCGAGCGCACGCAGCGTTCCGGCCGTCTCGGCGACGCGCTGGGCGAGCTGCGCCCAGGTCAGCGTGAGGTGCTCGCCACGCAGCGCGACCGCATCCGGGATGCGCGCCACCGTGTCGAGGAAGGCGGCCGGGACCGTGGCCGCGGTGGAGGGTGCGAGAGTCATGGCGCGATCGTCCGCGCCACCGGCCGCGCGCGCATCGTGGACCCCACCACGATCTTTTCCCGCAACGCTCACGGCTCCCCGTAGGGTTGGGGCATGGGGCTGCTCGAGCGTGAAGCCGAGCTGGCCGCGATCGGTGCGGCGGTGCGGCGCGCCCACGCCGGAGACGGCAGCGTGCTCGCGTTGGCGGGTGCCCCCGGGATCGGCAAGAGCGCCCTGCTCGCCGCGGCCGTGGCCGCCGCCGACGGGCTGCAGGTCGTGCAGGCCCGCGCGGCGCCGCTCGAGCAGAGCTACGCCTTCGGGGTGGTGCGGACGCTCTTCGCGCCAATCCGCGGCAGCGCGGCCTGGCCCGCGCTGACCGCCGACGCCGCGCGGCTGGCGCTGCCGGCGCTCGACCCGTCGGCGAGCTTCGCCGGCCCCGGCGAGGAGGCGCGCCACGCCGCGCTGCACGGCTTGACCTGGCTCGTGGCCAACCTCGCGGCGCAGGCGCCCGTGCTGATCGCCGTCGACGACGTCCACTGGGCCGACGCGCCGTCGCTGCGCTGGCTCGCGCACCTGGCCCGCCGCGTCGCGGGGCTGCGGGTCCTGGTGCTGGTCGCCGTGCGCAGCGGCGAGCCGCCGAGCGACCCGGCGCTGCTCGGCGCGTTGCTGGAGAGCGCCACCGCGGTCCGCCCGCGCCCGCTGAGCCCGGCGTCGACCGCCGCGCTCGTCCGCGCGCGTGTGCCGAGCGCGGACGACGGCGTCTGCGCGGCCTGCCACGAGGCCACGGGCGGGAACCCGTTCCTCGTCGACGCGCTCGCGACGGCGCTGTCCGAAGCGGCGAGCGAGCCGTCGCACGCGCGGATCGCGGCCTTCGGCCCGGAGGCGGTCGCGCGCGACGTCGCGCAGCGCCTGCAGCGACTCGGGCCCGACCCCGGCCGGGTCGCGCTCGCGGCGGCCATCCTCGGCCCAGGCGCCCCGCCGCGCCTGGTGTCCGCGCTGGCCGGCGTCTCACGCGAGCGGGCCGCCGAAGCCGCCGACGCGCTGCGCGCGGCCGCGGTCCTGGCGCCCGGCGCGCGACTCGAGCTCGCGCATCCCATCCTCGCCACGGCCGTCCTGGCCCAGCTGGGGCCGGGGCGCACGGCGATCTGGCACCGGCGCGCCTGGCAGCTGCTGCACGCCGGCGGCGCGGAGCCCGAACGCCAGGCGCTGCACCTGCTGCACGTCGACCCGGACGGTGACGCGCGGGTGGTCGCGACGCTGCGTTCCGCCGCGCGCGCGGCGGTCGCACGCGGGGCGCCCGACACCGCCGCGGTCTACCTGCGCCGCGCGCTGGACGAGCCGCCGGCGCCGGAGGACCGCCCGTGGGTGCTGCTGGAGTGCGGGCTCGCGCTCGCCGCGCACCGCGACCGTGAGGCCCCGGCGCGCCTGCGGGAGGCGATCACGCTGATCGCGCCGCCGGGCCTCCGGGCCCAAGCGGCGCTGCGGGCGGCGCAGGCGCTGGCGCTGGCGGCGCTCTACGACGACATGATCTCGATCTGCCACCTCGCCCTCGCGGACACGGGGGACGCCGCGCCGGAGGTGGTCGCGCGGCTGGAAGCGGAGCTCGTCGGCCTGGGCCTGACCCGCGCCGAGGCGCTGGC
Source organism: Solirubrobacter deserti (assembly GCF_027587175.1). Classification (GTDB taxonomy): domain Bacteria; phylum Actinomycetota; class Thermoleophilia; order Solirubrobacterales; family Solirubrobacteraceae; genus Solirubrobacter; species Solirubrobacter deserti. The sequence continues at coordinate 4,535 of NZ_JAPCID010000100.1, forward strand.
CGACTGCCGTGCCCGGGTGCAGCGCGCGCGGCAGTCGCCGCCGGAGGTCGAGCTCTGGCGCGTCAACGCCGCGGGACTCGACACCTTCAGCGGAGTCCCGGCGCAGGTGCCGCTCGCGCAGCTGCGCCGGCCGGAGCTGGAGCGCGAGGGCGACTCGCTCGTGGGCACCGTCGTCCGCGGGCTGATGTTGATCTACAACGACGACCTCGAGCGGGCGCTGGAGCACTGCCAAGGGCTGCTCGAGGCGGCGCGCCCACGCGGCTGGGCCAGCGCGGTGGCGAACGTGAACTGGCTGCGTGCCATGGCCGCCCTGCGGCTCGGGCGCGTCGGCGAAGCGCTCGAGGACGCGCGTCCGGCCTACGAGTTCAAGGTCGAGGTCGGCGCGCCGCCGGACTCGCTCGCGTGGGCCACCGCGCCGCTGGCCGACGCGCTGCTCGAGCACGGTGAAGCGGTCGCCGCCGAGGCCGTGCTCACCCGCTGGGACGCCGACGCGCTTGCGCCCGGCGTGCTCACGCGGCCGATCCTGCTCGAGTCGCGGGCGCGGCTGCGGCTCGCGCAGCAGCGGCCGCGGGAGGCGCTGCGCGACGCGCGCGCGGCGGCCACGGAATGGGCGCTGCGCGACGCCGACGGCCCGGGCGTGGTCGGTTGGCGGCTGTGCGCGGTCGAGGCGCTCGTCGCGCTCGGCCGGCACGCCGAGGCTGCCGTGCTCGCCGCCGACCAGCTCGCGTGCGCCGAGCGGCACGGAACCGCGACGGCGCTCGCGGCGGCGCACCGCGCCGTGGCGCTGACGTGCACCCGGCCCGATGACGCGCTGACGGCGCTCCGCCTGGCCGTGTCCGCTGCGGGCGCAAGCGAGCCGGCCGAGCCGGCGGCACGCGGCGGCGACTCTCCCATGGCCGCAGCGCGCGGCCGCGACCCGCGCCCTGACGGGGCGAGTCACGGCGGCGAGCTCCGCACGGCCGCGGCGCGCGGCCGCGGCCCTCGCGCCGACGC
>NZ_JAPCID010000101.1 GCF_027587175.1 Solirubrobacter deserti
TCGACGGTTGCGTACCTTTGAACGGCCCAGTCCTGGCCCGCGCTACTGCCGGTACCTCCGGCGGAAGCGATAGCAGTGGTCAGCCAGCGGTAGCCACCTTCCACAGGTGGCCATCCGGGTCGCTGAAGTAGCCGCAGTACCCGCCCCACTCCGCGGCAGCAGCGGCCTTGACTACGGTGCCGCCGGCGGACTCCGCGGTCTGCATGATCTCGTCGACCGCCTCCCTGGAGTCGGTGAGATGATGAAGCGAGACGCCGCGAAACCCCGATCCCTCTGCGGCCACGCCGGCGTCTTCGGCCACAGCTTTCCACTCGTAGAGCGCGAGCATCGAGGACCGATCACCGAGGTGGAGCCTCACGAAGCCAGGGAAGTTCTGATCGATCTCGCCGCCCATTCCCTCGGTGTAGAACCGCTTGGCGCGCTCCACGTCCTGAACTCCGAGCATGATGACGCTCGCCTGAAGAGACACGAGCTACCTCCTAGCGGTTCCGGGGTTCAACATGCCCGCGACGCTAGAGCGACGAGCGGGGTCCGGCTTCTCAATTCCTGCTCGCTTCCCGCTGTCAGCCCACACAAGCTGTCGGCGGGTGCGACCTCGGACGCGACGCGGTCGAGCGGCGTCGCTGCTTCCATCGAAGTGGTCCTTCTCGACGGAAACGCTCCTGCTCCACACCGAGCAGAGGTCGTCTGCGAGGAGTTCGGGCGGTCGTCACTACGAAGACCGCGCGAGGGGCGCCGGCCAAGGCTCAGGCTTCGGGTTGACGCGTCCCTCGCACTTGGTCAATCGCGATCCAAACGAGGACGAGAGCGACGAGGACAAGAATGAGCCACGACTTGCCGTCTTGAATCACGCGCCAGATGGACAGAGCAACAACGACCAGCGCGATGACCATTCCGACGGGGCGAACGCCTCGGCGATCCTGCGGCATCGCGGTGATCGCAACGAGCGCGAGAAGCCCAAGGATCGAGAACGCATCGAGAACGCAGCAAGCACGCGGCGCGTGTACCCGACGATCGCTTGGACAATACCTCTGGTCGGAGTTCGACTGGCTCAATCGAGCCGCGAGCGAATGCTCCTTTCGACGAAGTGGGATCCTTGAGCCGGCGTGTCGGTTAGGGCCTAAAGCAGATCGGTTCTGCGTAACCCCGGCTCGAGCGGGCACTGCCCACTCCACTGGGTGCGACATGACGCTTGCGCCCTCGACCGGTGATCATGGCGTCCGTGACCGAAGTCGCGGACATTGCGCTCGTCGTAGTTCTCGTGATCGCCCTCGGCGTCACGCTGCACCGGCTCACGCATCCGCCCAACCCGCTCGGGGCTGTCGGAACCGGCTAGCGCACAACATCTGGGCGAACACTTGGTGGGCCGGCGCGGCGGCGATTGTCCTTGCACCGGTGCTCGGCTACCTGCAGGGGATCCCGGCGGGAGCGCTGGCGTTCGGGATCGGGGCGCTCTTGCTCGCTGGCTCCAGCGCGATGCTGCGACTGTGGCGAAACTAAGCGGGCCTATGGGGCGCGCGGCACGCCCTGCGTCCGTACAGGAAGTGATCCCTTTCGACGGGGCTGTCGCGTAAGTCGCGGTGCCGTCCGGGCGGTCTAAGACGATTCGGCGATGGCGCAGCGGTTCATCGCGTGTGATCGCGAGCAGTCGTTTCTGATGCCGCCGGACGTGCGTGAGTGGTTGCCGGACGATCACTTCGCGTGGTTCGTGCTCGACGCGGTCGAGTCGATGGACCTCGACGCGTTCTATGCCGTCTACCGGGCCGACGGTCGAGCTCGCCCGGCGTTTGATCCGGCGATGATGGTCGCGTTGATCCTCTATGCCTACGCGCGCGGCACTCGGTCCTCGCGGGCGATCGAACGAGCGTGCATCGAGGACATCGCCTATCGCGTCATTGCTGCGCAGCGCAAGCCCGATCACGCGACCGTCGCGCGGTTTGTCGAGCGTCATCAGGACGCCTTGGCGGGCGTGTTCGGCGAGGTTCTCGGGTTGTGCGCGCGGGCTGGTCTGGTTGGTCTGAACATCGTCGCGATTGACGGCAGCAAGATCGCGGCCAACGCCAGCTGGGAAGCCAACTGCGACTACGAGCGCCTGGCCCGCGAGACGATCGAGGACGCGCAGCGGATCGACGCCGAAGAAGACGAGCGTTTCGGTGATCGTCGCGGCGATGAGCTGCCGCCGGAGCTGGCGACGTCAGGCGGTCGCAAGGCCTGGTTCAAGGTGGCGCGGCGCCAGCTCGACGACCAGCGCGCCGAGCAGGCCGCGCCGATCCCGCGCGACCGGCCCAAGCGCGTCCGCGAAGCTAAGCGGCGCATGGACGAGCAGCTGTTCACCGAGCTGCGCGCCGAAGAGGCCTATCAGCGCTACCGAGCTCGCGGCAAGGACCGCCGCGGCGGCCGGCTGGGACCGAACACGGTCCCGAGGCCCTACGTTCCGCCGCCGGTGCCGGAGGGCGAGATCAACACGACCGATCCGGATTCGCGGATGGTCAAGGGCCAGCACCAGTTCATCCAGGGCTACAACGCGCAGGCCGCGACCAACGAGCACCGGATCGTCATCGGCGCCGAGACCGAAGTCGTCTCACCTGACTTCGGGCACCTCGAGCGCACCCTGAACGCGGCCCGCCGGGAATTGCAACACGTCGGGATCACCGAGGCGCCCAAACTGGTCGTTGCGGACTCGGGCTACTGGCACACCGAGCAGATGCAACGCCTCGCCGCCGAGGGCATCCCCGTTCTGATTTTCCCCGACTCCGGGCTTAGAACGACGCCACGGCCGGGCTGGACCGGCGGCCTCTACGACTTCATGCGTCGCGTCCTGGCGAGCGAGCACCGCAAGGCGCTCTACCACCAACGCCAGCACCTGATCGAAAGCCTGTTCGGCAACACCAAACACAACCGCGGCTTCAAGCAGTTCCACCGCAGAGGCAGAGCCGCGATCCGCACCGAATGGCGCCTGATCACCACCACCCACAACCTCCTCAAGCTCCACCAACACCAGATCGCGACCGCGACGGCCTAACGGCCGCCGCCCGCGGCGGCCCGCCGCCCCGCAGCACTGAAGCCGAGCAACGCTCAACGACTTACGCGACAGCCCCCGACGGTTCCACCACATCCGTCGGCCCGGCGCGTTGCTTGGTTCAGCGCAGCAATGAGCGGTTACGGGAGGCGTGTGAGATCGCTGGGAGCTCTATCCCAATCCGAGGGCTGCCTTGACGGCGGCCCCACGCGCTTCCTTGACGGCGACGATCGCTTGGTACTCGAGCGCGTTGGCCGCCAGCTTGGCCGACTCGGGGTCGACGTCGATCGTGCCGCCGTCGGCGCGAACCGGTCCTGCCGCGGCGTCTGCTGTCGGCGCGAAGACGGTCTCTGAAGGCTTGTGTCCGGCGTCGAGGGCGGATTGCAGCGCAGCGTGGAATCGGACGTCCTGGCGGACGTAGCCGGGGGTGGTTGCGTTTGCGATGTTGCCGGCGAGGGCCTGGTGGCGGGCTTGTGCACCGCGCAGGGCGGCTCCGAGGGCTTGCTGCGTCGTGTCTGAAAGTTCCACATTTTCAGAGGTCGGCGCCCGCGGCTTGACGCCTGAATGAGAATTCTCTTATGGACGCCGGCTGAGCTCTCGACGGCACGCGCGCAACCGATCGGCCCAAGGTTCGGCTGACGTTCGGAACCCGACGTCGCGGGCACCTGCTCCGTGGCAAGAGGCTCCGACTAAAGGGCTCCTTTTTCGACGATCTCGCGTATCTCGACCGTGCGGTCTTGCCATCCCGCTGCTGCGCAGGCGCGGGGCTGTTGCCAGCAGTCTCGCTACACGGTCGCGGGTTCTCGCTCTACGGGTAGCCACAGCTCGCCGCTGCCACGGCTGCCGTCCGCGGCGGCGTCGAGAATCGACAGCACGGACGGGCCGGGGACCACGCGGTACGGGTTCGACGGGAACCACTCGCTGAACGACTCTGCCCAGAGGTTCTGAAGCGCCTGCGGGAACTCGCCTTCGCCGCGGAATGCCACCCAAGCGCCAGCCTTCACCTCGAGGACGGCGAGGTCGTCCGGAAGCTGGTCAGCGGGCGTAGTCGTGGCCACCGAGTAGTAGTAGTCGCACCAGCTGTCGCTGGGACCTTCGCCCTCTTGGTTGGAGGTGACGAACAGCAAGCCCGGTAGCGCGTCGACATCGGCGTGGGCGAGCAGCCGGTCGTTCAAGTCGCCAGGGAGCTGTGCCTGGAACGCCGCAATCGCCGTATTGGGGCCTTCATAGACGATCGGGATCCGGGTCATCCGGCCGACAATCCGGTAGGAGTCGAGTTCGATGAGGCGGTGATGCATGTCCGTTCGTCCTTTGATCGTGAGGTGAAAGCTCATTCGCGGTTGTGAGCGGAGCACCGCGCCGGGGCGGCGCGCCTCGGTCGGTGTGATCCCGTGCATCGCCTTGAAGGCGCGCGTGAACGCGTCCGCCGAGCCGTAGCCGTAGGTCATCGCGACTGGGAGCACGCCGGCGCCGTCGAGGATCTCGGCCGTCGCCTGCGTGAGCCGACGGCGCCGCACGTACTCCGACAGCGACATCCCGGACAGGGACGAGAACATGCGGCGGAAGTGATACTCGGAGGTGTGCGCCGTCCGGGCGAGCGCAGCGACGTCGAGCTCGCCGGCGAGCTGCTCCTCGATTTGCCGCATCGCGTCGTTCCAGTGCTCCATGGCGGCGATGCTAGGTCGGCTCCCGAGGCTCGTCCCGATCTTCCGTGCCCGATGCGGTCGTGTCACACCCACGCCGCCCGGCACGGCCCGGAAGCACCAGTCGAACGCACAGAGTCTCGTGCGCACGCCTGATGAGCCTGGTCGGCGTCGGCTGCCATCAGGCGGAGCGTCAACGTGGGGCTGACCCAGGTGCCCTTCGGAGTTGGCGTGCGCCTCCCACGCGCTGACCGGAACCTCCGTGACGCCGCCGTCGGAATGCAACGTTCGCACGTCGAGCCTGCGAATCGACGTCCGTTAGCCGCGAGGGCGTCGACCGCGGCGTCGTCGTTCGGCCGGGCGACCTGGCCGTTGTGGAAGACGTGCGCGCCCGCTCGCACGCCATCAGGCAGCGCAACTAGATCCGGATCACGCTCGGCTACACCGCAACGCCGCAGCCCACGTTCCGGCTTCCGGCTCCCCGCCTCGAGGCACAGGCGAAAGTGGTGTTTGTCGACG
>NZ_JAPCID010000102.1 GCF_027587175.1 Solirubrobacter deserti
CCGCGCGCCCGGCGGCGCCGCGGCGGCCGCCGCCCGCCTGGAGCCGCTGCGCGCGTTCGCCGGCCCGTTCCGCGACCTGCGCGTGCGCGGCGAGGCCGAGGCCGGGACGGTCGAGTACCGCTTCACGCCGACGCGGATCGAGGCGCGCTGGACCGCGCGGGCGCGCGGCGGCGTCGTGACGTTCCCCAGCTGGGGCCGCCAGACGCGCATCCGTGAGCTGCGGCCGGGCACGTTCGCGATCGGTCGCGGCTACACCGTGACGGTGCGGGGCGCACGGCGCACGGGGATCGTGCACCCGCGGCCGCAGAGCGCGAACCCGAACCCGGGTCCGACGCTCGCGGTCGAGCTCGCCGGCACGCAGCTACGCGCCCGCATCGTGCCGGGCTGACCGGTGCAGGTGCGACGATCCGGTGGTGATCGTCGCGGCCGTCCTGGCGGGAGTGCTCGTCGTCGTGGTGGTGCTCGCGGCGCTCGGGCTGCGGCGTGAGCGCCGCCGCGCGGAGGCGGCGGAGACCGAGCGCGCACGGCTGGTGGCCGAGCTGCTGCGGCGCGAGCGCGAGGTGGTGGAGCTCGAGCCGTTCCGTGAGCGCGTCGAGCGGGCGCCGGACTGGCTGTGGACCGCGGACGCCGACGGTGTGATCACGTACTCCAACGCACGTGAGCTGCCGGTCGGCACGCGGCTCGAGTCGCTCGGGTGGGCGGGCGTCGTCAAACGCGGCGAGCGCACCGTGGACACGCGCTCGGTGCGCACGGACGCGGGCTGGCTCGGGATCGACCGCGACCTCACGGAGGCGGTCCCGGCGCGCGTCGCGATCGTGCGCCGGCCGATCGTGGACGGGCGGCGGCAGGTCGTGGGCTACGAGCTCGTCGGGGACGGCGACGTACTGGCGTCCTTCCCGCCGGGCGAGCTCGTCGCGCTCGCGGCCGGGCGCGCGCTGTGGCTGGCCGTGGACGGCGACGTCCCGCCCGCGCTGGCCGCGACGCTCCAGCTCGCGCCCGACACGCCGGTCGAGCGCGCGCGGGCGCTGCGGGAGGCGGGGTTCACGCTCGCGCTCGACGGCTACGACGGTCCGACCGCGCTGCTCGAGCACTGCGCGTCGGTCAAGGTGCGCGCGGACGGGCGCAGTGACGACGAGTTGCAGGCCCTGATCGCCGAGCCCGCCGAGCGCGGCCTGGAGCTGGTCGCCACGCACGTCGGCGACGCGGACGAGTTCACGCGCTGCCGCGTGCTCGGCTTCAGCCACTTCCAGGGCGACTTCTTCGCGCGTCCCCGTGGGGGCGACGGGCCGGGCACGGGCGCGCTCGCGTCGCTGCAGGCGCTCGGTGAGCTGACGGCCGCGGACCCCTCCTTCGAGGACCTCGAGCGCATCATCGGCGCCGACGTGGGCTTGAGCCTCGCGCTGCTGCGTCACGTCAACTCGGCCTACTTCGCGCTGCCGCGCAAGATCGACAGCGTGCGCGAGGCGCTCACGCTGCTGGGGACCAAGGCCGTGCGGCGCTGGGCCACGGTGGTCGCGCTGGCGGGCGCCGCCGAGGCGCCCGACCAGGTGGTGGCGCTCGCGCTGCTGCGCGCGCGGATGTGCGAGCTGCTCGGCGCGGGAGCCGACGAGGACGACCGCGACGGGCTGTTCACCGTCGGGCTGCTGTCGGTCGCGGACGCGCTGCTGGACGCGCCGATGGAGGAGGTGCTCGGGGCGCTGCCGCTGTCGGACGAGATCACGGGCGCGTTGCTGCGCCACGAGGGGCGGCGCGGGCGCATCCTGGGCACCGTGCTGCGCTACGAGCAGGGCCGCTTCCCGGCGGACGGCGCCGAGCCGGGCGAGCTGGCCGAGGCCTACCTGGAAGCGCTGCGCTGGGCCGACGAGACCGGCCGCTGGCTCGCATGAGCATCCGCGCAGCGATGCTTGAAGCGGCCGCCGACGGCGCCGCGTCAGCGGCTGCCCGGATGGTCCGCCCATGAGCCGGATGCCGCTGCGCTTCCAGCTCACGCTCGCGTACACCGGCGTGATGGCCGTGCTGCTCGCGATCGCGGGCGTCGCGCTCAGCCTGCTGGTGGCGCAGAACCTGGACTCGACGATCGACGACGGGCTCAACGCGCGCGCCCGCGATGCCGCCGCCGTGATCGACGGCGGCCTGCTCGAGAGCACGGGCGAGCCGTACGCGCAGAAGCTGACGACGCTCGGCGTGGTGCTGGACACGACGAGCGGCGCGGGCCCGGCGCCGTTGATCAGCGGCGCCGAGATCCGGCGCGCGGCGCGCGGCGACGTGTTCGTCGAGCACCGGCGCGGCGGGACGGACCTGCGCCTGCTCGCCCGGCCCGTGGCCAGCTCGGGCCGGCCGGCGATCCTCGTCGTCGGCGAGCCGCTCGCCCAGCGCGAGCGCGCGCTCGACGCGCTGCACGCGCGGCTGCTGGTCGGCGGCCCGCTGGCGCTGCTGATCGCGTCCGCGATCGGCTACGCGCTCGCCGCCGCGGCGCTGCGCCCGGTCGAGCGGATGCGCCGGCACGCGGCCGAGATCACGGCCGCGCAGACCAGCGAGCGGCTGCCGGTGCCGTCCGCCAACGACGAGGTCGGCCGGCTGGGCCGCACGCTCAACGAGATGCTCGACCGCCTCGAGGTTGCGTTCAAGCGCGAGCGGGCGTTCGTGAGCGACGCCTCGCACGAGCTGCGCACGCCGCTGGCGATCCTGCGCACGGAGCTCGAGCTCGCGCTGCGGGGCGAGCACACGATCGAGGAGCTCCAGGACGCGCTGCGCTCGGCCGCCGAGGAGTCCGAGCGGCTTTCGCGGCTCGCCGAGGACCTGCTCGTGATCGCCCGCTCCGACCAGGGCCGGCTGCCCGTCCGGCCTGAGCCGATCGACGCCGGCGAGCTGCTCGCGCGGGTCGCCGGCCGCTTCCGCACGCGGGCGCGCGCCGAGGGCCGCCCGCTCGCGCCCGACCCCTCACCCGGCGTGGCGCTCGAAGCCGACCCGGCCCGGATGGAGCAGGCGCTCGCGAACCTCGTCGACAACGCGCTCCACCACGGGCAGGGCACCGTCCACCTGAGCGCGCGGCGCGTGAACGGGTGCGTCGAGCTGCACGTGCGCGACGAGGGGCCCGGGTTCCCGCCCGACTTCCTGCCGCGCGCGTTCGAGCGCTTCACCCGCGCCGACGAGGCCCGCACCCGCGGCGGCACCGGGCTGGGGCTGGCGATCGTGGCGGCGATCGCGACCGCGCACGGTGGCAGCGCCCACGCGGCCAACCGCGAGTCAGGCGCGGACGTGTGGCTGTCGCTTCCTCATCTTTGACTCATTGTGCGCGATCATGGTGGGAGCCATGAGAGTGCTGGTGGTCGAGGACGAGATCAAGATGGCGAGCCTGATCCGGCGCGGTCTGCGCTCGGAAGGGCTGGCGGCCGACGTGGCCATCAAGGGCGAGGATGCCCTGTGGATGGCCGGTTCCACCGGGTACGACGCGATCGTGCTCGACGTGATGCTCCCGGGCATGGACGGCTTCGAGACGTGCCGTCGCCTGCGTCAGGAGGGCATCTGGTCGCCGGTGATCATGCTCACCGCGCGTGACAGCGTCGAGGACCGTGTCGCCGGCCTGGACGGCGGCGCCGACGACTACCTCACCAAGCCGTTCTCGTTCGCCGAGCTGCTCGCCCGCCTGCGCGCGCTCGCCCGTCGCGGCCCCGTGGAGCGCCCGGCGGTGCTCGAGGTCGGCACGCTCAAGCTCGACCCGGCCGCGCGCCGCGTCTGGCGCGAGGACACCGAGGTGAACCTGAGCGCCAAGGAGTTCCAGCTGCTGGAGACGTTCATGCGTCACCCGGGCGAGGTCCTCTCGCGCTACCAGCTGCTCGAGCACGCGTGGGACTACGACTACGAGAACCGCTCGAACATCGTCGACGTCTACGTCCGCTACCTGCGCGACAAGATCGACCGCCCGTTCGGCGTCACGCAGCTCGAGACGGTCCGCGGCGCGGGCTACCGCCTCAAAGACTGAGTCCGGGAACCCGTCGGCGGCGGCGGGTGTAGAAGAGGGCGGTGGCTCGAGCGCTCACGGAGAGCGAGCTCATCGCCCTCGCCTCCGAGGGTGACGGCGACGCGTACGCGTCGCTCGTCCGTGCGCACCAGGACATCGCCTTCCGGACCGCCATGCTCATCACGCTCAACGCCGCCGACGCCGAGGAAGCCGCCCAGGACGCGTTCATCAAGGCGTGGCGGGCACTGCCGCGCTTCCGCGCGGGTGAGCCGTGGCGGCCGTGGCTGCTGACGATCGTCGCCAACGAGGCGCGCAACCGGCGCCGCTCGGCGGGACGCCGGACGGCGCTGGAGCTGCGGGCGGAGCCGCCACGCGAGGACGTGTCGGCCGAGGCCACCGTGCTGGCGACCGAGTCCCGCGCGGCGCTGCTGGGAGCGCTCGGCCGCCTGCGCGAGGACGACCGGCTCGTGCTCGGCTGCCGCTTCCTGCTCGAGCTCTCCGAGGCCGAGACCGCCGCCGCGCTCGGCGTGCGCAAGGGCACCGTGAAGTCGCGCACCTCACGTGCGCTCGAACGCCTGAAGGTGGAGCTGTGAAGCCGGACCTCGAACACGCCCTGCGCGAGCTCGACGTGGACTGGCCCGTCACGCCCGACCTGGCGGCCGCCGTGACGCCGCGCCTCGCGGCGGAGCCGC
>NZ_JAPCID010000103.1 GCF_027587175.1 Solirubrobacter deserti
GTCGGCGTGGGCCGGCGAGTGGGCGGCGCGGCCGTCCTCGCGGGCCGAGTGGGCGGCGCGGCCGTCGTGGCGGGCCGGCGAGCGCGTCGCGTCGCGCGGCGTCCTCTCGCCCGGCGCCCGTGCCCTCTCGCCGCGCGCCCGCGCCTCCTGCCCTCGCGCCGGTTCGTCTCCGGGCCCAGCCAGGTCGTCGAGGCGGGCGCACAGCGCGTCGATCTCCGCCAGGCCCGCCTCGATGCGGGCCAGCGAGGCGCGCAGGTGGTCGGCTTCGCGCGCGAGCTGGGCGCGTTGGCGCTCGAGCGTGGCGCGCTCGGCGACGACGGCGCGGAGGAGGCGGGGTGAAGGGCCCATCGGCCCAGCCGTTCTACACGGCGCGCCGGATCGGGCGGCACGTGGGGCTGTGCATGAGCTGTGCGTATGTCGGCGAATTCGCGGCCGCGCGGTGCACAAAGCTGTGCGTAGCGCAACCGTTTCGCGCAAAGTGCAGGGGCTTCGCATTCCGTCCGGAGCCGGCGCAACGCTACGCCGTCCCACGTGGATCTGTGTAGCTCGCAAAGGAGCCCGCCGCATGCCTCGCCCGACCTCTGCCCCGCTGTCCGATGGTCCTTCGCCGGACGAGGACGAGACCCTGCTCCGCGGCGACCTGCACGCGCTCGTCGCGGTCGGCCTCGTCGAGGTGCGCGAGGAGCCGCAGGGCCTCGTCTACGCGCTCACCGACCTGGGCCGTCACACGCCCGAGTTCGGGGCGTAGCCTGTGTCGCATGTGCCGCAACATCCGTCAGCTCCACAACTTCGAGCCGCCCGCCACGACGCAGGAAGTCCAGGACGCCGCGTTGCAGTACGTGCGCAAGATCAGCGGCTCCACGAAGCCCTCGCAGGCCAACGCGGAGGCGTTCGAGCAGGCCGTCGCCGAGGTCGCGGCCGCGACCCAGAAGCTGCTCGATCACCTCACGACCAACGCGCCGCCGAAGAACCGCGAGGAAGAGGCCGCGAAGGCCCGCGCCCGCGCGCAGGCCCGCTACGCCGCGTAACGCCTACGGGAGGATGTGATCGACGTAGCCGCCGTCCACGCGGACGGCTCCGCCCGTCGTGGCCGAGGCGAGATCCGAGCTCAGGTAGGCGACCAGGTTCGCGATCTCGTCCGGCTCGATCAGGCGCCCGAGCAGCGAGTTCGGGCGGTGCTCGGCCACGAACCGGCGCTGCGCCTCATCCCACTCGAGCTCGTCGCCCACGAGCGAGTACACGAAGTCCTCGACGCCCTCGGTGTGCGTCGGGCCGGCGATCACGGAGTTGACCGTCACGCCGCTGCCCTTGACCGCCTTGGCGAACCCGCGCGAGACGCCGAGCAGCGCCGTCTTGGTGACGCCGTAGTGGACCATCTCCTCCGGGATCACGACCGCCGAGTCGCTGGCCATGAACTGCACGCGGCCGTGGCCGCGCTCGACCATGCCGGGCAGGTAGCCGCGGGTGAGGCGGATCGCGGACATGACGTTGACGTCCCAGAAGCGCTGCCACGTCGCGTCGTCGACCTCGAGCACGGGCGTCGGAGCGAAGATCCCGAGGTTGTTGACGAGGATGTCGACGTCGGGCAGCGCTGCCAGCACGGCCTGCGCGCCCTCGGCGGTGCTCACATCGGCGGCGATGCCGTCGACGCCGAGCTCGTCCGCGACGGCCTGGACCTTGCTCTCGTCACGCCCGTTGATCGTCACGGCGGCGCCGCACGCGGCGAGCTTGGCGGCGATCGCACGCCCGATGCCCTGGGTGGAGCCGCTGATGAAGGCCCTGCGGCCGGTGAGGTCGATCTCCATGACGCCTCAGGCTAGGCGCCGGCCCAGCCCGGAGGCGCGGGCGACAGGCCGCGCCACCGCCGCGCGGATCGTCTCCTCCGTGCCCGCGAGGATCAGGTGGCGATTCGCGCGGGTGACGGCGGTGTAGAGCAGCTCGCGCGTGAGGATCGGCGACGTCGCCGCGGGCAGCAGCACGGCCGCGGTGCCGAACTGCGAGCCCTGGCTCTTGTGGACCGTCATCGCGTACACGGTCTCGATCGCGTTCAGGCGCGAGGGGGCGAACAGCACGGGCTCGCCGCGGCGCTCGAACGCCGCCGCGACCTTGCCGCCGGTGCCGCTGGTCACGATCACGCCCGCGTCGCCGTTGTAGAGGTCCAACCCGTAGTCGTTCTTGGTCACGAGCAGCGGGCGGCCGACGTACCAGCGGCCGCGGCCGATCGCGCTGCCCAGCCAGCTCTCGATGCGCGCGGTCCAGGTCGCGACGCCGTGCGGGCCGCGCCGGTGCGCGCACAGCACGCGGAACTCGCCCAGCGCGGCCATCGCCTGCACCGTGTCTCCGGTACGGGCGGCCTCGATCACGGCGGTGGCGGCTTCGACGGCACCGTCGCGGACGGGCCTGACGTGCGCGAGCGACTCGGGCTCCCCCACGTCGACCGGAATCCACGTGATGTCGTCGTAGCCGGCGGTCAGCGCGGCGATCGCGGCGTCGGGGTCGCCGTCGCGGATCGCGGGCGCGAGCGTCTTGATGCCCTGCTGGCCGCGGTGGACGACGTCGAGCTCGACGACGCCCGGCCCGCCGACCTTGACGATGTCCCCCAGCACGGCCCCGGCCTCGATCGACGTCAGCTGGCCCGGGTCGCCGACGAGCACGAGCCGCGCGCCCGGCCGCACCGCCTCGACGAGCCGCGCCATCTGGGTCAGCGAGACCATCGACGTCTCGTCGACGATCACGACGTCGTGCGGGAGCCGGTTGTTGCGGTCGTGGCGGAAGCGGCTGTGGCTGCCGGGCTTCCAGCCGAGCAGCCGGTGCAACGTCGACGCCTTCAGCGCGAGCAACTCGTCACGCACGCGCGGGCCGATGTCCATGGTGCGCGCCGCGTTGTGCACGGCCTCCTGGAGCCGCGTCGCGGCCTTGCCGGTCGGCGCCGCGAGCGCGACGAGCGGAAGCTCCGAGCCCTGCTCGGCGAGCGCGGCGACGATCCGCGCCACGGTCGTCGTCTTGCCGGTGCCGGGCCCGCCCGCAACGACGGCGAAGCGCCGCTCGACCGCCGCCCGCGCCGCTTCGCGCTGCGCCCCGGGCCCTTCGAACAGCCGGTCGAGGGAGTGCTCGAGCGCGAACGCGTTGACGCGCTCGGCCTGGCCGAGCGCGCGCAGGTCGGCCGCGACCTGGCCCTCCTCGCGCCAGTAGCGGTCCAGGTAGAGCGCGCTGTCGACGAGCCGCAGCGGCTTCGGCTCCCCCTCGCGCTCGCCGACCGCGACCAGCGGCGACTGCCGCACGCGGGTGAGCCAGTCGTCGGGCTCCGGCCACGGCAGCTCGGACAGGTCGACGGGCTCATCGGAGTCGACCGTCGCGGTCTCGCGGATCGTCGCCAGGTCGACGTAGACGTGGCCGAGCCGCGGCGCGCGCACGGCCAGCGCGGCGGCGAGCGCGACGAGCTCGTCTTGCTCCTGCGCGAGCGCGGCGAGCCGCTCGGCGACGTGCACGTCGGCCGCCGCCAGCACGCCGATCTCGTTGAACTCCCGCAACACGCCGGTGGACCGCAGCGCGTGCCGGACCTCGAAGGCGTCGATCACGCCGCGACCCCCTGTTCGAGCAGGTCGCTGAGCGCGACCACGAGCGGCGCGGGCGGCTTCCACGCGAACACGCCGGACCCGGTCGCGCCCGTCATCCCGCGCACGAACAGGTAGAAGACCCCCGCGAGGTGGCGCTCGGGGTCGTAGCCCGCGAGCCGCCAGCGCAGGTACCGGTGCAGCGCGGCCGTGTACAGCAGCGCCTGCAGGCCGTAGTGCGCGTGCTCCATCTCGGCCGTGAGCGCTGCGGGCGCGTAGTGCCCGGCCGTGAGCGCCTCGCCGGGCGGCGCGAGCACGTTCGTCTTGTAGTCCGCGATCGCGAACCCGTCCCCGACCCGGAACACGAGGTCGATGCTGCCCGTGAGGTACCCGCGCACTGCGGCCCGCAGCTCGGGGTCCTCCAGCCGGTCCGCGTAGCCTGCGAGCGGGTCGTCGGCGTCGAGGTGCTCGCGCAGGACGGCCGCGATCGCGCCGGGCGTAAGCCACGCGTGCGGCTCGTCGCCCCCGGCGAGCGGCAGCTCGAACCCGAGCTCGTCGAGCCGGTCGTGCCGCGCGATGTCCCGCAGCCGCAGGTCGCCCGCGAGCGGCCCGAGCGGCGTCTCGATCGCGGCCTTCAGGCCCTCGACCAGCGCCGCCTGCGACCCGATGTCCACCGCCCCGCGCGCGAGCGCCGCGCGCACCTTGTCCGCCAGCTCCGCCTGGAGGTCGGGCGCGGCGAAGTCCGCCGCCTCGAACACGGAGTGCACGAACGTGCCGAACGCCGTGCCGCCGGGGATGTCCGCGAGGGGCAGCGCCACGGGCGCGGCCGGAGCGGGCGCGCCGGCCGCGGGCGAAGACGACGCGCCGGCGGCGGGCGAAGAGGACGCGCCGGCCGCGGGCGGGACGTCGAACAGCGACAGCGTCGCCTCGTAGTCGGCGGCGCGCGACGGCGCGGCGGCGGGCGGCG
>NZ_JAPCID010000010.1 GCF_027587175.1 Solirubrobacter deserti
CCGGCGCGGCCCCCCCACGTCGCGGTGGCCGAGGCGGAGCGGCTCGGCGCGCCCGCGCAGATCGCCGCGGCGCTGCACGCCCGGGCGCTCGCCGAGCCGGACGCGGCCCGGCGGATCGGGATGTGCCGCCGCGGGCTCGCGGTTCAGCCCGGCGGGCTCGAGGGGGTGCGGCTGCGGCTCGAGCTCGGGGCGGCGCTGGCCTACGTCGGCCGGCGGGTCGATGCGCGCGAGGCGCTCCGGCCCGCGCTGGCCGCGGCGGACGCGCTCGGTGCGGTGCCGCTGTCCCAGCGCGCGCGGCGGGAGCTGGTCGCGACCGGGCTGCGGCCGCGGCAGGCCGCCACCGAGGGCACCGCGGCGCTCACGCCGCGGCAGCGGCAGATCTGCGAGCTGGCGGCGGTCGGCAAGGGCAACCGGGTGATCGCGCAGGAGCTGTTCCTGTCGATCAAGACGGTCGAGACGCACCTGGCCGCGGGATACCGCAAGCTCGGCGTGAACACGCGCGCGGACCTGGCCGCCGAGCTCGCGGCGGCGGCCTAGCCCAAAGACCATTTCGCTCAGCCTTCGCGAACCGGTACGGTCGCGCGTGACGGATGAGTTTCGCCGTCGGGGGCGCCGCCGCCGCGGCGCCCCCGCGACTCGCCTACTCGAAGTCGAAGCCGTCCGCGCTCTGGGACGCGCGGAACTGGATGACCTGCACCGTCGCGACGCCCTCGCGCACGAACGGGTCGGCCGCCGCGAGCGCCTCGATCGCCGACCGGTCTTCGCCGCGCGCGAGGATCACGCCGCCCACCCGCGGGACCTGGCGGCCGCTGACGACGAAGTGCCCGTCGCGGTAGCCGGCGTTCAGCCACGCCATGTGCTCGCGCATCAACGCGTCCACTTCCTCGACCGGCCGGGTGTAGGTCAACACGATCACGAACATGCCGCAGAGAACCTCCTGAACGCCTCGCGGACCGCGTCGGGCCGCTCGAGCCACGGGAAATGGCCACCGCCGTCGATCACGGCGCGGTCGGCGGCGGCGAAGCGCGCCACGTCCCACAGCGACTGGTCGACGATCCGGTCCTCGCTCCCGCTGACGATCAGCACCGGAAGCGCTGCGGGCCACCACCGCGCCGCGTACGTGTGGTCGAAGTGCTCGTCGGACCACGCGACCGCCGCGCCGTTGTAGGGCATCCGCGCGAGCAGCTCCGCACCCGCCTCGACGTCCTCGAAGTTCCACGGCGCGGACGCCACGGCCAGCGCCCGCAGGTTCGCGTCGGACGGCTCCGCCTCGTAGCGCGCCGTCGCCTCGTCGACCGGCGGCAAGGGATGCGCCTGCGTCATCGCCGCGAACGTCGCCATCCAGGACGCGTCCGGCGCCGTGTCGACGAGCACCAGGCCGCGCAGCAGCGGCTCCAGCTCCGGCGTCGCCAGCAGGTACATCCCGCCCGTCGAATGCCCCACGAACACGGGCGCGTCCACGGCCTGCGCCGCCTCGACGACCGCACCCGGCCAGACCGAGTACGGATCGGCGGGGGCGCCCGGCGCGTCGACGTTCGACCCGTCACCGGGCAGGTCGACCATCCAGCACGTGCCGGGAACGTCCAGCGCGTCGACGAGCTCGTGCAGCGACTCGGACCCGATGCCCGGCCCGCCGGGCAGGAACAACCAGTCCGGCCCGGCGCCGCGCGACGCCCGCCGCCGCAGCCGCACGCCCGACGCCGTGTACCGGGTCACTTGCGGATGCGGCGCAGCATGTCCACGACCAGGAATGCGAGCTCCAGCGACTGCTGGGTGTTCAGGCGCGGGTCGCAGGCCGTCTCGTAGCGGGAACCGAGGTGCTCGTGGTCGATCATCTGGGCGCCGCCGAGGCACTCGGTGACGTCCTCACCGGAGTGCTCGACGTGGATGCCGCCCGGGTGCGTGCCGCACTTGGAGTGCACCTCGAAGAAGCCCTCGACCTCGTCCATGATGCGGTCGAAGTGGCGCGTCTTGCGGCCCGTCGGGGACTCCTCGGTGTTGCCGTGCATCGGGTCGCACTGCCACACCACGCGGTGTCCGGACCGCGTCACCGCGTCGACGATCGGCGGCAGCAGGTCGCGCACCTTGTCCGAGCCCATCCGCGAGACGAGCGTCACGCGCCCGTCCACGCGGTTCGGGTCCAGCGCCTGGACGAGCTCGACCGCCGTCTCGGGCGTCGTGGACGGCCCGATCTTCACGCCGATCGGGTTCGCCAGCAGCGCGCCGAGCGCCACGTGCGCGCCGTCGAGCTGGCGCGTGCGGTCCCCGATCCACACCTGGTGGGCGCTGAGCAGGTACAGCCGGTCCTCGTTCAAGCGCAGCAGGGCGCGCTCGTAGTCGAGCACCAGCATCTCGTGCGAGACGTACATGTCGACCGTCCGCAACGAGCTGTCGTCCACGCCGCACGCCGACATGAACCGCAGCGACCGCTCGATCTCCCGCGCGACCAGCTCATATCGCTGCCCCGCGGCGCTCCGCCGCACGAAGTCCATGTTCCACTCGTGCAGGTGGTGCAGGTCGGCCATGCCCGCGCCCGTGATCGCGCGCGTGAGGTTCATCGCCGCCGCCGCGTTCGCGTACGCGCGCACGAGCCGCCCCGGATCGGGCCGGCGCGCCTCCTCGGTCGCCTCCAGCGCGTTGACCATGTCGCCGCGGTAGGAGGGCAGGCCGGCGGCGTCGTAGTCCGACGAGCGCGGCTTGGCGTACTGCCCCGCGATCCGCCCGAGCTTCACGACCGGCGTCTCGGTGCCGTACGTGAGCACGATCGCCATCTGGAGCAGCGTCCGGATCGTGCCGCGCAGGTGCGGCTCGGTGTTGTCCATGAACGTCTCGGCGCAGTCGCCGCCCTGCAGCAGGAAGGCGTCGCCGCGCGCGACCTCGCCCAGGCGCTCCTGCAGGCGATCCACCTCCTGCGGCACCGCGATCGGCGGGACGCTCTCGAGCAGCGTCCGCACGCGCGTGAGGTACTCGAGATCGGGCCACGGTGGCTGCTGGGCGGCTGGTCGGTCCAGCGCATCTGCAAGCGCCTCGGCCAGGTGGTCGGGCAGCGGCGGCAGGACCGGCAAGGCGGCCACGGGCACGTCGACGGTCCAAGTCATGGACGAGACGTTAGTAGCCCTCACTCCGGGACGAACAAGCGGGCGCTCAACTGCTCGTCGGTGTGGGGGTGAAAGTCCCACAGTTGCTTGAGCTCGGCGCGCAGGTCCTCGGGAAGTCGGTCGACGCCCGCGGCGTCCACTTCCAGCAGGTTTCCGGCCGGGTCGCGCAGGTACAGCTGGACGACGTCGCCGGGCAGCTCGACGAGGTGGTTGCTGAACGCCTGGTCGTCGAACGCGCCGCGCGCCTGCGCCGCCCGGTACACCGGCTCGAGATCGTCGACGGTGATGCCGAAGTGGTGGTGACTGGTCGGGTGCAGCTCGCGCTCGAACAGGTGCAGCTGCGTCCGGCCGAGCGCCAGCCACTGCACCGGCAGGCCGAAGTTCGGCGTGGTCAGCGGCTCGGCGCCGAACAGCTCGACATAGAAGGCGACGGACTCGCGCAGGTCCGTCGCGTTCACGCTCACATGGTTGATCCGCAGACCCATCGGCTCCTCCGTCTGACCGGGACGGAGCAGAGCATCGCATGTCCGACAGTCAGACGTGGAGCCCGCCGGAGACCTCGATCCGCTGCCCGGTGATCCAGCCGTTGCCGGGACGCAGGAGGTTCGCGATCGCGGCGCCGATGTCGTCCGCCGTCGCGATCCGCCCGAGCGGGGTGAGCGACGCTATGTGCGCGGCGATCTCCGGCGTGTCGCGGATCAGGCCATCGGAGAAGTCGGTGGCGACCGGGCCGGGCGCGATCACGTTCGCGGTGATCGCGCGCGGGCCGAGCTCAACCGCCAGGTAGCGCGTGAGCACCTCGACGGCGCCCTTGACCGCGCCGTAGACGGCGCGCTGCGGCGAGGTGAAGCGGGTCAGACCCGTGGAGACGTTGACGATCGCGCCGCCGTCGGCGAGCCGGGGGAGGAGCGCCTGGGTCAGCAGCAGCGGGCCCTTGAAGTGGACGTCGATCAGGGCGTCGACGTCCTCCTCGCTGATGTCGGCGACCGTGCCGCCGCGGGAGAAGCCGGCGTTGTTGACGAGGAAGTCGAAGTCGTCGCGGCCGAACGGCGTGGTGTCGAGCGTGAAGCCGTGCGGGCGGGAGACGTCGAGCGGCACCGCGACCGCGCGCCGGCCGAGCGCCTCAATCTCCCGCACGACCTCCCGCGCCTCGTCCGCGTGGGAGCGGTAGGTCGCGATGACGTCGACGCCGTCGCGGGCGAGGTGCAGGGCGGTACTGCGGCCGATGCCGCGGTTGGCTCCGGTGATCAGGGCGAGCTTGGTCATGGACCGCATGCTGCGGCGCGTCGCCGCCCGCCACCAGAGACCGGTTCAGCCAGGGACAACCTGTCCCTGGCTACGGGCACGCCAGGCGCGATCATGTCCGCCATGGACCGCGACGGGCTCGCCCACTTCCTGCGCCGCCGGCGCGCGGCGCTGCAGCCCGAGGACGTCGGGCTGCGCCCGGGCCCGCGGCGGCGCACGAGCGGGCTGCGGCGCGAGGACGTCGCCGCGCTGGCGCACATGTCGACCGACTTCTACACGCGGCTCGAGCAGCGGCGCGGTTCGCGGCCATCGGAGGCGATGGTCGGCGCGATCGCCCGCGCGCTGCGGCTCACGCTCGACGAGCGCGACCATCTGCTCGCGCTGGCCGGCCACACGCCGCCGCCGCGCGGCACCCGCAGCGAGCACGTCACCCCGGCGCTGTTGCGCGTGCTCGACCGGCTCGACACGCCCGCGCAGATCGTCAACGACCTCGGCGTCACGCTCGCCCAGAACTCGCTCGCCGAGGCACTGATGGGCGCGCACGTGGGCGGCGCGAGCGTCTTCTACCGCTGGTTCACCGGCGACCCGGCCGAGCGCGCGCTGTGGCCGCCCGAGGACCACGACGAGCACTCGCGCCGCTACGTGGCCGGCCTGCGCGCCGTGCACGCCCGCGACGAGGAGGCGCGGGCGTTCGTGGCGACGCTGCTGCGCGAGAGCGAGGAGTTCGCGCGGCTGTGGTGCGAGCACGAGGTCCGGGCGCCGGCGACGACCCGCAAACGGATCGCGCACCCGCAGGTCGGGCTGATCGAGCTCGACTGCCAGATCCTCACGGCCGAGAACCAGACCGAGATGCTGGTCGTGTTCACCGCCGCGCCGGGCAGCGAGGACGCCGAGAAGCTCGCGCTGCTGGGCGTGATCGGCACCGAGACGTTCGCGCCGTAGAAGTTTCTCGCGCAGCATGTATCAGGGCCCGGACGGTGGGCTCTGTGTGGGTGTTCCTCCCCAACCGAACGGAGCACCATCCCAATGCGTTTCAAAGGGACACTGACGTCCACCATCCTGATCTCGACCTTGGCCGCGAGCGCCGCTCCCGCGCTCGCCCAGGAGAAGCGCTCCGAGATCCAGGACATGTCGGCGGCGATCTCGCGTGATCTGGGACTCTCGGCCGAGCAGGTCAAGACGCTCGGCTCCCAGCAGGAGCGCGCGATCGCGCTCGACCAGCAGCTGCAGAAGGAGCTCGGCGACGGGTTCGCTGGGTCGCACTTCGACATCAAGAGCGGCGTACTGACCGTCAACGTGAGCGATCGCGGCCTGCTCGAGCGCGTCAAGTACGCCGGCGCGCAGCCGCGCCTGGTCGAGCACAGCCTCAAGGAGCTCACCGAGATCAAGAACACGCTGTGGGGCGACCCGCACGTCGGCGGCGAGCAGCGCGAGATCGTCAAGAGCCAGTCCGCCTTCGCCGCGCTGGCGCTGGACCCGATCTCCAACACGGTGAAGATCACCGCCACGCGTGAGCAGGCCGGCGCCGCGCGCGAGGCGCTCGCCAAGTTCGGCGACGCCGTGTCGGTGGAGACGATCGACTCGCTGCCCGAGCCGACGATCAACTACATGGACGGCGGCGACGGCTACAACAGCAACAACTGCTCGGCCGGGTTCAACCTGCGCAACCCCTCCACTGGTGCCAAGTACATGCTGACCGCGGGACACTGCCTCGACGACGGCCAGCTGGTGTGGGGCCACGACGGCGTCTTCTTCGGCACCACGCTCGAGAGCTGGTTCCCGACCTTCGACGACGCGATCGTCCGCAACCAGAACACCGGCCACTGGATCCAGGGCCCGTGGTTCGATTCCAACCCGTCCAACGGCGCGTTCAACAGCTTCTCCGGCTGGACCGACGCTCCCGTCGGCACGGTCGTCTGCAAGGCCGGCATCAACACCAAGTTCACCTGCGGCACGATCTCCCTCAAGGACGAGGACGTCACCTACAGCAGCGGCGACACCGTGTTCAACATGACCCGCCACAGCGCCTGCGTCCAGCCCGGTGACTCCGGCGGCTCCAACCTCTCCTGGATCGGCGGCAAGTTCCGCGCCGAGGGCGTGACCAGCGGCGCCCGCATGCGCGTCAAGGACGGCAAGAAGCGCTGCCTGTCCGTCTTCGGCGAGAAGAACGTCTCCTGGTACTTCCCGATCGCCGACTCGCTGCCCTACTACGGCTCCAAGTACGGCGTGACCCTCTGGTAGGCGAATCTGGGTAGGGGCGGGCCATGGAGGCGCCGCCCCCACCACAGCATCTCCAGATCGAGGTCACCGGCGCCTGCAACCTGCGCTGCCGGATGTGCCTCGTCCGCTACGCGCCCGCCGTCTCGAGACGTGCGGGCGCGTTGTCGTTCGAGGACTACGTCGCGCTCGTCGACGCGTTGCCGGACCTGCGCCGGCTCACGCTGCAGGGGCTCGGGGAGCCGCTGCTCTCCCCACACCTGCGGGACATGATCCGGCACGCCGCGCGGCGCGGCGTGCACGTCGGGTTCAACACCAACGGCGTCCTGCTGACGTCCGTGGTGGCCGAGGAGCTGGTGGAAGCCGGCACCGGGCACGTGCACGTGTCACTGGACGGCGCCAGCGCCGTGACGTACGAGGACGTGCGCCACGGCACGGGCTTCGCTCCGCGACCCGGCCAGTTCGAGCAGGTCGTGCGCAACCTGCGCGGGTTGATCGCGGCGCGCGGGAAGCGTGAGGCGCCGCGCGTGGTGCTCGTGTTCGTGGCGATGCGCCGCAACGTCGGCGAGCTGTGCGCCCTGGTGGAGCTGGCGGCCGACATCGGCGTCGACGAGCTGTGGGTGCAGAACCTCTCGCACGTGTTCTCCGACACCGACGCGGCCGGCTCCTACGAGGGGATCCGGTCGTACGCGGAGTCCGAGGCGCTGTTCGCGGACGCGACCACCGCGGCGAGCGCGCGCAGGGTCTTCGGCGCCGCCGCGGAGCGCGCGGAGGCGGCCGGGCTCAAGCTCCGGCTCCCGCAGCTCTCGGACCCGGGTGGCGGACAGTGCACGTGGCCGTGGGACGGCGCGTACGTGACCCACCGCGGTGCCGTCCAGCCGTGCTGCATGGTCATGGGCTCAGACCGCGCGACCCTCGGGCGCCTGTCCGACGCGTCCTTCGCAGAGATCTGGCACGGCGAGCCGTACCGCGCGTTCCGGCGGGCGCTCGCCTCCAGCGATCCGCCCGACGTCTGCGTCGGCTGCTCGCAGTATCGCGGCGTGTTCTGAAGCGATGAACCTCGAGGCACGTGCGTCCCGCTGCGCTTCGCGTCCGAGCACCTGGACGCGGAGACGCGGGCGCAGCTCAGAGCGCGACCGAGCCGATGACCGCGAACGCGACGGCGATCCCGGCGGCGGCGATGGCGAACACCAGCCAGCGCGTCGCGCGGCGCACCAGCCACAGCACGAGGCCGAGGACCACGAAGGCGCCGATGATGATCGGCACCCACAGCGGCCCGCTCCAGTCCACGACGCGCTCGCTGACGCAGTCGCCGCCGGTCGGCCCGTCGATGCAGAAGCCCTGGAGCTCTCGCGTCTCGGCACCCGTGAGCACGACCGCGCCCACCACGGCGGCGAGGACCACGGCGCTGATCAGGAGCCTCATCCAGGGCGAGTACCCGCGCTGATCGCGATCACTGCGCCCTGTGGGTCGGCGATGACCGCGTTGCGCAGGCCTTCGGCCTCGAGCGGGCCGAGCAGGACGGTGCCGCCCAGCCCGGGTGCGCGCGCGACGGCGGCGTCCACGTCCTCGACGCGGAAGTTCACGGCCCAGTGCGGGGGCACGCCGTCCTGGACCGGGGCCATGACGGCGATGACGTCTTCCGCCCCGGCGAGCCGCCAGCGCACGAGCGGCGGCGTGTGCTCGGCCTCCCACCCGAAGGCGTCGGCGTAGAAGCGGGTCGCGCGCTCGGGGTCTGGGGAGTGCAGCGCGCTCATCGCCCACGCGCCGGGCTCACGCGTCAGCTCGAAGCCGGTGGCGGACTCCCACAGGCCGAGCGGGACGCCGTCCGGGTCGGCGACGGCCGCCGCGCGGGCCTCGCGGTTGATCTGCATCGGCCGGACGAGCACGGAAGCGCCGGCGGCGGCGAGCCGGTCGAGCGCGGGCTCGAGCGCGTCCACGCCGACGTAGGTGGACCAGAACGCGCCCGGCACGCCGGGCGGGGCCTGGCCGATGCCGGCGACCCGCCGCCCGTCCACCCGCGCGATCAGATAGTCACCGTCGGCGCTGAGCTCCCAGCCCATCAGGGCGCCGTAGAAGGCCGCGGCGGCCTGCAGGTCCGGCTGCATCGTGTCGGCCCAGCGCATGGCCCCGGGGGTCATGCGCGGACGGTATCAAGCAACGCCTCCACGTCCGGGCGGCAGCCGCCGCAGCCCGTGGCGGCGCCGGTGTGCTCGGAGACCTGCGCGACGGTCGTGAGCTTGCGCTTCCGGATCGCGCCCAGGATCTCGCTGCGGGACACGACCTGGCAGGAGCAGACGAGGTGATCGGCCTCGCTCGGCTCGGCGGTGCCGCCCGTCTCGAGCAGGTCTTCCGGGACCGCTTCGCCGGCGGCGATCAGCGTGCGCAGGCGGCGGGCGTCGCTGACGTCGCCGAGCAGGGTCGCGCCGGCCAGGGCGCCGTCGCGCAGGACGAGCTTGCGGTAGCGCTCGCGGCGCGAGTCGAGGACGATCACCTCCTCGGCCAGCGGGTCCGGCTCCGCGGCCGCGCCGGCGCAGAAGAGGTCGATGCCGGCGACCTTCAGCGTGGTCGCGGGGACGGCGCCGTGGAACGCGTTCGGGCGGCCGGCGATGGCCGCGCCGGCCGCGCGCGCCTGCTCGAGCACGGGCGCCCACAGGCCGTAGACCGTGCCGCGGTGCTCGGCGCACTCGCCCACGGCCCAGACGCCCGGGGCGGACGTCCGCAGGTTGTCGTCGACCAGCACGCCGCGATCGATCTCCAGGCCGGCGTCACGGGCGAGGGCGACCTCGGGCCGGATGCCGGTGGCGAACACGACCAGGTCCGCCGGCAGGTCGGTGCCGTCGGCCAGCGACACACCGCTCGCCGTCACCGCCTCCGTGCGCTGGCCGCACAGGACGTTGATGCCGAGCGCGCGGATGCGGCGCTCCAGCAGGCGCGCGGCGAGCGGGTCGAGCTGGAGCTCCATCAGACGGTCGGCGAGATGGACCACCGTGACCTCGACGCCGCGCTCGCGCAGGCCGCGCGCGGCTTCCAGCCCGAGCAGGCCGCCGCCGACGACCACCGCGCGCTCGGCGGTCCCCGCCGCCTCCCGGATCGCGCGCATGTCCGCCAGCGAGCGGAACGCGAACACGCCGTCGCGGTGCAGGCCGGGGACGGGCGGGACCCACGGCGCGGAGCCCGTGGCGAGCACGAGGTCGTCGTACGCGAGCACGCTGCCGTCGCTCAGCTCCACCGTCCGCCCGCGCGTGTCGACGGAGCGCGCGCCGGCGCCGAGCCGCAGGTCGACGCTGTCCGGGCGGCGCAGCGCGAGCCGCGCGTCGTCTATGTCCCCCGCGAGCGCCTGGGAGAGCAGGACGCGGTTGTAGGGCGCGTCGTCCTCGCGGCCGATCAGCGTCACGCGCCAGCTCGGCTCGTGGGCCAGCACGGCCTCGGCGACGGCGTTGCCGGCCATCCCCGCACCGACGATCACGACGTGGCGGCCGCCGGGCGCGGCCGTCACCACCGGCACGGGCTCCAGCCGCACCGCGCAGGCCTTGAGCTCCGGCTGCTTGGAGACCGGATCGATCGCGCGCGAGGTCACGTTGTTGAGCGCGCCCTCACCCGCTTCCAGGTGCAGCGCGCCCCAGTGGAAGGGCGCGAACACGACGCCCCGCGGCACCTTCTCGCTGACCCGCAGCCGCAGCACGGCCGAGCCCCGGCGCGAGCGTACGCGCACCTTCTCCGGCAGACCTTCGGCGTCATCCGGGTGCACTTCGACGAACGGGTGCGGCTCGGCGCTGAGCAGCGACGGCGACTTGCCCGTGCGGGTCATCGTGTGCCACTGCTGGGCGACGCGGCCGGTCGTGAGCGTCAGGGGGAAGTCGGGTGAGACGGGATCGGCGGGCGCGGTGTGCGGCGTCGGCGCGAGCCGGGCGCGGCCGTCCTCGGTGGCGAAGCGGCGCGACGTGTACAGCCGCTCGGTGCCCGGATGGTCCGGCGACGGGCACGGCCACTGCAGCGGGCCCTCGCGCCGCAGCCGGGTGTGGGAGATGCCGCTCTGGTCGCAGAGGCGGCCCTCGGTGGTCTGCACGTACTCGGCGTGGACGGCGGCGGCCGTCCGCCACGGGAACGCCTCGCGGTGGCCGAGCGCGCG
This sequence comes from Solirubrobacter deserti, assembly GCF_027587175.1. Taxonomy (GTDB): domain Bacteria; phylum Actinomycetota; class Thermoleophilia; order Solirubrobacterales; family Solirubrobacteraceae; genus Solirubrobacter; species Solirubrobacter deserti. The sequence continues at coordinate 10,693 of NZ_JAPCID010000010.1, forward strand.
GCCGACGCGGGCGAAGATGTCCCAGTCCGGCAGCGCGTCGCCGGGCGGGTCCAGCGCGCGCTGGACGAGCGACACGCGCCGCTCGGAGTTGGTCATCGTCCCGTCCTTCTCCGGCCATTGCGCGGCGGGCAGGATCATGTGCGCGAGCGCGCCCGTCTCGGTCGGGAAGTAGGCGTCCTGGCAGATCACGAGCTCGGCGCGGCGCACCGCGGCGGCGAAGCGGCCGGCGTCAGGCTGGGAGACGACCGGGTTGGTGGCGACGATCCACAGCACCTTCACGCGCCCGTCCTCGAGCGCCTCCACCAGCTCGGTGGCGGCCAGTCCCGGCTCGGGCGCGATTCCCGGCGAGTTCCAGAAGCGCCCCATCCACGCGCGGTCCTCGGCGTTGCTCACGCTCCGGTAGCCGGGCAGCAGCGTGGAGAGGCCGCCCGTCTCGCGCCCGCCCATCGCGTTCGGCTGGCCGGTGAGCGAGAACGGCCCGGCGCCCGGCCGCCCGATGTTGCCGCTGGCCAGGCAGAGGTTGATCAGCGCGCGGTTCTTGAGCGTGCCCACCGCGGACTGGTTGGCGCCCATCGACCACAGCGCCATCGAGCGCTTGGACGCGCCGAACCGCCGCGCGGCCTCGACGATGTCCTCGGCGGGCACGCCGCACACCTCGGCGGCGCGCGCGGGCGACCAGTCGGCGGCGACCGTCAGCGCGTCCTCGGCCCCGCGCGTGTGGCGCTCGAGGAAGCGCTTGTCCAGCAGCCCGTCGCGCTCGAGCACGTGCAGCATCGCGTTCAGCAACGGGAGGTCCGTGCCGGGTCGCACCGGCAGGTGCAGCGCGGCGTGCTCGGCCGTCGGCGTCACGCGCGGGTCGGCCACGATCAGGAACGCGCCGCGCGAGCGGATCCGGTTCCACACGATCGGGTGGCAGGAGGCGGCGTTGGAGCCGAGCAGGAACAGCACGTCGGCCTCCTCGACGTCCGCGTACGACGGCGGCGGGCCGTCGGAGCCGAGCGCGCCCGTGTAGCCGGCGACCGCGCTCGACATGCACAGGCGCGAGTTGGAGTCGAGGTTGTTCGTGCCCAGGAAGCCCTTGGCGAGCTTGTTGACCGCGTAGTAGTCCTCGGTGAGCAGCTGGCCCGAGATGTAGAACGCGATCTCGTCCGGCTTGTAGCGCTGCAGCGCCTTGGCGACGTCGCTGATCGCCGCCCGCCAGGACGCGGGCCGCCAGCGCTCGTCCAGCGACGCCCGCCGCAGCGGCGTCGTGGCCCGGTCGGGGGCGTGGACGGCCTCCGGCAGGCGGGTCGGCTTGCGGCAGGTCGCGCCGCGATTGACCGGATGGTCCGTGTCCCCGCGCACGGCGACGAGGCGGCCGTCGCGCACGTCCGCGACCAGGCCGCACCCGACCCCGCAGTACGGGCACGTCGTCTTCACGCGAGCCGGACCCAGAGCTCGTCGCCCTCGACGCGGACCTCGTGCACGGCCACCGACTCGTCCCCGTTGAGCGCCAGCCCCGTCTCCAGGTCGAACCGCCGCCCGTGCAGCGGACACGTGACGCACGAGTCGGCGACGATCCCGTCGGCGAGCGGTCCGGCCGCGTGCGGGCAGTGCGCGTCGATCGCGGCGAACCCGGTGAGCAGCCGGAAGACCGCGATCCGGCGCCCCTCGACGCTGGTCGTGCGGCCCTCCAGCAGCGGGATGTCTTCGACGCGGCCCACCCGCGTCCAGGTCGAGGCGACGGCGGTCATGAGTCGAGCTCCGCGAACTGCTTGGGATGGACGGGGTTGTGGCGCTCACGCCACGGGTCGGGGTCGGCGGCGGCCTTGGCGATCCGGTAGCGCTCGAGCAGGCCCTCCATGTCGCTCATCACCGCCTCACGCACGGGCTCGATGCCGACGCGCGCGATGTAGGCGTAGGTGCGCTCCAGGTACTCCGCCGACTCGCGGTAGTGCTGCAGGAACGCGAGCGAGACGCGGATCGCCTCGTCGGAGGTGGGGACGGTGGCGAGCAGGTCACCCTTACGGACGGTCGCACCGGCCGCGCCGCCCACATAGACCTCCCAGCCGCCTTCGACCGCCACGACGCCGATGTCCTTCACGTACGCCTCGGCGCAGTTGCGCGGGCAGCCGGTGACCGCGCCCTTGACCTTGTGCGGCGTGTAGAGACCCTCCATCGCGCGTTCGAGCTCGATCCCGACGCCCATCGCGTCGCCCAGCCCGAAGCGGCAGAAGTCGGTGCCGACGCACGTCTTGACCGTCCGCACCGCCTTCGCGTACGCGTGCCCGGACGGCATGTCGAGCTCCTCCCAGATCGCGGGGAGCTGCTCCTTCTTGATGCCGAGCAGGTCGATGCGCTGGCCGCCGGTGATCTTGATCAGCGGCACCTCGTGCTTCTCGGCCACGTCGGCGATCCGGCGCAGCTCGGCGGCGGTCGTGACGCCGCCGCGGATGCGCGGGACGACGCTGAACGTGCCGTCGTTCTGGATGTTCGCGTGCACGCGGTCGTTGATGAAGCGCGCGTGGCGCTCCTCGCGGTGGCGGTTGCCGTTGATCTCCGACATCAGGTAGGCCAGGCCCGGCTTGCACGCGCCGCAGTCGCGGCCCGCGCCGCAGGCGGCGGAGAGCTCGCTCACGCTCTCGATCCCGCGTTCGCGGACCACCGCGGCGAGCTCCTCGCGCGTCTGGCGCCGGCACGGGCACAGGAACGTCGCCTCCTCGGCCGCCCCGCCGCGCTCGTTGGCGAGCAGCTCGGCGACGACGGGCTTGCAGGAGCCGCAGCCCGCGCCCGCGCGGGTGACGTTGACGACTTCCAGCGTGGAGCCGAGCCCGCGCGTGCGGATGGCGTCGACGATCTCGCCCTTGCACACGCCGTGGCAGTTGCACACGCGGGCGCTGTCGGGCAGGTCGGCCGCCGTGGCCTGGCTGGCCTCGGCGAGCAGCGCGAGCGGGTCGTCCGCCTCGCGGCCGGTGCGGACGGCGTCCATCAGCAACTCCGAGCCGCGGATGTCGCCGAGCAGGATCGTGCCGACGGTGCGGCCGTCGGGGTCCACGACCAGCTTGCGGTAGGTGGAGTCGTCCGCCACGACCACCGCGCGGCTGCCGTCGGGCGCGCCGGCGCACACCAGGTCGACGCCCATCACCTTGAGCTTCGCGGTGGGGATGGAGCCGGTGTAGGCGGCCTCGACGCCGCAGATCGTGTCCGCCGCGACCTTGGCCTGCTCGTGGATCGGCGCGACGATGCCGTGGACGACGCCGCGGTGTTGCGCGCACTCGCCGACCGCGAGCACGCGTGGGTCCGAGGTCACCATGGCGTCGTCCACGACGATTCCGCGCTCCACGTTCAGCCCCAGGCGGCGTGCGAGCTCCACCTGCGGCCGGATGCCGACCGAGATGACGACCACGTCGGCGGGCAGCTCCTCGCCGCCCGCGAGCCGCACGCCGCCCGGCGTGATCTCCTCCGTGTTGCGCTCCAAGAGCACGTTGACGCCCAGCTGCTCCATCGCGGGCGTGAGCAGGGTCGCCGCGCCCTGGTCGAGCTGGCGCTCCATCAGGCGGTCCATCAGGTGCACGACGGTCGTCTCGCAGCCGAGGGAGGCGAGTCCGTACGCGGCCTCCAGGCCGAGCAGACCGCCGCCGATCACGACGGCCTTGCCCTTGGCCGCCGCCGTGATGGCCGCGCAGTCCTCGGGCCCGCGGAACACGTGCGCGTGCTCGGCCCCGGGGATCGGCGGGACGAGCGCGTCCGAGCCGGTGCACAGCACGTAGCGGTCGTAGCCGTCGAGCTCGTCCACCCAGGTGTCCAGGAGCACCTCGACGTCGTTGTCCTCGTACCAGGACGCGGGGCGCAGGGTGAGCGAGTCGACGTCCGCGCCGTTCGCGAGCAGGGTGGAGAGCGCGACGCGGTCGTAGGGGAGGCGCGGCTCGGCGCACGCGAGCGTGAGCTCGATGTCGCGGTCGCGCTCGCGGATCGCCTCGATCACGGCCTGTCCGGCGATGCCGCCGCCGACGACGAGGACCCTCATGCCCGTGCCCCCGCCAGCGCGACGGTGCTCGGGCGCATCGTCGTGATCAATGCGACGGCCGCGGCGACGGCGATCGCGCCGAGGCCCGGCCCGAAGGAGCCCAGCGCGTCCTTGACGACGCCGAGGATCGTCGGCAGGAAGAACCCGCCGAGCCCTCCGGCCGCGCCCACGAGCCCGGTCAGCACGCCGATCCGTTCCCGGTACCGGACGCCGACGAGCTGGAACACAGCGCCGTTGCCGATGCCGAACGTGCCCATCGCGAGGATGAACGCGGTCGCCGTGGCGGCCAGCGCGGGGAGCGCGCTGGTGAACAGCAGCAGCGCGGCGCCGATCCCGTACACGCCCGTGAGCACCGTGGTGCCGCCGGCGCGGTCGGCGAGGTAGCCGCCGAGCGGACGCAGCAGCGAGCCGAGCGCGGCGCCGACGGCGACGAGCGTCGCGGCGTCGACCTTGCTGATGCCGTACTGGTCGCGGAAGAAGATCGGCAGGAACGACGCGAGGCCGACGAACGTGCCGAACGTGACCGCGTAGAGGCCGCACAGGCGCCAGGCGTCCGGCTCGCGCAGGATGTTGCGCAGGTCGCGGGGCTTCACCGGGCTGGCGGGCGCCGGCGGCTCCTTGGCCAGCAGGGCAAACGCGCCCCACACGAGCAGCACCGGGATCAGCGCGAGCCCGAACACGGCGTGCCAGCCGTAGGCCTCGGCCAGGCGTGGCGCGAACAGCGTGGTGAGCACCGTGCCCGAGTTGCCGGCGCCGGCGATGCCCATCGCCAGGCCCTGACGCTCCGGCGGGTAGTGGCGGCCGGCGAGCGGCAGCGCGATCGCGAAGCTCGCGCCGGCGACGCCGAGCAGGACGCCGACGCCCAGCACCGTCGCGTAGCTCGTCGCGAGCTGCCACCCGGCGAGCAGCGCGATCACCACGAAGCCCATCGAGTACAGGCCGACGCGGCGCGGCCCGTAGCGGTCGCCGAGCAGGCCGAGCGCGACCCGGAAGGCGGCGGCCGACAGCAGCGGCACGGCCACCATCAGGCCCTTGGCTGAAGCCGACAGGCCCAGGTCCTCGCCGATGTAGGCGCCGAGGGCGCCGAGCAGCACCCAGGCCATGAAGCTGACGTCGAAGTGCAGGAGCGCGGCCGCCAGCGAGGGGGCGTGACCGGCGGTTCTCAGTTCCCTCAGGTGCATGACTCGACCGTATGGCGAGCCCCGCGCCGGGCCATCCGACCGCCGGTCGGACATGTGGTCGGCACTTGTCTCCGCGGAGTCGAATCTGAACCGCGCGGTTAGGATTCGGCGGAATGCCCCGGCCGCGCGCCTCGATCGACACCGCCGCGCTCGCCGCGGCCTTCGCCGCCGACGGCCTGCACGGCACGCCGATCGACCGTGTCGTGGCCGCCGCGGGCGTGGCGAAACCGACGCTCTACGCGCGCGGGGGCGACAAGGAGGAGCTGTTCGCGCTCGCGGTCGAGGCCGAGGTCGAGCGCCTGATCGAGCGCTTCGAGGGCGGCGTCACGCAGATCGCGGCCGCGCTCGACGACTACGTGGCGTCCGAGCCGGGCGCGCGGCTGCTGTTCGTCAGCGCCCGGCTGGCGTCCGGCCGCGTCGAGCGCTCCCTGCGGCGGATCTCGATCGCCCTCACCGCCGCCCTGGGGGACGAGCCGACCGCGGCCGCGCTGCTCGGCGCGACCTGGTCCGCGCTGCACGGCGGCCCGCCCATCACCCGTGTCGCCCGCCTGCTCCCGACCGTCGAAGACGCCGGCCCGCCTTCCGGCATCTGGACGGCCTGACCAACCTAAAGAAACATTAACGGGTCTGACCCTCTTAGGTTCCTTTAGGGTTCGAACACGCTGCTGCGGGAGGCCCGAAACCTGAAGGGGTCTGACCCCTTTAGGTTGGGAACGCGTCGCGCATCGGCTCGGGGAGCGGCTCGGCGTGGATCACGGAGAGCGCCCGGGTGGCGCGGGTGAGCGCGGTGTAGAGGCCGCCGACGCCGCCGTCGGGGCGTTCGCGCAGGATCGCTGCGGGTTCGACGACGACGATCGCATCGAACTCGAGGCCCTTGGCGACGTGCAGGTCGAGCAGGTTGATGCCGGCGCCGAGCGCGGCGTGGGTCGCGTCGGCGAACTCGCCCAGCGCCGCGCGCACCTCGTCCATGTGCGCGAGCGGTGCGACGACGCCGACGCTGCCGTTGACGGCCTCGACGAGCCGCCGAGCCTCGTCCGCCGCGGCGGCGCCGAGCGTGTCGGTGTGGACCGCGCGCGGCGGGAACGGGGCGTCGCGGACGCCGCGCGGGGCGGGCGCGCCCGGCGGCAGCAGCGTTCCCGCGATGCGCAGGAACTCGTTCGGGACGCGATAGCTGACCTCCAGCTCGGAGACGTCGAAGCTGTCCACGCCCGCTTCCCGCAGCACGCGCTCCCACGACGACACGCCCGCGTCGGCGGTGCGCTGGGCGAGGTCGCCGAGGATCGTCAGCGACTGGCCGCGGGCGCGCCGCACGGTCATGCGCAGCTCCATCGGCGTGAGGTTCTGGGCCTCGTCCACGACCACGTGCCCGAAGCGGCGGAAGCCCGGGTCGATCAGCCAGTGCGCCTCGTCGAGCAGCGCGACGTCGGTCGGCGTCATGTCGTGCTTGGAGGTCGCGGCGCTCGCCTTGAGCAGCAGCGCGATCTCCTCCGGCTCGAGCAGGTCGCCGGCCACGCGCTCCAGCCGTGCACGGTTCGTGAACAGTTTCTTGACCAGGCCCTCGGGCGTCTCCTTCGGCCACGCCTTCGTCACCGCCCGGCTGTACTCCTTGGCCTTGCGGATGGTGCGGACCGCCTCCTCGCTGCCCGCGAGCGAGTCGCGCGTGAGGATGCGCGAGGCCAGCGTACCCGCGAGGCGCTCGCGGAAGCGCTCGCGCCCGGCCTCGTAGGAGAACGTGCGCTCGCGGACGGCCGCCACGAGCTCGCGCTGCTCGTCGGCGGTCACCGTGGCCGTGACGCGCCGCGAGACGGGGATCTCGATGTCCTCGAAATGCAGCCGGTCCCACAGCAGCCGGTGCAGGACGACCGCGATCCGGGCGCTGCCCTTCAGCGTCGCCAGCTCGCGCGCCTCGTCGGTCTCGCCGTGCGGCTCGGTGACCAGCGAGCCGATCGCGCGCTGCTCGACGGCGCTCTCGCCCAGCGCCGGCAACACCTGCTCGACGTAGCGGATGAACGTCTCGTTCGGGCCGACGACGAGCACGCCCTCGCGGCCGAGCTGGGGATTGGCGTACAGCAGCCAGGCGGCCCGGTGCAGGCCGACGGCGGTCTTGCCCGTGCCCGGTCCGCCCTGGATCACCAGCGCGCCGTCCACGTCCCGCGCGATCAGCTCGTACTGGTCGGGCGTGATCGTCGAGATGATCTGGCGCATCTCGCCGACGCGCTGACGCGTGATGTCCTCGACGATCGCCTCGGTGAGGTGGTCCTCGAAGTCGGAGTCGAGCGGCTCGTCGACGAACCCGAGCACCGTCCGGTCCTCGATCTCCAGCCGGCGGCGCCGGCGCACGCCGTGCGGGTCGCGCTCGGTGGCGGTGTAGAACGGCTCCGCGGCGGGCGCGCGCCAGTTGACGGCGAGCAGGTCGTTCTCGGCGCTCCAGATCGCGTGGCGGCCGACGTACAGCGTCCCGCCCTCGGCGCGGTCGATGCGGCCGAAGTACAGCGGTCCGCTCGCCTCCGTGTACACGCGGATGCGCTCGCGCCGCATCGCTTCGAGCGCCTCGTTGGCGTACTCGTCGTCGCCGCGATACTCGCCGCGGCCGGTCAGCGCGGCGAACGCCGCGTCGAACGCGGCGCACGTCTGGTCTAAGTGCTCCTGCTCCTCCTCGAGCTCCTCCATGCAGAGGATCGTAGGCTGATGGCCGATGTCAGCGCCCGCGCGCAACCTCGTGAACCTCAAGGACGTGGCCAAGGGCTTCGCCGCCCGGACGATCCTGTCCGGTATCACGCTGGGCGTCTCCGCCGGCGACCGCGTGGGGATCGTGGGCCGCAACGGGGACGGCAAGTCCACGCTGCTGCGCCTGATCGCCGGGATCGAGGAGCCGGACGCGGGCGCGGTCACGCGGGTCGGCGGGCTCGCGTTGAGCGTGCTCGGCCAGGGCGACGACCTCGACCCGACCCGCACGGTCCGCGACGAGCTCGTCGGCGGGCTGGCCGACCACGAGTGGGCCGCGGACGCCCGCTACCGCAACGTGCTCGACGGCCTGCTCGGCGGCGTCTCCATGACGCGCTTCCCGCGCGGGCTGGACACGCTGATCGAGCCGCTGAGCGGTGGCGAGCGCCGGCGCATCGCGCTGGCCAAGACGCTGCTCGGCCACCCCGAGCTGCTGCTGCTCGACGAGCCCACCAACCACCTCGACGTCGAGGGCGTGGACTGGCTCGCGAAGCACCTCGCGGCGCGCCGCGGCTCGATGCTCGTCGTCACTCACGATCGCTGGTTCCTCGACGCGGTGTGCACGCACACGTGGGAGGTCTCGGACGGCGAGGTGCACCAGTACGAGGGCGGCTACGCGGCCTACGTGCTGGCGCGGGCCGAGCGCGCGCGCCAGGCCGCGGCGCGCGAGGAGCGCCGCCAGATGCTGATCCGCAAGGAGCTCGCGTGGCTGCGGCGCGGGCCGCCGGCGCGCACCGCCAAGCCCAAGTTCCGGATCGAGGCCGCCAACGCGCTGATCGCCGACGAGCCCGAGGCCCGCGATCGCGCCGAGCTGCTGCGGTTCGCGTCCTCCCGGTTGGGTGGCAAGGTCATCGAGGCCGAGCACGTGTCGCTCGCGTTCGGTGAGAAGCGGCTGCTCCGGGACCTGACCTGGCACATCGGCCCGGGCGACCGGATCGGGATCGTCGGCGTCAACGGCTCCGGCAAGTCGTCGCTGACCCGCATCCTCGCGGGCGAGCTCCAGCCCGACGCGGGTGCGGTCGAGCACGGCCAGACCGTCAAGCTCGCGCACCTGTCCCAGGACACGGCGGAGATCCCCGGCGAGCTGCGTGTGCTGCAGGCGGTCGAAGAGGTCCGCGGCTTCGCCCGCCTCGGCGACGGGAGCGAACTGACCGCCGGCTCGCTGCTCGAGCGCTTCGGCTTCCGCGGCGAGAAGCAGCGCACGCTGGTCAAGGACCTGAGCGGCGGCGAGCGCCGCCGGCTGCAGCTGATGCGCCTGCTGATGGGCGAGCCGAACGTCCTGCTGCTCGACGAGCCCACCAACGACCTCGACATCGACACGCTGACCGCGCTCGAGGACCTGCTCGACGGCTGGCCCGGCACGCTGATCGTCGTCTCCCACGACCGCTACTTCATCGAGCGCGTCTGCGACAACGTCTACGCGCTGCTCGGCGACGGCTCGATCACCCACCTGCCCGGCGGCATCGACCAGTACCTGTCGCTGCGCGCGCCCGAGCCGGCGCCCGTCGCGGCGAAGGAAGCCCGTTCGACCCCGAACCAGGCCGTCGTCCGCGCCGCCCGCAAGGAGGCCGCGCGGCTGGAACGGGCGCTGGAGAAGACCGGCACGCGCGAGGAGGAGCTGCACGCCGCGATGGCGGCCGCGGCCACCGACTTCGCCCGGCTGCGCGAGCTTCAGGACGAGCTGGCGACCGTGCAGTCCGAGCGCGAGGAGCTCGAGGCCGCCTGGCTGGAAGCCGCCGAGCTACTCGATTGACCAGTGGACGAGGATTTGGGTAGTCGCGGGTTCGTCCGTGGCTACGTTTACGGGCATGGTCTCCCGATTGGTCGCAACCGGCGTGTTCGGCGCTGCGTTGCTCGCGCCTGAAGTCGCGTCCGCGTGCAGCGTCGTCCCGGAGTCTGTCGCGATCAGCATCGGCATGTCTCCCGCCTCCCCGCGCGCAGGGTCCGAGGTCGAGCTGACCGGCGGGGCGGGCGCCGACGGCTACGCCTGGGACCTGGACGGTGACGGCGAGTTCGACGACGCGACCGGCAAGCGGGTGACCGCCACGTTCCCCGCCGGTGAGCGAACGGTGCGCGCCCAGGCGGTCACACCGCTGGGGCTGCTGACCGACAGCCGCACGTTCACCGTGCACGGCTGGAACGGCACGCCGACGGGCACGGTCAGTGCCACGCCCTACTCGGCTCGCGCCGGGGCGCCGGTCAAGGTCACCGCCACGGGGAGCGACCCGGACGGGCGCACCGTGCAGACCGCGCTGGACCTGGACGGCGACGGCACGTTCGAGACCACGGGAACGACCGGCACGGCGATGTTCGCGACCGCCGGCGAGCGCGTGATCCGCGCGCGGTTCACCGACGACGCAGGCGCCACGGCGGTCGCGACGACGACGCTCGACGTGCACGCCGGCAACCTCGCTCCCACCGTGGACCTCGATCAGGCCCTGTGCGGTCCCGGAGGGTGGAGTCTCGAGGCGCTCGATCCCGACGGGGAGATCGTCCGCTACGAGTACGACTTCGACGGTGACGGCACCTACGAGACCGACCGCGGCCGCGACGCGCGGGTGCCGAACGTCGACCTCTCTGGTGTCCGCGTGACCGATGACAGCGGCGCCACGGCGACGACGCGCACCTCGAGCCGGTTCCCGCAGGACCGCTCGCGCGTGGTCGAAGTCGGCAAGCCGGTGACGCTGAAGTCCTCGGGCCGGTACGACGCCCAGTGGGACGCGGACGGCGACGGCGAGTTCGACGACGGAACGGGCGAGCAGATCACCTTCACGTACCTGACCCCGGGCACCTACGAGGTGCGCGTGCGCCGGAACGGTGCTCCTGCCGAGCCGGTCACAAGCGTCTCCGCGCGGGACGCCGCCGACATCGCCGTGCCGCGGGCGCACTGGATGGCCGTCTCGCCGGCCCGTCCGTCCGCGGCCACTTTGCTCCAGTTCGCGGGCAGCGGGCCGACGGGCGCCGACTGGGCCGCCGACCTGGACGCCGACGGAGCGTTCGACGACGCGCCGCCGAACGCCTATTCGGTCTGGCGGCGGTTCGACGGGCCGGCGACCCTCGCGCTGCGCGCCACGGACGCCCGCGGCCGCACGGCCGTGAGCACGACCCAGGTGCCGTTCGTCCCGGGGAACCTCGGGCCCGACGCGACGATGCAGACCGGCGACGTCGCGAACCCGCTCCAGGCGGCGTACCGGCGCACGGCGATCGGTGGCGGTGGCAGCGATGCGGACGCCGGCGACCGATGCTGCCTCGGCACGGCGTGGGATGCCGACGGCGACGGGGAATACGACGACGGCCCCTCCTTTGGATGGGACGACGCTGGCCACCTGGCCGCGAGCTTCGGCCTGCGCGTCACCGACGACGGGGACGACTCGGTCACGCTGCGCCGGTCGGTCACGCCGGTCCCGGTTCCGCGCGTCGAGCCGCCGGTGTTGGACGGGATTCCCGCGCCGTGGCTGCGTGTCTCGGCGCGGCGCCCGCAGCTCAAGACGCTGCTGCGCCGCGGCGTGACCGTGGACGTCACGTGCACCAAGCCGAAGTGCCGCACGCGCCTGACGCTCACGGTGGACGCGAAGACGGCGCGCAAGCTCAAGCTGCGCTCCCGGACCGTCGCCAGCCGGACCGTCACCGGCACTCGCCGGGCGACGCTCAAGCTCACGCCGAAGGCGCGCAAGGCGCTCAAGGGCGTGCGCTCGGTCAAGCTCACGCTGACCGCGAAGGCCAGCGTGCCGGGTCAGGCGGGCAGTACGACGACAACCACGATGACGATCCGCAACCGGCGCTGAGGGCCGGCGTCAGCGCCGGTCCACGCGCGAGATCGCGTCGTCGATCAGGTCGCCGACGCGCTTGACGGCCGGGTGCCGGAGCCCTTGGGCGACCTTGCCGGACACCTCGTCCCGCAGGTCGCCGAGGATCTTGGCGATGCTGTCGTCGGTCTCCGCCACGCGCGGCTCGGGCTCGCCGTCGCGGACGGCGTCGCGCGCCGCCTGCCGGGCGCGCTCGCGCGCCGCCTGGGCCTCCCGGAGCTCGCGTTCGAGCTTGACCATCCGCTCCTTGACCGCGTCGGCCGCGTCCGCCGCCCGCTGCTGGGGGCGCGCCGCGCGGGGGCGTGACCGCACCGCCTCGTAGGCCTCCTGGACCTCCGCGAAGCGCCGTGCGGACTCCTCCGAGCCGCCGTTGCGGTCGGGGTGGTGAAGCTTGACGAGCCGCCGGTAGGCGTCGTGCAGCTCCTCCGACGAGGCGGTCGAGGGGACACCCAGCACGCGGTAGGGGTCACGAGGCATGCGTTCAACCTAACGCACCGCTTACACGCAACCTGTGCGCAATACGCACGTTGGAAGTCCCCATGATCAGGTTTTTCACCGCCGCTGTCGTTGCCGTCGCGATCCTCGCCGTCCCGGCGAGTGCCTCCGCCGCGGCGTTGCCCAAACCGGCGCGTGACTGCACCAAGGACGGGCGGATCGACAGCAAGTACTCCAAGTCCGAGCTGCGCCGGGGCATCAAGGCGCTGTCGGGCAAGTCGGCCAAGACCAAGGAGTGCAAGAAGCGCCTGAACCGCGTCCTCAAGCGCGGCGGCGACGGCCGTCTGAGCAGCTCCAGCCGCAGCACGAAGACGATCCTCCGCGACTGCGCCGACAACGGCTGGATCGACCGCCGCTACTCGGTCAGCGCCCTGCGCAAGGCGGTCAAGAACATCCCGACCGAGCTCGAGGAGTACAGCGACTGCGGCTCGATGCTGCGCTCGGAGATCCGCGCCCGCACCAAGAAGCAGCGCTGAGGACGTTCAGCGGCGGGCGGCGCCCCAGTCACGGGCGAACTCGTCCGCCGGCAGGGCTTGGGAGAACAGAAACCCCTGAATGCTGGTGGCTCCCAGCTCACGCAGGCGCGCGAGCTGCTGGTCGGTCTCCACGCCCTCCGCGACCGTCTCGAGCCGCAGCGCCGCGGCCAGCGAGGTGATGGCGGCGACGAACGCGTCGTCGTCGCTGTCCGCGCGGCCGAGCCCGGTGATGAAGGCGCGGTCGATCTTGAGCGTGTCGACCGGCAGGCGGCGCAGGCGCGCCAGCGAGGACGCGCCGGTGCCGAAGTCGTCGAGCAGCAGGCGGACGCCCAGCGCGCGCAGCTCGTGCAGCCGGTCGAGCGCGGAGTTCGGGGAGTTCATGAGCATCGACTCCGTCAGCTCGAGGCCGAGCACCGCCGGGGTGGCGTCGAGCCCGGACTCGGCGAGCGCGGCCGCGACGTCGGCCGCGAGCCCGCTCTGCTCGAGCTGGCGCGCCGAGACGTTGACGGTGACGCCGACGTCCTCGCCGACGACGCCGGCGGCACGCCACGCCGCGAGCTGGCGGCACGCCGTCCGCAGGACATGGCGCCCGATGTCGACGATCAACCCGCAGTCTTCGGCGACGGGGACGAACACCCCGGGGGACACGCGGCCGCGGACCGGGTGCTCCCAGCGCACGAGCGCCTCCATCGACTTCAGCGCGCCGTCGTCGGCGTACACGATCGGCTGGTAATGGACGACCAGCTCGTCCTTGACGAGCGCCGTCCGCAGCTCCTGCTCGACCCGCGCGCGCTCGCGCGCCCGTTCGCGCATCGTGCTGTCGAAGCGGATGTGGCGGCCGGCGGCGGAGCGCTTGGCGGCCATCAGCGCCACGTCGGCGTCCCCGAGGACGCGCTCGGCGTCCTGCACCTGCGTGCCGGCGGCCACGACGCCGATGCTCGCGCGGACGAAGATCTCGCCGTCGGAGGTCACGAGCGGAGCGTCGAAGGTCGCCTGCAGCCGTGCGGCCACCACGTCGCTCTCCTCCTCGGCGGCGAGGTCGGCGTAGACGACGATGAACTCGTCGCCGCCGGCGCGCGCGACGAGGTCGGTCTCGCGGATGGCACCGGAGAGCCGCGCGGCGATCAGCTTGAGGACCTCGTTGCCCACGGCGTGCCCGCGCGTGTCGTTGACGAGCTTGAAGTTGTCCAGGCCGACGGCGACCACGGCGAAGGGCTCGCCGTTGCGCCGCGAGCGCGCGATCAGATGCTCGAGCCGCTCGAGCAGCAGCGTCCAGTTGGGCAGGCCGGTCAGCGGGTCGCGCACCGCCTGGTGCTGCATCTGCGCGTACAGGTCGGCCCGGCGCAGCGCCGTCGCGCCGGCCGCGGCGCAGGCGTCGAGGAAGACGCGTTCCTCCGGGCTGAGCGCACGGTCGCCGAGGAGGGTGAGCGCAAGCGAGCCGATGCGCTGCCCGCTCACCTCCAGCGCCAGCACGCGCTCGACCGTGGGACCGGCCGCGCCCACGAGCTCCTTGCGCTCGTGGACGGTCGCGCCCTCGAGCACCACGGCGCAGTGCTCGGGCGCGACGGCGTCGAACACGGTGTCGACGAGCGCCTGCGCCACCGCGTCGACGCCGACGGCGGCCGACAAGGCGGCCGAGAGCTCCTGCAGCCGCTCGACGCGCTCGCGCGCGGCCCGCTCGACGTCGCGGGCGGCCACCAGCTCGCGTTCGTAGCGCCGCCGGTCGCTCGCATCGAAGAGGCTGGCGCGCACGCTGTCGCCGACCTGCACGGCGCTGAGCAGCACGGGCAGCCGGCTGCCGTCAGGCCGGACGAGATCGATCGGCATCTCGCGCAGCTCGCCCGCGAGGTCGAGCCGCGGGCGCCAGTGCGTCTCCGCGTACAGCCGCGAGCCGGCGGTCATCAGCGACTGCAGCCGCAGGCCCACGAGCGCCTCGGCGCCCATGCCGAGCGAGCGGGCGAACGTCCGGTTGGCACGGGTGATCGTGCCGTCCGCGGTCATCGACAGGTACCCGCACGGAGCGTCCTCGTAGAGCTCCTCGAGCGAGGGGTCGTCGACCGCGGAGCGGGGCATCAGACGGTCGCCGCGGCGGGCGAGAACGCGCGGATGGCGTCGATCGTCTCGGCGGGCGCGCTGAGATGCGGGCAGTGGCCGGAGGCGTCGAGCAGCACGAAGGTGCTGTCGGGCAGCTGCGCGTGCACGTACTCGCCGACCGGGATCGACGCGATCACGTCGTCCTGGCACTGCAGCACGAGCGCGGGCGTGGTCGTCCTGGGGAGGTCGGCGCGGTTGTCGGACGTGAACGTGACCCGGGCGAAGTGGCGCGCGATCGTCTGGTCTGAGCGGCAGAAGGACGCGGTCAGCTCCTCGCCCAGGTCGGGCGCGTCGGGCCGGCCCATGATGGCCGGCGCCATGACGCTCGACCACCCGAGATAGTCCGTCTCCATGTTCTCCAGCAGCCCGTCGATGTCCTCGCGGGTGAAGCCGCCGACATAGCCCTCGTCGTCGATGTAGCGCGGGGAGGGGCCGATCAGCACGAGCGAGGCGAACCGCTCCGGGGCCAGGTTCGACGCCAGCACGCCGATCATCGCGCTCACCGAGTGGCCGACGAACACGATGTCCGTCAGGTCGAGCTCCACGCAGAACTCGACGATGTCGCGCGCGTACGCGGTCAGGCTGGCGTACCGCGCGGGGCTGAACCCGGACGCGTCGGAGCCGCCGGAGCCGACATGGTCGAACAGCACCACGCGGTGCGTCGCCTCGAAGGCCGGCGCCACGCGCCGCCACATGCCCTGGTCGCAGCCGAAGCCGTGGGCAAAGACCATCGGCCGTCCGTCCGGGTTGCCGGTGATGTGGACGTTGTTGCGACGGCTCGCGCTCATACCGGTGGGTTCGGCGGGCCGATCCGGACCTTGAACCCACCGGCAGCGGTCTGACCACGGGATTAAGGACAGAAACTGACCGCAACGGTCCGTAGAGTTCCGCTCATGGACTACAAGCTCGAGCTGGTTGCGGTGCCCGTCTCCGACGTCGACCGGGCGAAGGACTTCTACGTCAAGGTCGGCTTCAACGCCGATCACGACCATCAGGTCAACGAGAACCTGCGCTTCGTGCAGCTCACCCCGCCCGGCTCCGCGTGCTCGATCGCGATCGGCACCGGCCTGACCGAGGTCGAACCCGGCTCGCTCAAGGGCCTGCAGCTCGTGGTCGAGGACATCGAGGCCGCGAAGGCCGACCTCACCGGCAAGGGCATCGAAGTCGGCGACGTCCAGGAGTTCCCGTGGGGCAAGTTCGTCTTCTTCAGCGACCCGGACGGCAACGCCTGGTCGGTGCAGGAGATCCCGAACTACGGCTGATCCGGAAGGGGGAAGTCCCCCATATGCGTGGCGGGCGGCGCAGCGGAGGATCGTCCGATGCGCCGACTGCTCCTCACCGTGGCGATCCTGCTCGCCGCCCCGGCCGCCGCCGCCGACGCGGCGGTCGTCTCCACCGTGTCCAACGGCACGCTCACCGTCGACGGCGACGCCGCGGCCGACCGGCTGACGCTGCGCGCCACGGCCGACACCATCCAGCTCGACCTCAACTCCGACGGGATCGCCGACGACGCGTTCGAGCGCCCGGCCGTCACGCGGATCGCGGTCCGCACCGGGGCGGGTGACGACAACGTGCGGATCGCGTTCGCCACGACGGTCCCGACCAGCATCGAGACCGGTGCCGGCACGGACGTCGTGACCGGCGGGGCCGGCGCGGAGACCGTCGTCGCCGGCGACGACAACGACTTGGTGCACCCGGGCGGCGGCGACGATGCCCTGTTCCTCGGCGCGGGGGACGACACGGCCGTTCACGCTGAAGGTGCCGTGACGATCGACGGCCAGAGCGGCACCGACACGCTGCGCGAGCTCGGCACCGACGAGGCCGAGGAGCTCACCGTGCAGGCGTTCAACGGCCGCGTCCTGCTCAACCGCGACCTCGGCCCCCGCGCGGACACGGCGGGCATGGAGACCGCCGAGATCAACACCGCGGGCAGCGGCGACTTCGTCGACGTCGGGGACCTGAGCGGCACGAGCGTCACGCGCCTGAACGCCGACCTCGGCCTCGCCGACGGCGCGCGTGACGGCCTCGACATCGCCGGCACGGGCGGGGCCGACACCGTCACGGTGAGCACGCTCGGCGAGGCCCGGCGCGTGACCGGCCTCGCGGCGGAAATCCGCGTGGAGAACGCCGACGACGTCGTCGTTCGGGCCGGCCGCGGCGACGACCGCTTCAGCGGCGCGGTCATCCAGCCGGGTCTGGTGCTCGAGGGCGACGAGGGCTCCGACCGCGTGACCGTGTCCGGCTCGACGGCCAACGACTCCTTCGACCTTCAACCCGCGGGCGGCCGCGCCCGGCTCAACACGCTCCGGTTCAGCGCCGAGGCGCTCCACCTGTTCGCCGGGGCGGGCACGGACTCGACCACCGTCGGCGACCTCAGCGGCACCGGGCTCACCCAGGTCCTCACCGAGCTCGGCGCCGCCGACCTCAAGACGGACACGATCGCCGTGACCGGCACCGCCGCCGCCGACGTCGTCAAGGTCACCAACCTCGGCGGCCTCCACGAGATCGAAGGGCTTCCGGCGCGGATCTCGATCCTCAACGCCGAGCCCGGGGACCGCCTGCCGATCTTCGCCGGCAACGGCGACGACACGGTCGACGCGAGCAAGATGGCCAAGGACAAGCTGCAGCCGTTCCTGGAGGGCGGCAGCGGCAAGGACGTGCTCGTCGGCTCGCCCGGGCAGGACCAGATCATCGGCGGCTCCGGTACCGACGTCGCACTCATGGGCGAAGGGCTGGACACGTTCACCTGGGGTGCCGGTGACGGCCGCGACATCGTCGAGGGCGGCGCGGGCACCGACTTCCTGATGATGAACGGCACGGGCCTGAACGAGGCGTTCCGCGTGGAGCCGATCGGCGGTCGCACGCGCGTGCTGCGCGACGGCGACGACGTCGACATGGGCGACGTCGAGCGCGTGGACATCCTCGCCGGCGCCGGGACCGACACGGTCCGCGTCGAGGACCTGAGCGGCTCCGACACCAACCACGTCACGCTCGAGCTGGCGCCGTCCCGCGGCACGACGGCCACCGATCAGGCGCAGGACAGCGTGACCGTCAACGGCACCAACGGCAACGACAGCATCGCCGTCACCGGAGCGAGCCAGCAGGTGGCCGTGATGGGCCTGCACGCGCGCGTGTTCGTCAACCGGGGCGACAAGGGCGACCTCCTGCACGTCGACACCAAGCTCGGCGCCGACGCGATCAACGTCGCCCCGAGCGCCCGCAACCTGATGACGGTGACTACGGCCTGAGGCAGTGCGCGTGCGAGCGCCAGTCGAACGGCAGGCGCTCCAGCCGGCCCTCGACGAGCGTGACCGCCGCGCCCCACGTGCCGCCGGGTGTCTCCAGCTCGAGCCGGACGACGCCCGAGCGGCTCGTGATGCCCTGGACCCAGCCGTCCTCGAACGCGTTCAGCAGCTCGGAGATGTGTGGGTCGTGCTCGCGCATCTCCAGCACGACGCTCACGGTCTCGGGCTCAGAGCGCGGCAGGCCGTTGTCGCCGCTCTCGATGCCGGAGGGGTCGGCGCCGGCTTCGAGCAGGATGCTCGCGACGTGCTCGTGGCCGTAGCGCGTCGCGACCTGCAGCGGGCTCACGAGCTTGCCGAAGTGGGTCCAGAGGCCGTTCGGGTTCGCGCCGTGCTCGAGCAGCCAGGCGGTCGCCTCGCGGTTGCCGCGCTTGGCCATCAGGTGCAGGACGCCCGGGCCGATCGCGCCGACCAAGCGCTCGGCGGCCTCGAGGTCGCCGACGCTTAGCGCCGCCAGCACGTCGATCTCGTAGCCGCGGGGCGCGCGCGAGCCGCGGTCGGCGCTGACGAGCTCGGCCTTGGCCAGCGCGTGGATGGCGCGCATCGCGGCGAGGTCGATGTCCGGCGTGCGCGCGTAGGTGGCGGCGAAGTGGCCGTTGCCGTCGACGCCCAGCGGGTCCGCGCCGAGCTCGATCAGCAGCTCGACCATGTCCGCCCGGCCGCGGTCGACCGCGAAGTGCAGCGGGAGGCGATGGTCCTCGTTGCGGCTCATGCGCCGGTTGAGCGCGCTCGGGTCCTCGGCGACGATCGCGCGCACGCGGTCCTCGACGCCCAGCGCGAGCGCTGAGAAGATGTGGTGCCGCGCGCCGCGCTCGATCAGGAACTCGGCGATCTCGGGCTGGGCGGGCTCCCAGCACGTCGCCCAGCCGATCACGCCGAGCGCGTGGTCGTCACCTTCGCCGTGGACGTCGGCGCCCGCGTCGCACAGCACGCGGACCACCTCCAGATGCCCGGCTGCCGCCGCCCAGTGCAGCGCGCAGGTGTGGTCGGCGCCTTCGCGCTCGTTGACGTTGGCACCGTCGCGCAAGAGCGCCTGCACCGCTTCGGAGTCCCCGGCCTTGGCCGCCTCGAACAAGGTCACGTCGGCGAAGGGTATCTCCCTGTGAATGCATGAGGGAGAGCTCGCGATCGACCGGGCCCTGGTGGAGCGGCTCGTCGCCGACCAGTACCCGGCGCGCTCCGCTCGCCGAGATCACTCAGGTGTCACGTACGCGCCGGACAGGCCGCCGTCGACCATGAACGTCGAAGCCGTGATGTAGGACGAGTCGTCCGAGGCCAAGAACAGCGCGGCCTGGGCGATCTCGCGCGCGTGGGCGAATCTGCCCATCGGCAGGTGGATCAGCCGGCGGGCGGCCTTCGCCGGGTCGCTCGCGTACAGCTCGCGCAGCAGCGGCGTGTCCACCGGGCCGGGGCAGAGCGCGTTGACGCGCACGCCGCGGCGGGCGAACTCCACGCCGAGCTCGCGCGAGAGGGCCAACACCGCGCCCTTGGAGGCGGTGTAGGAGATCTGGGACGTCGCCGCGCCCATCACCGCGACGAACGAGGCGGTGTTGATCACCGAGCCGCCGCCCGTGTCCAGCACGTGCGGGATCCCGTGCTTGCAGCACAGGAAGACGCTGCGCAGGTTGACGTCCTGCACGCGCTGCCAGGCCTCCAGCGTCGTGTCCAGCACGGAGACGTCGTCGTCGGGGGAGATGCCGGCGTTGTTGAACAGCACGTCGATGCGGCCGTACTCCTCGCGGGCGCGCTTCATCAGGCCGATCACGGCTTCCTCGTCGGCCACGTCGGCCGCGAGCGCGAGATCGACGCCCTCGAAGTCGTCGCGCAGGTCGACGCCGATCACGGTCGCGCCCTCGGCGCGGAACAGCGCCGCGGACGCCGCGCCGATGCCGCCCGCCGCGCCGGTGATCACGCAGACCTTGTCCCGCAGCCTCATACGCGCGCCGCCTCGACCAGCGCCGCGATCTCCTCGCCGCCGGACGCCTCCGGGTGCCACTGCACGCCGAGCGCGAAGCGCCGCGTCGGGTCCTCGATCGCCTCCACGAGCTCATCCACGGTCGCCCACCCGGTCACCTCGAAGCCTTCGCCGATCTCGTCCACGCCTTGATGGTGATGCGATTTGGTCGGATGTGACACGGCGCCCGCCGCGCGCGCCGCCAGCGAGTCCGGGAGCAGCCGCACGTAGTGATCGCCGAACGCGCCCGGCACGGCCCGGTGGTCCTCGTGGCCGAGCACGTCGGGCAGGTGCTCGATCAGCGTGCCGCCGCGCGCGAGGTTCATCAGCTGCATCCCGCGACAGACGCCGAGCAGCGGGACGTCGCGCTCCATCGCGGCCAGCCCGAGGGCGATCTCGAACGCGTCCCGGTCGGGCCGCTCGCCGTAGTCCGCGCCGCCGGCGAGGATGACGCCGTCGACGAGGGTCAGCACCTCCTCGGGCGCCGGGTCGGGCGGGAGCATGATCGCCAACCCGCCCGCGCGCTGGATCGCGTCGATGTAGCCGCGCGGCAGCAGCACCGCCTCGTCGTCCCACACGCTCCACCGCGCCCGCTCTACGGCCGCGCACAGGCCGATGACTGGGCGCGTCACGCGTGACCGCGAGTGAGGTCGGATGATCGGGGTGGGGTGGAGGGGATGTGCCTAACTTTCAACTCCGACGCCTTCTTCCTCGAACTCGATCGTCCGCACCGGGCCCTTGAACGTGTGCTTGGCCTTCAGCGTCCACCACAACCCGACGATCAGCAGCACCAGCCCGACCGTGATCGGCGCGTAGTTGACGTAGCGGATGTCGAACTCGTCGCGCCACGGCACGGCGGCCGGGGTGAACGGCAGGCAGAAGATGATCACGCAGATCCCGACCCACACGATCGCGAGCGGGTTCACCCACCGGTACTTGCGGCCCAGCGTCCACGGGCCGGGCTCGAACGCGTCGCCCATCCGCCAGCGCAGGTACACCGGCATCACGTAGGCGATGTACAGCCCGATCACGCAGATGGAGACGACGGCGAAGAACGCGTAGGGCGCGCCCGCCTCGTCACCTTCCAGCGCCGGCAAGGTCATCACCAACGCGGCCACGCACGACGCGATCACGGCCAGCGCCGGGACCCGGTGATGGTTCAGCCGCGTCCACAGCTGCCAGCCCGGCACGGCCCGGTCGCGCGAGAACGCATACATCATCCGCGAGCACGAGGTCACGCAGGCCATGCCGCAGAACAGCTGGCCGATCGTCGCGATCACCACCACCATCTTCTCCCAGCCGTCCGGCAGCGCGCTGCCGAATACGGCCAGCGAGGACCCGAGCCCTTCGTTGACCGCGTTCACGTCGGACGCGGCGAACGTGATCGCCAGCAGCACGAACCAGCCGCCGACGCCGCTCCAGAACACGCTGCGCCACACGCCCTTGGCCGCCGCCTCGGACGCGCCGTGCGTCTCCTCGGACACGTGCGCCGACGCGTCATAGCCCGTCTGCGTGTACATGGTCAGCAGGAAGCCGAGCGGGAGCACGTAGAACCAGAACATCCCGCCGCCGAAGCCCGAGTTGTTGATCGTCTCGGTGAACACGAAGTCCACGCTCTGGTGCTGGTCGGGGACGAAGGCGAGGATCGCGATGATCGCGGCCACGCCCGCCACGTGCCAGAAGACGCTGATGTTGTTGAGCATCGCCACCAGCGGTGACGAGTAGATGTTGATCAGCGCGTGCAACGTCAGGATGACGGCGAACAGGAAGAACGTCTCACCGAGCACGCCGGACGTGTCGCTCCAGTCCATGAACCCGAGGTTCACCCCGAACAGCGTGAACGTCGCGTTCAGGAACGTCGCACACCCGTAGTCCACGGACGCGACCACACCCACCAGGCCGATCAAGTTGAACCAGCCGGTGAACCAGCCCCACTTCGGGCCGCCCATCGTCGAGGCCCAGTAGTAGATCCCGCCGGCGGTCGGGTACTTGCTCACGAGCTCGCTCATCGAGAACGCGACCAGCAGGATCAGCCCACAGATGATCGGCCAGCCCCACGAGATCGCGATCGGCCCGCCGTTGTTCCACGCCTGCCCGTAGGTGGTGAAGCAGCCTGCGAGGACCGAGATGATCGTGAACGAGATCGCGAAGTTCGAGAACCCGCTCCAGGCGCGCTGGAGGTCCTGCTTGTAGCCAAGCTCTGCGAGCCTTCGTTCGTCGTCGCTCTGCACGGGCGTGGACGTCACGGCAACAACCCCGCTAGGACGTGTTCTGAACCGCGCAGATGATCCTGCATGGTGCGGACGGCAACGGCGCCGTCGCGCCGGCGCAGGCAGTCGACGAGCCGGCCGTGCTGCGCGTTGGCCCACGCCAGCACCTCGGGCGGGTGGGCGATGTGCGCGAACAGGTCGCCCATCGCGCCCTGGGTCTCGGTCATCGCCGCCACCAGTGCGGGGGAGCCGGTGGCCTCCGCGAGCCCGATGTGGAAGCGCACGTCGGCCTGGCGGTAGAGCCCGAAGTCCTCGACGTCCTCGGCCATCGCGGCCACGAGCGCGCGCAGCCGCTCGACATCGTCCGCGCTTGCGCGCTCGGCGGCGAGCACCGCCACACCGAGCTCCACCGCCACGCGCGTGTCGCACGTCTCACGCCAGGAGAGCAGGCTCTCCGGGCGCGGCTGCAGCGCGGGCGGTGGGTCGGCCACGAACGTGCCGCCGGCACGCCCGCGCAACGCCACCAGGTGCCCGGACTGGACGAGCGCCGTCAGCGCCTGGCGCAGCGTCGAGCGCGCGATGCCGAGCTGCTCGCACAGCTCGCGCTCCGGCGGCAGCCGCGCGCCGGGCTCCAGCAGGCCCAGCTTGATGGCCGTGGAGAGCCGCTCCAGCGTCTCCTCGAACGCGGTGGTCGATACAACCGGCGCGAAGAGGGAGTCGGCGATCACAGCCGTTCGAAACCCCGTACTCGTTCCCAGTCGGTGACCGCCGCCTCGAAGGCGGCGAGCTCGACGTCCGCGTTGTTGAGGTAGTGCGCGACGACCTCTTCGCCGAACGCGGCGCGCGCGACCGCCGACCCCGCGAACGCCTCCCGCGCCGCGCGCAGCGTCGTCGGCACGCGCGGCTTGTCGGCGACGTACGCGTTGCCCGTGACCGGCTCCTCCAGCTCCAGCTCCTGCTCGAGCCCGTGCAGCCCGGCCGCGATCATGGCGCTCAGCGCCAGGTACGGGTTCACGTCCGCGCCCGGCAGGCGCAGCTCGAAGCGCCCGTGCAGCACGCGCACGGCGCACGTGCGATTGTCGTGGCCCCACGCGACCGCGGTGGGCGCGAACGAGCCGGACGCGAAGCGCTTGTAGGAGTTGACGTTCGGCGCGTACAGCAGCGTGAGTTCACGCAGGCACGCGAGCTGGCCGGCGACGAAGCGGTCGAAGCCCTGCTCGTCGAGCCCCGGCACGCTCATGTGGATGTGGCACGAGGAGCCCTCGCGCTCGTTGAACTTGGCCATGAACGTGATGGCCATGCCCTCCAGCGCCGCGATCTCCTTGGCCGCCGTCTTGTAGATCGAGTGCTCGTCGGCGGTCTGCAGCGCCGGCCCGTAGCGGAAGTTGATCTCGTGCTGGCCGTCGTTGCACTCGCCCTTGGAGTCCTCCACGACGAGCCCGGCGGCGGTCATCTCGCGCCGGATGCGGCCGATCAGCGGCTCCACCCGCGCGGTGCCCAGCAGCGAGTAGTCGACGTTGTACTGATTGGCCGGCTTGAGGTGGCGGTAGCCGCGCTCGAACGCCTCCTCGTAGGTGTCGCGGAAGACGATGAACTCGAGCTCGGTGCCCGCGAACGCCTCCAGCCCACGCTCGGCCAGCCGGTGGAGCTGCGCGCGCAGGATCTGGCGTGGCGACGCGGCGACCGGCTCTCCGCCCGCCCAGCGCAGGTCGGCCAGGCACAGCGCGGTCCGCGAGTGCCACGGCACCGGCCGCAACGTCGCCAGGTCCGGGACCATCTCGAAGTCGCCGTAACCGCGCTCCCACGAGCTCATGGCGTAGCCCGGCACGGTGTTCATCTCGACGTCGACCGCGAGCAGGTAGTTGCAGGCCTCCGCGCCGTGCTCGACGACCTCGTCGAGGAAGTGCTTCGCGACCAGCCGCTTGCCCTGCAGGCGGCCCTGCATATCCGTCAACGCCAGTAGGACGGTGTCGATCCGCTCCTGCGAGACGGCCGTGCGCAGTTGGTCGAGGCTGAGTGCCGGCGGCATGCCGCCGGGAACGCTACACCCTCTAGGCCGCGTGGTTGCGGGCGCTCAAGCGCCGCGTGCGCGTCCGCTCTTCCTGCTTGGCCACGACGTTCGCGATCAGCTTCAGGATCTCCGGCGGGCCGCTGGCCTTGACGTGGCCGGACACGAACTTCTCGCGCCAGTGGCGGATCGTGTTCTCCTTGGCGAGCTCGTTGAACTCGGCGCGCGGGATCGACAGGCGGACCTTCGCGTCGGACGCGATGTCCTTGGTGATCTTGGGCCCGGGGACCTCGACGCGGAAAAGCTGGATGTCACCACGGCCGCGCAGCTCGAGCTCGAATACCAGCTTGAGCCTCTCGAGCGCCGGCACCTCGTGCTGGAAGCCGGCGATGACCTGCGCGATCTGGGCCTTGGTGTCCGCGGTCGACATGACCGCGAATCTTAGTGTGAAGCCCGCTTGACCTTCACGGCGTACTTCGACGGCTGCTCAGCGACCGTCGGGTTGTCGATCTCGCCCAGGCGGTCGATCAGCTTGATCCATTGCTGGGGCTTGAGGATGGCGTCGATCTGCTTCGCCGCCTTCTCGTTGGTGCCGTAGAGCGGGCGCCAGCCGACGTGGATGTGGTCGCCGTGATCGCCCATCGCGATCGTGTTGTCCGCGCCCTTGAACGTCATCAGCGAGATGATCTGGTGCGGCTTCATCGTGCCCTGCAGGTTCAGCAGGCGGGTGATCGTGAGGTCGGTGATCGAGCCCTTGCCCTGCGTGCCCGGCGTGATCGTGATGCCGTTGATGGCGGCGATGTCCATGGCGGTGCCCGTGCTGTGCTCGGACACGTTGCCGGACGCGGTCAGGTAGCCGTGGCCGCACTTGAGGCTGGAGACCGTGGGCTTGAGGCCGGAGTTGGCCAGGTACAGGAGCGTGGCCATGACGCGGCGGTCGATCGCGCCCGAGCGGATGTCGCCGCGGCCACAGCCGTAGACCTCGATCCGGTTGTCGGCGAGCACGCGGCGGATCAGGTTCTCCTTGCTCATGAGCATGATCTCGCCGATCGACATCTCGCCCGCGTCCTTGCCGAAGAGCGCGTTCTTGCCCTTGGCGCGGTAGACCTCGGTGGACTCGAGCAGCTTCCAGCCGTCGAGGATCGGCTTCGGGTCGATGCGCGGCGCGCCGCGGCCGGCCGGGCGGATCTCGAACAGCAGGTGCGGCGCCTTCTCGTTGACCTGGCCGATGCGGCCGAGCGTCGTGCCGCCGAGGACGCGCGCGCCCTTGACCAGCGGCTTGGCGACGAAGTCCTTGGGGTTGAGGCCGAGCGGGGCGCTGTCGGAGGCGAGCTCGCCGCCGTCCTCGGCCGAGACCTGCACGTCGCCGCCGGCGGCGCGGGCGTGCTTGCGCGTCGGGTTGGCGAACAGGCGCACCTTGGCCGTCGGGGCGGCCTCGACGGTCGTGTCGGGCTCGCTCTTCGCGGGCGCCTTGGCGTCGGCCTTGGACTCGTGCTCGAACGTCGTGCGGCGCTTGGCGTCCTCGCCCTCGTCCTTCTTGGCCGTGCGCTTCTTGGGCGACGGGTAGGTCGCGGCGACCGTCTTGAGGTGGCCGTACGTGTACGTGTTGCCGTAGACGTCCTGCACGATCACGTACTTGCCGAGGCGCTCGCTGGACCCGATCTTGAGGACCTTGCCGTCGTTGACGGCGATCACGGGCGAGCCGGCCTTGGCGAAGATCTCGATGTTGCGGCGCGTCTCGTCGGACTCGACGGTGACGGCGGCGTTGGAGCCCTTGACGTGGCTGTCGGCCTCCTTGAGCGCGCCGGCGTAGGTCGCCTTGGCGCGAACCGGGAAGCGGCCCTGCGTGAGGCCGGTGAGCGAGCCGACGAGGTCGCCGGGGATGCCGCCGATGACCTGGGCGCGCATCAGCACGCTGTCGACGTACCAGTCGGCGTGGTTGTAGGCGAAAACGGCCTTGCGGATGTCGGTCTCGGCACCGGCGGCCTTCAGGTAGCGCGCGGCGGCGAAGATCGCGTCGACCGGGTTGAACGGGTCCTTGACGCCGTCGCGGTTGGCATCGACGCCGTACGCCTTCCAGGTCGCGGGCATGAACTGCATCCAGCCCAGCGCGCCGGCGCTGGAGACGTTGAGGTTGCGGCCGTAGTCGGTCTCGATCTCGTTGATGCCGGCCAGGATCTCCCAGCGGATGCCGTACTGCATGCCGGCGGCCTGGTAGATCGGGAGCAGGAACGGAGGAATCCGGAACTTGTCGATGAAGAAGTTCGGCACGCCGATCTTGGCCGGGCCGGGCGTCGCGAGCGAGAAGCTCGGGTTCGACGGAGCGGGCGAGCCGTTGTCGTTGGTCAGACGCGGCGTCGGCGCGGCGGACGAGACCGTGTGGGCGTGACCGGCGTGATCACCGTCGTCGGCCTTGACACAGCCTGAAGCTGAGGTCGAGGTCGACTTCTTGGTGTTGGCCTCGCACGCGCGAGCCTGGCCGTTCTTCGCGCTCGAGCGGTTGGCGTCCTTCTTGGACCGCTTCTTGCGCTCCTCCGGCGTGGCCGTGGCGGTGGCGGTCTCGGTCGCGGCCGGGGCGGTGGGCGCGGCGGTCTGGGTCTCGGTCGCGGTCGGCGCAGGGGTCTGCGTCGTCTCGGGCGTGGGCGTCTCGGTGGCGGCGGGGGTCTCCGTGGGGACCTCGGTCGGGGCCTCCGTCGGCGCCGGGGTGCTCTCCTCGACGGTCGGCGCCTCGGTGGGCGCCTCTGTGGCGGTCGGCGTGACGACCGTCTCCACCATCGTCGCCACGGGCGAGGCCGTGGCGGTCGGCGTAGGATCGTCCGCGTTCGCGGGCATGCCGAGTAGGGCCGCGACGGCGGCGGCGCTGACGAGAGCGGTGGAGAGGATTCGACGGGTCACCTTGCCCCTCGGTGTCGGCAGCGTGGCTTTCGCGCTTGAATCCTGGGGGTAGGGTTCAGACCCGAACCGAGCGCTTCTTACCCTCGAGTAGAGCCTTATGCTTGACGCCGCCGCACTCGACATCCACCTCGCCGGCCCCGACGACGCCGCCGCGCTCGCCGAGACCACGCGGCTCGGCTTCGAGTCGTACTTCGAGTGGGCTCCGGCGGGCTGGCAGCCGCCGCCACGCTCGCTCGAGATCCGCGCGATCCGGGAACGGCTGAAGGCGCCGACCACCTGGTGCGCCATGGCGGTCGACGGCGGTGGCGAGCCGGCCGGGCACGTCGGCGTCGTCTGCGCCACGGAGCGAGACCGCCCGCACGCGGTCATCCCCGGCCTCGCGCATCTGTGGATGCTGTTCGTGCGCCCGCCGTGGTGGGGCACCGGGCTCGCGGCGCGGCTGCACGCGCTCGGGCTCGCGGAGGCCGCGCGCCAGGGCTACACGGCGATCCGGCTCTACACGCCGCACGGCGCGGCGCGGGCGCGGGCGTTCTACGCCCGCGAGGGCTGGGTGCAGGAGGGCCAGTCGTTCCTGGAGCCGCTGCTCGGGCTCGACCTCGTGAAGTACCGTCGGCCGCTGTGATCCCCGAGGGCCTGTTCGAGGACGCGGCGAGCCGCTCCCGCGTGTCGATGGCGACGCGCTGGGAACGCGTGAAGGCGGGCTGGCGGTCGCCGCTGCAGGCGGGGATCGCGGTCGCGCTGGCGTGGGCGCTCGCCAAGTGGCTGTGGGGCCACGACGCGCCGTTCTTCGCGCCGGTCGCGGCGATCATCGCGATCGGGCAGAACTACTACGAGCGCGGGCGGCGCGCGCGCGAGCTCGTGTTCGCGGTCACGCTCGGGGTCCTGATCGCCGACCTGCTCGCCTATGAGCTCGGCACGGGCATCGGGCAGCTCGCGCTGGCGGTGACGATCGCGGTCGCCCTGGGCATGTTCTTCGGGACGAGCGCGCTGTTCGTCAACCAGGTTGCGATCTCCGCCGCGCTCGTGTTCACGATCACGCCGCCGAGCGGCGGCGTGTCGCTCGCGCGCACGCTCGACGCGCTGACGGGCGGCGTGGTCGCCCTGGTCGTGGCGGCAGTCGTGCTGCCCACGGACCCGATCCGGGTGCTGCGCGGCGCGGCGCGGCCCGTGCTGGACGAGCTGACCGCGACGCTGCGCGACATCGCGCAGGCGCTGCGGCAGCGCTCGGCGGAAGCGGCGGAGGCGGCGCTGGTGCGGGCGCGCGGGATCGACGAGTTCGGCGAGCGCTTCTTCGCCGCCACCGACGAGGGCCGCTCGACCGCCCGCATCTCGCCCGTCCGGCGGCACCAGCGGGACACGGTCGAGTTCTATGCGGAGGCGGCGGCGCGGATCGACCTCGCGGTGCGCAACGTGCGCGTGCTCGCACGCGGCTCGATGCGCGCGCTCGCGCTGGACGAGAACGTGCCGCCCGAGGTGGCGGACGCGCTCGAGGACCTCGGAGCGGCGGTGGAGGCGCTGGCGGCCGCGCTGGAGAGCGGCGAGGGCTTCGACGTCGTCCGCGAGCCCGCACTGCGCGCCGCCGCGACCGCCACGCACGTGCTCGAGGGCACGACGAACCTGTCCGTGAGCGTGATCGTGGGGCAGATCCGCTCCACCGCCACCGACCTGCTGACCGGGATCGGGCTCACCTACGAGGAGGCGACGGGCGCGGTGCGCGCGGCCAGCGCGTAGCTGCGGCCGACGACGATCCACGCGCGGGCGGTGAGGGTGAACGGCTCATCGCCCACGGCCAGGCGGGTGCGGAACTCCTGCTTGAGACGTGCGCGCCGCTCCTCGTCCAGCGCGACGGTGAAGGCGCCGGACGGCGCGACGCCCGATTCAAGCGGCGCCCACAGGTCCTCGAAGCCGCTGTAGCTCGCCTGCACGGTGGTCTCCGTGACACGCACGTCGTCGAGGGCGCCGCGCCACAGCCCGGCGAGCTCGTCCGGGCTGCAGTAGGGCATCTGGCTCTCGTCGCCGGCGTCCGGGTCGACCGTACGAGCGGCGTCCCAGAACCGGCGCAGGATCGTCATGCCGTCGCGGTAGTCCCACACCGCCGCGGCCACGGTACCGCGGCTCACGCGGGCCATCTCGCGCACGCCGGCGGGCGCGTCGCGCATGAAGTTCACGACCAGCTGGGCGAGCACCGCGTCGAACGCGTCGTCCTGGAACGGGAGCTGTTCGGCCGCGCCCTGGTGCACGTCCGCGGCGGGGTTGCGCTCGGCGCAGGCGCTCACGAACGGCTCGGACGGGTCGATCGCCGTGACCTGTGCGCCGTGGTGGAGGAGGGCGGCGGTCAGCGCGCCCGGGCCGCAACCCACGTCGAGGACGTGCTCGCCGGCACGAACTCCGGCTGCCTCGATCAGGCGCTGCGCGAGCGCCGGGCCGTAACGTCCGATGTGGCGGTCGTAGTGGCCGGCGGCGATCGCGAAGAAGCTCATTGGCCGATGCGCTCGAGGTAGCCGGCCTCGCAGGCTACCCACAGCGCGCCGTCCGCGCCGACCGCCATGCCGTGCGGCTCGGCGCCCGGGTCCAGCGGGATCTCGGCGTAGTCGCCGTCATCGGAGACGTGCGCGATCGCGTGCGCGCCCCACAGGCTCACCCAGACGCCGTCGGCCTGTGCGGGGATGACGGCGTGCGGCTTGGCGCCTTCGGCCAGCGGGAGCTCCTGCACGACGTCGTCGACGCCGACCCGGCCGAGCTGGTTCGCGAGCAGCTCGGTGAACCAGACGGCGTCGTGGGTGCCGCAGATGCCGACCGGGCCGGCGTCGCGGGTGGGCAGCTCGCGGACGGTCATCGCGCCGTCGGGCGTGATGCGGCCGACGGCGCTCGTCGCGTTGAGCGTGAACCACAGCGCGCCGTCGGGGCCGGCGGCGATCATCGCGGGCGTGGAGGGCGCGCCGAACCACGCGAACTTGCCGTTGAAGCGGCCGATCGTGTTCTCGGCGGTGAACCAGACGGCGTTGTCGGGGCCCTCGACGATCCCGTAGGGCGAACCGACCACCTTCGTGGTCGTGACGAGGCCGTCGGGCGTGATGCGGCCGACGCCGCCGGCGAACGTGAACCAGCCGCGCGGCGTGATCTGCATCGGCTTCTTGCCCGCGCGGTGGCGGGTGACCTCGCCGTCGGTGGTGACCCGTGCGATCTCGCCGGCCTCGGTGAGCGTGACCCACAGGGCGCCGTCCGGGCTGGCCGCGACCCCGTACGGGCCGCCGTCGAGCGCTACCCGCATGCGAAGGACTGGGTCCGGATCACGGGCTCGCCGGCCGCGTCGGACGCGTCGAGGTCCACGGTGGCGACGATCGCCCAGTCGTGGTTGCCCTCGGGGTCGTTGATGATCTGGCGCACGGTCCAGAGCCGCGGGTTCGACGTGTCGACGATGAACAGCTCGGGGCTGCGGGCGTTCGGGCCGGCGTCGAGCTCCTCGTGCTCGTCCCAGTAGGCGCCGAGCGCCTCCTCCCAGTCGTTGGCCTTCATCGGCGGGCGCTCGCCGCCTTCGAGCGCGGCGAGGCGCTGGAAGTGGTCGCGGGACGCGAGCTGGACCTTCTGGAACATCGCGTTGCGCACCATCACGCGGAACGCGCGCGCGTTGGCACTGATCGGGCGCACCGGCGCGAGCTCCTCGCCGGCCGCGACGGCCTCGGCGGCGCGCTGCACGGACTCGGGGTCGGTCAGCGCCTCCCACTCGTCCAGCAGGGACGAGTCGGTCTGGCGGATCATCTCGCCGAGCCATTCGACGATGTCGTCCAGCTCATCGGTCTTGTGGCGGTCGGGGACCGTCTGTCTGAGTGCGCGGTAGGTGTCGCTCAGGTAGCGCAGGACGGCGCCCTCGGAGCGCATCACGCCGTAGTGCGCGATGAACTCGCTGAACGTCATGCCGTTCTCGTACAGGTCGCGCACGACCGACTTGGGGGACAGGTCCTCCTCGGACACCCACGGGTGCGTCTCGCGGTACTGCGCCAGCGCGTGGAACAGCGGCTCCTCGAGCGGCTTGGGGTAGGTGACCTCCTCCAGCAGCTCCATGCGCTCCTCGTACTCGATGCCTTCGGCCTTCATCTGCTGGACGGCCTCGCCGCGGGCCATCTTCGACTGCGCCATGAGGACCGGGAACGGGTCGTCGAGGATCGCCTCGACGACGGAGAGCACGTCCAGCGTGAACGTCTCCGAGTACGGGTCGATCTGGTCGAAGGCGGCGAGCGCGAACGAGGCGAGCGGCTGGTTGAGCGCGAAGTCCTGTTGCAGGGCGGGCGCGAGCTCGAGCGTGCGGCCGTCCTCGTCGGGCGGGTCCAGGCGCTCGAGCACGCCCGACGCCAGCAGCTCCTCCTTGAGCGACTCCGCCTGGTTGAGCAACCGGTCCTTGCCGCGTGCGTCCTCGTGGCTGTCCTCGATCAGGTTGCGCAGCAGCTCGTCGGAATCGCCGCGCTGGTTGATCACGTTGAGGATCACGGCATGGTTGACGCGCATGCGGGAGACGAGGCTCTCCGGCGTGGCGTGGCGGAGCCGCTCGAACGTCTCCTCGGTCCAGCTGACCGCGCCCTCGGGCGCCTTGACCTTCTGCACGCGCTTCTTCTTGACGGGGTCGTCGCCGGCCTTCGCGAGCCGGCGCGCGTTCTCGATCGTGTGCTCTGGTGCTTGGACCACGACGTACCCGGACGTGTCGAAGCCCGCCCGGCCGGCGCGGCCCGCGATCTGGTGGAACTCGCGCGCCTTCAGGATGCGGTGGTTGGTGCCGTCGAACTTGGCCAGGCCCGTGAAGACGACCGTGCGGATCGGGACGTTGATGCCGACGCCGAGCGTGTCCGTGCCCGCGACGACCTTCAGCAGGCCGGTCTGCGCGAGCTGCTCGACGAGCCGCCGGTAGCGGGGCAGCATGCCGGCGTGGTGGACGCCGATCCCGGCGCGGACCAGGCGGGACAGCGTCTTGCCGAAACCGGCGGTGAAGCGGAAGGCGCCGATGGCCTCGGCGATCTGGTCGCGCTCCTCGCGCGTGCAGAGCTTCGCCGACAGCAGGGACTGCGCGCGTTCCAGGGCGGAGGCCTGCGTGAAGTGCACGACGTAGACCGGCGCCTGGTCGGCCTTGACGAGGTCCTCGAGCAGCTCGTGCAGCGGCTCGAGCGACCACGTGAAGTGGAGCGGGACGGGCCGCTCGGCGGTGTCGACCAGCGCGGTCTCGCGGTTCGTGCGGCGCGTGAGGTCCTCGCGCAGGTCGCTCACGTCGCCGAGCGTCGCGCTCATCAGCAGGAACTGCGCCTGCGGGAGCGTGAGCAGCGGCACCTGCCACGCCCAGCCGCGCTGCGGCTCGGCGTAGAAGTGGAACTCGTCCATCACGACCTGGCCGATGTCCGCGTCCGGGCCCTCGCGCAGCGCGATGTTCGCGAGCACCTCGGCCGTGCAGCAGATGATCGGCGCGCGCGGGTTCACCGACGCGTCGCCCGTGAGCATGCCCACGTTCTCGGCGCCGAAGATCGCGCACAGCGCGAAGAACTTCTCGGACACGAGCGCCTTGATCGGCGCCGTGTAGTACGTGATCTCGTCCGCCGCCATGGCCGCGAAGTGCGCCGCGATCGCCACCATCGACTTCCCGCTGCCGGTCGGCGTGGCGAGCACCACGTTGTTGCCGCTGAAGAGCTCGATCGCGGCCTCTTCCTGGTGCGGATAGAGGGTGAGCCCCTGCTCCTCGCTCCACGCCATGAACGCCTCGTACAGGGCGTCAGGGTCGTTGTCGCGCGGAAGGGCGTCGACGAGGCCGCCGGCGGTCATGCCGTCCAGTATGGAAGGGCCGCGCCGCGCGCCGTCAGTTGACCACCCATACGGTGGTCAAGTGACCGATGGCGGCGCCGCGCGCTTGCGCGCGAGCGGTCGGGCGCGCTCGGCCAGCCCGAACAGGACCCGTTGGGCGTGCTCGTCGGGAAGCGCGTCCAGTGACTCCAGCGCGCCCGCCAGCTCGGCCAGCTGCAGATCCGGCGTCTCCAGGGCCAACCGTCCCGCCCAGCGCACCGCCGCGGCGTCGAAGCGCTCCTCGGCTTCGCGCTCGATGACCATCAGGATGCCGAGGGCGTCGCGCAGCGTGATGTAGCCGAGCTCGGCGGCGGTGACGTGGATGATCGCGAGGTTGCCCGCCTGGATGGCGCGGCGCAGGCGGGTGTGAGCGGAGCCGTCGCTGGTCATGCGAACGTATGTTCGCACGGCGGGCGGACGTCAACCGGGTGGCTTGCGCCAGACCGAGACGTGTTGGCGCGATTCGCTCGTGAACGGCGAGCGGGTCCAGTCCTCCCAGCGCCGGCGCAGCTCCATCCCGGCGAGCCGGGCCATCAGGTCCAGCTCGGCGGGCCACACATAGCGGAACGGGATCGAGTTGCGCCGCAGCTCGCCGTCCACCCGCTCGAAGTGGTGGGAGATCAGCCCCTGGTTGGCGACGTCGTACTCGTCGATGCCCCAGTGGTCCTCGTCCATCGCGAATACGACCCCGGTCTGGCCCACGGGCAACGAGCGCAGGTCGGGGACGCCGACCTCGATGACGAAGTGCCCGCCGCGCGCGAGGTGGCGGGCCGCGTTGGCGAAGCACGCGACCTGCTCCGACTGGCTCGTCAGGTTGCCGATCGTGTTGAAGACCAGGTAGACGAGCGAGAACTCCCCGTCCACCTGCGCATCCGCGAACGAGCCGACGACCACGTCCAGCGCCGCACCGCCCTCCTTGCGGCGCAGGTCCGCGACCATCGCCTCCGACAGGTCGATCCCCGCCACCGGCACGCCGCGCGCGGCCAGCGGCAGCGCGATCCGCCCCGTGCCGATGCCGAACTCCAGCGCCCGGCCGTCGCCGGCCAGCGACGCCAGCACGTCGACCGCCGGCTCGACGACCTCCGCCGCGAACATCGCCGCAGAGCTCTCGTCGTAGCGCCTCGCGACGTCGCCGGCGAAGTGGTCGGTCACTTCACGGTGAAGTCCGCCCGCATGCCGCCCGCGTAGTGGCCGGGAAGGTTGCAGACGAGCACGTAGTGGCCCTTCTTCAGCGTCACCGTGAGCTTCTTGGACTTCCCGCCGGCGAACACGCCGGTGTCGCCCACGCGGCCCTTCTCGCTCGCCCGCCCGCCGCTCTGGGGCAGCTTGGACGCCGCGGTGCTGGTCCGCAGGACGACCAGCTCGTGCCGGTCGGCGCCGTCGTTGCGCGCGTCGAACACGACCTTGCCCGCGCTGACCGACTTCGGGCTGGACTTGAGCGTGAACTCGTCCATCGTCACCTTGACCGTCCCTCCGGCGAGGGCGGAGCTGACGGGAACCAGGGACAGCGCGAGCGCGCCCACGAGCAGGCGGCGGTACGGAAGCGACGGCATGCCGACAAACTACGGCAATGCGCCTTCTGATGGCAGGGGTGAGCGCGCCCAGCCACATCTACCCGAGCCTGGCCGTGATCGCCGAGCTCGTCCGCCGTGGCCACCACGTCACGTACGTCGTCGGCGAGCGCCATCGCGCGCTGGTCGAGCCGACGGGAGCGACCGTCGTCGGCCACGAGACGGTCATGCCGCTCGGCGACGAGCCCTGGCCGGAGGACCCGGGCGAGGCGATGCAGGTGTTCCTCGACGACGCGATCGCGACGCTGCCGACCATCGAGCGACTCGAACCGCACGACGCCGTCCTGTACGACATCGGCGGCTTCGCGGGCCACGCCGCCGCGCACGAGTGGGATGTCCCCGCCGTGCAGCTCTCGCCCGCCTCGGTCGCGTGGGAGGGCTACGAGGAGGAGATGGCCGAGTTCTACGACGCGCTGAAGGCCTCGCCCTCCGGAGCGCGCTACTTCGCGACCCTGCGCACCTGGCTCGACGACCACGGCGTGCAACTGGACGCGCAGGCGTTCCTCGGCCGCCCGGAGGCCTGCGTGGTGCTGATCCCGAGAGCGCTCCAGCCGAACGCGGACCGCGTCAGTGACCGCTACGTGTTCGCCGGCCCCGCCATCGACGAGGCACGCCGGCAGGGCTGGACACCGCCGCCCGGCGACGCGCCGCTCGTCTACGTCTCCTTCGGCACCGCCTACACCGACCGCGGTGACCTGTACACGGCCTTCGCGGACGAGCTCAGCCGCGACCACCGCGTCGTGATCGCCACCGGCAAGGTCGACCCGGCGGCGCTCCCGGACACCGTCGACGCCAAGCGCACCCAGCCGCAGCTCGACGTCCTCGAGCATGCCGACGTGTTCATCACCCACGCGGGCATGGGCGGCGCGAACGAGGCGCTCTGGTACGGCGTGCCGGTCGTCGCTGCCCCGCAGGCGGTCGACCAGTTCCAGAACGCCGCCACGCTCGAGGCCATCGGCGCGGGCGTGCAGCTGGGGGACAAACCGATCCGCGAGGCGGTGAGCGAGGCGCGCGCCTGCGCACCGCGCGTGCGCGAGCTCCGACAGACGGTGCGCGCCGAGGGCGGCGTGGCGAAGGCCGCCGACGCCGTCGAGCGCCTCACACGGCCGTGAGCAGGGTCTCGGCCGGGCGCGCGAACAGGTAGCCCTGCCCGAGCCCGCAGCCGAGCTCGCGCAGCCGGGCGGAGGCGCCCGTCGCGACCGCCGTGCAGACCGAGAAGCCCGCCCCGCCGAGCGCGAGCACGACCACGCCGCGGTCGCCCGGGCCGTCGGTGGCGATCTCACCCGCGGTCGAGCAGCCGACCACCGGCACGTCGTCCCCGACGCCGGCGAGCCGCGCGTCCAGGTCGTGCGCGGGGGAGGCGAAGACCACGAGCAGGCGGGTGTCGTCGCGGCCGTCGAGCGCGGTGGCACGCGCCGCGGCTCCGGCCGTGGCCGAATCCGTGTCGGCCGACCGGCCGACGCCCACCCAGCGCTGAGCAGTCATCGCCCGGTTGATCAACCGTTCCTGGTCATGTTTGACACGAAGGGCACCAGAACGTCGTCCGCCCGCCGATCGTCGCGCGTTCCAGCGTGGTCCCGCACCGCGGGCACGGCGCGCCGCGCTTGCGGTGCTTGATGAAGGCGCCGGTGTGGACGCCGCCCTTCTTGATGGCGTCGCGGGTGGCGGCTCGCAGGACGCGGCGCAGGTGGTCGAGCTCCTCGGCGGTCAGCTCGCCGGAGACTCGCTGGGGAGACAGCCGCGCCTGCCACAGCGTCTGATCGGCGAGCAGGTTGCCGACGCCGGAGAGCGACTTCTGGTCGAGCAGGCGGGCCTTGAGGGCCATCGTGCCCCGTCCCACCCGCTCGCGGAAGGCGTCGCGCGAGATCAGTGCGGCGTCCGGGCCGATGTGTCCGAAATCGGGTTCGATGAGCGCGCGGCCGAGCCGTCGCTTGTCGCGCAGCGCCATCCGGCTGCCGTCCGCGAACTCGAGCGCGAAGCGGTCCCACGGCTCGTGCGGCGCCTCGTCGATGAGGATGCGGCCCGCCATGCCCAGATGGAGGCCCAGGTCCGGCCCGCCGTCGGTCTCCGCCCACAGGAACTTCCCGCGCCGGTGGGCGGCGGTGAGCCTGCGGCCGATCAGCGCGGCGGCGATCTCGCCCGGCGCGTGCGGGCGGCAGACGTACGTGTCACGGTCGTCGACGGCGACGATCTCGCGGCCCAGCACCTTTTCGATCTGGGCTCGCGCCCGCTCCGCCTCTGGCAGTTCCGGCATACCGGTGAGGCTACGATCCGCGCGCTATGTCGCGATCACGCCGCACCTGCCACGCCGTGCCCGGCTCCAACGAGCGCTTCATCGCCAAGGCCGTCTCGCTCGAGGCGGACGAGATCTTCCTCGACCTCGAGGACGCGGTCGCGCCCAACGAGAAGGACAGCGCGCGCGAGCGGGTCACCGAGGCGCTGCTCTCCACCGACTTCGGCGACAAGATCGTGGTCGTGCGCGTGAACGGGACCGACACGCCGCACTACTACAAGGACCTGATCGCGGTCGTCGAGCGGGCCGGCGACCGGCTGGACGCGGTGATGGTGCCGAAGGTGCGCACGCCCGGGGACGTCGAGATGACCGACAAGCTGCTCACCCAGATCGAGCTCGCGAACGGCTTGGAGGTCGGCCGGATCGGGATCGAGGCGCAGATCGAGGACGCGACCGGCCTGCTGGTGTGCGAGGCCATCGCCGCCGCCTCCCCGCGGATGGAGACGCTCGTCTTCGGACCCGGCGACTACAGCGCCGCGATCGGGATCCCGGTCACCACGATCGGCGCGGCCCCGGACGGCTATCCGGGCGACCACCTGAACTACGTCTATTCGAAGCTGGTGGTCGCGGCGCGCGCGGCGGGTATCCAGGCCATAGATGGGCCGTACGCACGGGTGGGCGACGACGAAGGGCTGCGCGAGCGCGCCCGGCTGGCCCGCGCGCTCGGCCTGGACGGCAAGTGGACCATCCACCCGGGCCAGGTCGCGATCGTCAACGAGGTCTTCAGTCCCGAGCGCGAGCAGTGGGAACGGGCCGAGGCGATGCTCGCCGCCTACCGTGAGGCGCACGCGTCCGGCGCGGGCGCGGCCGTCTTCGAGGGCGAGATGATCGACGAGGCCAACCGCAAGATGGCCGAGCAGATCGCGCAGGCCGGCCGGGCCGCGGGGTACGCGGCGTGACCCGCGGCCACCACATCGCGCTGGTCGTGATCGCGATCGTCGTCCTCGTGCTCGTGTTCCTGGTCATCCGCCCGGGCGTGGACGAGACCGACCCGGAGCAGTCGTCGCCGCCGACGGCGACCGCGACACCCTGACCCGATCGCCGACCGGTGCGCGCCGCTGGCGCTGGCCGACCTGCAGAATCGGCTGCGAGTGTTCGACAATGCG
The DNA here is from genome assembly GCF_027587175.1 of Solirubrobacter deserti. Taxonomy (GTDB): domain Bacteria; phylum Actinomycetota; class Thermoleophilia; order Solirubrobacterales; family Solirubrobacteraceae; genus Solirubrobacter; species Solirubrobacter deserti. The sequence goes on from NZ_JAPCID010000010.1 coordinate 48,631, forward strand.
CTGCACGCGGATCGGGCTGCCCGCTACGGCGGCTGAGGAGGAGAGGGCATGGGACAGGGTGTGGATCGGCGGTCGTTTCTGGCCGGAGGGGCGGGCGCGGTCGGGCGCTGAGCACGATGTCGGCGCTGACCGCGGCGGCGGAGGCGCAGGGCCTCACACGGCCGAACTTCGTGTGGTTCCTGAGCGAGGACAACACCCGTTCATCGGGGCGTACGGTGACCCGTTCGCGCGGACGCCGAACCTGGACGCGTTCGCGCGTGAGGGCGTGCGCTACGAGACGGCGTACGCGACGGCGCCGGTGTGCGCGCCCTCGCGCTTCTCGCTGATCACGGGCAAGTACGCGGAGACGTGCGGGCCCGCGCACAACATGCGGGCGATCGCGAAGATGCCCGCGTCCGTCCGGGGCTTCCCGGAGTACCTGCGGGCGGCGGGCTACTACACGACCAACAACGCCAAGACGGACTACAACGCGAACATCGACCTGGCAGCGACCTGGAACGCGAACGGGGGCACCGCGCATTGGCGCGGACGGCCGACGCCGGAGACGCCGTTCTTCGCGCAGTTCACGTCGCAGCTCACGCACGAGTCGCAGCTGTTCTCGACGACGCCGCTGACGACCGACCCGGCGACGATGCGGGTCCCGGCGTTCCTGCCGGACACGGCGCGCACGCGTGAGGACCGGGCGCGGATGTACGACAACATGGCCCGCATGGACGCCGACTTCGGGCGGCGGATGGCCGAGTTGGAGGCCGACGGGCTGGCCGAGAGCACGATCGTGTTCTACTTCGGCGACAACGGCGGGATGCTGCCGCGCTCGAAGCGCTTCGCGAACGACTTCGGGCTGCGCGTGCCGTTGATCGTCCGCATCCCGGCCCGGTTCCAGAAGCTGACCGGGACGCGGCCGGGGATGGTCGTGCGCGACCCCGTCAGCTGCGTGGACCTGCCGGCGACCGTGCTCTCGCTGGCGGACGTGCGCGTGCCCGACCACATGGACGGCATGCCGTTCCTGGGCCGGCGATCACGGCCGCGCCGGGTGATCTTCGGCCAGCGCTCGAGGATGGACGAGCGCGTCGACCTGCAGCGCACCGCGCGCGACGAGCGCTTCGTCTACATCCGCAACTACATGCCGCACCGTCCCTACGGTCAGAACATGGGCTACATGTGGCAGCAGCGGGGCTACCAGGACTGGGAGCAGGCGCACCTCGACGGCACCGTCACGCCGCTGCAGGAGGCGTTCTGGGACGAGAAGCCGTCCGAGGAGCTCTACGACATCGAGCGCGACCCCGATCAGCTCACCAACCTCGTCGGCCATCGTCGCCACGAGGATGAGCTGCGCCGCCTGCGCCGCGCGCTCGACGACCACATACTCGAGACCAACGACAACGGGTTCATCCCGGAGGGCTCGCCGATCGAGGGCCACGACGAGAGCCGCGCGCCCGGGGCGTACCCGCTCCGTCAGGTCATGCGCCTGGCCGAGACCGCGATCGAGCGCGACCCGCGCAACCTCGACGAGCTCGTCGGCGAGCTCGACCATCCCAACGAGGTCATGCGCTACTGGGCGGCCCAGGGCATCCTGATGCTGCGCGAAGCGGCGCAGCCGGCCGTCGTGGCGTTGCGAGCGCGGCTGACGGCCGAGTCGTCCGCGGCCGTTCAGGTGGTGCTCGCGGAGGCGCTGGCCCGGCTCGGCCACGGCGGCGCGCCGGTGAAGCTGCTGACCGACACCGCCGACACGCATCCCAACGTGCGCGTCCGGCTGCTGGCGTTGAACGCGCTCGTCTACGTGGCGTCGCGGCGCTTCCGTACATGCCGGTGATCGAGCGCGCCGCGAACTCGCCCGACGAGTACGTCAAGAACGCCGGCCGGTACCTGCGGTTCGTGCTCACCGGCACCTACACCCCGGCGTCGCCGGTCTTCCCCGGGTTCTGATGTCGGACTGCTGCGGCGCGTCGCGTGGGTCCGGGGTGGCTGGGGAGCCGGCTCCGGTCGAGCCCGCGCCGCAGCCTCGCGCCGGCTGGATTGAGCTGCCCGGCGGCACGTTCCGGATGGGCAGCGAGGCGCCGTACGCGTGGGCCGCGGACGGCGAAGGGCCGGAGCGGGAGGTCACGCTCTCCCCGTTCGGGATCGCGCCCACCGCGGTCAGCAACGCCGAGTTCGCGGCCTTCGTCGACGCGACCGGCTACGTTACGGAAGCCGAGCGGTTCGGCTGGTCGTTCGTGTTCATCGGCCTGCTCTCGCGCCGGACGGCGGAGCGGGCGACGCAGGGTGCGGCGGTAGCGCCGTGGTGGCGGGTCGTCGAGCGGGCGAGCTGGCGGCACCCGGAAGGGCCGGACTCGACGCTGCGCGGCCGTGACCGCCATCCTGTCGTGCACGTCTCCCACGCCGACGCGCTCGCCTACTGCGGCTGGGCGGGCTGCCGGCTCCCGACCGAAGCCGAGTGGGAGTTCGCCGCCCGCGGCGGGCTGGAAGGCGCGCGCTACCCATGGGGCGACGACCTCGAGCCGTGGCGCTGCAACATCTTTCAGGGGTCGTTCCCCGACCGCGACACGGCCGAGGACGGGTTCCGCGGCACCGCGCCCGTCGATGCGTTCGAGCCCAACGCCTACGGGCTCTACAACACCATCGGCAACGTGTGGGAGTGGACGGCCGACTGGCACACGATGCGCCACGCCGGCCGTCCCCGCACCGATCCGGCCGGGCCGTCGTTCGGCGAGGCCAAGGTCACGCGGGGCGGGTCCTACCTGTGCCACGACTCCTACTGCAATCGCTACCGGGTGAGCGCACGGTCGTCGATGACGCCTGACAGCTCCACGGGCAACACCGGTTTCCGTTGCGCGCGCTAACGCGGCGGCCCGAGGTCGCTCGGGTCGACGGCGTCCGCGTGCAGGACGAAGTCCTCCTGCCGCGGCAGCCGCAGTTCGCGCTCGCCCGCGGAGTCCTCGTAGCGGATCAGCTCCGCGTCGCCGTCGATCACGATGGCGTTGTGCCAGACCGTGTGGCGGGCGGAGCCGGGCTCGACGGCGAGCGCCTTCAGGGTGTCCGGGAACGCCGCGACGATGCGGGCGCCGGCCGAGACGACGATCGGGAAGCGCGTGTCGGAGACCGGGCTGCGGCAGCCGCTGTTCTCGCTTCGGCCGGCGATCACGACCAGGCAGACCGCGTCGCGGCGCGGGACCAGCCATGCCGACACGCCGGCCTCGGAGCCCAGGCTCCGCGCGCCCGGCAAGCCCTCCAGGCGGTCCTGGGGGATCTCGACGTCCCAGAAGCGGCTCCAGAACGCCGCCGGACCGCGGCCGCGGACCTCGTAGGTGCGGGGGCTGCCGTCCGGTGCCGTCCACTCCAGGCGCACGCCGTCGCCGCCCGTCATCAGCATCAGCAGCGCGTCGGCGGGCAGCGTGGAAGGCCTGACGCCGGGGCTCATGGCCGTGACGGTCGTGACCGCGTCCGGGAGCACCGCGACGAGGCGGCCGCCGGAGGAGCGCGCGAGCAGCGCCTGACCGGACGCGAACACGCTCTCCGGGCCGCACGGCACGGGCTCGTTGCGGGTCGTGCGCACCGCCAGGCACAGCTCGTCCCCACGCTTGACCAGCCACACGGGGTGGGCGGCCGAGCCTCCGAGGAAGCGCGACTCCTCGCCCGCCTCCAGGCCGGGCACCTTGTCGCCGGCGGTCGCCGGGCGGCGGAACACGGCGAACGCCTCCTCGACCGTGTCCATCGGGCCGTGCACGGTGGGCGTCGGCGTCGTCGCGGGCCGCTCGGGGTCCGCCGCGCCGAGGTCGCGCACGAGCAGCGGCACGGCGGCGACCACCGCCGCCGCGACCGCCACCCGCATGGTCACGCGGCGCGCGCGGCGGCGCCGGCGGTGCCGGGTCGCCGCGTCCGTCAGGTCGGCCTGCAGCTGGGGCAGATCGGTCATGCGCGGTCCTCCACGTGGCGCCGGAGCGCGCTCAGCCCGCGCGAGACGCGCTTGCGCACGACCGCCTCGGACGCGCGCAGCTCGCGGGCGATGTCCTCGTACTCGCGCTCGTCGACGATGCGAGCGCGGACGGCCTCCGCCTGGTCGGCCGGCAGATAGGTCAGGGCGTCGTCCAGCAGCCGCCCGGCGTGGATGCGGTCGAGCGCGGCCAGCGTCTCGTCCTCGAGCACGAGCGGCGGCATCCCGAGCTTGGCCCGTGCCCGTGACTCCACCCGCCGCTGCTCGGCGCTGCGCCGCAGCACGTTGCGGGCGATCCCGAACAGCCACGCCACGGCCGGCGAGCCCTCCCGACCGCGGAACCGGTGTGCCGCGAGCAGCGCCGCGGCGAAGCACTCCGCGGTCAGGTCGGCCGCGACCTCGGCGTCGCGCACGCGCCGGTAGAAGTAGCGGAACACGGCCCGCTCGTGGCGCGCGTAGAAGTCCCCGAACGCCTGCGGGCCACCCGCCAGCAACTGCTCGTCGGAGAAGGCCATCGACTCCTACCTACGGGTTCGGGCACTCCTTGTGACCGGAATAGCGCGGGCGGGGACCGCGTCCTCGCGCTCAGACCCCCATCGCAAGGAGCCCCGCCATGTCCCGCCGTACCGACGAGATCCGCGCGCTGATCGAGGAAGGCGCGCTGCTCACCGCTCCGGTTCGTGCCCGCTGCGTCCGTGACGAGCCGCGGGTTCGGGCGGCGCTTGCCCTTCCGAAGCGCTGACCGGCCCGGCGTCAGGCGCGCCCGTGACGAAGTCGGCGGGCGCGTTCTGGCGCCGCGAGAGCGCGATGAACGGCAGGCCGAGCAGCGCGATGCCGCCGCTCATCACGTACGAGGTCGGGTAGCTCCAGACGTCCGCGGCGCGGCCGAGCACGGGCTGGGCCCAGACGCCGCCGCCCGAGGTCATCATCGAGTCGAACGACAGGATCGTCGCCCGCTGGCGGGACGGGATCAGCCCGTTCAGGTACGCCTGGCGGATCGGGGTCGTGGCCGCGAACAGCAGGCCCCAGGAGACCGTGAGGCCGATCACGACCCAGAAGTGCTCGATCAGGCCCATCAGGATCAGCGTCAGCGCGCTGGCGACCGCGACGAACAGCAGCGCGGACGTGCGGCGGTGGAACAGCCGCCGGATCTGCGGCGCGGCGATCCCGCCCATGATCTGCGCGCCCGCTGCGATCGCGGCCGAGAGGCCGGCCACCTGGTAGGCCTGCGGGTCCCCGTAGAGGTCGAGCAGGTACGGCTGCAGCGCGTAGAAGCCGTAGATGCCGACGCCGCCCGCGACCAGCGCCTGCACCATCAGCCACTTCACGGCCGGCACGCGCCAGCCGTGCTCGATCGACGCGCTCCAGATGCGGCGCACCTCGGTGAGTGGCCGCTCGACCTTCTCGGGCTTGGTGAAGCCGATGTCGTGCATCAGCCGCCAGGCGACGACGAACATGATCGCGAGCACGATCGAGCGGACCACGAACGGGAAGCCGAGGCTGACCTGCGCGGCGAGGAAGCCGCCGGCGACCGAGCCGCCCAGCATCGCGATCCCGCCGACGATCTGGCCACGTCCGAACACCGTCTCCAGCGAGCCGGTGTAGCCCGTGGCGGCGAGCGCGTCCACGAGCCACGCCTCGACCGCGCCGGAGAAGAACGTGAAGCCGAGCCCGAGCAGGACCGACGCGATCGCCCACGCCCAGAACGCCGCCTCGATCTCCCACAGGTAGACGTAGAGCAGCGTCGACAGCGTCAGGGTCAGCGTGCCGAGCAGGTAGGACGCGCGGCGCCCGACGCCGTCGGCGACGATCCCCGTCGGCACCTCGAACAACACCATGCCGGCCGAGAACAGCGCGTTGGCCGCGAACGCCTCGAGGTTCGAGAGGCCCGCGTCCAGCAGGAAGATCGTGTTGACGCCCCAGATGAACGACGCCGCCAGCGTGTTGCCGAGCATCAGCGCGAAGTAGGTGCGCTGCACGGCGCGCGCCGACGTCATTCAGGCATGGCGCACTCGTAGCGGTCGCCGATCACTTCAGTGCGCACCGCTGGACCGTAGCGCGCGGCGAACCACGCCGCGTGGTCCTGGCGCGTCGTGTACAGGCGCACGGCGACCGCCTGCCAGTCCGGGTTCGCGTCCGCGACCGCGAAACCGGCCCGGCCGTAGCCGTCGAGAAAGCCGTCGCCCGCCAGGGCGTCCTCGCCGATCCGCCGCGCCAGCGCCTCGAGCTCGGACGCGCGGAACTGGACGGCCATCACGCGTACCTTGCCGCGGTGCCGGGTGAGCCTCTGGATGGCGCGCTCGTGGCGCGCGGCGTCCTTGACGAAGCCGTAGACCATGTACGGCGCGGCCGCGGTGCCCTGCAGGTCGCTGCCGCCGAAGTCGGCGTAGTGCTTGCGCACGTAGGCGTCGACCTTGTCGTCGTCCTCGAGCTCGTAGGCGTTCGGCCCCAGGCTGGGCGGGGGCGCCGGCTCGGCGGGCCCGGGGCAGGGCGGGTCGCCCGGGCTCGGCCCGCTCTGCGCGACCCGCCGGCCGGTGCGCATGTCGATCACCGCGCGGGTGCCGAGCGGCGCGCTGAGCGCGGTCGCCGGCGCGTCGCGGATCTGGAGGTCGGCGGTGCGGAACCCGGTCGGCGCGCGCTCGACGATCCCGATCTCGATCCGGTCGGCGTGCTCGACGAGCTCGGTGCGCTCATATACGGCGCCTCCGCCCGTCTCGTAGCGGACGACGATCGAGCCGCCGTCCGGCGCGATCCGGTACGACGTCGGGTTCCCGCATTCGAGCGCGGTCGTCTCGGTGTCGGTGACGATCGGCTTCACGCGCGCGCCGTAGCGCTTGCGGAAGTAGGTCTTCGCGTCCGTGCGCTTGGTCACGAGCTCGATCTCGGCGACGCCCTTGTCGGTGTCGTAGCTCGAGCCCTGGATGTGGAAGCCGGCCTTGCGCAGCCGCCGGCTGTCCTCGTGAACCCGGTCCCGGAGCCGGTCGAGCTCGCGCTCGCTGAAGCGCACCCGCTTGGCCCGCAGGTTGTCGGGGAAGCGCGCGACGCGCTTGAGGCCGGCCAGGTAGCCCTCGACGTTGCGCGTGAAGCGGATCAGCAGGTACGGCTCGCGCGGCCAGTCGTCCTCGACCGAGATGCCGCCGTAGAAGTCGCGGATCGGCCGGATGTAGCGGTAGCCGGCGTCGCCGATCTGGAGCCGGTCGCGCAGCTTGAGGTAGTCGTCCTCGCGCTTGGTGACGGGGATGTAGCCGACGTCGTACTCGTAGCGGCCGGCCTTCACCAGCTTGCGCACGTACGCCAGGTCGCTGCGGAAGCCGAACTCGGCCCGCTGGCGCGCGTACTCCTTCAGCTGCGCGAGCTCCTTCTCGGCCGCCGTCGGCGCCGGCTGGGGAGCCCGGTACGCGCACACGCGTTCCTGCGCCGAGGCGGGCGCCGCGCACGCGAGCAGCGCCGCGACCGTCAGTCGCCGTAGGCGGCGACCGCGGCCGCGACCGCGACGACGACCGCCTCGATCATCGCCCCGTACAGCGCGAACATCGTCATCCCGACGGTGACCTCTCCACTCGGGAAGACGAAAATGGGCACGACGCACCATGTGAGGAAGAACGATGCCCCGCAGAGGGCGATCGTACGCCCGAGCCGTCCCCAGCGCCCGCGCGAGCGCAGCAGCAGCGGCAGCGCCGGCAGCACCACGAGCGCGCCCAGGGCGACCAGGATGAGCAGGACCAGCGCGGTGGCGACGATCTCCATTCGCGCTCAACGTAGTTCGCGCGCGTGGCCGCGCGCGCAACGTTCGTCTAGGGCGCTTCATCGCCGCGAGCCGGCTGGCGCCGGCTGCGTGGCGATTTCGGCTGAGAGATCGCTTCGCGGATCTCTAGGGCCCTACGCCGTCGGACCCTCGCCGAACGGCTCCGGGCCCGCGTCGTCGCTGACCGTGCCGACCGACGCGCGCAGCCACGAGTCCACGCGCGGCTGGATGCGTTCGAGCGAGTCCAGCTCGCGGGCCAGTTCGAGCGCCGCGTCGGCGGCCTCGTCGCCGCGGCCCTCGGGCACGGCGTCGTCGACCGCGCGCAGCGCCCGGTTGAGCTCGATCCGCAACGCCGCGATCCGTGCGTCCATTCGGCGCGCCGTGGTGGCGTAGCCCTGGACGCGCCTGAGCACGCGCGGCTCCGTCGACGCTGGGACGGAGGACATCAGGCGATCGATCTGAGCGTTGTTCACCGACGGGCCTTCCGGTAGTCGCGGTTCAGCATGGCGATGAAGTCGATGCTGATCTCCTTCGGGCACGCCGCCGAGCACTCTCGGTGGTTCGTGCACGACCCGAAGTAGTTCTCCATCTCCTCCACCATGCCGATCGTACGCCGCTGACGTTCCGGTTGGCCCTGTGGGAGCAGGTTCAGGTGAGCGAGCTTGGCCGCTGTGAACAGCTGGCCGGCCCCGTTGGGGCACGCCGCGACGCACGCGCCGCAGCCGATGCAGGCGGCCGCGTCCATCGCGCGGTCGCTGTCCATCTTGGGGACCGCGATGAGGTTCGCGTCCGGAGCGGAGCCCGTGGGCGCCGTGATGAAGCCGCCGGCCTCGATGATGCGGTCGAACGCCGAGCGGTCGACCATGAGGTCCTTGATGACCGGGAACCCGGCGGACCGGAACGGCTCGACGACGATCGTGTCGCCGTCCTTGTAGAGCCGCATGTGCAGCTGGCAGGTGGCGGTGCCGCGCTGCGGCCCGTGCGCCTGGCCGTCGATCATGACCCCGCACGAGCCGCAGATGCCCTCGCGGCAGTCCGAGTCGAACGCGACCGGCTCCTCGCCCTCGCCGACGAGTTGCTCGTTGAGCACGTCGAGCAGCTCGAGGAAGGACATCTCGTCGGTCACGCCGTCGACGACGTAGGTCTGGAATCCCCCGGGCGCGTCCGGGCCGGACTGGCGCCACATCTTCAAGGTCAGCTTCATGCGTAGCTCCGCTGGGTCGGGCGCACGTGCTGGAAGTTGAGCTCCTCGCGATGCAGCACCGGCTCGGCGCCCGTGTACTCCCACGCCGCCACATACGAGAAGTTGTCGTCGTCGCGCAGGGCCTCGCCGTCGGGCGTCTGGTGCTCCTCGCGGAAGTGGCCACCGCACGACTCCTCGCGGTGCAGCGCGTCGCGGCACATCAGCTGCGCGAGCTCGAAGAAGTCGTCCACGCGGCCGGCCTTCTCGAGCGACTGGTTCAGGGAATCGCCGTCGCCCAGTACCTTCACGCCCGCTTTGAAGCGCTCGTGCAGTTCGGCGATCTCGGCCATCGCGTGCTCGAGGCCGGGGGCGTTGCGGGCCATCCCGCACGCGTCCCACATGATCTTGCCGAGCTCCCGGTGGTACCAGTCGGCGGAGTGCTCGCCTTCGGCGTTCAGGTAGGACGCGACACGCCTCTGGACGGCGGCCTCGGTCTCGCGGAACGCGTCGTCGGTGACGGGCGTGAGCTGGCCGCCGAGCATCGGCGCCAGGTAGTCGCCGATCGTCACCGGCAGGATGAAGTAGCCGTCCGCCAGGCCCTGCATCAGCGCCGAGGCGCCCAGGCGGTTCGCGCCGTGATCGGAGAAGTTCGCCTCGCCGATCGCGTACAGACCCTGCACCGTGGTCATCAGGTCGTAGTCGACCCACAGGCCACCCATCGTGTAGTGCGGGGCGGGGTAGATGCGCATCGGCACGCGGTACGGGTCCTCGCCCGTGATCCGCTCGTACATCTGGAACAGGTTCCCGTAGCGGGCGCGGATGACGTCCTCGCCGAGCCGCTTGATCGCGTCCGCGAAGTCGAGATAGACGCCGTTGCGGCGCGGGCCGACGCCGCGGTCCTCGTCGATCATCGCCTTCGCGGCGCGCGAGGCCACGTCACGCGGGACGAGGTTGCCGAACGCCGGATAACGCCGCTCGAGGAAGTAGTCGCGCTCCTCCTCCGGGATCCGGTCCGGGGCGCGGAAGTCGCCGGGCTGCTTGGGCACCCAGATGCGGCCGTCGTTGCGCAGCGACTCGCTCATCAGCGTGAGCTTGGACTGCGTGTCGTCGGACTGCGGGATGCAGGTCGGGTGGATCTGCGTGAAGCACGGGTTCGCGAACGCGGCGCCGCGCTTGTGCGCGCGCCAGATCGCGGTCGCGTTGGAGCCCTTGGCGTTCGTGGACAGGTAGAAGACGTTCGAGTAGCCGCCCGTGGCGAGCACGACCGCGTGCGCGTTCACGGACCGCACCTGACCGGACAGCAGGTCGCGGACCACGATCCCGATCGCGCGGCCCGTCTCGTCGGTGACGACGTCGAGCATCTCGGTGCGCGTGTTGAGGGTGATCTTGCCCGCGCCGACCTGGCGCATCATCGCCTGGTAGGCGCCGAGCAGCAGCTGCTGGCCGGTCTGGCCGCGCGCGTAGAACGTGCGCGAGACCTGCGCGCCGCCGAACGAGCGGTTGTCGAGCAGGCCGCCGTACTCGCGCGCGAACGGCACGCCCTGCGCGGTCGCCTGGTCGATGATCTCGTTCGAGACCTGTGCGAGCCGGTAGACGTTGGCCTCGCGGGCGCGGAAGTCGCCGCCCTTGACCGTGTCGTAGAACAGCCGGAAGATCGAGTCGCCGTCGTTGCGGTAGTCCTTGGCGGCGTTGATGCCGCCCTGGGCCGCGATCGAGTGCGCGCGGCGAGGCGAGTCGTGGAACGTGTAGACGCCGACGTCGTAGCCGAGCTCGGCCAGCGTCGCCGCGGCGGACGCGCCGGCCAGGCCGGTGCCGACCACGATGATCTTGAAGCGCCGCTTGTTGGACGCGTTCACCAGCCGCACGTTGAAGCGGTGCTCGTCCCAGGTCCGGTCGATGTTGCCGGGCGGGATCAGGGACTCGAGGGTGATCGTGCTCAATTGATGACCCCGAACATGACGGCGAGGGGGAAGGAGACGTTGCCCATCACGACGATGGCGGCGAAGCCGATGGCGAACGAGCGGCGCCACGTGCCGTACCAGCCCATGCTCTGGAACAGGCTCCAGGCGCCGTGGTAGAGGTGCACGCCGAGCGCCATGTTCGCCAGCACGTAGAAGATCGCGACCGGCGCCCGCTCGAACGAGGCGATCAGGTTGCGGTACACGTCGCCCTTGACGAAGTCCGGGTTGGTCGTGCCCCAGGTGAGATCCAGCAGGTGCCAGATCACGAACAGCACGACGATGATCCCGGTCCAGCGCATCGTCCGCGAAGCGAAGTCCGCGGCGACGAAGTCGCGCTTGGACTCGTACTTCACCGGCCGCGCGCGGCGGTTCATCATCGTGAGGGCGTAAGCGGCGTGGATGTGGATGAATACGGCTGCCAGCAGCACAAAGCGCATTCCCCACAGCAACCACTCGCGCGGCAGCGCCGGCTCGCCGATCTCACGCAGCCATTCGGCGTAGGCGTTGAGCGACTCGGCCCCGAAGTAGACCTTCAGGTTGCCGATCATGTGCAGGAGCACATAGCCCATCAGGATCAGGCCGCTGACGGCCATCGCGTACTTCTTGCCGACGGCCGTGGCGTAGAGCGACGGCCGCTTTGAAACCGCGGCGCTCATGAACAGTTAGCGATCCTAGCCGTCGCCCTTGTGCGGATCTGTGCGACTGGGCGTGTGCGGGGCGTATGACCGTGGTACCAAGAACCTGATCGTAGGCAAGTTGGAGGCGTTGTTTGGGCCTTGTCGCACATTGAAGTAGAGCCAGGGCAGTTGCAGGTGGCGAGCGGGCGCCAGGGCGCGCTCGCGGAGCAGGTGGCGGGTCTTTCGGGACGGGTGGACTCAGCCGGGCAGGCGGCGTCCGGGGCAGCGGGCGAGGTGGTCGCGCAGGCCGCGATCGCCGACTTCTCGATGGCCTGGAGCATGTCCCTCCAGATGCTCTCGGGATCGATCGGCGGTCTGGCGTCTAACGTCGGCGCGGCCGGGTTGGCCTATTCGCAGACCGACACGAACGCGATGGTGCCGCGATGAGCGATTCGTTCGCGGGCATCGAGGTCCCCGAAGGTGAGCCGGCCGCGCTCGAGGACGCCGCGGGTGAGTTCGGCGCCGTCGCGGCGACCCTGACGGGCGCGGCGGGCGAGCTGCGCGGAATGCCGGCCGGGCTGGCCTGGTCCGGGCCGGCGAGCGTGTCCTACGCCGGCTCCTGCTTGACCAACAGCGGCGCGATCGACACCGCCGTGACGGCGTTCGGGCAGGCCGAGCAGGCCGCCCGCAGCTACGCGGGCACGCTGCGGGGCGCCAAGCAGCGCGCCCGCGAGGCGATCCGCGACGCGCGCGACGCCCAGAAGCGCATCGACGCCGCCGAACGCGCCATCCAGGACGCCCAGAACCGCCAGACCGCCGCGCGCGACGCGGTCGCGTTCGCGTCCAAGCAGATCGCGCTGAGCGCCGCCGCGGCCACGCCCGCTCCGGAGTTCGAGGCCTCGCGGGCCCAGGCCGAGAGCGACGCCGCCGTCGCCGCCGCCGATGAGGCGCGCGCCAGGCGCGAGCTCGAACGCGCCCAGCACGACCTGGAGGCGGCCAAGAAGCGCGGGCGCGAGGCGATGGAGGACGCGCGCGAGGCCGGCCAGACGGCCGCTGGCGCGTTCGGCGCCGCCTCTGCCGCCTCGCCCGCCTACGCGGCGGCGGGCGCGCCCGGGACCGGCGCCCCGGCCGGCGGCGGCTCGTGGTGGAACACGACCAACGAGGGCCAGAAGTGGTTCAACGAGGACGCCTTCCTCGCCCAGCTGGTGTTCGCGCACCCGAAGAACGACACGGTCGGGCGCTACAAGTGGTTCGGCGACCGGGCCTTGGACGCCGCGTCGGACTGGGGCAGCGGCGCGCTCGTGGCCTACGGGCTGCGCGCTCGCAACGCCGCGATCTCGACCGGGTACGCCTGGAACGTCTCGGCCGGCCGGACGTTCGTCGCCGGGCGGCACGGGATCACCGTCGTGGACCACATGACCGCGACGCGCTCCCCGGTGACCGTCATCGACGCGGACCGGTGGGCGGCCGCCGGCAAGTGGGCGAAGGCGGGCAAGGCGGTGCCGTTCGTGGGCGGCGCGATCTCGATCGGCAGCGCGGGCTGGGACCAGTACCGCGAGGACGCGTCCAACCCGAACCTGACCGAGACCGACCGCGTCGGCCGGGCCGCGGGCGTGGGCGTCTACGTCGGCGGCGCCTCGATCGCGGGCGCGGCGATCGGCACGGCGATCTTCCCGGGCGTCGGGACGGGCGTCGGCCTGCTCATCGGCGCGGGCGCGGGCCTCGCCGCGGGCGCGGTGGCGGCGTCGATCGAGCCCGCGAAGGAGTTCATGGCCGACGTCGGCTCAACCGTGGCCAACGGCGTCGTGGACGGCTACAACGCCGCGTCCGACGTCGTCGGCGACATCGGCGACAAGCTCTCCGACATCGACCTGCCCGACGTCGACATGCCCGACCTGAACCCGTTCTGATGCAGCGCCACGAGCACGCCGAGTTCGCGATCGACCTGCCGGAGGACGTCGAGCTGGTCGACCAGCCGGGCACGTTCCTGGTCGCCCGCGACGGGAGCGGCGCATCGCCCTTCCGCGCCAACCTGACCGTCGTCGCCGAGCAGCTGCCGGAGCCGATCACGCTCGACGAGTACACCGCGCTGGGCGTGGAGCTGCTCGAGCGGCGCGTGCCCGGGTTCCGGCTGATCGACCGCGCCGCGACGACGCTCGCCGGGCACGCCGCCGAGCGGACGCTCGCGACCTACCTCGTCGACCTCGAGCGGCCGGTCTCGGTCACGCTGGAGCAGTGGCGGTTGCTCGTGGACGGCGCGGCGTGGATCGTCTCCTGCTCGTGCGACACCGCCGAGTACTGGCAGGCGGCGGAGGCGTGGACGGCGTGCGCGGAGTCGCTGGAGGTCGCGCGATGATCGAGTTCGAGGAGGCGCACGGCGACCTGCGCGCCCGCGTCGAGGTGATCGACTGGGTCTTAGGCGAGCGTGACGCGCCGCCCGAGGACGCCGGCGTGCTGCTGGTCGACGGCGCGCTGCACCCGCGGCTGCAGGCCGCGCGGGAGATCGTGCGCGCCCCGCTCGCCGAGCTGTGGATGGAGCGCGGAGACCGGCGCGGCCGCGGCTGGGTGAGCCCGCGCGGGAGCGTGCTCGCGCATCCGCTTCCGGACGGCCGGATGCGGCTCGTGACCGTGCGCACGCCGCTGGTGATCGACGCGCTGGTGCGCCTCAACGACGTCGGCCCGCGGCCGCGCTTCGAGCCGGCGATCCGGATCGCGGTCGCCCCGGCCGCGCTGGCCGAGGCCCTCGCCGCGCGCGAGGCGGTGCGCGCCGGCATCGCCGACCCCCAGCAGGCGGCGGCGTTCGAGCGCGTCGTGGCCGGCCTGCGCGAGCACTGGCGCGTCTCGGCCACCTGGGAGCCCGCCGACGGCGCGCTGGGCGGCCGCGACATCGAGGTACTGGACACCGAAGACGGGTATTGGCTCGTCATCCCCGACGATCCGACAGTGGAGCTCTGGCCGGCCACGCCGACGGCGGTCTTCCGCGGGCTGTGCGGCCTGCTGCCCACGTTCGAGGAGGTGCGTTCGTGACCTTGCGGCCTGGCATCACGGCGCGCGTCGTGTTCTTCGTGCTCGCCCTCGCCCTGTTCGCCCTGGGCGTCGGCGCGCTGTTCTCCAACCCGGTCGTGGGCGCGATCGGCGTCGCGCTCTTCGGCTTCGCGCTGGTGAACGCGAGCTTCCGGCTCTTTCACCCGCGGTCGTACGCGACCGTCGTGGGGGAGGACGGCTTCCGCGTCCACGACTGGCGCGGCCGCCTCGTCCACGACGTGGCCTGGAGCGAGCTCTCGCACCTGACCGTCTTCGGAGGCAACGGGCTGCGCGGCCCCGGCTCGCTGTTGTTGCTCGCCTGGCGCTGCGAGCCCCGCCGCCCCGGTCCCGGCCGCCAGCCCTGGTCGGGCGGCGGCACCAACGCCATGGGGGAGGCCTTCGACGGCGCGCTGCCCGCCGCCTACCTGGGCGCCGAGCGCATGCTCGAGCTGTTCAAGGACCGCGCCGAGCGCGCCCACGTGGCCGGCCACCGCGCCCCGCAGCGCGTCGGCGACATCCGCCTCGAGCCGTTCTGAGGCAAAGAAAAACCCGCCATGGGGCGGGCTTTTCCGAACGGCTGGGTGCGGCGCCTCAGTGGAAGCTGGACGCGACGCTCTGCTCGGTCTGCTCGTAGTTCACGCCCGCCTGCTGCGTGAGCTGGCTGATGCCCGTCAGGGCTTCCTGGATGCCGCGCGACGAGCGCTGCCACTCGGCCCACAGCTCCTGGAAGCGCGCCTGCGCGACGCCCTGCCACTCCGACTGCAGCGGCGCGACCTGGCCGGCCAGCTGGGAGAGCGTGGACTCGATGTTGGCCGCGCCCGCGTTGAGCTGGGCGCCGATCGACTGCAGCTGCTCGGGGGTAACAGCGATGTTGGGCATTGGTGGATGTGCCTCCCTTTAGTGCAAACGTCAGATGAGGCGTACCCCGGGTCCCGAGCGGGAACACACCTTTCCAGTTCGACGACGATGACGAGGCCCCAGACGGACACCCTGCACCGCCCGCCGCGGGCGTACCCGCCGGCGGTGCCGAGCGACAAGCTGCGCCTCGCCGCACCCCCGACCGAGCCGCAGCCGCCGCAGGTCGGGATCATCAGCCTGCTGTTCCCGGTGGTCGGCGGCGTCGGCATGCTCGGCTTCGCGATCGCGTACGGCTCCAGCACGTTCCTCTACATCGCCGGCGCGATGATCTGCCTGCTGCTGCTGTTCTCGATCGGCATGCGCTGGTCGCAGAAGCGCATGGTGCGCAAGCGTGCGGCGGCGGACGCGCGCCGCTACGCCGACTACCTGCGCCAGACCGACCGTGAGCTCGCCGTCGCGGGTGAGCTCCAGCGCGGCGCCCTCGCCCGCCTGTACCCCGAGGCCAAGCAGCTGTGGACGCAGCTGGTCAAGGGCCGCGACGTGTGGGAGCGCCGTCCGCACGACAAGGACTTCCTGCACGTGCGCATCGGCGAGGGCACCGTGGAGCTCGACAAGCAGGTCGAGTTCGACCTCGGCATGAACGTGCTGGCCGAGTATCAGAAGCAGTCGCTGCACGAGGCCAAGCGGCTGATCGAGCGGCGCACGAAGCTGCGCAACGAGCCCGTGGTCGTGGACCTCGCGGACTGCGGCGTGCTGGCGGTCACCGGCGAGCGCACGCGCGCCCGGGCGTGGGCCCGCGGGCTGATGGTCCAGCTCGCGGCGGCTCGCGCGCCGCACGACCTGCGCCTGATCACCTACTTCGAGGCCGAGCACGCGACGGACTGGGAGTGGGGGAAGTGGCTCCCGCACCAGCGCGTGGATCCGGGCGCGGGCCCGTCCGCGGGCTTGACGCTCACCCGCACGCCCGCCGAGCTCGAGGCGCTGCTCGAGCGCGAGCTCAAGCCGCGCGCCGACCACCTGCGCCGGCTCTCCGAGGCCGACTCGCACACGCGCCGGAACTTCGAGCTGGCCGCGCCCGAGCTGGTCGTGCTCGTCGACGGCTTCACGCCCGACGGCGAGATCGCGGGCGGTACGTCGTTCAAGGAGCTGCTGGCCCGGGCGCGCGAGCTCAAGTGCGTGCTCGTGCTGCTCGCGGACGCGCGCGAGCTCGAGCCTTCGCACATCGACGCCCGCCTGACGGTCCCCGAGCGCGGGCTCGGCGGCTGGGAGGTCTGGGGCCAGGACGCGCCGTCGATCCCGGAGGTGCGCATCGACGAGGTGGACCTCGGGATCGCGGAGGCGATCGCGCGCACGCTCGCGCCGCTGCGCCTGGCCGAGGGCGACAGCGACGGCGAGCGCGGGCTCGGCGCGTCCGTCCGGCTCGTCGAGCTGCTCGGCGCCGACGGCGTCGAGGCGGTCCCGCCCGCGCCGCCGCACCGCCCGCGTGAGCAGGCGCTGCGCGCGCCGATCGGGCGCACCAAGACCGGCGAGGTCCTGTGGCTGGACCTCAAGCAGGCGGCCGAGGAGGGCATGGGCCCGCACGGCGTGCTGGTCGGCGCGACCGGCTCGGGCAAGTCCGAGCTGCTGCGCTCGCTCGTCGCGGGGCTGGCCGCCACGCACGACCCGGAGCAGCTCGCGTTCGTGCTCGTCGACTACAAGGGCGGCGCGGCGTTCGCGGAGCTCAGCCGCCTGCCGCACGTGGCGGGCATGATCACCAACCTCTCGCAGGACCTCTCGCTCGTGGACCGTATGCGCGACGCGCTGATCGGAGAGCAGGAGCGCCGCCAGACGATCCTGCGCGAGGCGGGCAACGTCGACGACATCGTCGACTACCAGCAGCGCCGGCTCTCGGACCCGTCGCTGCCGCCGCTCCCGGACCTGCTCGTGATCGTCGACGAGTTCGCCGAGCTCCTCGCCGCGCGGCCCGAGTTCATCGACCTGTTCGTCGGCATCGGCCGGGTCGGCCGCTCGCTCGGCATCCACCTGCTGCTGTCCTCCCAGCGCCTCGACGAGGGCCGGCTGCGCGGCCTGGAGTCTCACCTGCGCTATCGCATCTGCCTGCGCACGTACTCCTCGGTCGAGTCCAAGCTCGTGCTCGGCACGCCCGACGCCTACCTGCTGCCGTCGGTGCCCGGCCTCGGCTACCTGAAGGTGGACACAAGCCACTACGAGCAGTTCCGTGCCGCCTACTCGTCCGCGCCGGCGCCCGCCGAGGTGGACCTGAGCCAGCCGCTGCCGGTGCGCGTGTTCGACACCCAGGCCGTGGACCAGGACGAGCCGGTGGTCGCCCCGGTCGCCACCGGCGCGAGCGAGCTCAAGCTGCTCGTCGACCGGCTGGCCGCGGGCCGCGAGCGCGTGCACCAGGTGTGGGTGGACCCGCTGTCGGAGGCCGAGCCGCTCGACGCGGTCCTCGACGCGCCCCCGTTCTGGCGCGGCGGCAACCCGGGACTGAAGGCCACCGTCGGCCGCCTGGATCTGCCCGCCGAGCAGCGCACCGAGCCGTACACCCTTGACCTCACCGGCGCCGGCGGCCACGTCGCGATCGTCGGCGCGCCGCGCACGGGCAAGAGCACCGCGCTGCGCACGCTCGCCGCGTCGCTGATCCTGCGCCACGCGCCCAACCAGGTGCAGCTGTACGCGATCGACCTCGGCGGCGGCGCGCTCGCGCCGCTGCGGCACGCGCCGCACGTCGGCGGCATCGCCGGCAAGCTCGACCGCGAGGCGATCCCGCGCGTCGTCGCCCAGCTGCGCGGGGAGATCGAGGACCGCGAGCTGCTGTTCCGCGACCGCGGCTGGGAGGGCATGCGCGACGCCCGCGCGGCCGCCGACGGCGTCCCGGACATCGTCCTGCTCGTCGACGGCTGGGAGGTGTTCAAGCGCGAGTTCGAGGGCTTGGACCGCCAGGTCGAGGAGCTCGCCGCGGCGGGCCTGAGCTTCGGCGTGCACGTCGTCGTGGCCGCGAACCGCTGGGCCGAGATCCGGCCGGCGCTGCTGGACAATCTCGGCGCGCGGCTGGAGCTGCGCCTCAACGACGCGATCGACTCGCTGGTGAACCGCAAGGCCGCCGAGGCGCTGCCGGACGTCGCGGGCCGCGCGCTCACGCCGGGCGGGCTGCACGTGCAGCTCGCGCTCCCGCGCGTGGACGGCGAGCACAGCGACGAGGGGATCGGCGACGCGCTGACGATGATCGCGCGCCAGGCCGCCGAGCACTGGGACGGCAAGCGCGCCGATCCGATCCGGCTGCTCCCGCGCGTCCTGCACAGCGTGCCCGCGCCCGACGAGCACGGCATCGCGATCGGGATCGAGGAGCGCGCACTCGAACCCGTCCGCGTGGACCTGCTCGAAGGCGACCCGCACCTGCTCGTCTTCGGCGACGCCGAGACCGGCAAGTCCTCGCTGCTGCGTACGCTCGCCCACGGCCTGCCCGACGACGTGCGGCTGACGGTCGTGGACGTGCGCCGCTCGCTCGCCGACCTGGCGGACGCGGCCCACCAGTACGCGACCAACACGCTGCAGGCGCAGGAGGCGGCGAACGCCCTCCAGCGCGAGCTGTTCCCGCGGCTGACCACGCCCGACCCGGACGGCCCGCGCCACGTCGTGCTGTTCGACGACTACGACCTGTCCACCGGGCCGACCGGCGGGCCGCTCGCGCCGCTGCTCGACCTCGTCGCCGTCGGCCGCGACATCGGCCTGCACGTCGTGCTCACCCGCCGCGTCGGCGGCAGCGCCCGCGGGCTCTATGAGCCCGTCTTCGCCCGCCTGCGCGAGCTGGGCTCGCCCGGGCTGATCATGAGCGGCGATCCGAGCGAGGGCGCGCTGCTGCCGGGCGTCAAGGCCGCCCCGCAGCCGCCCGGCCGTGGCCTGCTCGTCCGCCGCGGCGAGCGCCCATTGCTCGTCCAGACCGTCTTCACCCCCGCCGGACATCTCGCCAAAGAGGGAGCCAGATGAACAACACCGCCGCCGTCACCATCGCGGGGCCGGACCGCAAGGTGGACCTCGTGGTGTCCACCGAGACGCCGCTGCAGGAGCTGATGCCCACGTTCGTGGAGCTCAGCGCCGACGAGGCGCCCGACGGTCCGGTGTGGAGCGTCGCGCCTCCCGGCCGCGAGCCGCTGCCGCTCGAGCGCACGCTCGCGCAGAGCGACGTCACGGACGGCACGGTGTTGCAGCTCGTCCAGCTGCGCTCGCAGGCGTTGGCGCCGCCGAGCCCGGCGGCGCTGCGCGTGCCGGAGGAGCCGTCGCGCGGCACGCCGCGCCAGCGCACCGAACAGGCACTGCCGGAGGCGCTGGGCAAGGGCGCCCGGATGAGCGCGGCGATCAGCGCCTTCTTCGGGCACGAGGAGGAGCCGCCGATCGTCGAGTCGGCCGAGCCGCGGCAGGTGACCAACCGCGAGGTGCTCACGCGCCCGGCGCAGAAGGGCGCGATGGAGCGCGCCAAGGCGGCGTGGCGCGAGTCCGACTACCAGGGCCGGCTGAACCGGACGATCGCCGCGCCGCGGCTCACGCGTTGCGCGACGATCGCGGTCGTCTCGCCCAAGGGCGGCGTCGGCAAGACGACGCTGACGGTCCTGCTCGGCTCGCTGCTCGCCCGCGAGCGCCGCGACCGCATCGTCGCCGTGGACACCAACCCCGACTACGGCTCGCTCGGCCGGACGCTCACACCCGACCACCAGGTGTTCGTCGACGACCTCGGCGACCTGCTCGAGCAGCCGGACCTGTCGGTGACGTCGCTGGACCGCCGGCTCGGCCGCGCGATCGAAGGTCTGATGGTCTTGCCCGCGCCGACCGACCCGCAGCGCATGGCCCGCCTGGACGAAGATGCTTACCTGCGCGTGATTCGGCGCCTGCAGACGATGGTCGGCGTGCTCGTGCTCGACTGCGGTACCGGCCTGCAGGAGCCGGCGGCGCGCGCCGCGCAGGCGTGCGCGGACCAGCTCGTGCTCGTCTCGGACGCGCACCCGTCGACCGCGTCCTTGGTGACCGAGGCCGCCGAGCTGCTGCGCACGGTCGGCCCACCGATGACGCTCGCGGTCAACAAGATGCCCGACAAGAAGGCCGCGCAGATCGATCTCGACGGCCTGGACGCGCTCGTCCCGGACGCCCAGGGCCTGGTCTGCATCGATGACGAGCCGGCGGCGGCCGCGCGCGTGGCCGCCGGCGACTTCACCTGGGACGACGCGCCGGCGAGCTGGAACCGTCAGGTCCGCGAGCTCGCCGTCACGTTGCAGGCCGACTGGGACCGGCTGGGGCTGGCCGGCTAGGGGTTGGTGGTGGACAGGGTGAAGGTCACCGTCTTGGAGTAGGTGCCCGTTCGCAACGGGTCGGTGCGCTTGATCAGCTGCCGGAAGGTGACGTCGACCTCGTCGTTGCTCACCGGCTCGTTCCAGGTCGTCTTCTCCAGCTCGACGCGGAGCGGCTCGGCGAGCGTGAACGCGCCGTTGGTCATGTGGCCGGGGTTGCTGACCGACAGCGTCGCGTCACCCGCGGTGGAAATCACCGTCGCGGTGGTCGTCGCCGTGTAGTCCATGGTGATCCCGGGCGTGAACGGATCGAAGCGCGCCGCCGGACCGAGCGTGAGCGACAGCGTCGCGGGCACCGTGCCGCCCACGGTGCCGCTCGCAACGGTCACCGGCACGTCGAACGCCTGCACCTCGTCCTGCGCGTTGACGAAGGAGACGAGCAGCGAGACGCCCTTCTCCAGCCGCTTCGCCGCTTCGGCGCTGATCGGGAGCGACAGCGTGCTCGCGCCCACGGCCACGTCGAACGTCCTGCTCGCCAGGACACCGCCCATCATGTCCGGCGCCCACGGCGGCGTGGAGCCGTCGGCGGCGCTGCACGCGCTGAGCCCGTAGTCCGGCGCCGGGTTGGTCGCCGGGTCACAGCTCGTGTTCCACACGCGCGTGTAGCCCTTGTTGCCGTCCCGCGGGTCGACGCCGTACAGGAACAGCCGCGCCTTGCCGGCGGCGCCCGCGGTGACCTTCAGGTCGACGGTGCCGGGTGAGGCCGTCCAGCCCGTGATCGTCAACCCGCGGGCAGCGGGCGCCGGCTCGCGGCCGGAGATCGGCACGCCGTTGCGCGCGGACTGGGCGATCGTCTGCGGCGAGTCCGCGCTGTCGAGCGGGCTCGCGAGCTTGGGCTCGGCGGGCGTGGTCGGGCGGCCCGCCGGCGGCGTGTAGCCCGGCAGCGTCGCGCGGCCCCAGCGGTACGGGTCCGACTGCACCGAGCCGAACGTGGCCCACGCCAGGCGCGTGCTCATGTCGATGTGGCGCAGCACGGTCGAGCCGGTCCCGGCCGTGTTGTCGTCGTTGTCGTAGGGCGTGATGTTCAGGCCCATCCGCTCCGGATCCACGGCGGCGGGGAGAATCGCCATCGGGACCTTGACCTCGAGGTTGTAGCCGCCGCCCGCGTAGGCGTGGCTCGTGCCGACGTCGTTGGTGCCGACCCACGTCGCGGTGGACTTGACCTGCACGCCGGGCGCGTTCGGGCCGTCCGGGATCGTGGCCGCGAGCGGGCCGGTGGAGTAGCCCTGGTGGTTGTCGGCGTCACGCGACCAGCACGGGCCGTTGACGCCGTTGCCGTTGCGGTTGGCCGGGTCGTTGGTGAACGGGAAGACCGCGAGCTTGAACGTGTGCGCGGTGTCCATCGCGTTCTCGGACGCCCGCCCGCGCGGGTCGATCAGGATCTCGACCGAGTCCGCCAGCCAGTGCCCGACGCACTCCTCGGGCGTGACCGCATAGCTCTGGAAGTCGTCCTGGACGCGGATGAAGAAGTACAGGTCGTCGCCGGAGCGGGTGACCTTCGCGTACGTCTGGTTTGCTCCCGCCGAGCCGCAGTCGACGCCGAGCGGCACGCAGTCGCGCGTCGCGCCGCCGGGCTCCCACTTCTTGCCGACGTCGAGCGACTCGCCGGTGTACTCGCCGGCGCCCTCGGCGCCGTCGAGCGTGGGCGTGGCGCCGGCCGGGATCGACGTCTTGGGCACGATCGCCAGCGTCAGGTCCTCGAACCCGGTGCCGTTGCCGTTGTAGGTCGTCGTGATGCGCACGTTGACGTTCGTGTTGACCTGCTGGCCCGGCGGGTTGCCGGGGTTGGTGGTCGGCAGCGTCGCGTTCGTGAAGCTGTTGGAGACGCTGAAGTTCACGGTCGTCTCGGCACCGGGCGCGAGCGTCGCGTAGGGCTTGCTCGTCGCGTCGGCGGCCAGGCCGGCCGGGAGCGTCAGCCGCACCTCGCCGCTCTGCGGCTCGTCCGACCAGTTGTGGACCTTCACCGGCAGCGTGAAGGTCTCACCGGCGGCGGTCGTCTGCACGGCGCCGGAGCGGCCGATGCGGCGCGCGAGCGGCGCCGTCTCCTCCGTCCACTGGTCGTACTCGGCGAACTTGCCCCAGCGCTGGAACAGGCCCTCGACGGGCGAGACCACGCGCACGACCTGGTCCGTGTAGCCCTTCGCGCCGCCGGCCGTCCAGGTGGCGGAGACCTTGTAGTTGGTGTTGACCGCGGCGGTCGCGCTCGGCGTGACCGTGAACGTCACGGTCTGCCCGCCCGTGCCCACGGCGGGGACGGGCTTGGCCGCGTCCACCGTCCAGCCGGCCGGGACGTTGAGCGCCACGGAGCCGGCCGGGATCGTCCCGGACGGCGCCTTCAGGTGCACGGTCGCTTGGAACGGTCCGCCGGGCGTGTTGTAGAAGTCGCTGAAGGTGAGGTACTGGAGCGTCCCGAGCGGCAGCCCGCCCGGGTCGGGCTTGACGGCGCCGTAGAGGATGGCGTCGTCCTTACCGGCCGCCGCGTTGAGCGAGCCGTCCGGGTTCACGTTGGGCTGGAACGGGACGAAGTTGCCGGTCATGCCGAAGCGCGAGCACCCCGGCGCCTGCAGCTCCTTGAACATCACGCGGCTCTGCGTCGGGTAGGCGCGCGTGCCCTCCATCGCCACCTGCGCCCACGTCTTGGCCGTGCCCGCGGGCTGGCCCTGGACGTTGCCCGGCGGCCAGCGGTACGGGGACGCGTAGCCCGTCCACACGCCGGACACGTTGTCCAGGCCGGTGGGCGTGAAGCCCGTCGTGCAGTCCGGGGCTGAGGTGGTCCCGCCCGTGCCCGCGGTCGCGCCGCCGGAGAAGACCTTCTTGACCTGCCAGGTGGAGAGCGCGTTCGGGCCCGTCAGCTGCTCCGGGAACATCGTCGGATCGGCCGCGGCCTGCATCCCCTCCCAGATGTACCGGCCGGCCTGCTGATGGTTGCCGTGGCCGGCGGCGAGCGAGGGCGTGAAGCCGACGTAGATGTCGGGCTGGGTCATGCGGATGATCCGCGTGATCCGGCGCAGCGTCTCGTCACCCCAGAAGTACTGCGTGAGCGGCGCGCTCTGGTTGTAGAAGAAGTCGACCTGGTCGATGTTGAAGATGTCGACCGTGCCGGACCGGTAGTGCGCGACGCGATCCTCGTTCTCGCGCCGCAGGCCAAGCGCCGGGCCGAGCTCGGTGCCGGTGGCGTTGCCGCCGCCCTCGCCGCGCGTGACCATGATGATCCCGCACTTGACGTCGTAGCGGGCGTGCCAGACGCCGCACGGCCCGATGATGCTCGTGTCGTCGTCAGGATGGGCCCACTCGCCCATGACGTTGATCTTCACCGCCTCGCTCGCGGTGTACGGCGCGGCTGAAGCGGCTCCCGGCGCGCACAGCGCCGCCGCCAGGACCATCGCAAACGACCAACGTCTCATGCGGCCTCTCCTCCCACACTCGAACCCCATCGAACGACATCGAACAGAGCGGTGTTCTCAACTTATGCCCGCTGTCAAGTCGCCTGGCTACCCTCGGCTTTCGTGCGTTGGATCTCCGGAGCCCTCCTCGTCACCGCGCTCGCGCTGCCCGCGAGCGCGCAGGCCGAGCCCATGCTGACCGTCGAGCTGGAGCGCCAGTCCGTCCGCTATGGCGGCGCGCACCAGGTCGACGGGACCCTCACCGACGGCACCGCGCTGCTGGCGGGCCAGGAGGTCATCCTCGAGGGCCGGCGCTACCCCTACGAGGGCTCCTACCGCGTCATCGAGCGCAGCCGGACGGACGCCGACGGCGAGTTCCGCTTCTCCGCCGAGCTGGACCGCAACCACCGGCTGCGCGTGGTCGCGCCTGCCCAGCAGGTCCAGTCCGAGCGCCTGCAGGCCTACACGCTGCCGGGCTTCGAGCTCTCCTTCCGGGCCATCTCGCCCGGCGTCGTGCGCCTCTACCAGCGCTACACGGTGCCCAAGCCGGTGCGGCTGAGCTCGCCGACGCTGTTCTACCTGGGCCGCCGCGGCGCCGAGCGCGCGTCGCTGCGCCGCACCGGCAACGTCCGCCGCGTGCGCGCCGGCCGCTACACCTCGCAGGTCACCGTCACCCTTCCCTCCAGCTGGAACGGTGCGTTCCGGTATGCCTCGTGCTTCCGCGCGTCCGCCGGGTCCGGCATGGGTGACCCGGAGCAGAGCTGCCCGCGCTTGCGCCTGGAATTCTGAACACGCCGCCGCGACCTGTGCAAAGCTGTGCGTTCTTGTGACACTTCTTCCGGCACAGCGCCGCGCCGAGATCCTGCGAGCCGTCCGCGGCGGCCAAGCGCACGTGTCTGATCTCGCCGAGAGCTTCGGCGTGTCGGAGATGACCGTACGGCGGGACCTGCACCGGCTGGCGCGCGACGGCAAGCTCGAGCGCGTGCACGGCGGCGCCATGGACACCGCGGGCTCCGAGCCGGGGTTCTCGCAGATCGAGGTGGAGCGCTTCGACGTCAAGGACCGGCTCGGCAAGGCCGCGGCGGACCTCGTCGAGGACGGGCAGACGGTCATGGTCGACATCGGCACGTCCACGCTGCAGATGGCACGCCACCTGCACGGCAAGCAGATCACGGTCGTCACGACCAACCTCGCGGCGGTGGAGGAGCTGCTGCCGGATCCGGGGATCGAGCTCGTGCTGCCCGGCGGGATCGTGCGCCGCAACTACCGCTCGCTGGTGGGCGTGCTGGCGGAGGACTCGCTGCGCCAGCTCAAGTCCGACGTCGCGTTCCTCGGGACGAGCGGCGTGGACGGCGAGCTGGGCGTGTGGGACACCACGATGGTCGAGGTGCCGATCAAGCGGCTGATGATCGCGGGCGCGGACTGCGTCGTGCTGATCGCCGACCATGCGAAGTTCTCCATGACCGGGATGGTGCGTGTGTGCGGGCCGGAGGCGCTCGACCACGTGGTGACGGACGCGCCGCTGCCGGCCTCGGCGCGCTCGGTCGTCGACGGGCACGGCATCGAGGTGACAGTGGCGTGAAGCTCACGATCGTGGGTGGAGGCGGGTTCCGGGTGCCGCTCGTGTACGGCGCGCTGCTCGCCCGCAAGGAGCGGCTCGGGCTCGACGAGGTCGTGCTCTACGACATCGACGAGGCGCGCCAGGCGCGCATCGGGCAGGTGCTCGAAGGGCTCGCGGCCGAGAAGGGCGTCGAGCTGCCGTTCCGCACGACGACCGACTTGGTCGACGCCGTCTCCGGCGCCGACTTCGTCTTCTGCGCGATCCGCGTGGGCCAGCTCGAGGGCCGCGTGATCGACGAGGACGTCCCGCTCGGGATGGGCGTGCTCGGCCAGGAGACGACCGGGCCGGGCGGCATCTGCTTCGCGCTGCGCACGATCCCGGTGATGACCAAGCTGGCCGAGACGATGGCCGAGCACTCCAACGGCTGGCTGATCAACTTCACCAACCCTGCGGGCATGGTCACCGAGGCTTGCCAGCGGATCCTCGGCGACAAGGTCATCGGCATCTGCGACTCGCCGTCGGGCATGTGCCGGCGCGTGGCCGCCGTGCTCGGCCGGGATCCGAAGGAGCTGTGGTTCCACTACTTCGGGCTCAACCACCTGGGTTGGCTCACCGAGGTGCGCGACGGCACCGGCGCGCCGCTGCTGGACACGCTGCTGGCCGACGACGCCGCCCTCGAGCGCTTCGAGGAGGGCCGGCTGTTCGGGGGCGAGTGGCTGCGGACGCTCGGCATGCTCCCGAACGAGTACCTCTACTACTTCTACTACGCCGCGGACACCGTCAACGCCATCCGCGGCGGCGGCTCCCGGGGCGCGTTCCTGCTCCAGCAGCAGCGCGAGTTCTACGCCCGCAACGGGCACTCTCCGAAGGCGGCGCTGGAGGACTGGCGCACCACCCGCCACGACCGCGAGCGCACCTACATGGCCGAGGCGCGCGCCGCCGCCGGCCAGGAGGGCGAGCACGACATCGAGGAGAACTCGGGTTACGAGAGCGAGGCGATGGCCGTCGTGGACGCGATCGTCAACAACACGCGCGAGGTGCTCATCCTCAACACCGCCAACCGCTCCGCGCTGCCGTTCCTGGACGAGCGCGCGGTCGTCGAGGTGCCGTGTGTGGTCGGCCGCCACGGCCCCGTGCCGGTGGCGATCGGCGAGGTCCCGGCGCACGCGTCGTCGCTCATCTCGACCATGAAGGACGTGGAGCGCACGACGATCGAGGCCGCCTTGACCGGCTCCGAGCAGCTCGCGATCAAGGCCTTGGCGCTGCACCCGCTCGTGCCGTCGGTGTCGACCGCGCGCGAGATCTTCGACGGCTACCGCCGGCGGCTGCCGGCGCTCGCGGAGGCCTTTGCGTGACCGTGGACATTGCCTGCGCGGAACCCGCGTTCCTGGACCTGACGCTGGTGGGGCTCGACCAGATCCCGCGCCCGGGGGAGGAGCGGCTGGCCGAGGACTTTCTGCGCTCGCCCGGCGGCGGCGCGATCACCGCGATCGGCGCGGCGCGGCTCGGGCTCACCAGCTCGCTCGTGTCCCCGCTCGGCGACGACGGCGTCGGGATGATGCTGCGCTCGATGCTCGCCGACGAGGGCGTGCGCTGGGACGGCCGGATGGTGCAGCGCACGCCGGTGACGGTGATCATGCCCACCGACGGCGACCGCGCGATGGCGACCTTTGACCCGGGGGAGGGCGTCACCGGCGCCGAGCTCGCCGCCGCCGAGCCGCGCTCGGTGGTGCTGAGCATCCCCCGCTTGCCCCTCGCGCCGGCGGGCGCACGCACCTACGTCTCGGTCGGCGACCTGGACGCGCGGGCGCTCGCCGGTGGCGAGTTGCCGGACATGGGCGGGTCCCGGGCGCTGCTCGTGAACGAGCGCGAGGCGCAGCTCCTTACCGGCGCCGGCGATCCGGAGCGCGCCGCGGCGCAGCTCGCCGAGGTCGCGCCGCTGGCGATCGTCACGTTGGGGCCGGACGGCGCACTCGCCGTCGGGGCGGAGGGGACGGTCCGCGTGGAAGGCGTGGCCGTCGAGGCAGTGGACACGACGGGGGCCGGCGATCTGTTCGCCGCCGCCTATGTGTGGGCCGACCATTGGGGGGCGGCGCTCGAACAGCGCCTGCGCTGGGCGGTCCTGTACGCGTCGCTCTCGGTGCGGGTCGCCACGGCGACCGCGGGGGCGGTGACGTTGCGGGCGCTCTTGGAGGAGGGCGCGGGATATGGGCTGCCGTCGCCAGTGCGACAGCCGGCAGCGATGAAGGAGGACCAGTGAAGGCGAAGAGTGTGCTGGCTGCCGTGCTCGCCCTGTCGGCGCTCGCCGGCTGTGGTGGCGCGCCCGGTGGCGGCGACGAGGACAAGGCGGCGGCGACGCCGTCGGCGACGGCCGAGGCCAAGCCGGACATCTCCAAGGCCGGGAACGTCACGCTGCGCGTGTGGGATCAGAACGTGCGCGGCGGGCAGAACGCGGAGATCGAGGAGCTCAACAAGCAGTTCCAGGCCAAGTATCCGAACGTCACCATCGAGCGGACGAAGAAGTCGTTCGAGGATCTGCTCAAGACGGTCAAGCTCGCCGCCTCGGGTGACGACGCGCCGGACGTGATCCAGGTCAACCAGGGCCGTGGGACGATGGGCGAGATCGTCAAGGCCGGGCTGCTGCGGCCGGTGGACGACTACGCGAAGGTCTACGACTGGGAGTCGCGCTACTCCTCGACGCTGCTGGACCTCAACCGCTTCTCGTCCGACGGCGCCGAGTTCGGTTCCGGCGAGCTGTACGGGCTCTCCCAGATGGGCGAGATCGTGGGCGTGTTCTACAACAAGGACAAGGTGACCACGCCGCCGACGACGCTGACCGAGTTCGAGGCCTCGCTGCAGCAGGCCAAGGACGCCGGGGACACGCCGATCATGTTCGGCAACCTCGAGAAGTGGCCCGGCATCCACAACTTCGAGAGCGTGCTCGGGCAGACGGCCGACAAGCAGGCGATCCGCGACTTCGTGTTCGCCCGCGAAGGCGCCTCCTTCGACAACCCGGAGTTCCAGGCCGGCGCGACGAAGATCAAGGAGTGGGTCGACAAGGGCTACTTCAACAAGGACTTCAACGGCACGGACTACGACCCGGCCTGGCAGTCCTTTGCCAAGGGCGACTCGTGGTACCTGATCGCGGGCACGTGGGTCACCGCCGACCTGGCCGAGCAGATGGGCGACAAGGTCGGCTTCATGCTCATGCCGGGCCAGGACCCGAACGCGCCGGTTTCCCTCGGCGGGGAGGACCTGCCGTTCACGATCTCCTCCGCGTCGAAGGTGCCGGACGTCGCGGCGGCCTACATCGACTTCCTCACGGACGCGAACGCGGCCAAGGTGCTCGTGGACACGAACAACCTGCCGGCGATGAAGGGCGCGCCGACGCCGTCCACCGGCGTGTCGGTCGAGGTCGCGCAGGCGTGGCAGAAGCTCAACGACGCCGACGGCGTGATCCCGTACCTGGACTACACGACGCCGACGTTCTACGACGACATCTCGAGCGCCATCCAGGAGCTGCTGGCGGGCAAGCAGTCGCCGACCGAGTTCACCGCCGGGGTGCAGGAGGCGTACGACAAGTGGGCGGAGTCGCGCTGACGTGGCGGTAGCCGCTCCGTTAGAAGCGGCCTCCCGTGAGGGTTCGCCGGGCGAGCGCCCGCCCGGCGAGCCGCGCCTCGTCGGCTATCTGTACCTGCTGCCGGCGTTCGTCGTGTTCGCCGGCTTCGTCCTGTACCCGCTCTACCGCGCGGCGTACATCTCGCTGTGGGACTGGGACGGGCTGACCGCCGGCACGTGGGCGGGTTTCGACAACTACGCCGAGGTCTTCACGGACGAGGATCTGCGCGCGGCGTTCGTGCACGCGCTGATCCTGCTGCTGTTCTACGCGGTGCTGCCGCTGCTGATCGGGCTCGCTCTGGCGGGGGTGATGGCGCGGGCGCGTGTGCGCGGGCTCGCGTTCTTCCGGGCGGTGCTGTTCCTGCCGCAGGTGGTCGCGATGGTGGTTGTCGCGCTGATGTGGAAGATGATCTACCAGCCGACCGACGGCGCCCTGAACCGCTTCCTGGGCTGGTTCGGGATCGAGGGCCGGTCGTGGCTGGGGGACTTCAACCTGGCGCTGCCGAGCGTGGGCCTGGTGGGGACGTACGTGTACTTCGGCCTGGCGATGGTGCTGCTGACCGCCGGGGTGCAGAAGATCCCGACGTCGTTGTACGACGCGGCGCGCGTGGACGGCGCCGGGCCGTTCCGCGAGTTCCTGGCGGTGACGCTGCCCGGCCTGCGCGGGGAGATCGCGGTGGCGCTGACGCTCACGACGATCTACGCGCTGCGCAACTTCGACCTGGTCTACATCACCACCAGCGGCGGGCCGGGGAACGCGACGTCGGTGCCGGCCTTCCAGGTGTTCTCGCGCGCGTTCGAGAGCGGGCAGGTGGGCAGCGCCGCGGCGGTCGGCATCACGCTGACGGTGATCATCTTCATCATCTCGCTGGGCATCAACCGGATCGCGGAGCGCTCAACTTGACCTCGCGCGCGGAGCAGACGCTCGGCTACGTGATCCTCGGCGTGTTCTCGCTGATCGCGCTGCTGCCGATCGTCGGCATCCTGTTCACGGCGCTGCAGGACCCCGACGGCGTGGCGGCGTTCGGGTCGCTGAACGGGCTGCACTTCGAGAACTTCAAGACGGCGTGGGAGGACGGGAACTTCGGCTCGTACCTGAAGTCGAGCATCATCGTCTCCGTATCCGTGGTCTTCTTCGCCACGCTCTTCTCGATCCTCGCCGGGTACGCGTTCGGCCTGATGCGCTTCCGCGGCTCGACCGTGCTGTTCTACCTGTTCCTGCTCGGGCTGATGGTGCCCACGGAGGCGATCATCGTGCCCCTCTACTACGACCTGCGCGACCTGAACCTGACCAACACCTACTGGGCGCTGATCCTGCCGCAGATCGCGACGTCGGTGGCGTTCGGGACCTACTGGATGCGCACGTACTTCCGGACCGTGCCGCGGTCCTTGGTCGAGGCGGCGCGGCTGGACGGCGCGTCCACGTGGTTCACGCTGTGGCGCGTGCTGCTGCCGCTCGCGCGGCCGGCCGTGCTGACCATGACCGTGCTGCTGTTCATGTGGACCTGGAACGAGTTCCTGCTGGCGCTCGTGATGGTGAGCGACGAGTCGCTGCGGACGGCGCCGCTGGGGCTCAGCTTCTTCCAGGGCCGCAACACGAGCGAGCTCTCGTTGATGGCGGCCGCTTCGGTGATCGTGGCCCTGCCCGTGGTGATCTTGTACATCTTCCTCCAGCGACACTTCATCCGCGGGATGCTGGCCGGGGCGGTGAAGGGCTAGATGGCGGGCGTGCGCTTCGAGGGCGTCGGGAAGCGGTTCGGGTCGGTCGAGGCCGTGCGGGAGCTGTCACTGGAGATCGCCGACGGCGAGTTCATGGTGCTCGTCGGGCCCTCCGGGTCGGGCAAGACGACCGCGCTGCGGATGCTGGCGGGGCTGGAGGCGATCTCGTCCGGGTCGATCTTCATCGGCGATCGGGTGGTCAACCAGGTCGCGCCGCGCGAGCGCGACATCGCCATGGTCTTCCAGGACTACGCGCTGTACCCGCAGATGACCGTGTTCGACAACCTCGCGTTCGGGCTGCGGCGGCGCAAGGTCCCGGGCGCGGACATCCAGCGGCGCGTCGCCGAGGCGGCTCGCGTTCTGGACCTCGAGGCACTCCTGCAGCGCCGGCCGGGGCAGCTGAGCGGCGGGCAGGCGCAGCGGGTCGCGCTCGGGCGCGCGCTGGTGCGCGAGCCGCAGGTGTTCCTGATGGACGAGCCCTTGAGCAACCTGGACGCCAAGCTGCGCACGCAGACGCGCGGGGAGATCCGCCGGCTGCAACAGGAGGTGGACACCACGACGGTCTACGTCACGCACGACCAGGTCGAGGCGATGACGATGGGGGACCGGATCGCGGTCATGAACGAGGGCCGGCTCGAGCAGGTCGGCACGCCGGAGGAGCTCTACGAGCGGCCCGCGAACCGCTTCGTCGCGGGCTTCATCGGCTCTCCCGCCATGAGCTTCTTCACGGGGGCGGAGGTCGGGCTGAACCTGCCGAACGTGGTGGGCGTGCGGCCGGAGCACGTGCGGCCGTGGCGCGAGGGGTTGATCGGGCCGTTGAAGGGGCGGATCGCGTTCGTGGAGGCGCTGGGGCGCGAGACGTTCGTCGGCGTCGACGTGGGCGAAGCGCGGCTGGTCGTGTTCGAGGAGGGCCGCGCGGAGCGCGACGTGGGCGACGAGATCGAGTTCGGTCTGGTGGAATCCGGGCTTCGGTACTTCGACGCGGACTCCGGAGCGGCCCTGTGATCTTCTACGGCTTCAACCTCTCGGCCGACGGCTACGTCATGGACGCCGAAGGCAACTTCGACTGGTCGGCCCCTGACGAGGAGCTCCACGAGTACTGGAACCAGGCCCAGCGCGAGACCGTGCTCAACGTCTACGGCCGCAAGCTGTGGGAGACGATGAGCTACTGGCGGGCGCCGCCGCCGGACTCCGCGCCGGTGGAGCGGGCGTTCGCCGAGGCCTGGCAGGCGACGCCGACGATCGTCGTCTCGCGCACGCTACGACGGGTCGACGGCGCCGAGCTCGTGCGCGACGTGTCCGAGGTCCCCGACCGCGACGGCCCGGTGCAGGTGGGCGGGCCCACGCTCGCCGCGGCGATGTTCGATCGCATCGACGAGTTCCGGGCGATCCTCTACCCGACGGCCGTCGGCGGCGGCACGCCGTTCTTTCCCGCGGGCGTGCGGTTGCGCTTGAAGCTCGTCGAGACGCGGCCGTTCGAGTCAGGCGCGGTCCTGCTGCGCTATCAGCGCGCGTAGGTTGGCGGCCGCGTAGTCGACGTCGAGGCCGGCGTAGTTCTCGGGCAGCCCGCCGAGGTAGATCGCGCGCGCCTTGGCCAGCGCCTCGTGCGGGAAGCGCGCGAGCGCCCAGGCGGCGGCTTCGCCCTTGGAGGCGATGTCGCCGGTCACGAGCGAGTAGTAGATCCGGCACAGCGTGAGCAGCACGTTCGTGGTGTCCTCGTGCAGGTCAAGCAGGACCGGCTCGACGGTGTCGAGCATCGCCTGCCGGATCTCGTCCGGCGCGGGCGGCTCGAGCAGCGCCTGCGGCGGCGGCCCGTGCAGTGTGCGGCTGGCAAGCAGGACCTTGTGGACGAGGATCGGCAGGTCGTGGTTCTCACCCTCCTCCCAGCGGTCGGGCAGCCAGCCGCCCCACTGGAACTCCATGCGCCCGTGCGCGACCACCGTCACCTCGACGTTGCGCCCCTTGATGGCGCGCAGACCTTCGAACAGGCGCCGCTTCTGCGCGTCCGTGAGGCGCTCCCGCGCCACCACGAACACGTCGAGGTCACTGCGCGGCTGGAGCCCACCGTGCACCGCGGAGCCGAACAGGTACACGCCGCGCGGGTCGAGCTCCGCCACCAATTTCTGAGCCGCGCTGAGCTCCATGCGCAAAGGTTTTACAGACACGCGCGTGTTCCGTGACGATCGCGCGTAGACACGGAAGTGCCAACGGCGCCACGCTCCGGTTGTGGGGAACCAAACTCGCGCATATCGACAGTTTGGTTCCCCCGATTCCGTGATCGCACAGATCGCCGCACGGCAGTACGGGGTCGTGACCGTGGCGCAGATGCACGCCGCCGGGCTGAGCGACAGCGCGATCGGGCGGCGCGTGCGAGCCGGGCGCTTGCACCGTGTGGGCCAGGGCGTGTACGCGGTCGGCCACGCCGCGCTCGCGCAGCAGGGACGCTGGCTCGCCGAGGTGCTGGTGGCGGGTGAGGGCGCCGCTCTCACCGGACTGGCGTGCGCGAAGCACTACGAGATCTGGCGCTACCGCGTCTCCCTCATCGATGTCGTTGTCCCGGCACGCCGGCGCCCGAAGACAACAGCGCGGATCCACAGATGCGACACGCTCGATCCGCGCGACGTGACCGGGTTCAAGGGCATTCCCGTCACCACGATCCCGCGACTCCTCGTCGATCTCACCGGCGAATTGACGAAGTGGGAGCTCGCGAACGTCATGCACGAGGCCGAGTTCAAGGACCTCCTGCGCCTCGACCATGTGCGGGACGCGCGGGAGCGGGCGGGGCGGCGCAACCACATCACCCGGCTCGACGATGCGATCGCCTTGCACGAGCGCGGCAGTGCCGGTATCCGCAGCCGCGGCGAGGGCCGCTTCCTCAACGCGCTCGAGCAGGCCGGGCTGGAGGAACCACTCGTGAACACCCACCTCAACGGCTACGAGGTCGACTTCCACTGGCCGGACCTCGCGCTCGCGATCGAGCTCGACGGTCCTCACCACCGGCGAACGAGAACCCGCCACGAGGACGCACGCAAAGAAGCCGCCTGGCGAGCAGGCGGCTTCGAGGTGCTGCGGTTCAGAGAGGGCGAGCTGGAGGCGGCCACCCGAGCGGTGGCCGCCCACCGGACTACGGGTTCGTGGTGCTGAGCGTGAAGGTCAGCGTCTTGGAGTACGTGCCCGTGCGCAGCGGGTCCGTGTCCTTGATCAGCTGCTTGAACTCCACGTCGACCTCCTCGTTGGACACCGGGGCGTCCCACGAGGACTTCGAGAACGAGACGCGCAGCGGCTCGGGCAGCGTGAAGGCGCCGTTGGTCAGGTGGCCGGGCTCGCTCACGGTCAGCTTCGCGTCGCCGGCGGTCGAGATGACCGTGGCGGTCGTGGACGCCGTGTAGTCCTTCTCGACGCCCGGGACGAACGGCTCGAACGAGGCCGCGGCGACGTTCAGCGACAGGGTGGCCGGGACAGTGCCGCCGACCGGAACGTCGCGCGCGACGATGATCTCCGGCGCGAGGGCGGTCTTGAACACGGTCGCGCCCGCGTTGTCGACGCTCACCTGGCAGTAGATCGTCTTGCCGAGGTCGGCGCCGGTGGGCGTGTAGGTGTTGCCCTCGCCCACGATCTGCGCGTCCAGCCAGGTGAGGTTCGCCGTGCCGGACCGCGAGGTCGGCGGCGTGGTGGTGTTGTTGTAGTCGAGCTGGTTCGGGGCGCGGAAGCGCGGGTGGTTCTCGGGGATCTTGTTGGCCCGGTACCACGTGACCCAGCGGGTCGAGCCGGCGGCCGCGTTCCACCCGCCGTGGTTGCAGGTGAGCGGCTCGCTCTGGTAGCCGGTGCCGCTGACCGACGGCGCGACGGTGTTGACCGGCAGGTCGGCGGCGGTGAACTCCTTGACCTGCATCTCGCGGTAGGAGATGCGGTCGTTGCCGCCGTGGGTCTGCAGGCCGAGGTAGCCGGCGGCCAGTTGGCGAGCCATCGTCGGCGGGTCACCGGCGCGCGACGCGGTCTTCGGGATCGCGTTGTCGAACTGGTTGAGGATCTTGCCGTCGACCAGGACGGTGTACTGCTGGCCGATCGTGCGGATCTCCATCTCGTGCCAGACGCCCTTGTCGAGGCGCTCGTACGTCCGCGACTGCTCGGCGTTGAGGTTGCGGAAGTTGTAGATCGAGCCGGTCTTGATCGGATCGGTCGACGGCTGCGGACCGCCGCCCGTCAGCGTCTCGTTGATCTGCACCTCGTGGCCGCACGCGACCTGCGTCCAGTGCTGGTGGTTGTTCGCGTTGCCGTTGGTGGTCAGCGGCTGGCCGTTCAACCCGTTGACGTTGTAGACGCCGGCGGCGGTCGACCGGGCGCAGTAGCCGCCCGTGTAATCGAACGCGGGCGGGAGGTTCGGGGTTGAGCCCGGCCACTTGTAGGTGGTCGACGGCGCCGGCTCCGTCCGGTTGCACAGCGGGATCGCTCCCGGGCACACGTCGAAGTTGAAGCCGGTCGGCTTCTGGGCGAGCACCGCGTTGGTGTCCGCGCCCGTGTAGCGGACCTCCGGCGTGCGGATCATCACGCCGCCGTTGCGGGTGGACGTGGGCGTGTCCTGCACCTGGTACTGGATGCGGAACACCGCGTCGCCGAACGCCTTCACCGGGTACCAGTAGGCGCCGAACGGCGAAGCGCCGACGTCGATCGCGCCGTTGCTGGTGTTCAGCGTCGCCTGGCCCAGGCCGCCTTCGGACGCGGGCCGCGACTGAGCGGCTGTGCCGGCCGCGAACAGCCACTTGTCGAACGACGCATCCGAGCCGGTCGCCGTTCCGTCGAAGATGTACCGGAAGCCCGGGTCGGGCGCCGGAGCCGTGTACTGCGCCTGCGCGGCCGGGGCCGCCAGCAGGGCGGCGAACCCCGTCATGCACGCGAGCAAGCTGCGTTGCATCTCTCCCCCTCCACTTCTGTCAAAGGACAGCCGGATTTATACCGGACCGGCGAGGCTTGTTTTCTGTAAGTCAGGAGACCGCCAGGTGCACCGCGATGCCCAGCACGAGCACGCGTCCGCCGATCGCGAGCGTGCGCCGGATCGCGGGCGTCACCCAGCGCCCCGCGTGCCCGGCGGCCAGCGGCAGGAACAGGTGCCAGCCGCCCGTGCCGACAGCCACGCCGAGCACGAACGCGGCCACCGCGCCCGCGCCGTCGACCGACAACGCGGTGGCGACCGCGGCGAACGAGGCGATCGTGAGCGGGTTGACCGCTGTGATGGCGAAGAAGCGCGCGTAGTGCGAGCGCGCGCTGCCGCTCGTGTCCATCTCGCGCACCTCGGGATCGCGCCACAGGCCCGCGAGCCCGTGGAGCGCGATCGCGGCCAGCACGGCGGCCGCGAACAGCTTGATCTCGCGCTCGTGCCCTGACAGCGCGGCGCCCGCGAAGCCGCCCGCGACGCCCGCGATCACCGCGTAGACGACGTCGACCGTCGCGACCCCCATCCCCGCAGCCACGCCCTTGCGCGGCCCGCCCACGACCGCCGCCTCGATCAGCAGCAGCGACACCGCCCCGATCTGCATGGCGATGGCGAGTCCTGCGACGAGCCCGGCGACGAACATGCGCCTGTTCTGCTCCATCGTGCCGCGGAACGCAAGAACCATCGGCGAAAGACTGAGACAATCGCGGTCATGGACCCCACGGACAGCGAGATTCTCAGGCTGCTCCGCGCGGACGGGCGTCTGTCCTGGCGGGAGCTCGGCGCCGCGGTGGGCCTGAGCGCGAACGCCGCCGCCGACCGCGTCCGCCGCCTGCGCCAGCAGAAGGTGATCCTCGGCTTCACGGCGCTGATCGACCCCGCCGCGGGCGGCCGCAACCTGGAGGCGCTGGTGGGCATCACGCTCGCGCACGGGGTGGACTCGGACCAGTTCGCGGTGGAGGCGTCGCGGCTGCCGTCGGTGATCGAGGTGCTGCACCTCACCGGCGCGCCGGACTATCAGCTGCGCGTGGCCTGCCGCGACACCGCCGAGCTCGACATGCTGCTCAGGACGTTGCGGGTCCGCCACGGCGCCGCGGACACCGAGACGACGATCGTCCTCAGGTCAGGTCCGCCGGCCGGGACGGCACCCGCCTGAGGGTGAGCCCGTCGTCGAGCTGCCGGTCTGCGCGCCCGTGGGAGACGGCGAGCGCGAGGGCGTCGCGCGCGAGCTCTACCAGGCCCAGCCGGTCGGCCTCGAGCACGCCGTCACCCGTGGCAAGGTGCCCGTTCGCGTCCACCCGCTGCAGGAACCCGTCGAGCGCGCGGCGCAGCATCGCGACCTCGTCGAGCGCGCCCTTGCGCTGCGTGAGCGTGTCCTGCCCGAGCGCGGTCCGCAGCACGTTGACCATGAAGGTCGCGGTCGGGTCGCCCGGGGTGAGCTCGCGCCACTCGCCCAGCACGCCGCCCGTCACCAAGGACTGGGCGGCGATGTGCGTTGCGCCGTCCGTGGCGGTGATGAGCACCCGCTCCGGCTCGAACGCGAGCAGCATGAGCCCGGTGACCGCGCCCGACGAGTCGGCCACGATGCCCTGCACGCGCCGGATCGCCGAGTCGTCGTCGGGCTCGTTGAACTCGTGCGCGCGCACGTGCCCGGCGTCGTCGCGCGTGAAGAGCGTCGGCTTGCGCGACTCCTCGTGCACGGCGTACTCGGCCATGATGTCGGCGAGCTGGCGCGGCATCGGGCCAGCCTAGAGATCGACTAGCCCGGCGTGAGTCTGTTCAAGTTCTCGCGCGTGGGGGGAAGGGACTCCAGCGCCTCGACGACCACCGTCGTGCGCTGCTCGCCGATCTGTGAGGTCCGGTCGGGGCCGTAGATCGCCATGACCGAGCGTGAGCCGAGCGGGGTGCCGGTGTCCGCGTCGATGAAGTACTCGGCGCGTGAGCGGTCCCAGGTGACGATGTAGCGCTTGGCGGCGCGGCCGTTGAAGGTCGTGTCGCCGGCGGGGTCGAGCGCGCCCCGCTCGTACGCCTGCCGGAACTCGCGCAGGAAGCCGGGGGCGTGCTGGTCGATGTACATGCGGGCGTCGCCGCCGTCGGAGCGGCGGGCGGTGTCCCCGTTGGTGAAGTGCAGGACGCCATCGGCGTCGAGGTACTCCTCGAAGCGCTCGCCGCTCGAGTGGCGCGAGATCGTGTGCCAGCGCGCCCCGAGCTGCCAGCGCTCCTCGGTGCGCGATTCCGACGGCGGGACGCCCGGGCCGTTCGACTCCGTCCGTGAGGTGATGCGCGTGTAGAGGATCTCCTCGGCGGGCACGGCGGTCTGCGCGTACGCCCGGGCGGCGAGGTCGGGTGGCGTGACGTCCGGCGCGAGCAGCGCGAAGCCCGCGATCGAGGCCGCGACCGCGAACGGGACGGCGAGCGCAGCGCGGCGGGTCCGGCGCCGGCGGCGCCGCCGGGGCGTCGACACCAGCCGGGTGAGGAGGTCCTCCGGGACGGGGACTTCGAGATCGCGCGCGGGGTCCGCGGCGCGCAGGCGGTCGAGCGTGTCAGTGGTCATGCGTGGGCTCCGGGGACGAGGGAAGACGCGCGGGCGCGGCGTGGCCGGGCGGACCCGGCGACAGGCGCGGTGGGGCGGGGTCGTCAGCGGCCGCGAGCGCCGCGCCGAGGCGCCGGCGCGCGCGGGACACGCGCATGGCGAACGCCAGGCGGGTCGTGCCGGCGACCTTCGCCCCGTCGGCCAGGGACAACCCGTCCCAGGCGACCAGGCGCAGCGCCTCGCGGTCCGTCTCGCTCAGCCGGGCGAAGGCGCGCAGGACGGCGTCGCGTTCGCCCAGCGCGTCGGCGGGGTCGCGGCCGAACGCCACATCGGCCGACCGGGACGCCTTGACGCGATCGCTCGCGGCCGCCCGGCGGCGGGTGGACAACTCGCGCGCGGCCACCACGTACAGCCACGGCAGCGGCTCGGCCGGGACGCGCTCCAGCCGCCGCCAGGCGACGGCGAACGTCTCGGCGGCGACGTCCTCGGCGGTTGCGGCGTCCGTGCGGCGCCGCGCGAAGCGCAGCACGGCCGGGTAGTGCTCGCGGAACAGGG
Organism: Solirubrobacter deserti; assembly: GCF_027587175.1. Taxonomy (GTDB): domain Bacteria; phylum Actinomycetota; class Thermoleophilia; order Solirubrobacterales; family Solirubrobacteraceae; genus Solirubrobacter; species Solirubrobacter deserti. Next base: position 87,588 of record NZ_JAPCID010000010.1, read on the forward strand.
ATTCAAAGCGGGCGCGGTCGCTCACAGCCACTACACGTCGCGAGCACGCGTATGTTGACGCCCATGGACGTGCTGATCGACGCCGATACGCTGCGTTCCCCGGAGCTGCGTCATGAGATCCCTGCGGGGATCATCGACGCGTTCCTGTATGGAGAGCGTGACGGCGAGCCGTTCGCGGCGACCTTACCGCTCGACGCGCCGACGATCGCGCAGGCGCGGTCCCGCCCGGCTTTCCGCTGGAGACCGCCGACTTCCTGCGCGCGCACGGCATCACGCTGCACGTCGACCGCGCGCGCTTCGACCGCCGCCGGCGCGTGAAGTCCGCGCGGGAGCTCGACGGGATCCGGCGGGCGACCCACGCCGCGCAGCTCGGCCTGCAGGCCGCCCGCGAAGCGCTCGAACCGGGCCGCACCTGCGAGGAGCTGCGCACCATCGTGCGCTCCGCGGTCGAGCCGCACGCCGCGCTCGGGGAGTTCATCGTCGCCCACGGCCCGCAGACGGCCACGGGTCACGGCCCCGGCAGCGGCCCGATCCAGCCGGGCGAGCCCGTGATCGTCGACCTCGCGCCGCAGGACCGCGAGACCGCGACCTTCTCCGACATCGCGCGCACGTTCGTCGTCGGCGAACCGGACCCCGAGATCGCGCGCTGGCACCAGCTCGTCCTGGAGGTGCTCGAAGACGCGATCGCGCACGTCAAGCCGGGCGTCGACGGCCGCGAGCTCTACGCGCGCGCGTGCGATCGCTTCGAAGGCGAGGGCTTCCCCACCCAGCGCAAGCCGGGCGAGCACGTGATGGAGGGGTTCCCGACCGCGCTCGGCCACGGGGTCGGACTCGAGGTCCACGAGGCGCCGAGCCTCGGTCGCTCCGGCGACGAGCTCGTCGCCGGCGACGTCATCACGATCGAGCCGTTCCTGTGCCGTCCCGGCTTCGGCGGCGTGCAGGTGGAGGAGATCCTGCTCGTCACCGACACGGGCGCCGAGCGGCTCAGCGACTTCACACGCTCGCTCTGAGAATCGCGGCGAGATCGTCCGCGGTGACCTCCCGCGGCGCCACCGCGAGCAGCCGCCGCTGGGCCAGCGCGCCCTCGACCAGCGCCGGGATGTCGTCCTCCCCGTAGCCGAGCTCACCGAGCGACGGCACGCCGAGGTCGGACATGAGCGCGGACAGCGTCTCCGGCAACGACGTCCCGTTCAGCAACGACGCCGCGTGATCATGGCGCTCGGGAGCCGCCTCGTGCGTGAACGCGAACGCCGCCGGTGCGGTGACGATCACCGAGATTCCGTGCGGGATGAACCGGCCCGGGTAGCCCGGCGGCTCGTACTCGTGCTTGAGACCCGCGATCGGATACGCGCACGCGTGCGGGATGTGCACCCCCGCCGAGCCGAACCCGACGCCCGCCATCGACGCCGCCAGCATCATCGCGCCGCGCGCCTCGACGTCATCGCCGTCCGCGACCGCGCGCCGCAGATAGCGCCCACCGTACTCCAGCGCCTTCGCCGACCACACGTCCGCGACCGGGTTCGATCCCTGGTACGGCGGCCGCTCGCCCGGGGATGCGGGCCGCTCCCGCGACGTGTACGGCCGTGCCAGGTAGGACTCGGCCGCGTGGCAGACGACGTCGAGCCCGGTCGCCGCGACCACCTCCGCCGGCAACGTCCGCGCCAGGTCCGGATCGACGATCGCCTGCGACGGCCGCAGGTAGCGGTGGGAGATGCCGGTCTTCACGCGCCGCTCCGGGATGTCCAGTACGGCGACGGTCGTCGCCTCCGAGCCGGTTCCGCACGTGGTCGGGATCGCGAGATGCGGGAGCAGCGGCGACGGCGGCGCCTTGCCGCCGCCGATCGGCGCGTTCACGTAGTCCATGACCGGCGCCGGGTGCGAGGCGATCAGGTTCGCGACCTTCGCGGTGTCGACCGCGCTCCCGCCGCCCAGCGACACGAACCCGTCGACCTCCTCGCCCACCGCGAAGTCCGCGGCCTCCTGCAGCGAGTCCAGCGAGGGCTCGACCCGGGCGCGGTCGAAGACCACCACGTCGCACTCCAAAGACGCGAGCACCCGGTCCAGATGCGGGATGCCCGGGTCGGTCACGAGCAGCGCCCGGGTCACGCCCAGGCGCTGCAGCTCCCAGCCGGCGTCATCGACCGCGCCGGGGCCGAACTTGATCGGCGTCGCTTCGAGCGTGAAGACGGACTCCACGCTCGTGGTCATTACCGGATCGTGAAGCTCGTACGCACGTTGGTGCGGCGCGAGCCCTGCGTGACCGTCGCGTTGACGGTGTAGCGGCCCTTCTTCATGCCGCGCGTGGAGCCGAGGTTCAGGCCCACGAGCTTGCCGGGCAGCGCCGCGATGGCGGCCATGTTGCCGGACTTGGTGCCGGGGCCGGAGATGCGGAAGGAGCCGCCGATCGGGTCGATCGAGTTGCCGAGGTTGCGCACCGGCAGGATCACGCTGCCCGACCGGACCTGCGCGGCGCCCGTGCGGAAGCGGAACGACTTCTTCGACGGGTTCAGGCGCAGCTTCGAGATCAGCCGGTAGTTCGGGATGATGCCCTTGCGGCCCTTGGTGTTGGTCGGCTTGCCGAGGATGTCGACGCTCGCGTACAGCGAGCTCAGGCGCCGCACCATGCGGAAGCTGATCGGCCGCTTCGCGCCGGCGCCGATCGTGAACGAGCGCGTCGTCGCGCGCACGTAGCGGGTGAGGTTCGAGCGCGGATCGGCCAGGACCGTGCCGTTGAGCTGCTGGCGCCACGGGCGGACGGTGACGGTCACGCGCAGCGTCTCGCGCGTGGTGTTGTTGAGCGTGAGCGAGCCGACCGTGCCCAGCTTGGCACGGTTCTCGAGGCTGGCCGGCGTGACCGCCAGGCCACCCGACTGCGCATGCGCCGCCGTCGCAGAACCGAGCACACCGACGCAGGCGACGACCACCGGCACGGCAACACGCCGCGTCTTCACAGACACCATCAGACCCTCCACAGAGATTGACCCATGCGCTTCCTCAAGCGCCGGAGCAGTGTCTCCCTGCTCTCTAAGCGCTCGCTGAAGAGTCCTGTAAGGGAACCTTCAGGTTTGCGTCATCCGGTTCGTAAGCGAACCTGTGCGCTGATGCCCCGCAACATCGCCCTCCTCCGCGGTATCAACCTCGGCGCCAAGCGCCGCGTCGCCATGGCCGATTTGCGGGCACTTCTCGAGGCGCTGGGCTACACCGACGTTCGTACGGTCCTCGCGAGCGGTAATGCCATCTTCACCGGCCGCGTGTCTCGCGCCCAGCTCGAGGCGGCGCTCGAAGAACGCTTCAAGATGAAGATCGACGTCGTGCTGCGCACGATGGACGAGCTGCGCGCCGTCGTCGAGGCCGACCCGTTCGGGGAAGCGGTGACCAACCCGACGCGCTACTTCGTCGTCTTCGGCGACCGTGAGCCGGATCTCGCCTACCTCGAGGGGCAGGACTTCGCCCCCGACGCCTACGCGGTCCGGGGGCGGGAGATCTACGCGTGGTGCCCGGAAGGCATGCAGAACTCGCGCCTAATGAAGGCTTTCAGCAAGGCGCCCGCCACCGGCACCGCGACCGTTCGCAACTGGGCCACGGTCGGGAAACTGCTCGAGTAGCCGGCGCGCGCCGTCGTCCTCGAGCGTCGCCTTCACCAGGTGATCGAGGCCGAGCACGCCTGAGTTGCGGATGAGACGGGCATGAAGACTCGGGTGAAGACCGGCCGGCGAAGGCGCGTTCATGGCAGGCGGTGGGAACGAGCGCCGCGCGGCCTCGGCGTCGAACTGGAGCGCGCCGGCCTGAGCGAGTGCGAGCGCGAGGTGCTCGCCGTCGATGCTGCGCGACCCGTGGCGGGCGGCTTCCTCGCGGGCGCGCACGAGCGCGGCGCGCGCGGCTTCGGAGAGCGTCGGCGGCGAAGTGAGGTCGCGGTAGCGCCGGTGCGCCGCCTGGCGGGAGATCCCGAGCGGACGCGCGATCTGGGTGTAGGTCTGTCCTTCCTGGAGCGCGCGGGCGACCAGGTGGCGCTCCAGGACGTCGAGCTCGGCGCGCAGCGCGGTGAGCGCGCGAAGGCTCGCGGTGGGTTCGGCGGTGAGCGTGCGCTCCAGCAGCGAGAGCGTCTTCTGCGGGTTGTACGGGGCCATTTAACCCGTCAACGCGCCGTGACGATAAAGGTCGGGTATGACTTTCAGCGAGTTGTGACGTTCAGGATGTGTGGGCCATGACCGCAGTCCCCGCGACACTCCGTCTCCGCCGCGAGAGCACGCTGCGCTCCCGCGCCGCGCGTGGCGACGCGGCCGCGTTCGCGGCGGTCTACGAACGCCACCACCAGGCCTTGTACCGGTACTGCCGCTCGATCCTGCGCCACGAGGAGGACGCGCAGGACGCGCTGCAGAGCACGATGACGCGCGCGTTCGCGGCGCTGCAGACCGAGGAGCGCGACTTCGAGCTGCGCCCGTGGCTGTTCCGGATCGCCCACAACGAGGCGATCTCGCTGCTGCGCAAGCGCCGGGACACGACGGAGCTCGACGACATCCCGGTGGCGGTGGAGCTGGACGACCAGGTGAGCGAGCGCGAGCAGCTGCGCCTGCTGGCCATGGACCTCGCCGACCTGCCGGAGCGCCAGCGCGCGGCGCTCGTGCTGCGCGAGCTCAACGGGCTCTCCCACGCGGAGATCGCGGTCGTGCTCGAGACGTCGGCCGCGAACGTCAAGCAGGTCATCTACGAGGCCCGCACCGCCCTGTTCAGCGCACGGGAGGGGCGTGAGATGCCCTGCGAGGACGTGCGCCGCAAGCTCTCGGACGGCGACGGCCGTGTGCTGCGCAGCCGCGGGCTGCGTGCCCACCTGCGCTCTTGCTCCGGTTGCCGCGCCTTCCAGGCCGACATCGCCACGCGCGAGAAGCGGCTCGCACTGCTGGCGCCGCCGCTGCCGACCGCCGGCGCGGCCGCGCTGCTGGCGCAGATCCTCGGCGGCGGGACCGCGAAGCTGCTCGCCTGCGTCGCGATCGCGGGCGGCGGCGCGACGGTCGCCGCGACCGAGTTCTACAAGCCGCCGCCGGCCGCCGACGCGGAGGCGCCTCCGGCCCTGCCGGAGCGCGAGAAGCGCGCCGCCGCGCCGACAACGGCGACGGCCACCCCGACGCCGGTCGTCACCGCCGCGCCGACCGCCGCCGCCGCGAGCAGTGCTCCCGAGCGCCCGGCGAAGAAGCGGCCGGCCGCGAAGAAGGCCAAGCCGAAGCCGAAGCCGAAGCGCGAGCGCCCGCGGACCGTCGGGCTCACGATCCCGGCCGACCCGCGCCCGGGCAACACCGACGCGGCCGGCTCGCGGCCGGCGGAGACGCCGCGCGCCGAGAGCCCACGCGAGGACACGCCGCGCACCTCGCGGCCCGCGCCGCGGCAGGATCGTCCCTCCTCGCGCGCGGACCGTCCCGCGCCGAAGGCGGACCGGCCCGCGCGCAAGAACCCGCCGAAGGCCGACAAGGTCAAGCCGGAGAAGGCCAAGCCCGAGAAGCAGAAGCCGGCCAAGCCGGTCGAGCAGCCGGCGTCCACGCCGCCGCCGGCCGCGACCGCGACGCCCGTCAGCGAGCTCCCGCCTGGCCAGGCGAAGAAGCAGGACCGCGCCGAGCACGTCCCGCCCGGCCAGGCGAAGAAGCAGGCCAACGACGACGAGGACGACGACGACGGCGGCGGCGACGAGGACGACGACGACTGACGGCGGCGCCCATCCCGAGTAGGGTCCTCGCCGATGCCAGGCGTATGGGTGACGGCGGGCGCGCCGCTCGCGAGCGGCGACGGCTGGCGGGTCTGGTACTCGTGGCCCGCCGGTGAGTTCACGCCCAAGCCGCCGCGCGTGCGGACCGCGGCCGGGCAGCCCGTGCAGCTCGTCGACACGCCGTGGGCACCGCAGCCCGCCCCGAACGGATCCAAGCGGCAGATGGCGGTCAAGGAGCTGCGCCTCAAGGACGCGCAGCCGGGCGCGCTGTACGAGGTCACGATCCCCGAGCGCGGCCGCCCGCAGCATTGGCGCACGCTGCCGAACCAGCTGCCCGTGTCGCTGATCATCGGCTCCTGCTTCTGGCTCAACGACGACAAGGACGGCCACTACTCGTCCGCGGTCGTCGAGCTCGTCCAGCGCGAGCGACCCGCGTTCAAGGTGCTGATGGGCGATCAGATCTACGCCGACGTGTGGTCGCCGCTGCCGGTCAAGCTCCGGGAAGGGCTCGCGGGCAAGTACGAGCGCTACTGGGGCGACGGCGCCTACCAGGACCTGCTCGCGGCCTGCCCGACGCTCGTCTCCTGCGACGACCACGAGTTCTGGAACGACTTCCCCGAACCGCAGCTGCAGGTCCCGTACTCGTGGGACCGCTTCGGCCCCGACAACGCGCAGGCGCTGCACGAGCTCTACGACGCCTACCAGGCCGCGCTGAATCCGGAGGGCAAACGCCACAGCCGGCTGGACGTCCCGCCCGTGTCGTTCTTCGTCGCCGACACGCGCTCGAACCGCACGCGCATGAAGGCCGACGAGCCCGCGCTCATGCTCGAGCGCCAGTGGCAGGCGCTCGAGGACTGGGCGCACGAGCTCCACGGCCCCGGCGTGCTGATCCTCCCGCAGCCGCTGCTCAAGCAGGGCGGCAGCCCGACGGACAAGACGCTGGTGGACTTCAAGCAGTCCGACCGCCTGGGTGCGATCTTCGAGGCGGCGCTCGGTGGGGACACCGGTGACGGCAAGCCCCACGACATCCTCATCCTCACCGGCGACATCCACACCGGCCGCATCAGCTCGGCCGAGATCGTCGGCGCGCAGGGCCAGATCTTCGAGCTCGTCGCGAGCCCGGCCTCGATGGTCACGCCGTACCTGAAACCGTTCGGCTTCGAGCCCGAGCACCCGCCGGACAAGCTCACGATCAACCGCCGCACGTGGCAGATCACCGCGCACCAGCGCCTCAGCGCGACGGTGGACAACAACGTCGGCCTGATCAAGATCGCGCCCGGCCGCAACGGCCGTACGCGCTTCAGCCTGCAGCTCTGGCGCGTGCGCCCGTACGTGTCCGTCCCCGGCCGCCTGCAGTTCTGGAAGCGCAAGGCGGCCAAGGGCGCGCAGCCGATCCACGACCCCATCGACCTCGAGCTCCGCTGAAGGAGGAGAACCAGTGCTCCGGCACTCCAACAGCGCTGAACAGAACCCGGACGTCAAGGACGTCACGGACACGTACGCCGAAGAGGACAACACGCGCTTCTTCGCCGAGGCCACGGACCAGCTCGGCGGCCCGCGGGCGCTGATCGGGCTCGTCGGCGCCTGCGACCTGCCCGGTGTCGCGCTGCGCCGCGCGCAGTCGATCCTGCGCTGGGACCGCCGCCCGAGCCTGTGGTCGCACGCGTTCCTGGTGGTCGACGACGGGATCCGCGAGGTGACCCTGCACAGCCGCGCCGGCCACTTCCCCGAGCCGGCCGACAACGCCATCACGCCCGGGACGCTCGACCTCTACGAGCGCGACCCCAACGTCGCGCTGCTCAAGGTGAGCATGAGCGACGAGGAGGCGGCCGCGGTGGCCCACCGCGCCGTCAAAGAGCCCAACCTCGAGCGCCTGCGCTACGACTTGTTCGAGGCGCTCGGCTTCTGGCAGGCCTACCTGTGGACGCGCGGCACCGCGAACCCGCTCGAGCAGGGCATCCCGATGGCGGCCTCGGCGCTGATCGAGTACTGCTTCGAGGCCATCCAGCTCGACCTCACCCCCGGTGCCAACGACCGCAACTCCGCCCCCGAGCACCTGTGGAACGGGGCCCGCTGGTGGACGGACGCCTTCGGGGAGTTCGGCCGCAAGATCGAAGGGCGGGCCGTGATCCGCGACCGCCACTGCCGCGTCCTCGGTCCAGGAGAAACCACATGGAAGTGATTCGTCCCCACCAGCACGCGACCCAGCGCGGCCCCGCCGAGTGGTTCACGGGCGACGTGTACATCGACCCGATCACCACCGGCCCGCACGTGAAGCTGCTGAGCGTGCACTTCACGCCCGGCGCGCGGACCGCCTGGCACAAACATCCGTTCGGCCAGACGATCCACGTCACGGAGGGCTCGGGCCTCGCGCAGTCGCGCGGAGGAAGGATCGAGCCCATCCGGGCCGGCGATACCGTGCACTTCGAGCCCGGGGAAGAGCACTGGCACGGTGCCGATTCAGCGAACTTCATGACCCACTTGGCGATGCAGGAGATCGCCGACGACGGCTCAGACGCGATCTGGGGCGACCACGTCACGGACGCCGAATACACGCAGCGCTGACGGGCGGGAGAGCCACAGCGCGACGGCGGTGGCGACCAGCAGCACGCCCGCGCCGACCACGAACGCGTAGTGGTAGCCGGAGAGCAGGTCCGCGGGCGCGGTCGAAGCGCCCGTGCGCTCGGCCGCGAGCGTCGCCAGCACGGCGAGGCCGATCGCGCCGCCGACCTGCACGGTCGTGTTGATCAGGCCGGAGGCCAGGCCCGAGTCCTCGGGCCGGACGCCGGACATCGCGAGCGTCATCAGCGCGGGGGTGGAGAGGCCGGCGCCCAGGCCGATCAGCACGGTCGCGGGCAGCACGTCGACGACGAAGTTCCCGTCGATCGGCGCGCGGGCGAACAGCAGCAGACCCGCGACGATCAGCAGCATGCTCGGCACGAGGATCGTGCGGGGCGCGAAGTGCTGGGAGAGCTTGAGCGACGTGATGCCCATCACGACGGTGGAGGGCAGGAACGCCAGGCCGACGGCCAGCGGGTCGTAGCCCAGGACGAGCTGGAGATACAGCGCCCCCAGGAAGAACAGGCTGAACATGCCGACCACCAGCAGCGCCATCACGACGTTCGCGCCGGTCACGTCGCGTGACGCGAACAGGCGCAGCGGCATCAGCGGCGTCGCGATGCGGGCCTGGCGCACGAGGAAGGCGACCAGCGCGACGGCGGCGACGCCGGCGAGGATGAGCGTGCGCTGGGCGAGCCAGCCGTGCTCGGCGACACCGAGGACGGCGTAGACGCCCACCATCACGCCGCCCGTGAGCAGCGCGGCGCCGGGCAGATCGGCGCCCGCGCGGATGCCGATGCCGGGCCGGTCCTCGACCAGCCGCAGCGCCAGGACGCCGACGACGATCCCGATCGGCGCGTTGATGAGGAAGATCCAGTGCCAGTCGAGCGCGTCCGTGAGCACGCCGCCGGCCAGCAGGCCGATCGACCCGCCCGCGGAGGCCACGAAGCCGTAGACGCCGAGCGCCTTGGCCTGCTCGCGCGGCTGCGGGAACATCGTCACGATCATCCCGAGGACGACCGCGGAGGTGAGCGCGCCGCCCGCGCCCTGCACGAAGCGGGCGGCGATCAACATCCCCTGGGTCTGCGCGACCGCGCAGGCGATTGAAGCGAGGGTGAAGATGGCGAGGCCGGTGAGGAAGACGGTGCGCTGCCCGATCAGGTCACCGGCGCGGCCGGCCAGCAGCAGCAGGCCGCCGAAGGCGATCAGGTACGCGTTGACGACCCACGCCAGGTTGCTGGCGGTGAAGGACAGGTCGTCCTGGATGGAGGGGAGGGCGACGTTCACGATCGTGGCGTCGAGGACGATCATCAGCGTCCCCGCGCACAGGACGTGGAGCGCGGCCCAGCGGTTGCGTTCCGGGGAGGAGGAGGTCATGCCCGTACAGACGGCACGCGCGCCCGAAACTCATCGCTCGCGCTAAGAGTGTTCTCATCGTCGTCTTACGTCCAGCCGAGCCGGACGCCCCAACCTCGGGCGGGTGCGCGTGCGCCCGTTGACCGTCGTCCTGTGCGCGCTGGCGTTCGCCGTCGGGACCGTCGTGGTCGTCACGCTGGTCGTGCGGCCGCCGGCTCCCCCGGCCGTGCGGGCGATCGAGCTGCTGCCCGGCGCGCCGACCGTGACGCCGACGCCCACGACGTTCGCTCCGCCCGAGGACGACGACGCCGACGAGGACCCGTTCGACGACGATGAGTAGCCGGACGCGGATCGTGCTGTCGGTCGCGCTGCTGTTCGCGCTCGCGACGGCGCTGTCGACGCTCGCGCTGCGGCAGGTGCTGCTGGCGCGTGTCGACGCGCGCATCCAGTCCGCGCTCGCGCAGGAGGCGGCCGAGCTGCAGCAGTTCGCCGAGCAGGTGCGGGTCGCCGACGCGCGCACGCTCTTCGACCAGTTCCTGGCGCGCGACGTGCCCGACGAGGCCGAGGCGTCGTTCACGTTCGTCGGCGAGCAGCCGTACCGCTCCAACGCCGACCTCGGCGCGAGCCAGGAGCTGATCGACGGCGTGCGGGACCTCGGCGACGTGGACGCGGTCGAGCGCGGCGACCTCGACGACTCCTACCGCTACCTGGCCGTGCCCGTGAACCTGCGCGGGGAGCGCGTCGGGACGTTCGTCGTGACCTCCGACCTCGGACGCGAGCGGGGCGAGGTGGCGGAGGCCGTGCGCGTCGCGGCCGGGATCGGCTTCGGCGTGGTCGTGCTCGTGTCGCTGCTCGCGTTCGCCACCGTCGGACGCGTGCTCGCGCCGCTCGACGAGCTCGGCGCGACGGCCCGCTCGATCGAGTCCGGCGACGACCTCACGCGCCGCATCGACGTGCGCGGCGGCGACGACATCGCCGAGCTCGGGCACCTGTTCAACGCGATGCTCGACCGGCTGGAGATGGCGTTCGCGCTCCAGCGCGAGTTCGTGTCCGACGCCGGGCACGAGCTGCGCACGCCGATCACGATCATCCGCGGCCATCTGCAGCTGCTCGACCGCGACCCGGAGACCTACCGGATCGTGTCCGACGAGCTCGATCGGATGAGCCGCTTCGTGGAGGACCTGCTGACGCTGGCGAAGTCCGAGCGGCCGGACTTCCTCATGCTCTCCGAGCTGGACCTGGACCTGCTGACGGACGAGCTGATGGCCAAGGCGAAGCGGCTCGCGCCGCGCCGGTGGACGCTGGAGGCGACCGGCGCCGGGTTGCTGCGCGGAGACCGCCAGCGGCTCACGCAGGCCGTCATGAACCTCGCGCACAACGCGGTCCAGCACACGCACGAGGGCGACACGATCACGCTGGGCTCCGCTCACAGCGGAACCGAGGCCCGGCTGTGGGTGGCCGACACCGGCCCGGGCGTGGCCGAGGAGGACCGCGAGCGGATCTTCGAGCGCTACGCCGGCGACGGGACCGGCCTGGGTCTGGCGATCGTCCGGACGATCGCGCTCGCGCACGGCGGGCGGGTCGAGCTGGAGAGCGACGACGGCGCGAGGTTCACGATCGTGCTGCCCGCCTCATGAGCAGCCGGATCCTGATCGCCGAGGACGAGCGCAACCTGGTCGCGTTCCTGGAGAAGGGCCTGCGGGCGGCCGGCTACGTGACCACGGCGGTGGGGGACGGACCGTCGGCGATCGCGCTGGCGCGCGACGAGGACTTCGAGCTGATGATCCTGGACCTCGGGCTGCCGGTGCTGGACGGCACGGAGGTGCTGCGGACGCTGCGGGCGCAGGGCCGGACGCTGCCGATCCTGATCCTGAGCGCGCGCGACGACGTGCGCGACAAGGTCGCCGGACTGCAGCTCGGGGCCGACGACTACGTGACCAAGCCCTTCGAGTTCGACGAGCTGCTCGCGCGCGTGCAGGTGCGGCTGCGCGCGGCGGGGACGAGCGCGCCGACGGTGCTGACCGTCGGCGGGATCGCGCTCGACCTGCGTACGCGCCGGGCGAGCGTGGACGGGGAGACGGTCGAGCTCTCGGCGCGCGAGTTCGCGCTCCTGGAGCTGCTACTGCGCCACCCGGACCAGGTGCTCAGCCGCCAGCAGCTGCTGGCCCGGGTGTGGGGCTACGACTTCGACCCCGGCTCCAACGTGGTCGAGGTCTACGTGGGCTACCTGCGCCGCAAGCTGGGCGCCGCGCACATCGAGACCGTGCGCGGCATGGGGTATCGCCTGCGCGCCACGTAGGGCGACCCCCCGGGGGCAAGCGTCAGTCGTCGTCGCGGTCCACGCGCAGGACCTTGCCGGTGCGGGCGTCGACGTCGACGTCGGTGTCGTCGGCGAAGCCGATCTGCCACACGAGCTGCCCCTCGTCGCTGTCGAGGTCGGCGTCCGTGAGCGCGGTCTCGCCCACGCGCGGGGCGGCGGCGCGCAGCGCCGCGACGAGGCTGACCCGCGCCTGGTCGACCTCGGTCTCGCGGTCGTCGCGGCGCGTCTTGGTGACCTTGCTGCCGTCGAGCGCGACGAGCTTCTGGGTGCCGTCGGCGAACGTGACCTCCCAGTGGCGGCGCTCCTTGTCGAGCTCGTACAGCTTGGCCGAGACGCCCTTGGAGGCGGTCTGCACGGCGCGGACGGCGTCGGAGGAGGAGGCGGCGGTCGCTCCCGTGACCGCGAAGGCGGCGGTCCCGGCGACGGCGGCGGTGGTGGCGGTCAGCCCTGCGATCGTGCGCTTCTTCATGCTCTTCAGCGTGCGCACTCGCGCTAAGGCGGCCCTGTGACCGATATGAGACCGCTCTTATCGTCTTGGGGATGAGCCTTGTCATCACGGGTGCGTCCGGCCAGCTCGGCCGGCTCGTCACCGCTGAGCTGCTGAAGACCGTCGAGCCGTCGGAGCTGATCCTGCTCACCCGCGCGCCCGAGGCACTCGACGTGCCGGGCGCGCAGGTGCGCTCGTTCGACTGGAACGCCGCCACGCCGGCCGCGTTCGAGGGCGGCGAGCGGATGCTGCTGATCTCCGGTCCGGACATCGGCGCGCGCGTGGACGGCCACAAGGCGGCGGTCGACGCCGCGGTCGCGGGCGGCGTGCGGTTCATCGCCTACACGTCGATCCCGAACCCGTCCGACAACAATCCGATCGTGGTCGCGGCCGAGCACCGCGCGACCGAGGAGCACATCCGCGCGAGCGGCGCGCGCTGGGCGATGCTGCGCAACAACATCTACGCCGAGATCCAGGCACCGGCCTACCAGGCCGCGATCGCCACCGGGCGCCTGGTCACCAACGGCGGGCCGGTCGGCTTCGTCAGCCGCCTGGACTGCGCCCGTTCCGCCGCCGCGGTGCTCGCGGGCGGCGACCACGACGGCCGCGAGTACGACATCACGGGTCCGGAGGCGCTCGGCCCGGCCGAGCTCGCGGCGCTCTTCTCGGAGCTCGGCGGCAAGCCGGTCGAGCCCGTGCTCGTCGGCGACGAGGAGTACATCAGCGGCCTGGTCAAGAACGCGGGCATGCCGGACGCGGTGGCGACGATCTACTCGACGTTCGGCATCGGCGCGCGGCTCGGCTACTCGGCGGTGGTCAGCCCCGCCGTGCGCCAGCTCACCGGCCACGACCCGCTCACGCTGCGCGAGGTCCTTTCCTAAAGAGGGACAGTCCCTCTTTAGGAAAAGAGGCGGTCGAGGTGGGCGTCGAGCGCCTCGACCACTCGCTGCGGATCGCCCTCGCCGAACAGCAGCGGTTCGGCGAGGCCCGAGTTGAGCGCCAGCAGCGTCATCGCCTCGCGCTCGGGGTCCGCGACACCCGCCTCGCGCAGCATCGTGGTGAAGATCTCCTCGAGCTCGTTGAGGTCGGCGCGCAGCTTGGCCCCGAGCTCGGGCGAGAACATCGCGCGGTGGGCGAACGCGATGGACACGCGCAGCGCGGCCGTGCGGCGCGCGTCGAGCGGCAGCAGCTCGAGCAGGATCTCGCGGACCGCGCCCTTCCACGAGCCGGCGGCGTTCGCGCGCTCGTCGGCGCGCCGGCCGATGTCGTCGCTCACGACCTGGTACGCGTGCCGCAACATCTCGTCCTTGCTCTTGAAGTAGTGCTGGACGGTGCCGATCGAGACGCCCGCGCGGTCGGCGATCGTGCGGATGCTCGCCGCCTCCAACCCGGACTCCGCGACGACGCTCAGCAGCACCTCGGTGAGGCGCGCGCGGCGTTCGTCATGGTCGACCGGGGCAGGTGTCATACGAGTGTATGGTACGCTGGCGGCTATGCCCACCACCTTCAGCGTTCAGTACGAGGGTCGCACGATCGAGGTGGTGCCCGACGCGATCACCGAGCGCGACCGGGTGCGGCTGCTGGTGGACGGCGAGACGGTTGCGGGGAGCAAGGCGAACGGCCGGAACACCGTGCTGGCTGGCGACGGGCTCGAGGTGCGCGCCGTTATGCCGTTCTGGGGCGGCAGCGTCACGAGCGCGTCGCTGGTCGTGGAGGACGGCGAGATCGAGCTCGAGCCGGAGCCCGGCACGCGCGCGGCGCGCCGGGCCGCGTTCGCCCGCGCCCATCCGAAGCTGTACGCGTCGCGGCACGTGGTCTCCGGCGCCGCGCAGGTGGCGGCGGCGATCATCGGCTTCACGTTCCTGCTGGGACTGCTGCCGGACATCTCGATCGACCTGCCGGACATCCCGCTCCCGGCAATCGATCTGCCCGACATCCCGTGGCCGTCGGTCGACCTGCCGGACATCGCGGTGCCGGGCTGGATCAAAGCGATCGCCGAGTCCAAGCAGTACTGGCTGCCGATCCTGGTCGGCCTGCTGCTCGCCAGCCGCGAGCTCAAGCGGCGGAAGCAGCTGCGCCGCGGCTAGCCTTCACGGCTTGCTCGAGCTCGACACCCCGCACGGTCCCGCGCGCGCCCACCCTCACCTCGTGGACGGCGCGTCGACCGTGCTCGTGCTCGGCCACGGCGCGGGCGGCGGCGTCACCGCGCCGGACCTGGTGGCCGCGACGCAGACCGCCAACGAAGCCGGCGTCTCCGTCTACCTGATCGAGCAGCCCTACCGCGTCGCGGGCCGCAAGTCCGCGGCGCCGGCGCCGCAGCTCGACGCGGCCTGGACGGCGGTCTGCGCGGGGCTGCCGATCGAGGGTCTCACGCTGCTCGTCGGCGGCCGCTCGTCCGGCGCCCGCGTGGCCTGCCGGACGGCCGAGGCGGTCGGCGCGGCCGGCGTGCTGTGCCTCGCGTTCCCGCTGCACCCGCCCGGCCGGCCGGAGAAGACACGGCTGCCCGAGCTGGAGGGCGTGAAGGTCCCGGTGCTGATCGTCCAGGGCGAGAGCGACCCGTTCGGGATGCCGCCCGAGGCCCCGGATCGCACCGTCGTGCGGCTGCGCGGCAACCACAGCCTGCGCAGCGACGTCAACGGGCTGCGCGCCGCGGTCCGCTCGTTCCTCGGCTAGAGCGCGGGAACGACCGCGACGTCGATCAGCCGCGCGCACGTCGAGCGGGCGCGCGCGGGGGCGAGCATCAGCTCGTCGAGCACGCCGCGCAGCGTGCGCGCCGCGAGCGTGGGGGAGAGCCGCGCCGGGCGGACGCTGACCGCGCATACGAGCCGCACGTACGCCGTGCCGCGCTGGGCGGCGACGCGCTCGACCTCGAACGAGTCCAGGTGGTAGCCGTCGCCCTCGAGCGTGGCGTGCTCGTGACGGTGCTCGAGGTCACCGAGCAGCTCCACGCACCAGTCGGTGTCCGTCCGTTGCGCACAGAGACAGTCCACCGCCCAGACGCCGACCACCTCCGCGCGTTTGACGACGCGATCCTGCAGTTCGGTGGCTGGGCGTGATGCTGCAGCTGCGGTCGCGGCCATGGGTCTCTCCTGATCCCGATCTCCGGCCTCGGTCTTCCCCAGCCCTCGGTCATTTACACCTGAGCGGCGGCGAGGAGAGAGATGGCGCGCTCGACGGCAGGTTCGGCGAGCGCGCCGTAGCCGAGGACGAGCCCGCGGGAGCCGCCCGGCTCGAAGCGGTGCAGCGCGAGCGGCTCGACGCCGACGCCGCGGGCCGCCGCGCGCTCGGCCGTGGCGTGCTCGTCGAGGTCGCCCTCCGCGAGCACGAAGAGGCCGGCCGGCGGCGCGGGACGGACCGTAAGATGCGGGAGCCTGGCCGCGAGCGCGGTGAGCAGCGTGGCGCGCCGGCTGGCGTAGGTGGCGCGGGCGCGGCGCAGGTGGCGGTCGAGCTCACCGCGTTCCAGGAAGTCCGTGAACGCGAGCTGCGTGATCACGTCGTTGGCCGTGGCCTCGATCGCGCGCGTCGTGGTCAGCGGCCAGGTGAGCCAGCTGGGCGTGAGCATCCAGCCGAGCCGCAGACCCGGCGCGAGCCGCTTGCTCGCGCTGCCGAGCAGCACGACGCGCTCGGGCGCGAGGCCCTGGACGGCGCCCGGCCGCTGCTCGGAGAGCTCGGTGTCGTAGTCGTCCTCGATGATCAGCGCTTCCTGGTCGGCCGCCCAGTTCACGAGCGCGGCGCGGCGGTCAGGGCTGAGCGCGACCCCGGTCGGGAACTGGTGGCCGGGCGTGACGAGCACGGCGCGAACGCCGTCGAGGAGGTCGACGCGCACGCCCTGCTCGTCGACGGGAACCGGGACGACTGTGAGCCCGGCCTGCTCGATCGCGAGCCGTGCCGGGTGCCAGCCCGGGTCCTCGACCGCGATCTGCTCCGCACCGGTCATGCGCAGATACCGGCACAGCTCCACGAACCCGGCCCGGAAGCCGCCGCACACGATCAGGTGCTCGGGGTCGGCGGCCGCGCCCCGCGTGCGGGCGAGCTGCGTGGCGAGCGCCTCGCGCAGGCCGGGCAGGCCGCGCGGGTCGGGCTCGCCGAGAGTGGCGAACGGCGCCGTGCGCCAGGCCGCGCGCAGTGACCGCAGCCACGCGTCGGCGGGAAAGCCGGCGAGGTCGGGGACACCGGGCCGCAGGTCGTAGGCGAACGCGGGCAACAGGCTGCGCGCGGGCTCGCGCACGCGCTGCTGGACAGCCGCGGCGACGCGCACCGGCGCGCCCTGGCGCAGCGCGAGATAGCCCTCGGACGCGAGCTGCCCGTACGCCTCGGTGATCACGCCGCGCGAGACGCCGAGCGCGGCCGCGAGCGCGCGCGTGGACGGCAGCGCCGCGCCCGCGGGGATCCGCCCGGCCTGGATGCTCGCGCGCAGCTGGCGCTCGACCTGCTCGTGGAGCGGCTCGTCGCCACCGCGCTCGAGCGGTCCTACCGGCCCGGCCGCCGGCGGCGCGCCGGCCTGACCGCGCTCGGGCGGCTTCCCAACTGGACCTCTCCGAGCGGCCACAACTGGCACTGTAAAGCTGACCAGCTTCGGCGTAGCTTCCTGGGCATGGAGACCATCACGATCGTCGGCGCAGGGCTCGCGGGGCTGACCGCGGCGATCGCGTGCGCCGAGGCCGGTGCGCCGGTCGTGCTCTACGACGCCCACGCCGAGCCCGGCGGCCGCGCGCGGTCCCTGGACGCGCCGTACCGGGCGAACCTCGGGCCGCACGTGCTCTACAGCGACGGGGAGCTGTGGCGGTGGCTGAAGGAGCGCGAGCTGCTGCCGCCGGTGGCGGGCGCTCCGCTCACCGGCGTGCGGCTGCGCTGGGACGGTGCGATCCACCGGACGCCGCCGCTCGGGCTGATCCCGTCGGTGCTCAAGCTGCGCGGGCGGCGCCCGCCGGTCGACGAGTCGTTCCGGTCGTGGGCCGCGAGCCACGCCGGCGATCGCGCCGCGGAGCTGCTCTCCTCGCTCGCGGGCGTGTTCACCTTCCACCACGACCCGGGCGAGCTGTCGGCGGCGTTCGTGTGGGAGCGGACGGGCCGGATCGCGAGCCCGCCGCCGTCCGTGCGGTTCGTGATCGGCGGCTGGAGCGCGCTCGTGCACGCGCTGGTGAGCCGCGCGCGTGCGTTGCACGTCGAGTTCCGGCTGGGCGAGCGCGTCACCGAGCTGCCGTCCACGCCGGTGATCGTCGCGCTCGAGCCGGCCGACGCCCGCGCGCTGCTCGACGACGACTCGCTGCGCTGGCCGAGCGGGCACACGGTCTGCATCGACCTCGGGCTCGAGGGCCGTCGCGGCGACCCGTTCGTCGTCTCCGACCTCGACGAGTGCGGCTGGATCGAGCGCTTCTCGGCTGCCGACAAGACGGTCGCGCCCGCCGGGCACGAGCTCGTGCAGGCGCAGATGCCGGTCCGCCCGGGCGAGCCGATCGAGGCCACGACGCGCCGTCTGGAGCGGATGCTCGACCTCGCGTTCCCCGACCGCGCGGCCCGCACCCACTGGCACCGCCGGATGGTGATGGACGGCCGCACCGGCGCGCTCGACCTCCCCGGGACCACCTGGCGCGACCGCCCGGCGCTCGATCGCGGTGACGGCACCACGTTCATCGCGGGCGACTGGGTGGCCGCGCCGGGACTCCTCGGCGAGGTCGCGTTCAAGAGCGCGGTCGAGGCGGCGGCGCTGGCCGTCAGCGCGGCGAGCGTGGTTTCGCTGCGGCGCGCGGCCTGACCAGCGCGGCGGCCGCCGCGGCGGCGACCGCCAGCGCCGCGGACGCGATCCACATCGACACCGGATAGGCGAACGTCTCGAGGCCGTCGCTGCGGACGGCCGACGGCGGGGCGAGCAGCCACCAGACCACGAAGGCGCAACCGAGCGCGAGCGCCGCCGCGACGATCGCGGCCACCGTGCGGTCGGGCCAGCGCAGCACGAGCGCGCCGCACAGCGCGGCCGACAGGCCGAGCCCGCCGGCGACGTCGGGCACACGCGCGATCCACTCCGGGCCGAGCCCGAGCGGCCCGGAGCGCTCGTCGCTCGCGCCGAACAACGTCAGGTCGTCGACGGCGCTGAGCTGGGAGAACACGACGGCGACGAGGCCGGCGGCGATCAGGAGCAGCCGCACGAGGCCCGGCGTTCCGCGTCGATCGTCTCGGCCTGCAGCGGATCCATCCACAGCTCCCAGCGGCCCGAGGCGGACTGGCGCTCGTCGCGGAAGTGGTACGGGCGGCACCCGCCGAATTCGCGCGTGCGTAGGGTGAAGACGCCGCCGAGCACGGACGAGATGCGCCGGCGCGGCCAGCCCAGCGCGTCCTCGATCGCCGGGAACGGCCGCGGCTCGTCGGGCGTGCGCGCGAGCTCGTGCAGCAGCGCGCGCATCAGGTCGCTGCAGCGGTCGTGGAAGGCCGCGATCTCGCCGGGCTCGTCCATCGCGTTGTCGGGCGCGTGCTCGTTCACTCGTCCTCGATCGGCCTGCCCAGAAAGGCCTCGATGGCGAGGAAGGTGGCCTTGTGGGCGAGCGGGCCGAGGCGCAGTGCGGCACCGTCGTCGGTGTCGCGCACACTGACCGCCAGGTGGACGCGCTCCAGGCGCGCCGCCTGCTGGGCGGCACGCGCCTTGCCGCTCTGGCCGTGGTAGTGCGCGTCGATGCCGAAGCGGCCGCCCTCGACGGGCCAGATGCTCAGCTGGTCGGGCGCCCAGGTCGGGCCGGTCTCGGCCGGGAGCGCCATGTACGGCACGAGGTCCGTGCGCGCGTCGCGCTCGCCGATGTTGCGCCGCGCGGACCACGCGCGGTCGTCCGCGGCGGGCTTGGGCGGCGTGGTCGGCACGATCTCCGTGCTCGGCGGCTTGTCGTTCTTGCGGCGGCGCACTGGGATCAATGATGCCGCGCGATCCGCGCGGGTCGCGCGGGTCAGGCGTCATCCACGTCCCAGTCGAACGCCCGGCCGAGCTCGACCGCGACCGTGTCGGCAAGCTTCCCGAACAGCTTGTCGGTCGCCTTGTCCTGCCCGGCCGGCATCGACAGCGTGAGCGACTCGTCGTCCCAGCCGATGTCCAGCCCGCTGTCCTCGAGCCGCTCCACGCGCTCCGGGCCGAACGCGACCTCGATCCGCTCCCACTCGTCGGCGACGCGCTCGCTGCCGACCGTCGCGCCGCTGTAGGTGATGTCGACGCTCATCGCCTCAGCGCCCGGATCGCGCGCTGTCGCGCTGTGCGCCCGAACTCCGAGCGCGGCGCCATCGCCTCCAGCGCGGGCAGGGCCGCCGGATCGCCGAGCTTGCGCAGCGCCTCGGCGGCGTGCCCCTCGAGCTCGGGATCGTCCAGCCGCTCGATCAGCGGCTCCAGCGCCGGCGCATAGCGGGCGCGGCCGAGCGCGATCAGCGCCATCTGCGCCGCCATGCCCTGGCGCGGGTCGGTCGCGAGCGGCAGCAGCCGCGGGGCGAGGTCCGTGCGGTTGAGGTCGTGCAGGGCGTTGCCGACGCTCCACCGCCAGTGCTCGGGCAGCTCGAACCGCCCGAACTCGCGCAGCAGCGCCTCGGTCAGCCCGGGCGGGTCCGGAACCACCGCGAGCAGCTGCAGGATCCAGTGCTTGTGGTGCTCGGAGCGCTCCAGCCAGTCCACCAGCAGCGGCGCGTACGGGTCCGGGTTCGCTTGGATCCGCTCGGCGGGGTGCCCGTCGAGCGGTGCGCCCGCCGCCGCGAACTCGGCCAGCATCCGCTCGTACTCGGCCTCGGCCGCGGGGTCGGGCTCGGGCAGCTCGCCGCCGCTGAAGTCGATCACCTCGGTCTCGGGCGGGTGCAGCAGCCACTTGAGCCAGTTCATGCTCGGGCCCTTGTACCCGCGCCAGAGCGCGACGAGCGTGAAGATCAGCCCGTGCTGGCCGAAGCTGACCGACCCGTCCTCTGCGCGCACCCACTCGACGGCGAGCCGGTCCACGACCATCCCGGTCGTGGCACCGTCGCCGATCTCCACGTTCCAACGCTCGTTCTCACGACTGGAGCGCCGCAAGCTGACGAAGCGCCCGTCGCCATGGACGACGTCGAACACGCCACGTCGCTCGTGAAACCCATTCGCGAGCCGTCGTCGCTCGGGTGCACCGCCACGTGCCACTCGATCTCGTTGCCCTCCAGTGCGCGCAGCGCCGCGAGCAGCTCGTCGAACACGCGCTCGAGCGTAGCCTTGCGCCGGTGACCGGCCGCCCCGTGGACCTCGGCTTCTCGATCGCCGACGCCGAGGAGGTCGAGCTGGCCCATGACGGCGACGACCTGACGGTCAGCTTCACCGACTGGGCGGACCGGCGGCGGAGCGTGACGTTCACGGACACGGTCGCGCTGCGCTGGCAGCGCGCGGACGACGTCGCGCCGGGCGAGGCGTACGACGGTGCCAACGAGATCGCCGACTCGCCCTGGCTCGAGCGCCACCGCCAAGCCGGCGAGGCCACCGGTGAGCACCGCCACCTCAAGCTGAACTTCAACGCCGCGGGCTGCCTGGAAGTCCTGTGCTCAGCGGTCGCGCGCCCGCAGTAGGCCGAAGCCGAGCACCGCCGCCCAGACGACGCCGGCCACGAGCAGCAGCTGCGCGTACGGCGACGCGGTCTCGCCGCGCACGAGCTGAACGATCACGGCGATCACCAGCACGAGCGTGAGGACGTTCCCGATCGCCCGCTCGGCGGCGTGCTCGACCTGTTTGCGGGCTGCGCGTTCCATGCCGCCGAACCTACCCAGCTACTGCCCGTAGGCCTCGGCGAGCTCCGGGTCCTTGCGCGCCAGCATGTCGGCGAGGTCGACGAGCACGCGCGCCTGCTTGTAGGTCGCGTCGTCCTGCATCTTGCCGTCGAGCATGTGCACCCCGGAGCCGTCCGGGATCGCCTCCAGCACGCGGCGAGCGAAGCGGACCTCCTCCGGGTCGGGGGAGAAGACGCGCTTGGCGATCGCGATCTGCACCGGGTGCAGTGACCAGGCGCCGACGCAGCCCATCAGGTAGGCGGCGCGGAACTGGGCCTCGCAGCCCGGCTCGTCGCGGATGTCGCCGAACGGGCCGTAGTAGGGGAAGATGCCGGCCGCGGTGCAGGCGTCGACCATGCGCGCGAGCGTGTAGTGCCACAGGTCCTGCTGGTAGGAGGGCCGGGCGATGTCGCCGTCGGGGTCGGCCATCACGAGGTAGCCCGGGTGGCCGCCGCCCACGCGCGTGGTCTTCATCCGCCGTGAGGCCGCGAGGTCGGCCGGGCCGAGCGAGATGCCCTGCATGCGCGGTGACGCGACGGCGATCTCCTCGACGTTCGCGACGCCCGCCGCGGTCTCCAGGATCGCGTGGACGAGAATCGGCCGCTGCAGCTCCGCGCGCGCCTCCAGCTGGGCGAGCAGCCGGTCGACGTAGGCGATGTCCCACGGACCCTCGACCTTCGGGATCATCACGACGTCGAGCACGTCGCCGATCTCGGTGACCAACGTCACGAGGTCGTCGAGCACCCACGGCGACTCCAGCGCGTTGACGCGCACCCACAGGGGCGTGCCACCCAGGTTGGCGGAGCGGCCCACCTCGACCAGCCCGGTGCGCGCCGCCTCCTTGCGGTCGGCCGCCACCGCGTCCTCCAGATTTGCCAGCAGGATGTCGGCCGAACGCGCCATCTCCGGTACGCGGGCGCGCAGCTTCTCGTTGGACGGATCGAAGAAGTGGATCATCCGCGACGGGGTCGTCGGGATCTCCCTGACCGGTGCGGGGGCGCCGACGGCGAGCGGCGCGAAGAACGACCGAGGGCTGCGCATCAGGGGCATCATGCCGTGCCATGAGCCCAGTCGACACCGATGGACCGACGCGCGAGGCCTCCGGCGCGCACCCGTACGGCCGCTACCTGGAGGAATTCGAGGTCGGCGCCGTCTACAAGCACTGGCCGGCGAAGACGGTCACCGAAGCCGATGACCACCTCTTCTGCCTGCTGACGATGAATCACCACCCGTTGCACATCAACGATGTCTACGCAGCCCAGTCCCAGCAGGGCCGCAACGTGGTCGTCGGCCCGTACGTCTACAGCCTCGCGCTCGGCATGAGCGTCTCCGACATCTCCGGCAAGGCGATCGCGAACCTCGCCACCGAAGCGCTCAGCCATCCGGCGCCGGTGTTCCACGGCGACACCCTGTTTGCCGAGACGGAAGTCCTGGAAATCACCCCCTCGAGGTCAAAGCCGGATCGCGGAACGGTGAAGGTCCACACCCGCGTCCTCAACCAGGACGGAACGCTTGTGGCGGAGTTCAAGCGCCTTGTGCTCGTGCCCAAGAAGCAAGTTTGAACGTCACTGGCAAAACCTCGCAGAGCGGGCCACCCAATTGTCTGGTGGTGTTCGCGGGTAGCTTCCCCTAAGCTGGAGAAGGCGGAGTGATCGTTTTGGCGCGTCGGCGTTCTCGGCGCGGCGAATCGGTCTTCGCATTCCGTGAAGGTTTGTACTGACCAAACAAACCCTAGAGAGGCTGATCTCACCAGTGGCCATCGAGACGTCCGTCCCCACCAAGCACGCAAAGCTCCTGGCATGGGTGGAGGAGGTGGCCGAGCTCGCGCAGCCGGCCGCCATCCACTGGTGCGACGGCTCGGCGCAGGAGTACGACAGCCTCTGCGCCGAGCTCGTGGAAGCGGGGACGTTCGAGAAGCTCTCGGAGGCCAAGCGGCCGAACTCCTACCTCTCTCGCAGCGACCCCAACGACGTCGCGCGCGTCGAGGACCGCACCTTCATCTGCAGCGAGAAGGAAGCGGACGCCGGCCCGACCAACAACTGGCGCGACCCGGCCGAGATGCGCGAGGTCCTCAAGGACAAGTTCGCCGGCGCCATGCGCGGCCGCACGATGTACGTGGTGCCCTTCAGCATGGGTCCGCTCGGCTCGCCGATCGCCGAGATCGGCATCCAGCTCACCGACAGCGCCTACGTGGCCGTCTCGATGCGGATCATGACCCGCATGGGCAAGGGCGCGCTGGAGGTGCTCGGCGACAGCGGCGACTTCGTCCCCTGCCTGCACACGACGGGCTCCCCGCTCGAGGAGGGCGAGACCTCGGGCCGCTGGCCGTGCAACGAGGAGAAGTACATCGTCCACTTCCCCGAGACGCGCGAGATCTGGTCCTACGGCTCGGGCTACGGCGGCAACGCGCTGCTGGGCAAGAAGTGCTTCGCGCTGCGTATCGCGAGCGTCATCGCGCGCGACGAGGGCTGGCTCGCCGAGCACATGCTCATCCTCAAGCTCACGAGCCCGGAGGGGAAGGTCAAGTACGTCGCGGGCGCGTTCCCGAGCGCGTGCGGCAAGACCAACCTGGCCATGCTCGTGCCGACGATCGAGGACTGGAAGGTCGAGACGATCGGCGACGACATCGCGTGGATGAAGTTCGGCGACGACGGCAAGCTGTACGCCGTCAACCCCGAGTACGGGTTCTTCGGCGTCGCGCCCAACACGGCGCGCAAGACGAACCCGAACGCGATGGACACGGTGGAGCGCAACACCATCTTCACCAACTGCGCGCTGACCGACGACGGCGACGTCTGGTGGGAGGGCATGTCCGGCGAGACGCCCGAGCACCTGATCGACTGGAAGGGCAACGACTGGACGCCCGAGCACAACGACGGCCCGGCGGCGCACCCGAACGCCCGCTTCACGACGCCCGCCGCGCAGTGCCCGAGCATCGCCGACGAGTGGGAGGACCCGAACGGCGTGCCGATCGACGCCTTCCTGTTCGGCGGCCGCCGCTCCTCCGGCGCGCCGCTCGTGCGCGAGGCCTTCGACTGGGAGCACGGCGTGTTCCTGGGCGCGACGATGGCGTCCGAGAAGACGGCCGCGGCGGCCGGCAAGGGCGTCGGCGAGCTGCGCTTCGACCCGTTCGCGATGCTGCCGTTCTGCGGCTACCACATGGCCGACTACTTCCAGCACTGGCTGGACATGGCCGACCATAAGAAGGCCCAGCTGCCGAAGATCTTCCACGTCAACTGGTTCCGCAAGGACGACGACGGCAAGTTCCTGTGGCCGGGCTTCGGCGAGAACTCGCGCGTGCTGGCCTGGATCTTCCGGCGCTGCGACGACGAGGCCGAGGCGTTCGAGACCCCGCTCGGCTACGTCCCCGAGCCCGAGCACCTCGAGCTCGGCGGTCTGGACCGCCGGCGCGTGGCCGACGCGCTGTCAGTCGACCTTGACGAGGCGCGCTCCGAGCTGGACCAGACGCAGGCCCATCTGGCCCAGTTCGGCGACAAATTGCCCGAGGAGATCACCGCGCAGTTCAACGCGTTGAAGGAGCGCCTGAGCTAGCGTGCAGGCATGAGCCTCGCGGAGGAGACCGAGGCCGGCCCCGACGATTACCGCGAACGTCTACTCGATCTCGCCGAGTCCAACGGCGGCGAGATCGCGCGCGCCTTCGCGGGCGCCTACGTCCGCCGGCTGTCCACCGATGGCAGCATCTCGCCCGAGCACCTGTGGGCGGAGATCCACGGTGTCCTGAAGTTCGCGGACACCCGCGGCCACAAGCCGGTCGCCGTGCGCGCGTTCAACCCGACGCTGGCCGACGACGGCTACGAGCCGCTCGGCAGCGTGCTGGAGACCAACAGCGACGACTGGCCGTTCCTGGTCGACAGCGTGAGCGCGGCGCTGGAGGCGCGCGGCGAGCACGTCGCGCGGCTCGTGCACCCGATCATCGGCATCGCGCGCGAGAACGGCGCGATCAGCTCCGTCAGCCACGCGCGCAACGCGGCGCACCGCGAGTCGGTGATGCACTTCGACCTGACCCGCCGCCTCACCGCGCACGAGTTGGAGGAGCTGCAGACCGACGTCGAGACCGTCCTGCACGCCGTTCGCAGCACCGTCACCGACTTCGGCGCGATGACCCAGCGCGTGGAGTCGATGATCTCGCTCGCGCGCAAGGCGTCAACGCGCTATGACAGCGACGAGATCCGCGAGGCGGTCGACTTTCTCGCCTGGCTGCTGCGCGGCAATTTCGTCCTGCTCGGCGCGCGCGAGTACGAGATCACGGGCGACGCCTACCGCTGCGTGCCCGGTTCCGGCCTCGGCATCCTCGCCGACGAGGAGCGCTCGGCCTACAGCACGCCCGTGCCCCTGTCGGAGCTGCCGGAGGCGCTGCGCGTGCTGGCGACCAGCGGCGAGCTGCTGATCGTCGACAAGGCCAACGCGCGCTCGCCCGTGCACCGGCACGAGCGCATGGACTACGTCGGCGTGCGCCGCATCACGCCGGACGGCGAGATCGCCGGCGAGGCGCGCCTGCTGGGCCTGTTCACGAGCAAGGCCTACACCGAGCCGGCGTCGGAGACCCCCGTCCTGCACCGCAAGCTGCGGCGCGTGCTCGAGGCCGAGGACCTGATCGAGGGCTCCCACGACTACAAGTCCGCCGTCTCGCTGTTCGACACCTTCCCCAAGGACGAGCTGTTCGCCGCGCCCGTGGACGACCTTCGCCGCGCGGTGGTCGCCCTGCTCGCGCTGGAGGGAACGGACCGCGTACGGCTGCTCGGCCGCCGCGCCCGCGACGGCCGCAGCGCCGCGTTCATCCTCGCCCTCCCGCGCGACCGCTACCGCGCGCTGCTGGTCGAGCGCGTCACGCGGCTGTTCAAGCGCCGCTTCAAAACGAAGGACGTCGAGGCCCAGCACATGCTCGGCGAGGGCGGCAGCCGCGTGCGCGTGCACTTCCTCGTGCACGCGCCGGACGGGCTGCCGGAGATCGCGAACGCCGAGCTCGAGCGCGAGGTGGTGCAGCTCGCGCGCACGTGGGACGACGCGCTGTCCGCGGCCCTGGCCGAGCGCTTCGGCCCGGCCCGCGGCCGGCTGCTGCGCTCCATCTGGGCCGCGCACCTGCCCGAGCACTACAAGGGCTACACGTCGCCGCAGGTCGGCGCGCTGGACATCGCGCTGCTCGAGCAACTGTCCGAGCAGGGTCCGTTCCTCGTGTCGCTGCAGCCGCTCGCCGCGCACACGCGCATCGCGCTCTACAAACGGGGCCCGAAGGTCGAGCTGGGCGAGGCGCTACCGATGCTCGAGGACCTCGGGCTGCGCGTGATCGAGGAGATCTCCACCCGGCTGACCGGCGAGGACGAGACGTGGGTGCAGGAGTTCCGCGTGCTCGGGCCGGACGGCTCCCCGCTCGACCTCGATGCCGTCGGGAACCGCGTCGCGGAGCTGCTCGCCGCCGTCCATCGCGGCGCCGCCGAGACCGACAACCTCAACCGGCTCGTGATCACGGCCGGGCTGGACCGGCGCCAGGTCGCGATCCTGCGCGCGTACCGCAAGTACCGTCAGCGCGTCGGCACGCGCTTCACCGAGAGCTACCAGAACGACGTGCTGGTGGCCAACAGCGCGCTCACGGCCAAGCTCGTGCGCTTCTTCGAGCTGCGCTTCGACCCCGAGCTGGAGACCGACGAGGAGGCCGAGGCCGCGCTACGCGAGGAGATCCTCGCCGATCTCGAGGAGGTCGCCTCGCTCGACCACGACCGCATCCTGCGCAACCAGCTGACCGTGATCGAGGCGACACTGCGCACCAACGCCTACAACAGCGACCGCGAGGCGCTGGCGTTCAAGATCCGGTCGGCCGACGTGCCGGCGGTCCCGCAGCCCGCGCCCTACCGCGAGATCTACGTCTACTCGCCGGACGTGGAGGGCATCCACCTGCGCGGCGGGCCGATCGCCCGCGGCGGGCTGCGCTGGTCGGACCGGCAGGACTACCGCACCGAGGTCTTCGGGCTGATGCGCGCGCAGCTGACCAAGAACGCCGTCATCGTGCCCGCGGGCGCGAAGGGCGGCTTCTACATCAAGCGCGGCGACGACGTGGAGCGCCACTACGTCACGTTCATCCGCTCACTGCTCTCTGTCACCGACAACCTCGTGGACGGGATGGTCGTGCCGCCGCCCGCGGTGCGCGTGCGTGACGGCGACGACACCTACCTGGTCGTCGCGGCCGACAAGGGCACCGCGACCTTCTCCGACACCGCGAACCGCGTCTCCCGGGAGTACGGGTTCTGGCTGGACGACGCGTTCGCGAGCGGCGGCTCGGCCGGCTACGACCACAAGGCGCTCGGCATCACGGCCAAGGGCGCGTGGGAGTCGGTCAAGCGCCACTTCAAGGAGCTCGGCGTCGACACCCAGCGCGACGAGTTCACCGTCGTCGGGATCGGCGACATGAGCGGTGACGTGTTCGGCAACGGCATGCTGCTCAGCGACCGCATACGGCTCGTGGCCGCGTACGACCATCGCCACGTCTTCATCGACCCGTCGCCGGACGCCGCGCGCGGCTTCGAGGAGCGCAAGCGGCTGTTCGAGACGCCGCGCTCCTCCTGGGACGACTACGCGCGCGAGTTGATCTCCGAGGGCGGTGGCGTCTACCCGCGCACGGCGAAGTCGATCACGTTGAGCCCGCAGGCGCGTGAAGCGCTGGGCGTCGAGGAGGAGCGCCTGGCGCCCACCGACGTCATCCGCGCGATCCTGCGCGCGCCGGTGGACCTGCTGTGGAACGGCGGGATCGGGACCGTGGTCAAGGCGAGCACCGAGACCG
Organism: Solirubrobacter deserti; assembly: GCF_027587175.1. Lineage (GTDB taxonomy): Bacteria > Actinomycetota > Thermoleophilia > Solirubrobacterales > Solirubrobacteraceae > Solirubrobacter > Solirubrobacter deserti. Next base: position 115,543 of record NZ_JAPCID010000010.1, read on the forward strand.
ATGCCGACGCTGCGGACCGCTCCTCCGACGCCATCCGCGTCAACGCGGACGAGCTGCGCGCGAAGGTCGTGGGTGAGGGCGGCAATCTCGGCTTCACGCGCCGCGCGCGCGTCGAGTACGCGTCCGCCGGCGGGCGCATCAACGCCGACTTCATCGACAACTCGGCCGGCGTGGACTGCTCCGACCACGAGGTCAACCTGAAGATCCTGCTCGGCCTGGCCGAGCGCGCCGGCGAGCTCACGCGCGAGGAGCGCGACGAGCTGTTGTTCCAGGTCACCGACGACGTCGTCGCGCACGTCCTGTACGACTCCTTCCAGCAGGCGCAAATCATCGCCCAGGAAGTCGACCGGTCGGCGTCGCGGCTGTTCGCCTACGAGGACCTGATGGTCCAGCTCGAGGAGTTCGGCATGCTCTCGCGCGCGGCCGAGGACCTGCCGGGCTCGGAGGAGATCGGAGAGCGCCGGCGGGCCGGCCGCGGCATGGAGCGGCCCGAGCTCGCGACCCTGCTCGCCTACTCCAAGCGCCTGCTGGCCCGCGCGCTGGAGGAGTCCGACTTCGTCGACGAGCCGTGGCTGGAGCGCGACCTGCGCGCGTACTTCCCTGCGCCGGTCGTCAAGCGCTTCGGCCACTTGATCGCCGAGCACCCGCTGCGCACGCAGCTGATCTGCATGGTCAACGCCAACGCGATCGTCAACGCGCTCGGCCCGACCTTCATGTCCCAGCTGGTGGCCGAGCGCGGCGCCGTGCCGGCGGACGTGGTGCGCGCGTTCCGGATCGCGCGCGAGGTGACCGGCGCGGACGCGCGCTGGGAGGTTGTCGAGCGCCTGGACGCCGGCTCCCGCGACGCGCAGCTCGAGCTGATGGGCAGCATCGACTCCCTCGTGGAGGCCACGACCCGCTGGTATCTCACCTGGGAGCCCGAGGGCGAGATCGCCGCGACGATCGCCGCCGGCCGGGACGGCTTCGAGCGGCTCGCCGCCGCCCTCGGCGAGCTGGGGTCCGAGGAGCGCAGGCGCCGCCGCGAGCAGACGGTGGAGCGGCTGGTCGGCGCGGGTGTGCCCGAGCCGCTGGCCCAGGCCCACGCGCTGCGCCCCGAGCTGCGCTACGCGCCGGACATGGTGTGGGTCGCGGGCGCGACGGGGCAGCCGATCGAGCGGGTCGCCGAGGTCTTCTTCGACGTTGGCGCCGAGCTGCGCCTGGACTGGATCGAGGGCGAGCTGGACCGCATCCCGGCGCCCACCCGCATGCAGCGCTGGGCGCTCCAGGCCGTGCGTGAGGACGCCGCGCAGATGCGCCGCGAGCTGGCCGGCGCGGTGCTGGCCGAGTCCGACGGCGACGTCGACGCCTACCTGCAGGAGCGCGGCGCGGCCCTGCGCCGGTTCACGAGCTTCCTGCGCTCTCTGACCCGGGAGGGCGAGCCGGACCTGGCGGGCCTCACCCTCGCGGTCCGGCAGCTGCGCGCGCTCGCCGGTTGATCCCGTGGTCTGAGTCGTTGCCGGCGTTGCCCTGCGTGGAGACGTAGCGGCCGGCGCGCACGCCGGCGACGGCCTCGCGCATCGGCTCGTAGGCGTCCGGCTTGCCCTTGCAGACCTGCTGGACGCCGAGGAAGATGCTCGTCGCCGCGCGCAGGCGGCTCATGCGCTCGAAGCGCTCGGTGTCGGCGAGGGCGAAGTAGGCGCGCTTGCCGAAGCGGTTGACGTGGCGCTCGTCGCCGCACGTGAACTCGTACGGGTGCGCGGTGACGAGCTCCAGCCGCGCCTCGTAGTCGATCTGGGTGCGCGGCGGCTCGGCGGCGCCGCAGCCGGCGAGCACCAGCAGCGCGAGGCTAGTCGCGACCGTGCGCATCCATGAAGATCTCCACGGGCCCGCGCGCGGCTCTGGCGAAGTGCTGGTCGAGGAACTCCGTGTTGGGGATCATCGCGTCGAAGTCCTTCCAGATGCGATCGTCCTCGACGCAGCTGTACTTGCGGCAGACCGACGGGCGCTCCTCGTAGATCGTGCAGAAGTGGGTCTCCTCGTGGGACTTGTGGCAGTAGCCGCCGGAGCCCTGGCGGTTGAAGTACGGGCGGCCGAGGTCCCACTTGAGCGGCCCACCGCGCTCGATCTCGTCCACGGTGAGCGGGAAGCTGAAGCTGCAGCAGGCGCCGCGGCAGTAGGGGATCCGGGCCTCGCAGTCGACTTCCAGGCCGGGGTCGACCAGGTCCTCCGGCGTGTCCTTTCGGACCTTGATCCCGACATCGACGTTCCGGCCGCTCTTGTGGGTCTCCGTGCGGACCGTCTCCACCATCGCGAGGAGCTCCTGGCCGTCGAGCAGCCCGTTCTGGACGAGCAGCGCGGCGAGCCCGTTGGCGAGCGCGTTGGCGTCGTCGACGTGTTGCGCAGTCTGGGTTATGGCGCTGTGGACGAACTGGTTGCCCCGGTCGACCTGGCGTTCGAGCTCGTTCAGCGGTTCGGCCATGTGCACGACCCTAGTCCCGCCCGGCGCTAACGTCCACCGCCGTGTACGACATCGTCGTCTTCGGCGCGACCGGGTTCGTCGGCCGGCTGATCGCGGAGTACCTGGACTCCACGGACGCGGACGTGGCGCTCGCGGGCCGCTCGCGGGAGAAGCTCGAGGCGCTCGGGATCGACCGGCCGCTGATCGTCGCCGACGCCGACGACCCGGCCGCGCTGGCGCGCAGCGCGCGGGTGGTGGCGACGACCGTCGGGCCCTACCGCAAGGGCGGGCTCAAGCTCGTCGACGCGTGTGTGGAGGCGGGCACCGCATACTGCGACCTGACGGGCGAGATCCTGTTCGCGCACGAGGCGATCGCGCGCCACGAAGCGGCGCGGGCGTCGGGTGCGCGGATCGTCCTCTCGTGCGGGTTCGACTCGATCCCGTCGGACCTCGGCACGTTCCTGCTGCACCAGGCGGCGGGCGAGCTGGGCGAGACGACGCTGGTCGTGAAGGCGCTGCGCGGCGGCGCGTCCGGCGGAACGCTCGCGTCGATGAAGGGCCAGGTCGACGAGATGCGCGGTGACCGCGCCGCGCGCAAGGTGGTCCTCACGCCCAACTCCCTCGGCGGCACCGACCGCTCGCGCGACGTGCGCTCGGTCATGCGCGACCCCGAGCACGGCTGGGTCGGCCCGTTCGTGATGGCGTCCTACAACACGCGGATCGTGCGGCGGTCCTCGGAGCTGCTCGGCTACGGGCCCGCCTTCACCTACCGCGAGGTGTCCGCGTACGGGAACCCGCTGGTGGCCGCCGGCTTCACCGCCGGCCTCGGCGCACTGGCCGGCGGCCTGGCGTTCCCGCCGACCCGCTTCCTGCTCGACCGGGTCCTGCCCGGTCCGGGCGACGGACCGTCGGAGAAGGCCCGCGCCAACGGCCACTTCAAGGTCGAGGTCCACGGCGCCGGGCATGTCGCCACGGTCGCCGCCAAGGGCGATCCCGGCTACGCCGCGACGGCCGTGATGATGGGCGAGAGCGCGCTCACGCTGGCACGCACCGAGGGGGAAGGCGGGGTGCTGACGCCGGCCGCGGCGATGAGTGACGCGCTCGTCGAGCGGCTCCGTCGCGCCGGGATGACGCTCGCGGTCAAATCGTTCACATAATCCGCACGCTGCGGCGTAGGCTTGCGTTCCTGATTTCCAGACGATCAGGAGGGTTCATGGAGCGACGAGTGCCGATGGTCGCGGCAGTGGGAGCCGCGGCTGCGCTCGCGGTCGGGCTGGCAGCGCCGTGGAGCGGGGCCGACGCGAACGGGGGATGGCAGGACGGCCGCGACCAGAGTGGCAAGCTGCTCTTCTTCGCCGCTGACGGCCTGACGCAGGACCGGCTCGAGGACTTCGCCGACCAGGGCGTGACGCCGGGCTTCGCGAAGCTGCTGCGCCAGGGCGCGCGCGCCGACGGCCACGGCCTGCTCACGCAGGCGCCGCCGAACACCGGCGCGGGCTGGTTCACGCTGGCCACCGGCGCGTGGCCGGGCGTTCACGGATCGACGAACAACACCTTCCACACCAACAACACGGCGTACAACCCGGCCAGCCCGAACAACACCGGCTTCAGGGGGTCGCGCTCGTTCTCCAGCCCGGGCGTGCTCCAGGCCGAGACGCTCGCCCAGGCGGCCGAGCGCGGCGGCAAGAAGGTCGCCCAGATCGAGTGGGCCGGCGGGCGCAGCGGCGCCATCAACGGCCCGACGGTCGACTACCGCAGCTTCTTCTCCGGTCGCGGCGTGGCCACGAACTACATTGCGCCGTCCGACAGTGAGTCGTTCACGCGCCAGTTCGGCCTGCAGTTCGACCACCCGCAGGGCTTCGCCGGCAACGCGCCGTTCCCGGGCGCCGCGCCGGCCAGCGCGACCGGCTGGACCAGCGTCCCGCGCTCGTTCAGCGCCCCGAAGGAGATGCGCCTGCGCGTCATCGACTTCGGCACGGACAAGTACGGCCTCAACGCGTACATCTACGACTCCACCAACGACCGGCGCACGAACTACGACCGCGTCCTGTTCAGCCGCACCAAGAGCGGCGCGAAAGCCGACCGGGTCGCCGACCTGGCCGAGGGCGAACCGTTCGCGGACGTGAAGGTCAAGATCGTCGGCGGCGCCAACGAGGGCAAGACGGCCTCGTTCCTGGTCAAGGTCGAGCGGCTACGCAAGGACCTTTCGCAGGTGCGCCTGTTCCACACGTCGGTCACGCGCGCGCTGGCCACGTGGAACGGCTTCTCCGAGCCGGGCTTCACCGGCTCCTTCGAGGACTACATCGCCGAGAAGTTCCCCTCCTCGCAGGCCGGCGACTTCGCCGTGCTCGAGGCGGGCATCGTGTCCGAGGACACCTACATCGAGCAGAGCGAGTACTGGGCCGAGCTCTACCAACCGCTCGCCGAGTACGTGATCACCAAGTACCAGCCGGACCTCGCGCTCGTCGGCGACCCGCGCACGGACGAGATCCAGCACCAGTTCCTGGGCCTGGTCACGAAGAAGCTGCCCAACGGCGCGCGCAACCCGGCCTACGACGACACGAACGTCGACGGCTACAAGGACAACCGCGTCAAGCAGCGCGAGCGCTACATCCGCGACGCCTACAGGGGCGCGGACAAGACGATGCGCCTGGCGCAGAACCTCATGCGCGAGCGCAATCTGACGACGTTCGTCGCCTCCGACCACGGCTTCGCGCCGCAGTTCCTGGCCATCGACGCCAGCAAGGTGCTCGTGGACCTCGGTCTGCTGTCGACGCCGCAGACCGGCAATTGCACGCTGCCCGCGACCGAGACGATCGGCAAGGCGAAGGTCTGCTACGCCGGCGGGGCCGCGCAGATCTACCTCAACCGCGCGGAGCGCGACACGGCCACGCCCGGGCTCCAGCAGGTCCCGGCGGCCGAGGAGGCCGCGACGGTCGCCCGCATCCGCGCCGCCTTCGAGGCGCTCAAGGACGACAACGACTGGAACGGCGACGGCCGCCCCGAGCAGTGGGAGGTCATCGACCGCACGTACACCAAGGCCGAGGCGCGGGCCATCCCGAACGGCCCGAAGACGACGGCCGACATGGCGCACCCGACGCGCACGGGCGACCTGGTCGTGTTCGCGTCCCCGCCGTACCAGTTCGACGGCGCGACGCCGGGCACGCTGTTGGGCCTGTCGGCGTTCTTCGGCCAGCACGGGTACGTGCCCGACCTCCAGGACCGGCGCGCGAACGTGAACATGCGCGCGACGTTCCTGGCCGGCGGCAACGCGATCAAGAGCGGCAAGGTCCGTGACCTGCAGTCGATCGACCTCGCGCCGACGGCCGCGTACCTGCTCGGCGTCCCGGCGCCGCAGCACAGCCAGGGCGTCGTCCGGCGCGACCTGCTGGGCAACGGGCGTGACGTGACGCCGGTGAACATCATCGGCCTCAACGACTTCCACGGCCAGCTCACGCCGTCGACGTTCGGCTACGACACGCTGCAGGCCTCGGTCGGCGGCGCGGCACAGCTGGCGACGCTGTTCGACGAGGAGGCGTTCGCGCTGCCCGGCGACACGCTGCTGGTGTCCGGCGGCGACAACGTCGGCGCGTCCCCGCCGATCTCCTCGCTGCTCGAGGACATGCCGACGATCGACGTCATGAACGCGTGGGGCATGGACGCGACCGCGTTCGGCAACCACGAGTTCGACTTCGGTCCGACGCGCATCCTCAAGCAGCAGGCGGCGTCGAACTTCCCGTGGCTGTCGGCGAACATCGTCCAGACCTCGAACAACCAGCCGCCGTCGTACGTGAAGCCGTCGACGGTGATCCGCGTCAACGGCGTTCAGGTCGGCCTCATCGGCGCGACGGTCAAGAGCACGCCCGAGCTCGTCGCGGCGGGCAACACCGCCGGCCTCGCGTTCCTGGATGAGGCCGAGCGGATCGAGCGCGAGTCGAACATCCTGCGCGCGCGCGGGATCAAGGTCCAGGTCGTGGTCATCCACGAGGGCGCGACCGCCGGCGAGAACGCCGTCGACGGCCGCCCGGCCGCCCCGTGGGCGGGCCCGATCATGCAGATCGTCGAGAAGCTGCAGAACACGACGATCGACCTCGTGGTCGCAGGGCACACGCACCGCGCGGCCAACACCGTGGTCGGCAAGATCCCGGTGGTGGAGGGCTACAACGCCGGCGTCTCCTACTCGGTCGCCCAGATGATGGTCGACCGCACGGGCGACGTCGCCTGGACCGGCGCCGCAACGCGCACGGCCAAGAACCTCGGCGTCAACTCGCGCACGGACGTGAAGGCGATCGTCGACAAGGCCGACATCGACACCGCGCCGCTGCGCAACCAGGTCATCGGCCGCCAGTCGATCGACATCCTGCGCGACGATCCGGCGCGCTTGAAGGAGTCCGCGATGGGCAACATGGTCGCGGACGCCATGCGCGCGCGGTACCCGGGCGTGCAGGCGGCGCTGACCAACTCGGGCGGCCTGCGCCAGGATCTGCGGATGGCGCCGACCGGCGCCGAGGGGGTGGGCGAGATCACGTGGGGCGAGGTGTTCGGCGTGCTGCCGTTCGGCAACCGCACGACGATCCTCACCGTGGCCTACGAGGACCTCGTGGCCGCCTTCCAGAACGGGTTCCGCCCGCCGTGCGGCGACACGAGCGTGAGCACGGGTCGCACGCCGCAGTTCTCGGGCTTGCAGGTGCAGATGCACTGCACGGGCACCACCCCGGTGATCGACAACATCTGGCTCACGCCGGAGGGCGTCAACGGTCCCAAGAGCCTGCTGGCGCCGGGCAGCTCGGTGCGCATGGTCATCCCGGACTTCATGTACACCGGCGGTGACGGGTACACCTCGTTCGCCCGCGGCACGAACGTCCTGCAGCCGGGCGACGGCCTGCTCGAGGTGACGATCGACTACATCACGGCGAACTCGCCGGTCGCGCCGGTCGTCGACGGCCGCCGCATCGGTCCGTGATCCCTGAGCCGGGGCCATGAGACGATTGCGTCTCGTGGCCCCGGCATTGTTGGAACGTGACGCACCGCTCGGCGCGCTGTTGGGCGCGCTGAGCCGTGCACAGGCCGGGCACGGCTCGACCGCGCTGATCTCGGGCGAGGCGGGGATCGGCAAGACGTCGCTCGTGCGAGCGTTCGTCGGGGAGGCCCGGGCGCGCCTGCTGTGGGCCGCGTGCGACGACCTCGTCACGCCGCGGACGCTCGGCCCCCTGTGGGACGCGGCTCCGTCCGGCGGGCCGCTGGAGGCCGCGTTGCTCGAAGGTCGCGAGGTGTTCGGCGCGCTGATGGCCGAGCTCGCGGTCGAGCGGCCGACGGTGCTGGTGATCGAGGACGCGCACTGGGCCGACGACGCGACGATCGACGTGCTGGGCTACGCCGCGCGGCGAATGAGTTCGCTGGGCGCGCTGCTGGTGCTGACCGTGCGGGACGAGGGGCTGGTCGCCGGGCACCCGCTGCACCGGTTGCTGGGCGTGCTCGCGGGGGAGAGCGTGCACCGGCTCGAGCTCTCGCCGCTGTCGCGCGACGCGGTCGTGCGGCTCGTGAACGGCACGGGCCGCGACGCCGACGCGGTGCATTCGCTCACGCGCGGGAACCCGTTCTTCGTCGCGGAGGCGCTGGCGGCGGCGCCGGGCGAAGTGCCGGCGAGCGTCAAGGACGCGGTGCTCGCGCGGCTCGACGGCGTGTCGCCCGCGTGCCGGGAGGCGATCGAGCGGCTGAGCGTGATCCCGTCCGCGTTCCCCTCGACGCTGCTCGGCGTGCCGCTGGGCGTGCTGGCCGAGGCCGAGCGGGCCGGGCTGGTGGAGGCGCGCGAGGCCGGGATCGCGTTCCGGCACGAGCTCGCGCGGCGGGCGGTCGAGCAGTCGCTGCCCGAGCTGCGGCGGCGGCTGCTCAACGCGGAGGTGGTCGGCGCGTTGCGACTCGCCGGAGTGAGCGATCGCGCGCGGCTGCTGCACCACGCGGTCGCGGCGGGGGACGTCGCGACGCTGCTCGCCGAAGGGCCGGAGGCGGCGCGCGAGGCGGCGCGCGCCGGCTCGCACCGGCAGGCGCTGGCGCACTATGAGGCGGTCATCGAGCACCTGGCCGGGCTGGAGGAGCGGGCGCGGGCCGACGTGCTGCACGGCTACGCGTGGGAGCTTTACAACGCGGCGCGGTTCATCGAGGCCGTCGAGGCCGGTCGCGCGGCGCTGGGCCTGTACGAGACGTTGGGCGATCCCGAGGCGCTCGGGTTGTGCCTGGCGCGCCTGTCGCGGCTGCTGCTGATGGCGGGCGAGACCGACGAGGCGTTCGCGGCGGCCGAGCGGTCCGTCCGGCTGCTCGGCGACCACGCCGGGGCGGTCCTGTACCTGGGCGCGATCTACGCGCTGACCGCGCAGGCGTCGGAGGCGATGCCCGTGCTCGAGCGCGCGGACCGGCTCGCGGTGCAGAGCGGGCGGGCCGACCTGGCGGCGCTGTGCCTGAACTACCTCGCGATGGCGCGCGTGGAGGCGGGGGAGATCGACGCCGGCCTGGAGACGATGCGCTCCAGCATCGCGCTGGCCCGCGCGGGCGAGCACTTCGAGGCGCTCGCCCGCGGCTACGTGAACCACGTCGAGCTGCTCGCGCGCGTGGGCCGCTTCGACGAGCTGGTCGCGGAGATCGACGCCGGACTCGAGTTCACCCGCGACCACGGCTTCTGGTCGCACGCCTACAACCTCGACGTGCACCGCATGGTGCTGCTGCTGCGCCGGGGCGAGTGGGACGCGGCGGAGGCGGGCCTGCGCGAGCTGGTGTCCGCCGCCGGCGGGGACACGGGGTACCTGTACGCCTACTCCGTGCCCTGGCTCGGCCGGTTGCTGGCGCGGCGGGGCGACCCCTCGGCCGCGGCGCTGCTGAGGGAGGCATGGGAACGCGCGAAACGGGCGCGCACGCTGGTGGGCGTCGCCTACGCGGGCCTGGCCCGGGCCGAGTGGGCCTGGCTGGCCGAGGACGCCGCGGCCGCGCGCGAGGTCGCCGACGAGCTGCTCCCGCGCCTGTCGCACCCCGGTGGCGCCTGGTTCCGTGGCGAGCTCCTGCGCTACCTCACCCGGGCCGGCGTCCAGATCCCCAGCGCGACGGACGTGCCCGCGGCGTGGGCGGCCGGCCTCGCCGGGGAGTGGCGGACCGCCGCCTCGCTCTGGCGTCGCGCCGGCGATCCGTACGAGTGCGCGCTCGAGCTCGCGTTGAGCGGCGAACCGGACGCGATCGCGGAGGGTCTCGAAATCCTCGACCGGCTCGGCGCCACGCCGGCCGCCGAGCTCGCCCGCGCCGGCCTGCGCGAGCGCGGCGCGCGGGTCCCGCGCGGGCCCAACGCGGCCACGCGGGGCAACCCCGCCGGGCTCACCGAGCGCCAGCTGGCCGTGCTCGCGCTCGTGCGCGAAGGCCTCACCAACGCCGAGATCGCCGAGCAGCTCGTGCTCTCGGTGCGGACGGTCGACCACCACGTGGCGGCGATCCTGTCCAAGCTCGGGGTCAAGTCCCGCCACGAGGCCGCGGCGATCGAGCTCGACTAGCGGCGCTCGCGCGCGCCATGTCCGACGGCGCTCCTCGATCGTTGGGTAGGTCTTGACCATGCCCGTCTCACCTCAGCCCGTCCAGAAGCGTCGCCGCGACCGGGGCTCCGCCGCCGCCGACGGCCTCGGACAGCCGGCTGAAGTGCCGAAGGGCGGGTGGCGCGACCGCGTGCGCTCGAAGCCGGGCGTCGGTCAGGCCTACCGCGTCGGCGTGTTCGTGCTCGGGCTGCTGTGCATCATCGCGGGCTTCGCGCTGGCGGTCCTTCCGGGGCCGTTGACGATTCCGCCGGTGCTGCTCGGACTGTGGATCTGGTCGACCGAGTTTCGCTTCGCCCGGCGGTTCTTCGACTCCTTCAAGGACAAGGCCCAGAACGCATGGGACCACGCCAAACAGCACCCGGCCAGCTCGGCCGCGATCACCGTCGGCGGTCTCGCGGCGGCCGGCGTGGCGATGTGGGCCGTCGCGCACTTCGACCTGGTGGCCAAGGGCAAGGACACCATCGGTCTCTGACGGGCCCTCCGGTCGGCGGGCCACAGCGCGCCGGGGACCCCTCGGTGTGTCACACGGGCGCGGCTACCGCGAAGTCCTGAGTGATGCGTGAACCGAGAACCGACGAGGACCTGGTTCGCGGCGGTGCTGGTCGACATCGACCGGTATGACCCCGCGCGGGAGCACGCTGCACGAGTTCACGTTCACGCCTAACGCTCAACTCGAGCGTCAGGCATGACGGAGTGCGGGTAGAGGTACCCGCACCCCAACGGGTTCGGTGAGGCAATTACTGGGGTGGTCCTCCATTGCCCCGTCCGGCGGCGTGAGCGAGGTTGGCTGCAGACATGGCCAAGCTCCTTCGCTCACTCGCCGCCGGGCTCGTCCTGGCGGCTCTGATCCCGGCCGTCGCGCATGGTGCTGCGCGGCCTGGTCCATTGATCTACGCCACGGATGGCGGGCAACTCGTCTCACTGCCGCCGACGCCGAACGCCACCCCCTTCCCGATTCTCGAGACGGGCGCCTACAAGCACGCGACCCCCGACGTGTCGCCGGACGGCAAGACCGTCCTGTTCGTCGCGTCCGACTACCGCATCGCCCGCATCCCGATCGCGGGCGGCGAGCCCGAGACGCTCTACCGCCCGACGGGCGACGTCTCCTACACCGACACTCCGGTGTGGCGGCCGGACGGCAAGGCCTACGCCTTCGTCCGCTTCACCGGCACGCGCCACGAGATCGTGGTCCGCACGCTCAGCAACGAGCAGTCGGAGATCCCGTTCCCGAGCGGCGGTTACGGCGCGCGCCTCGCGTGGAACCCGAACGGCGCCGAGCTGGCCGTCTCCTGGACCCAGGGCTCGGACGAGCGCATGTCGCTGGTCGACGTCGACAGCGGTGTCTTCAGCCCGCTGCGCCCGCAGGACCAGAGCAACCAGTACATCACCAACACCGACCCGGACTTCTCCCCGGACGGCAAGTCGGTCGTGTTCCGCCAGTTCGAGTACCGGCCGGAGACCACGGACGGCATCTACCGCATCCGCACGATGCCGGTCGAGGCCGGCGGCCTGCCGGATCGCGTAGTCGCGGCGACTCAAGGCGAGTACCCGCGCGGCCCGGTGTTCTCGCCGGACGGCAAGCGGATCGCCTACCTGCAGTCCGGCAGCCGTCCGGGCGAGGGCACCCCGGGCACGGACACGATCGTCGTGGGCGTCGACGGCTCGGGCAGCACGGTCCTCCAGCGCACCTACAGCCCGGAGTCGCCGGCGACGGCGGCGCTGGACTGGGCGAGCGCCTCCGAGCCGTCCAGCGAGGGCCGCGTCTTCTTCCAGCGTGGAGGCCAGATCTTCCGTGTCAACGCCGACGGCAGCGGGGAGACGCCGCTCGCCGCCGGCGACGAGGTGTCCGTGTCGGCCGACGGCACGCGCATCGCCTACGTCGTCGACGGCGACGTCTACACGGCCACGCCGAGCGGCCTGGGCACGCGCCGCGTGACCACGACCGGCGCGCAGGAGTGGTACCCGGCGATGAGCCCGGACGGCACCAAGGTCGCGTTCTCGCGCGTCGACGAGTTCGGCAGCTGGAACCTGTGGACCGCGAACGCCGACGGCTCCGGCGGCGAGCAGCTGGTCGCCATGACCGGCGGACGCAACCAGGACGCCGCGTGGTCGCCGGACGGCACGCGGATCGCGTTCGCGTCGGTCGGCCGCGGTGCCCCGGCCCTGCGGATCGTCAACGCGGACGGCACCGACGAGACCGACCTGCGCACTCCCGGCCGCTACCCCGCATGGTCGCCCGACGGCGAGCAGCTGCTCTACACGGACGCGGCCAGCGACTACACGGCGCAGATCTTCGCGACGACGCCGTCGATCGGAGGTCTGCGCCGGCAGCTGACCACGGATCCCCGCGGCGCCCGCCGCGCGTCCTTCGCGCCGGACGGCAGCGCGTTCGTCTACCAGAGCGACGGCGGCGGCCTGTTCAAGGCCTTCGTGGACGGCACCGGCGTGACCCGGCTCACGAGCGACAGCGACCAGGAGCCCGCCTGGGGCCCGCTGCCGCAGCCGCCCAAGGCCACGCTCGCTCACCTGACCGTCGGCGAGGGCGCCTCGGCGACCGCCACGGTCACGCTCAACAAGGTCTCCGAGGAGGACGCCGTCGTCCGCGTCGTCTCCACGCCCGGGACCGCGACGGCGGACGACTTCCCGGCGATCGACCGTGAGGTCACCGTCCCGGCGGGCCAGCTGACCGCGACCTTCACCGTCGCCACCACGCAGGACACCACGGACGAGCCGGACGAGACGTTCCAGCTCGCGCTGACCGCCGTGAGCAACGCCACCGCCGGTCCCGCGGCGACCGTGACGGTCACCGACGACGACGCACCGCCGGCCCTCACCGTCACCGACGTGGGGATGGACGAGGGCGACCTCGGCTTCACCGATGCGACCTTCACCGTGCGGCTCAGCGCGCCGTCGGGCTGGACCGTGATCGCGCGCGCCGCGACCGTGAACGGCACCGCCGCCGCGCCGGGCGACTTCACCGCGGTCGACCAGACGCTGGTGTTCGAGCCGGGCGAGATCGTCAAGGAGGTCCGCGTCCGGGTCTTCGGCGACACCCAGCGCGAGCCCGACGAGGCGTTCGAACTCGCGTTCGACCAGCTCGAGCACGTGACCGGCCCGGCCCGCGCCGCCCGCGGCACGCTGCGCAACGACGACACCGACGGCGAGCTGCCCGACACCCGGATCGAGCGCGGCCCGGACGGCCTGGGCAACGAGCCGGCGCCGACGTTCACGTTCATCGGTTCGGTCCCGAACGGAAGCTTCGAGTGCCGGATCGACGGCGGCGCCTGGTACGCGTGCACGACCCCGCACCGCACCCGCACGGTGATCGACGGTGAGCACCGCTTCGAGGTGCGCGCGCTCGACGGCGCCCTGGTCGACCCGGAGCCGGCGCGGCGGACGTTCACGGTCGACACCGCCGCGCCGTCGACCATGATCGTGTCCGGCCCCAACGCGCTGACCAGCGATCGCAACCCGGTGTTCGTGCTCGCGTCCGACGACGGCGACGCGACTTTCGAGTGCCGCCTCGACAGCAACGACTGGGGGCCGTGCGCCCCCTACGCGAACCTCGCGGACGGTGCGTATCGCTTCGCCGCCCGCGCCCGCGACCGCGCCGGCAACGTCGACGACACGCCCGCTACGCGGGCGTTCACGATCGACACGCTCGCGCCGGACACGGTGTTCACCGCGACACTGGCGTCCGCGCCGGTGCCGCCGGCCGGCATGGGCACGTCGACGTTCGCGGTCAGCGCGACCGGCGTCGCGTCGATGGGCGTCTCCTGCCCGGCGGACGCGCCGAGCGCGTGCGAGGGCCAGCTGGCGATCGACCGCGAGAGCGGGCGCGCGATGGCGGCGGCCGCGATCCCGCTCGCGTCCACGCGCTACTCGGTGGCACCCGGCCAGACCAAGCAGGTCGCGGTCACGCTGCCGGACGCCGCGCGCTGGGTGATCGAGCGCGAGGGCAAGATGGCCGCGGTCGTGCGGCTGGAGCCGCGCCGCGGCACCGCGACGCGACGCCCCGTCACGTTCAGGGCGTCGGCCAACCAGCCACGCTTCCTTGACGCGGGGCTCGACGTGAAGGTGTCCAAGGGCGTCGCGAAGCTGCGCGTGCGCTGCGCGAAGCCGTGCAAGGGGACGCTCACCGTCTCCGTCAAGGGCAAGCGGGTCGGCAAGGCCGCCATCCGCAACGGCGCCGTCAAGGTCCGCGTGAGCAAGCGCGGCACCGCGGTCGTCAAGTTCAAGACCAAGCGGGTCCCCGTGACCCTGATCTCCGGAGGGAACCGATGATCGTGGCCATGCTGGCCGCCCTGGCGCTCGCTGGGCCGAGCGGCCCGACGAACGACAACACGCCCACGTTCACGTGGGAAGGCACCGGCGCGACCTGTGCGGTCGACGGCGCCGACCCCACCCCGTGCAGCTCGCCGGTGACCCTCCCGCCGCTCGTCGACGGCCCGCACAGCTTCGAGGTGACCGCGGGTGGCGAGCGCGAGGCGCGCACGTTCCGGGTCGACACCGTCGCCCCGGAGCTCACGGTCGACGGCCCGAGCTTCACCGCCGAGGACGGCGCGGACACCACGTGCGCGGTCGGTGACGCGCCCGCCACGCCGTGCACGTCGCCGTGGAGCCCGAACCTCCCGAACGGCTCGCACGCGCTGCACGTGACCGCCACCGACGCGGCCGGCAACGCGACCACCCGCACGCGGATGGTGCAGGTCAGCGTCAGCGACCCGGAGACGACGATCACCGCCGGGCCGAGCGGCGACACCGAGGACGCCCAGCCGCTGTTCGCGTTCGCGGGCGGCGCGTCCTACGTCTGCACGCTCGACGGCGTCGCGGTGGAGTGCGGCCCGAGCTTCCAGACGCCCGCGCTGAACGCCGGCGAGCACACGCTCACGGTCGCCGCGCGCGACGCCGCCGGCAACGTCGACCCGACGCCCGCGCAGCGCACGTTCCGCGTGGTCGCGTGCCAGACCGGCGTGACGCTCGGCGCGGTCAAGATCGCCGCCAAGTGCCTGGCCGACGACGGCACAGGCACGCTCGTCACCTCCGGCGCCATCAAGCTCAACGGCATCACGCTCAACCCGGAGCGCCAGGTGCGGATCACGCCCGAGACGCGCCGCATCCGCATCCCGGGCGTGCAGCTCAAGCTCGGCACGATCGTGCTCTTCCGCGGCAACCTGGACTTCACCGTCCCCGCGGAGGCCAAGTTCCGCCTGGCCACGATCGACCTCACCAACCACACGCGCACGGACGAAGGCGGCGACTCCGAGGCCGCGCTCGACCTCGAGGGCTCCGACGACTCCAACGTCGCCGGCTTCCCGCTCAAGGGCCTGGCCACGCTCGACCTCGACAACGGCGCCACCGTCCTGGACGCGAACATCGAGCTGCCGGAGGTCTTCACCGACGCCGAGGGCAAGGGCCTGACCGGCCACCTGAAGCTGAGCGCGGACAACGAGCAGGGCGTGCGGCTGGACGAGGCCAAGGTCACGGCGCCGCTGGCATTCATCGGCAAGCTGGAGCTGCACGACCTGTTCGTGTCCTTCACCGACAAGGGCACCGGCCCGGTCTCGTCGACCTGCAACACCGAGACGCCAGGCCTGCGCTGGGAGGGCGGCGCGTCGGCGATCGTCGTCCCGGTCCCGGGCAACCTGCGCCTGGAGGACGTCGGCGTGGGCTTCGCCGACGGCGCGCTCTCGCACGCCGAGGCGACCTGGAAGCCGAGCGGCGACGGCGCCGCGCTGGGCGGCGGCGTGAAGGTCCAGAAGCTGTCCGTGTCGCTGTGCACGGGCCCGCCGCTGGTGCTCGCCGGCCGCGCGGCGCTGACCGCGCTCCCCGGCGCCGACGGCAAGCCGCGCCTGACGATCCCGGACGCCGGCCTGAAGTTCACGGCCGGTGACCCGTGGACCATTCGCGCCGAGGCGCCGCTGGCCAACCTCAACCTCGGCACCCCGATGGAGTTCAAGGACCTGTACGTGGCGGTCAACTCCGCGGGCGGCGTCGACTTCGGCGGCGGCGTGAGCTTCGCGCTCGATCTGAAGGGCAACGTCGTCGTCGGTGACCTCGAGGCCGCGCTCAGGGTCGACGCGTCGCTGAAGGGCTTCTTCGAGGGCTCGAAGTTCAATGCGGACCTGAAGGCGACCGGCTGCTTCGGCGGCACGCTGACGGTCGGCGCGCCGATCCCGTTCTCCGACATCTGCCCGCAGGTGGACGGCGTGATCTCGTCCACCGGCATCGCGGTCTGCGGCGGGCTGGTCGTCGGCGGCCACAACCTCGGGCGCATCGGCGCCGGCCTCAAGTGGGGCGGCCCGCTGGAGTTCATGGGCTCCGCGTGCGACGTCGGTCGCTGGCGCGTCGAGAAGAGTGCCGGCGCGGCCGCGATGGGTGAGCGCACGGTGCGCGTGCCGGCCGGCGAGCGCGCGGTGCTCGTGGCGGTCGAGGGCGCCGACCGCGCGCCGCAGGTGACGCTGAGCGGCCGCGGCACGTCGGTGACGACCGCGGCACAGCCGACCGGCACGACGAAGACCGCGACGGCGGCGTCGTTCTCGAGCACCGCGCAGCGCACGACGTACATCGCGCTGCGCGCGCCGCGCGGTGGGCGCTACACGGTGCGCTCGAGCGAGCCGATCCGCAGCGTGAGCGCGGCGCCGCTGCTGGCGCCCGCGAAGGTGCGCGGGGCGCTGCGCGACGGCGTGCTCCGCTACCGCACCGACCAGCCCGTGAAGCTGATCGAGCGCGGGCGCGGCGTCAACCGCGTGCTCGGCACGGTCACCGGCAAGGGCCTGATGCGCTTCACACCGGCGACCGGCCGCGGCGGGACCCGCCGCATCGAGGCGATCGTCGAGCGCAACGGCGAGCGCCGCACGCTCGCGACCTACACCGCGAAGGGCCGCGCCAAGCCGGCGAAGCCGTCGAAGGTGTCCGTCAAGCACAACGTCATCCGCTGGAGCGGCAAGTCCCAGCGCTACGGCGTCCGCGTCTCGGTCTCGGACGGCCGCGACCTCTTCTTCCTCACCCGCGGGCGCACGCTGCGCGTCCCCGGGATCGACCGCCGCGCGGTGAGCGTGCGCGTCGTCGGCCTGCGCGCCGACAACACGCACGGCCCGGCCGGCACGGCACGGAGCCCGAAGCGATGAAGCGCCTTTCCATCCTCCCCATCATCCTCACCTGCGTTGTCCTGACCTTGCTCGTGTTCGTCGGCACGGCCTTGGCCGCCGATACGACGCTGTCCGGCAACGGCCCGACGTTCACGTTCGCCTCCACCGAGCCCGGCGCGACGTTCGAGTGCGCGGTCGACGGCGGCGCCTGGGCGGCGTGCGCCTCGCCGCACACGGTGCGCGTGGCCGACGGCCCGCACACGTTCAGCGTGCGCGCCCTCGACGCCGCGGGCAACGCCGACGCGACGCCCGCGACCAAGGCGTTCGACGTCGACACCTCCGGCCTCGAGACCGTCATCAACGCCGGCCCCGAAGGGCTGACCAACGACCCGACGCCCAGCTACGGCTTCGGCTCCGAGAGCACCGGCGCGACGTTCGAGTGCCGGGTGAGCAGCGAGTGGGCGCCGTGCGTGTCCCCGTTCAAGCTGCCCCGCCTGGCGAGCGGCAGCTACGTGTTCGAGGTCCGCGCCGTCGTGGGCGCGCGCAAGGACGGCTCGCCCGCCCGCCGCGCGTTCACGGTCGACGCCGACGCGCCGGAGACCACGCTCACCGGCGGCCCCGCCGAAGGCGAGACCACGAACCTGCGCTCGCCCGTGTTCACCTACGCGAGCGAGCCGGGCGCGAGCTTCGAGTGCCGCGTAGACCCGGTCACCAAGGCCGACGTCGAGCTCGTCGCCTGGGGCGCGTGCGGCGCGATCGCCCCGCTCAAGGGCGGCCCGCACACGTTCCAGGTCCGCGCCGTGGATGCCGCCGGCAACCCCGATCCCACGCCCGCCACGCGCGCGTTCAAGGTCCGCGCGTGCGAGCAGATCGTGCGCATCGGCCTCGCCGAGGTGCGCGGAACGTGCGTCGAGGGCGACGGCGAGACGTACACCTCGACCGCGGCCGTCACGGTCAACGGCCTGCCGATCCCCGTGCCCGCGGGTGCGAGGTTCACGATCACCGAGGACAAGCTCTCGGTCACCAACGTCACGCTCGCCGTCGCGGGCATCGAGCTCTACAAGGGCAACCTGAACCTGGCGCTGCCCAAGGGCAAGCAGGGCGAGGAGAAGGACGTCACGTCCTTCCCGGTCGCCGGCAAGAAGCTGTTCGGCATGCAGATCGGCGGCAAGGCCACGCTGCGCTTCGGCTGGCGGGCGAACTCCGACCAGCGCTACGCGGTACTCGCACTGAACGTCGCGCTGCCGGACATCTTCAAGACCGGCACGGCCGCCAACGCGACCGCGGTCACGGGTGACGTCGCGATCCGCATGGACGCCGTCAACGGCGTCCAGCTCGACGGCCTGAAGGTCGACGTCGGCAACGCGTACATCGGCCCGCTCGTGGTCGAGAAGCTGTGCCTCTCCTACCTAAAGGCGGGCGCGACGTTCGTCGCCGGCTGCCAGGCGCCGACCGTCGGCGGCAAGGCCGGCGAGCCGTTCATCCAGTGCGCCGTCGACACCCAGGTGGACCGCTGGGACGGCTCGCTGGCGATCGTACTGCCGACCGCGTCCAAGACCCGCATCGGCATGTGGGGCGGGCTCTCCGGCGGCCAGTTCGGTCACGCGGGCGCGTTCGTAGATCGGCTCGGCACCGCGGTGCCGCTCGCGCCGGGCGTCTTCCTGGACCGCGTCGCGCTGGGCGTGTGCGTGAACCCGCCGCCGCTGAAGGTCAAGGGCGAGGTCGGCATCGGCTTCGGCCCCGACTTCAACGGCGCCAAGGCGATCGGTCTCAACGGCTGGTTCCAGTACACGGGCGGCACGCCGTGGCTGATCGAGGCGGGCGGGTCGCTGAGCGTGTTCGGCACCCAGATGGCCGACGCGACCTTCGCCTACGAGTCCTCCGGGATGGTCAAGTTCGGCTTCCACGCGGGCTTCAACTTCGGCAAGGCCGCGACGTTCGACGGCCGCGTCGACGGGTGGGTCCAGACGGGCACGCCGAACTTCAACGTCGAGGGCACCGTGGCGGTCTGCAACAAGACGCTCGGCTGCTTGAACGCCAACGCGGTCGTCTCGAACATCGGCGTCGCGGGCTGCGCGGGCATCGACACGTGGCTCGGCAAGATCAACGTGGGAGCGGGCTACACGTTCCGCACCAAGGAGGTCTCCGTGATGCTCGCGGGCTGCGACATCGGCCCGTTCCGTGCGCGCGCCGCGCAGGTGTCCGGCACCACGTTCGAGGTCCGGCGCAAGTCCCCCGCGGTGGTCGTGCGCGTGCGCGGTGAGGGCGGCGTGCCGAAGGTCGCGCTCGTCGGCCCGGACGGGCGCCGCGTCACCAGCGACGTGCCCGACGGGCAGGGCTTCAAGAACGGCGAGTACATGATCATGAGCGACGAGGACCGCGGCGCGGTGTCCGTGCTGGTCGCGAGCCCCGCCGCGGGTGAGTGGACGGTCGAGCCGCTGCCGGGCTCGGTGCCCGTGGCGGGCGTCGACGTCGCCGACACGCGGCCCGAGACCAAGGTCAAGGCGAAGGTCGTCGGCAAGCGCGAGCTGCGGTACGAGTACACGCCGCAGCCGGGCGAGCGCGTCACGTTCGTCGAGCGCGGTCTGCACACCGCCCGCGCCCTCGGCACGGCGCGGGCCGGCAAGCACACGCTGCGCTTCACGCCGGGCGCCGGCGGTGCCGGCGTGCGCAACGTGATCGCGCAGGTCACGCAGGACGGCCGGCCGCGCGAGAACGTCAAGGTCGCGTCCTTCGTCGCTCCCGCCGACCGCCTGCCGGCGCGGCCGAAGGTCAAGGTCAAGCGGCGCGGCCAGTTCGTCCGCATCAGCTGGACGAGCACCGCCGACCGCGTCGACATCACCTACCGGACGGCAGCCGGAGCGTCCAAGCTCGTCGCCGGCCGCAAGCCGCGCGGGGCGATCCGCGTCCGCGCGACCCAGATGACCGTCAGCGTCCGCGGCCTGCGCGCCGACGGGCGCAGCGGCAAGCCCACGACCCGGAAGGTCAAGTGATGAAGCGCGCACTGATGCTCGCGTTGACGGCGTTCGCGGTCGCCGCCCCGGCGGCGCACGCCCGGACGGACGACTTCGCCAAGCCCGTGCTGATGGTGCCCGGGCCGGAGAAGCCCTCCTGCAGCCAGTTCGACGACATGAAGAAGATCTTCCGGGCGTTCTCGACGACCGTGAAGGGCCAGACGGTCAAGCTGGAGGGCAAGCTGATCGTGCTCGGCCTCACCGCGGGCCAGGCGGGGTGCGACCGGTCGATCGCCGCGCCGTCCGGCGCCTCGATCGAAACGCTCGGCGACGAGCTGGCGGCGTGGATCACCAAGAACCACGGCAGCGAGTCCGTCGACGTGGTCGGGTACGGCCAGGGCGGCCTGATCGTGCGGGCGGCGCTCTCGCGCCACCCGGAGCTCAAGATCGAGGACGCGGTCACGCTCGGCACGCCGCACGCCGGCTCGACCCTGCACCGCAACCCGCAGGGCGACGGCGGCACGGACTGGTCCGTGATCGGCTCGCGGACGGACACCGAGGTGCCGGCCGAGTCCGCCGTCGACATGGACGCCGCGCACAAGACGCTCTACGTGCGCGACCAGTCACACGCCCAGCTCCTCATCGACGGCTACAAGGTCCGGAACGCGTGGATCGACTACGCGCACGACGGGGGCGAGTTCAAGCGCTCGACGGGCGCGCCGCGCCCGGTGCTGCGGGTGGCCGAGGACCTCGTCTTCGGCAGCGACGCGGCGACCGGCCGCACGTGCGGGTACGCCGCCACCAACCCGGAGGAGTGCGGCGTCACCCCGATCATCCTGCTGCCCGGCTTCGGGGCGTCCGAGCTGGTCTGCGGGCCGGCGGACAACCCGACCGACCTGTGGCCGGGCGCCATCACGCCGAGCAACGGCGACCGCTTCGTGACCATGGCGCTCAACGAGCGCGGCGACGGGCCGGAGACGCACAACGCGTGCACGGACAGCATCCGCCCGACCGGCAACGCGCTGGGACACATCTTCGGCTTCAAGAACATCCACTTCCTCTCAGCCGGGTGGATCCAGGAGATGGGCGGCAAGCACGGCTACGTCTTCGGCTGGGACTTCCGCCTCGGCCCGGACAAGACCATCGCGCGCCTGGACAAGTACATCGACGAGGTGCTCGCGCGCCACGCCGCGACGAAGGTCGCCATCGTCAGCCACTCCTACGGCGGCCTGCTCACGCGCTGGTACGTCGACGACGCCGACCGGGCCAAGAAGATCGCGCGCGTCGCCAACTTCGGCTCCCCGTACTGGGGCGCGCCCAAGGCCTGGTTCGCGGTCGCCTACGGCTACGAGACGCCGCTGCACGAGATCTCCGACGACATCGTCGCCAACGACAACTTCCGCCACTGGACGCGCAACCTGACCGGCATGTACTACCTGATCCCGCCGCAGGCGTGGTTCGACCATGTCCCAGGCCGGGCGAGCACGTGGCTGGAGGTCAACGACTGGGCGATGCCGGACGCCAAGGGGGCGGCGCGGGCGTTCGGCGAGGCGGGCGGCAACCAGAAGCTCGCGCTGGAGGTCGCCGCCAAGCACGCCAAGCACATCGACGGCTTCAAGACGCACAACGGCGCCATCGACTGGCGCATCTTCGTGGGCTCGGGCAAGCCGACGATGGGGCACGTGCGGGCGTTCACGTCGACCGGCGTGGACCCGCAGTACTCGTGGGTCAACGGCGACGGCACCGTGCCGCTGATCTCCCAGCGCCAGGCGTACAAGACCGGCAGCAAGCAGATGGGTGACCAGGTCAAGACCTACAACTTCTGCGGCGTCGGGCACATGGGCGAGATGGAGGACCGGGCGATCCAGAACGCCGTCGCCCCGTTCGTGACCACGGGCGCGGATCCGATCAAGGACCAGCAGACGCTCCGTGACCAGCCGTGCGACCTCGACGCGAGCGAGTTCAAGCTCGAAGGCGAGGAGGACGAGACGTCGGTGAAGATCTCGGAGGCCTTCGAGGCCGGCGCGAAGGCGAGCCGCGTGCGCGCCCGAGCGGCGGCGGCCACGGAGATGACGCTGGTCGAGGCCGAGCAGGCGGGTCTGGTGGACGTGATCCGCGGCCCGCGCACGCTGCAGTTCGTGACGACCACGTCCAAGCCGCTGTCGGTGAGCCTGGCCGGCGCGGGCGCCGTGACCGTCACGCCGATCACGGGCGACGGCCAGGAGGGCAAGGCGCGCGTGTACGACCTGGGCGCGACGCCGATCGCGATCGACGCCGACGGGGCGAAGACGGCCTCGGCCGCTCCGTCACGCCCGGCGGACACTCGCGCCCCGAAGACCACCGCGACGATCAAGCGCGGCAAGCTGCGCGTGAAAACCAAGGACGCCTCGGGCGTGCAGGTCACCCTCGTGCAGGTCGGCAAGGCGCGGCCGAAGGTCTACAAGCGCGCGCTGCGCGTAGGCGCACGGGCGAAGGTCCGCGTGTGGTCGGTCGACACGGCCGGCAACACCGAGCGCAAACGGCTCGTCCGGCGGTGACGCTCAGTTGAGGCCGGCGCGGAGCGCGACCAGTTCGGCGTGAACCCGGTCGCGCTCGCCGGCCTCCGCCGGCAGCGCGAGCCGCATCTCGGCGGCGCGCAGCGCGCGCGTGAGGTCTCCGCGCCGCCGGAACGCGGGGACCAGGTTGTTGAGCATGCGCATGGCGGTCTCGTGCGGGGACCACGGGCGCACGAGCGCGGCGGGCGCATCAGTGATCGCGCTGCCGCCGTTGAACGGGTCGAGCACCTGCGGCGGCTCCCCGCCGAAGTGCGCGACCACGTAGTGGCCGGGCAGGCCGACCCCGGCGAGCGGCACCTCCGCCCGCCGCGCGACTTCCACGTACACCGTGGAGAGCAGGATCGGCAGCCCGCGCCGCCGCTCGAGCACGCGGTCGAGCAACGAGTTCTCGGGCCGGTCGTACTCCTCGGTGTCCCCGGCGAAGCCGTGGAGGCTCCCGAGCACGTGCGTCAGCGCCTGTGCCTCGGCGCGCGGCGTGCGCTCCGAGGCGCTCAAGGTGCGGCCGACCTCCGCGCCCAGCGCGTCCAGGGTGGCTAGCGCGCGGGTGGCGTCGACCGGCTTCAACGCCGCCGCGATCGACAGTGCGAGCAGGTCCAGCGTCGCGTCGGTCGACGCCGCGAGGTCCTCGAAGCGGGGCAGCTCCATTCGCCTCATGCTTCCCCGCGTCGTCCGCCCGTCAGCGTGAACCCGTCCTGGCGGTGACGGTCGCCCTGTCGGCCATCGTCCTGAATCGTCGGACCGCCGCGCGTTGGAGCGATCCGTTCGGCGACCGCTGCAGCTTGCGCCGAGCGCCGCGTTGCGCATCCCGCGAGGACCGCCCACAATGCGTCCGATGGCGCCGGTCACCCTCTACACGAAGCCGATGTGCCCGCACTGTTTCCGCGCCCGCCGGCGCCTGCGGCGCCACGGCGCGGTGATCCACGAGATCGGCGCGGCGGATGATGTCGCGGGTATGCGGGCTCAGCTCCGCGATCGCTTCGGCGCGGACACGTTTCCGCAGATCGTCATCGGCGAACACCACATCGGCGGTGCGGACGACCTCGTCAGGCTCGACAGGTCGGGCGAGTTGGCGCGGCGGCTCGCCGCCTGACACGGCCCCGAGCCGTGCGTACGATGCCGCCCGTGGGATTGACGTTCGAGACCCGTCTGTCGGATTCGCCGTGGATCGCGTCGGTGTGGACGTGCCGCAGCGAGCAGGTCGCGGAGATGACGTCCGTGGCGACGGAGACGTGGGGCCTGGTGTTCTGGGAGCAGGACGGGACGGCGCACGCGACCGTGACCGGGCCGGAACGGCGCAGCGGCACGGCGCCCGTGCCCGAGGACGCGAGCTTCGTCGGTATCCAGTTCGCGGTCGGCACGTCGCTGCGCGCGGTCGCCACGCCGGCGCTGGTGGACAGCGGGATTCTCCTGCCCGGCGTGACGCGCCGCGCGTTCTGGCTGGACGGGCGCCGCTGGGAGACGCCGCACCCGGACGATGCCGAGGCGCTCGTCGCGCGCATGGTCCGGCGCGGCGCGGTGGTCCGTGACCCCGTGGTCACGGACGTGTTGCGCGGCGCCCGGCCCGCCTATTCGGACCGCACGCTCGAGCGCCGCTTCCGGGCGGCGACGGGTCTGAGCCGGGGCGCGGTGCGGCAGATCGAGCGGGTCCGCGCCGCGGCGCAGCGGCTGATCGCCGGTGAGGGCGTCGACGACGTCGTCGCCGAGCTCGGGTACTACGACCAGCCGCATCTCGCGCGCGCGTTGCGGCGTTACGTCGGGCGGACCGCGCTCGAGCTGCGCGACGGGGTCGGCGGTGCGCTCGCGCTCGACCCCGAGCACGTCTGGCGGGAGCTCCCGCTCAGCGCTTGACGTCGTAGCAGAGCTTGACGACGCCGTTGGAGTACGTCGCGGACTCCCGCACGGAGAGGTTGAGCTTGTCGCGGTCGGCGCGGCTGAACGCGCTCTTGCCCGCGCCGAGCAGAACGGGGAACACGAGCAGGTTGTACCGGTCGATGAGATCGGCGTCGGAGAGGGTGCGGGCGAGCTCCGAGCTGCCGTGGATGAAGATCGCGCCGCCGTCCTGCGCCTTCAGCGCGGCGACGTCCTCGGTGGACCGCAGGATCGTGATCGGGCCCCAGCCGTCGATCACCGCGTCCTCGCCGAGCGTGCTCGAGACGACGTACTTGGGAAGCTCCTTGTACCCGACGTGATCCGCCGAGTCGCGCCACACCGGCGCGAACGCCTCGTAGCTGCGGCGGCCGAACATCAGCGCCGTCGTCTCCTCGAGCTCCTCCGCCTTGAGCGAGTAGGCCTCCGGCACGAACTCGGTCTCGAAGACCCAGCCGCCGCTGCGGTGGCCCTCGACCGTGCCCCCGGGCGAGTCCATGACGCCGTCGAGCGACATGAATCCGGTGTAGACAAGTTCACGCATCGTTTCTCCAGCTGGTCGGGTCGGACAGGAGAAGACCGTACGCGCTCGACGCTCGCGCCGTCTTGGACGAAACCGACAGTCAGCTCATCGCGCAGGCGAGCCGGCGACGGCCGCGGGAGAGGCGGCTCATCACGGTGCCCTGCGGGATCCGCAGCGTCCCGGCCGCCTGCGCGTAGCTCAGGCCGAGCACGTCGACGGCCTTCACGACGTCGCGGAACTCGTTCGGGAGCCGCTCGACGTGCGCGTACACCTCCTGCGCGACGACCTCGTGGTGCGGCTCGCGGTCGTGGCGCAGGCGCGGGTCCTCGGGGTCGAGATCGCCGATGACCTGCGGGCGGCGCTGCTCGGCGCGCCAGTGGTCCTTGGCGACGTTGCGCAGCGCGCGGACCAGGTAGGGGAAGACGGCGCCCTCGCGCAGCGGCCGCGGCTTGGTCAGCACGCGGGCGTACGTCTCCTGCACGAGGTCCTCGGCGAGGGCGCGGGAGCCGCAGATCGAGGAGGCGACGTCGACGAGGCGGGAGCGGTGTTCAGCGGCGGTTTCTGGGTCCAGGAGCACGTGCTCACTGTCCCGCGCGCGCCCCGTCCAGTCATCGGCACCCGGTGCCTATATCTCGCCGCCTACCTACCTATGCGCGCAGCCGGTACCCGCGGTTGAACAGCCGCAGGTTGACCGTGAACAGGATCCCCGCCGCGACGGTGAGAAACAGCAGGGACAGCGCGATGTTGGTCTCGCTGTAGCCGATGAACCCGTAGCGGACGAGCCCGATCATGTAGTAGACCGGGTTGAACTGCGTGAGCGTCTCGAACGGCTCGGGCAGCAGCGTCGCCGAGTAGAAGACGCCGCCGAGGAAGATCAGCGGCTGCAGGATGAACGTCTGGTAGAAGCTCACGTCGTCGAACTGCTCCGCGCGCAGGCCGACGAGCACGCCCAGCTGGGAGAAGAAGAAGCCGACCAGGAACAGCGCGGGGATCAGGACGAGCACGTGCTCGACCGGCACGCCGACCAGGATCGACGAGGCGATGAACGTGAGCGTCGCGACGATCCCGCCGCGCAGGAAGCCGCCCAGCGAGAACGCGAGCAGCAGCTCGACGGGGGACGCGGGGGAGGACAGCTGGTCGTCGATCGAGCGCTGGAACTTCTGCTGGAGCAGCGAGGACGAGTTGTTTGAGAACGCGTTCGTCGCCCAGGCCATCATGATCAGGCCCGGGATGATGAAGACGACGTAGTCGACCCCGTGCAGCTGGTCGATGCGCGTCCCGAGCGCCGCGCCGAACACGGAGATGTAGAGGAACGTCTCCAGCAGCGGCGCGCCGACCGTCTGGCGCTTGATCTTGAAGAAGCGGTTGACCTCGCGCCGGACGAGCGTGAGGAAGCGGATCTGGGCGGGGCTCATGCTTCGCTGCCGATGTGCGCGCGCGACAGCTCACCGCGGCCGACGAGCTTCAGATACGCGTCCTCGAGGTTGGTGACGCCGTACTCGCGGGCGAGGTCGGCGCTGGTCCCGGTCGCGACGATCTCACCGCCGTTGATGAAGCCGATCTTGTTGCACAGCTGCTCGGCTTCCTCGAGGTAGTGCGTCGTGAGCAGGATCGTGGTCCCCTCGGCGTTGATGCGCTGCACGTAGTGCCAGAGCTCGAGCCGCAGCTCGACGTCCACGCCCGCGGTCGGCTCGTCGAGGATCAGCAGCTTGGGCCGGTGCATCAACGCCCGCGCGAGGATCAGCCGGCGCTTCATGCCGCCCGACAGCGTGCGCGTACGCTGGTCCTTCTTGTCGCTGAGGCTGAACGTCTCCAGCAGCTCCTGCGCGCGCTCGCGACGGTCCTTGCGGGTCATCCCGAAGTAGCCGCCGTGGAAGTCCAGCGACTCCTCGAGCGTGAGGAACCAGTCGAGGTTCGGCTCCTGCGGTGCGAGCCCGACCGCCAGCCGCGCGTCCCCGTAGTGGTGGATCGCGTCATGGCCGAAGACCTCGATCGCGCCCGAGGTCGGCTGCGCGAGGCCCGTCGTGCAGTGGATGAGCGTCGACTTGCCGGCGCCGTTGGGCCCGAGCAGGCCGTAGAACTCGCCCTCCTCGATCTCGAGCGAGACGCCCTTGAGCGCCTCCGTGCCCGTCGGGTAACGCTTGACGAGGTCTTTTATTGCAAGTGCATACATCTGGCGCGGGACGTTCTAGCAGGGTGATGAGTTTTCCGGCAGAACCCCGTCAGAGAGGTATGACAGTTGCGGAACTGAAGGACGAGCGCGCGTTCGCCGGCGTGGTGGAGCGCCACCGTCGCGAGCTGCACGTCCACTGCTACCGGATGCTCGGGTCCTACGAGGAGGCGGAGGATCTCACGCAGGAGACGTTCCTGCGCGCGTGGCGCAAGCGTGAGACGTACGCGCAGCGGGCTTCGCTGCGCGCCTGGCTGTACCGGATCGCGACCAACGCGTGCCTGGACGCGCTCGAGAAGCGGCCGAAGACGCCTTCGCCGAACGGGGAGATCACCTGGCTGCAGCCGTACCCGGACACGGCCGCGCCGGCCGATGAGGACGTGTTCGCGCGCGAGACGATCGAGCTCGCGTTCATGGTCGCGATCCAGCATCTGCCGCCGCAGTCGCGGGCCGTGCTGATCCTGCGCGACGTGCTGGGTTGGCGGGCGCGCGACGTGGCCGAGTTGCTGGAGACGACCGAGGCCGCGGTCAACAGCGCGCTGCAGCGGGCCCGCGCGGTGCTCAAGGAGCACCTGCCCAAAGAACGCGGCGAGTGGGCGGCGGCGGGCAGCGCCCAGGAGCGGGAGCTGCTCGAGCGCTACATGGCGCTGACCGAGTCCGGCGACGCGCGCGGGCTCAAGGCGCTCATGCGCGAGGACGTGCGCTTCTCGATGCCGCCGGAGGACGAGGTCCTCGTCGGGCGCGAGGTCGTCGTCGAGGGCTGGATCAGTGGCGGGTTCGGCTCGCCCGAGCTCGGCGCATTCAAGTGCGCGCTGGGGCGCGCGAACCAGCAGCCGGGGGTCGTCAACTACCTGCGCAAGCCGGGCATGGACACGTACGAGCTGACGTCGATCGACGTGCTCCGGATCGAGGACGGCCTCGTCGCCGAGATCGTCACCTTCTACGGGCCGGCGCTGAAGCCGTTCGAGCTGCCGCGTACGCTGCCGGGGTGAGCACGGATGAACTGCGGGCCGCGGCGCACGCGGCGGTCGACGAAGCGGTCACGGTCCTGCGCGACGGGCGCGGGGAGCCGCTGGCGCGGATCGGAAAGGCGGCCAAGGACTTCCTGACCGAGGTGGACCTCGCGTCGGAGGCGGCGCTGAAGGCGGCGCTCGCGAAGTCCACGCCAGAGATCGGCTTCTACGGCGAGGAGGGCGGCGGCGCGGACCTGCACCGCGGGCGCGTGTGGGTCGCCGACCCGCTCGACGGCACGATCAACTACGCCACCGGCAGCCCGCTGTGCGGCGTGATGCTCGGGCTGCTCGAGGACGGCGAGCCGGTGCTGGGCGTGATCGACCTCCCGTTCCTGGGCGTGCGCACCGACGGCGGCGCGGTGGTGGACGTCGACGGCTTCGACGAGGCGATCGTCGGCATGGGTGACGCGTTCCACCAGGGCGGTGGCGAGCGTCTCGACGCCTACCTGCGCCTGACGATGGACGTGCACCGGCGCGCGCTGCGCTTCCGTTGCGTCGGCTCGGCCGCCGTGCTGTGGACGTGGCTGGCGACCGGCTCGATCCAGGGCATGCTGCTCGCCCACAACAACCCGTACGACGTCGTCGCGGGCCACGCGATCGCGCGCGCGTCCGGCGCCGTGGTCACCGACTACGCGGGCGCGCCGCTGACGCTCGACGCGCCGGGCGCGCTGGCCGCCGCGCCGTCGGTGCACGGCGAGCTGGTCGCGGCCGCCCGAGAGCTCGCTTCGTCAACTCCTGGTTGACAAATCGAGCGCTCGCCGCAGGTACTGCCTCCCGGGCCGCCGCGAACGTGCTCACCCCGGGCTCGCGCACCAGCGCCTCGACCGCCTCCGGCTCGACGCGCACGAGCAGCCCGCCCGTGCTCATCTCGCACACCGCCACGTTGCCCTGCAGCATCCACGCCAGCCCGCCGAACATCTTCTTCTCCACCACGGCGGGGTGAGCGGCGATCACCTCGCGAACGCGGTCGGCCAGGTCCATGCGCGGCATCGTACGCGGGGCGCGGCGTCACAACACTCGTCCAAAGCATCAAGTTTCACGGCGTCCCGGCCGATTCGGGGTCCAGTGGTCCTCGTGCTCGTAGCCGGATTGCCGGTCCTCGCCGCCGCCCTGGCGGTGCTCGTGCGCGCGCTGCGGCGGCCGGACGACCGTGGCGCGTGGCTGGCGCTCGGGATCGCGGTGGCCGTCCAGGCCGTCGGCGCGGTCTGGCTCGCATGGCCGGGCGGCGGCTCGAACTTCCCCGCGCCCGCCGACGGCGTCCTGCTCGCGTTCTTCCCCGCCGTGTTCGCCGCCGCGCTGCTGTTCGCGCGCCGGCGGCTCGTGCGGATCAACGCCGCGCTCTGGCTGGACGCCGCGATCGGCGCGCTCGGTGCCGCGGCGATCGTCACGCAGGTGCTCGGGGAGGCGGCCGACCGGGCGACCGGCGGCGGCTGGCCGAGCGTGGTCGCGCTGCTGTACCCGATGTTCGACGTGATGCTGGTGGTCATGGTGCTCGTCGCCGTGACGCTGCGCGGGTGGCGCGTGAGCCCGGTGTGGCTGCTGCTCGGCGTGGGGCTGCTCGCGCACGTCGCCGCCGACGTCGGCTACGCGTCGGCCGGGTTCGCCGGCCAGCAGCGCCCGCTGTGGGTGCCGGTGCTCGGCCTGCTGTCGCCGCTGCTGATCGCGGCCGCCGCGCTGCTGCCCGCGCTCCAGCCGCGCCGGGTCGCGCTGGTGGGCTGGCGCACGCTGATCACCCCGAGCGTGCTGACGCTCGTCGCCGGCGGCCTGCTCGTCGCCGACCACTTCAACAACGCGAGCACGGCCGCGGTGCTGCTCGCCGCCGCGACGCTCGTCGCCGCGCTGCTGCGGATGGCGCTCACGTTCGTGGAGAACACGGCGCTGCACCACTCACGCGCGCTGGCGCTGACCGACGAGCTGACCGGGCTCGCGAACCGGCGCGCGTTCCACGAGCGGCTGCGCGCGGAGCTCACCGGCGAGGGCCGGCTCGCGGTCGCGATGGTCGACCTGGACCGCTTCAAGGACCTCAACGACACGCTCGGCCATCACGCGGGCGACGCGCTGCTGGTCAAGCTGGGCGAGCGCCTGAACCACACCGTCGGCGACGCCGGCCTGGTGGCCCGGCTGGGCGGTGACGAGTTCGCGCTCCTGCTCCCGGGGGCGAACCTCGCGCACGCCGCGGACATCGGACGCCAGATCGGCGCCGCCCTGCAGGCGCCGTTCGAGGTCGACGGCCTCGAGGTCGTGATGGACGCGAGCGTCGGCGCGGCGCTCTACCCCGAGCACGGCACCACCGCGAGCGAGCTGCTGCAGCGCGCGGACGTCGCCATGTACCAGGCCAAGGACGCGCGCACCGGCTTCCAGGGCTACGATCCGTCGCGCGACCGCCACTCGCGCGAGCGCCTGCAGCTGATCGCGGAGCTGCGCCACGCGCTCGAGCGCGACGAGCTCGTCTTACACTACCAGCCGAAGGTCAACCTCAGCACCGGCCTGGTGGACGGCGTCGAGGCGCTCGTGCGCTGGCAGCACCCCGTGCACGGCCTGCGCGGCCCGGGCGCGTTCCTGCCGCACGCCGAGCACACCGCGCTCATGCGCCCGCTCACGCTGCACGTGCTCGAGACCGCTCTCAGCCAGCTCGCCGCGTGGCGCGCGGACGGCCTGGAGCTGCACATGGCGGTCAACCTCGCCGTCCAGAACCTGCTGGACCTGCGCACGCCGGGCCAGATCGCGCGGGCGCTGGACAAGCACGGCGTGCCGCCGCACTCGCTCACCCTCGAGGTCACCGAGTCGCTGATGCTCCACGACCCGCAGCGCGCCGGCGAGGTGCTCGCGGACCTGTCGCAGCTCGGCGTCGGGCTGGCGCTCGACGACTTCGGCACGGGCTATTCCTCGCTCGAGCACCTCAAGCGGCTGCCGGTGAACGAGCTCAAGATCGACAAGTCGTTCGTGATGGCGATGGACCGCGACCCGGCGGACCGCGCGATCGTCGCCTCCACCGCCGCGCTCGGCCGCTCGCTCGGGCTGCGCGTCGTGGCCGAGGGCGTCGAGTCGCACGCCTCGGCGTCCGTGCTGGCCGCGATCGGCTGCGACCTCGCCCAGGGCTTCCACTACTCTCCGCCGGTGCCCGCCGACCAGCTTCCCGCGCTCGTACGCGCGGCCCGCGACGCGCAGCTGGGCGTCGCTCGCCTGACTTGACCGACGAGCTCGTCGCGCTGCTGATGCGCAACGGGTTCGTGGCTCCGGAGGAGGAGGCCGCGGAGCTGCGCGCGGCCTCCCGCGGGAATCTCGACGAGCTCGTGGCGCGGCGCCTGACCGGCGAGCCGTTGGCGTGGATCACCGGCAGCGTCGAGTTCTGCGGGCGCACGCTCCGCATCGCGCCCGGCGTCTACGTGCCGCGCTGGCACACCGAGTCGGTCGCGTGGCGGGCCGTGGAGCGGATGCCGCGCGGCGGCCGCGGCCTGGACCTGTGCACGGGCTCGGGCGCGATCGCCGCCGTGCTGATGGCCGAGCGCGACGCGCGCATGGTCGCGACCGACCTGGACCCGAAGTGCGTCGCGTGCGCGCGGGTCAACGGCGTCGACGCGCACGTGGCCGATCTGTTCGAAGGCGTCGAAGGCCCGTTCGACGTCGTGACCGCCGTCGTGCCCTACGTGCCCACCGCCGACCTGCCGCTGCTGCAGCGCGACACGTTCACGTTCGAGACGCCGCTGGCCTACGACGGCGGCGCGGACGGGCTCGACCTCGCCCGCCGCGCGGTCGAAGGCGCGCGACGCGTGCTGCGCCCCGGCGGCGCGCTGGTGCTCGAGCTCGGCGGCCGCCAGCCCGAGACGCTTGCGCTCGACGGCTTCACCGACATCAGGACCATCCGGGACGAGGAGGGGGATCCGAGAGGGCTGGAGGCGACAGCGTCGACTCCGTCACCGACGCGGCAGTGAGGTGCTCGCCGCCGGACCGCTGCGCGTACTCCATCCGCGTCAACCGCAGCGCCTGCGCGTGGCCCTGGTTGCGTTCGAGCGCGCGCTCGAAGTGCTGGGCGGCGAGCGCGCGGTTCCCGCGCACCGCCGCGAGCGACCCGAGGTGACGCTCGACCGAGCCCGCGTTGGCCGCCAGCGCGTGTTGGACCATCCGCTCGCGGTGCGGCAGCAGCAGCGCGTACAGGCGCTCGGCGCGCGGTGCGTCGGCGAGCAGCGTGGCCGCCGTCGCGAGCAGGCTGATCGTCGTCAACCACACCATGTCGCGCGGGATCGTGGCCTCGTCGAGCGTGGCGTACAGCGCCGCGCCGCGCTCACGTTCCCCGCAGACGAGCAGGCCGACGGCGAAGGCCGCGCGCCACACGGGCAGGTCGAGCGGCTCCACGGCGTCCAGGAACTCGGGAAGCCGCCCCTGCTGGAGGCGCAGCGTCATCAGCTGCGCGAGCCGGATCAGCTCCGCGTCCGGCGCGGCGGCGCGCACGCCGAGCGCGTGGGCGCGATCGATGAGGCGCTCGACGTCGCCGGTGCGGTCGGCCATCTGCGCCCAGATCGCGTCCCAGACCGCGGCGAGGTGCCGGAACAGCGGCTGGTGCAGCTCGTCCGCGAGCTGGACGAGGGCGTCGTGCTGCTCGCGCGCCTCCACGACGCGCCCCGCCTCCATCAGGTCGAACACGAACCAGAAGCGCCCGAGCGCGAGCAGCTCCGGGTCCTCGAGCGCGATCAGCTCCTCGGCGAGCTCCAGGCGTTCGTCGAGGTGGGTGATGTCCAGCAGCGCCCCGTGGCGGGCGAGCAGCGTCTCGCCGCTGCGCTCGAGCGCGAGCGCGTCGGCGGAGAGCTGGAGCGTGCGCTCGGCCTGGCCGGCGAAGTGCAGGGCGGTCGCGAGGCGCGCCTTCACGCGGGCGCGCAGCGGGGAGTCGGCGAGGTGCGCGTCGGCCTCCTCGAGCAGCGCGATGCCGGCCGGGTCGAGCACGGCGGACGCGGCCTGGCGTGCGTTGAAGCCGAGCGCGGCGCGCGCGAGCGCCTCGCGGTCGCCGGTCTCGCGGGCGCGGGCGGCCGCTTCCTGGAAGGTCGCGCGGAACGCGGGGTCGCCCGTGCGCAGCTCGGCGGTGCCGAGGGCGAGCAGGACATCCAGCCGCTCCGGGCGCAGCTCGCGCGCGTGCCGGTAGTGGAGGACCGCGGCCTCGTGCTCGGCCTCGTGCGCCGCGCGCAGCTCGTACGTGAACGCGCGCTGCGGGTCCAGGTGGCGCGCGGCGAAGAAGTGACGCGCGAGCTCGGCGGCGGTGATGCCGGGTGTGCGTTCGAGGGCCTCGCCGATGCTGCGGTGCAGGCGCGTGCGGCGCGCGTTGCTCATGTCACCGGCGAGCGTCTCGCGCACGAGCGCGTGCGCGAAGCGGAAGTGGTCGACGGCCTCGCCGTCGCGCACGAGCCCCTGCGCGGACGCCTCCTCGACCGCTTCCAGCGCGTGTTCGGCCAGGGTCTCCAGCACGTCCAGGCGGAAGTCGTGCCCGATCACGGCGGCGACCGTGAGCGCGGCGCGCGTGGGTTCGGAGAGCGAAGCGAGCCGGCGCGAGACGACGTCGCGGATGCTGACGGGCAGGCCGTCGGCGCGCAGCGTCTCACGCGCGAAGAACGGGTTGCCGCCCGTGCGCTCGTGCAGGTTCTCCGGCTCGCGCTCGCCGAGCGCCTCCACGAACGCGGACAGCTCGCGGCGCTCGAGGCCGCCCAACGTCAGGCGCTCGGCCGCGGGCAGCCGGTGGCCGGGTGTCGCGGTGGCGAGGATCAGCAGCTCGCCCGGCTCCTCCAGCACGTGCGCGAGCAGCTGGAGCGTGGACGGCGCCGCCCAGTGCAGATCGTCGAGGATGAGCACGGTGGGGCGCTCGGCGAGCCGGCGCGCGACCGCGTCGAAGTAGGCGAAGCGGTCGCTCTCGCTGATGTCGGGCAGGGCCATCGCGAACGGCTGGTACGGCAGCAGGGACTCGGGGTCGCAGCGGCCGTAGAGGACGGTCGCGCCGGCGGCGTGCGCGTCGCGGGCGGCCTCGGCGGCCAGGCGCGTCTTGCCGATCCCCGGCTCGCCCTCGATCACGACGAAGCGCCGCTTCCCGCGCAGCGCCGCGATCCGCTCGCGCAGCTCGGCGCGGCCGACGAACGGCTCGGAGCCCGTCTCGTTGAGCAGCGCGCGCGGCAGCGGGGCGGCCGCGGGAGCGACGCGCGTACGCCCGCCTCCGAGGGCGGCGAGCGCCGCCTGGCCGAACGCGCCGGCGCTCGGGAAGCGGTCCTCCGGGCGCTTGGCCAGCGCCTGGCGGATGACCGGGCCGAGCGGGCCCTCGACATGCGGCACCGGCGCGCCCAGGTGCGCGTACAGCTTGGCCGCGGGCGTGTCCCGAGGAAACGGCACCTCGCCCGTGACGGCCTCATAGAGCACGCAGCCGAGCGCGTAGACGTCCGCGCGCGCGTCGATCTCGCCATCCTCGAGCTGCTCGGGCGCCGTGTAGTCGAACGTGCCGATCAGCGTGCCCGGCTCGGTGATGCGGGTGGTGGCGCGCAGGTCGCGCTGGAGGCCGAAGTCGGTCAGCAGCGCGTGCTCGCCGTCGAGCAGGACGTTGGCGGGCTTGACGTCGCGGTGCACGACGCCGAAGTGGTGCGCGGCGTCGAGGGCGCGCGCGACCTGGACGATGATGTGCGTCGCGTGCGTCGGGGAGAGCCGGCGGTGGCGCTCGATCAGGTGCGCGAGGTCGACACCGTCGACGAAGCGCATCGTCACGTACAGGTGCCCGTCCTCCTCGCCGGCCGTGTAGACGGGGATCAGGTTCGGGTGGTGCAGGCTCGCCGCCACCTCACACTCGCGCTGGAAGCGGATCCGGAACTCGCCGTCCTTGGATTGCTCGGGCGCGATCACCTTCAGCGCGACCTCACGCTTGAGGCGCGCGTCGAACGCGCGGTAGACGATCCCCATGCCGCCCCGGCCGGCGACGCCCCGGATCTCATGGCCGGCGAAGCTCGTGCCGGCGGCCAGTTCCGCCATGCGTGCGTCTCTATCACATAAGGTCCGGGCCATGGTTGAGGTGACGCCCGGCGGGGGCGAGATCATCGGCGACTCGGCGGATCGCACCGTCGAGCTGTTGGCGGAGCTGGACGCGGTGCACGCGACGATCGCGCGCTTCGCGGGCGGGCGCGACGGGGCTGACCTGCACGTGCACCGCGAGCACGCGGACATGTTCGTCGTCCTCGAGGGCACGCTGACGGTCAAGACCGCGGACGGCGATCTCGAGGTGTCGGGGCCGAACGTGGTCGTCGTGCCGCCGATGGTCGTGCACGGGTTCGCGAACACGAGCGCCGACGACGTCTGGTACGTGAACCTGCACGTGCCCGGCTGCGGGTTCGGCGACTACATGCGCGGGCTGCGCGACGGTGTGAAGGTGCCGTTCGACCAGCACGAGCCGCCCGCGGACGGGGCCGGCGTGCGGCCGGCGTCCGAGATCGCGATGGGCGACGAGCGCGTGACGCTGGCACCCGACGGCACGGTGACCGTCGGCGAGTGGCTGCGGATCCACCCGCGTCCGGCTGCGTGATCGGCGCGATCCTCAAGACGGTCCTCGGGTCGGCGCTGGTCCTGCTCGGGCAGTTCGCCATGTTCGACGGCGACCTCGCGGGCACGGGCGCCGTCATCACCGCTCTCGGCCTGCTGCTCATGAGCAGCGGCATCCTTCCCTTCCATTTGCCGGGCCTGAGCGACCGCAAGCCGTTCCTGTCGCGCGCGAGCGCCTTCCGGGTGCGGGTCGTCGTCAACGGGTTTCGCGCCGATCCGGTCGTGTGCCGTGTCGCCCTCGGCGCCCTCGTGCTGTGCTGGGCGGGCGGCGTCTACGCGGATTCCGAGGGCCAGCGGGGCGTGGCCGTGACCGCCTATCTCGCCTTCTGGCCGATCTTCGCCTGGCTCGTGGTCGGGGCGGGAGGGCTGTACCGGATCGAAGCGCGGCGCTTCGGCCTGCAGTGGAACGCGGGCGGCTCGCGAAGGCTGCTGCCGTGGGGCGAGGCGAAGATCGCGCGGGTGGACGGCGACACGATCGAGTTCACCTCGGGCGACCGGCTGCCGCTGCGGCACTTCGCCGTCGACCCCCAGCGCTTCGCGAGCGCCGTGCGCACGTTCACCGATCGCCCGCGCCTGCGCGAGACCACGCTGGACGGCGCGGAGTTCATGCGCCGGCTGGGCGCTCCGCGATAGCGCCGCGCCCGGTTCACTGAGGGCGCAGGCCGGCGAGCGCGGTCTCCAGGATCGGCTCCACGTACGCGGCGTCGCCGTCGATGCGCGCGATCGCGATCACCATGTCCAGGATCTGCTCGAGCGTGAGGTCGGGGCGGACCTCGCCCGCGCGCTGGGCGGCTTCCAGCAGCGGCCGGCCGGCGGCGAGCACGCGCGTGCGGCTGGCGTTGAACAGCGGGTCGCCCGGCGTGTCCCTGAGGAGCTCGTGCGCGATCGGGTGCTTGTTGTGCGCGAACGTGACGAAGCGGTGCGCCCAGGCGGCGAGGTCGTGCGTCTCGGCCGCCTGCACCATCGCGTCGACCTCGTCGATGTAGAGCGCCTCCAGCAGCTCGCGGCGGCCGGGGAAGTTGCGGTACAGCGTGGCCATGCCCACCTCGGCGCGGCGGGCGATCTCGGCCATCGAGGGGTCGCCCTCCGCGAACGCGGCGCGGGCGGCTTCGAGGATCTTCTCGCGGTTGCGCTGGGCGTCGGCGCGGCGGGTCGTCATCGCGAGCGGATAGGTTATCCGCTACTGTAAGTGGACAGCCTGTCCGCTTCACCTGAGGAGCTGCATATGGAGTACCGACCCCTGGGACGCACCGGCGTCTCGGTCAGTCCGCTGTGCCTGGGCGCGATGATGTTCGGCGCCTTCGGCAACCCCGACCACGACGACTCGATCCGGATCATCCAGCGCGCGCTGGACGCCGGCATCAACTTCGTCGACACCGCCGACTTCTACTCGCAGGGCGAGTCGGAGGAGATCGTCGGCAAGGCGCTGCGCGGGCGCCGCGAACACGTCGTGCTGGCGACCAAGTTCGGCCTCCCGTTCGGCGAGGACCCCAACCAGCGCGGGGCGTCGCGGCGCTGGATCACGACCGCGGTGGAGAACTCGCTGCGGCGGCTCGGCACCGACTGGATCGACCTCTACCAGGTGCACCGCCTGGACCCGGGCACCGACTTCGACGAGACGCTCGGCGCGCTGTCGGACCTCGTGCACGCGGGCAAGATCCGCGCCTTCGGCGTCTCCAACGTCTCCGGCTCGGAGATCGTCGAGCTCCAGGGGTTGGCCGAGCGCCGCGGGCGCGAGCGCGTGCGCACCAACCAGCCGATCTACAACCTGCTGACCCGCGCGATCGAGTACGACGTGCTGCCGACCGGGTTGCGCCACGGGATGGGCGTGCTCACCTACAGCCCGCTGGCCGGCGGCTGGCTCACGGGCAACTACCGCAAGAGCGCGGCGATCAGCGCGCCCGGCTCAGCCGCGCGGCGCGAGCGGTTCGCCGCGCACTACGACGCCACCTCGCCGCAGAACGCCGCCAAGCTCGAAGCTGCCGACGCGCTCGGCGCGCTGGCCGACGAGGCCGGCATTCCGCTGATCCAGATGGCCCTCGCGTTCATCGTCCGCCACCCGGCCGTGACCTCCGCGATCATCGGCCCGCGCACCATGGAGCACCTCGAGGGCTACCTCGCGGCCGACGGCGTCGCGCTCTCCGACGACGTGCTCGACCGCATCGACGCGATCGTCCCGCCCGGCCACTCGGTCAACGTGAGCGACAACATGTGGCACACGAGCACGTCAGCGCTGGACGCCGCGGCCCGGCGGCGCTAGCGGCGTCGTGTTCAGGACGTCCGCCGCGGTGGCGCCGCCGCGGCGGGCGGTGTGGACCGACAGCGTCATGTGGGCGAGCCCGCGGATCGAGTGCGCGTCGGTGGAGCAGACGATCTGCACGCCGGCGGCGATCGCGCGCTGCACGTGCTCGCCCGACAGGTCGAGTCGGGACGGCAGCCCGTTGACCTCGACCGCGACGCCGTGCACCCGCGCCAGCTCGAACACCGCGTCGAGGTCGAGCGCGTTCTCGGGGCGGCTGCCGATGATGCGGCCCTTCGGGTGGCTGAGGCAGCGCACGGCGGGATGCTGGAGCGCCTCGCTCACTCGGGCGGTCATGGCCTCGCGCGAGGCGCGCTGCCCCGCGTGGACGCTGGCCTGCACCCAGTCGAGCTCGGCCAGGACGTCGTCGGGGAGGTCGAGCCGGCCGTCGGGCAGGATGTCGCACTCGATCCCGCGCAGCACGCGGAATGGCGCGAGCCGCTCGTTGGCGGCGGCGATCTCCTCGCCCTGGCGGCGGACGTCGTCGGCCGTGAGGCCCTGGACGGCGCCGACGGCCGGCGTGTGGTCGCAGATCGCGATGTAGTCGTAGCCGCGGTCGCGCGCGGCGCGGCCCATCTCCTCGACGCTGAAGCGACCGTCGGTCCAGGTCGTGTGGCAGTGCAGGTCGCCGCGGATGTCGGCCTCGGTGACGAGCTCGGTCGGCCCGGGGCTCCAGGCCTCGCGCAGCTCGGGGGCGACGAACGGGACGCCGAGCGCGGCGAAGACGGCCTCCTCGGTCGGCGCGTCGGGCAGCGGCCCGAGCGCGGCGACGAACGCGGGCGAGCCGGTCGCGCGCAGCAGCGCGGTGCCGTAGCGCTCGGGCGGCGCGACGTGCAGCTCGATCGGCACGCCCTCGATCGTCAGGCCGCGGGTCTCGTCGATCATCGCGACGATCTGAGGGAGGGCGGCGAAGCGCTCGGCCACCGGCTCCGAGCACACGACCGCGAGGTGCTCGCACGAGTCGCGCCAGCGGCGCACGTCGCCCGCGGGCTCGCCGCCGAGCGCGTCCGCGATGGCGCCGACCAGTGCGCGGGCGCGGTCGAGCAGCAGGCCCGGGCGGGGCTCGCGCTCGCGCGTGAGCGCGTCCCGCACGCGCGCCTCGATCTTCGGGCCGACGCCCGGCACGGACCGCAGCTCACCCGCGGCCACCGCCGCGCGGAACTCCTCCGGCGTGCGCACGCCCAACGCCCGCGCGATCTCGACCGAGCGCTTGGTCGTCAGCCCCAGGAAGCGGCCGAGCCCGACCAGCCCGGGCACCAGCTCGCGCTCGAGCTCGCGCAGCTCGGCGATCTCGCCCGTCTCGACCAGCTCCCGTAGGCGCGCCTCGATGCCCGGGCCGATCCCGCGCAGGTCCCGCACGCGGCGGGTGCGCACGAGGTCGGACACCGGCACCGGCGCCGCGCGGACCGTCTCCGCCGCGCGCCGGTACGCGCGCGGCTGGTACGGGTTGGCCTCGGCGAGGTCGAGCAGGGCCGCGAACGCGTCGAGCCGGTCGGCGATGGCGGCGTTGTCCACGCCTACAGTCTGGAACGTGCCGTTCACGTTCAGCCATCCGGCGGCGGTGGTCCCGCTGCTGCGGGTCGGGCTCGTGCCGTCGGCGCTGGTGATCGGCAGCATGGCGCCGGACGTCCCGTACTACCTCCCGGGGAGCCCGATCTCCTCCGCGCACACCCATTCGCTGCTCGGGGTCGTCGCGGCGGACCTCGCGCTCGGGGCGATCCTGTTCGTGGTGTGGCACGCGCTGCTGGCGCCGGCCGCGGTGGCGCTCGCGCCGACCGCGCTGCGGGACCGGCTGGCGCCCGACCTGCCGGTGCCGCTGCGCCGCCACACCGCCTGGCTGGTGCTGGTGTCGCTGGCGGTCGGCGCGCTCACGCACGTGGTCTGGGACGCGTTCACGCACCCCGGCCGCTGGGGCAGCGAGCGGATCGGGTGGCTCAACGAAGAACACGGGCCGCTGCTCGGCACGACCTGGCTGCAGCACGGCAGCGGCGGGCTGGGCCTGCTCGTGCTGCTGGGGGTGCTCGCGCGCTGGTGGTGGCGGACGCCGCCGCAGCCGGGCCGCCAGCGCGTGCCGGCGCTCGACCGGCCCACGGCGCTGCGGGTGATCGCGGCCGTGCTGGCGGCGGGCGCGCTCGGCGGGCTCGCCGGCCTGCTGACCGCGGACGGCACGCTGTTCGGGCTCCTGTTCCGCTCCTTCACCTGGGGGTGCGGCGCCGCCGCGGCAGCCTGGGTCGTGCTCGCGGCGATGGTGAGAACGCGGGCGGCGCCCTCCTAAGCTGGTCACGCCCTGACCGCCGCACTCACCCGATCCCGCTCCGGCTTTCTCGCCGGGCTCGCGGCGTACCTGCTGTGGGGGCTGTTCCCGCTCTACTGGCCGCTGCTCAAGCCGGCGGGCGCGATCGAGATCCTCGCGCACCGGATCGTGTGGTCGGTCGTGCTGCTGGTCGCGATCCTCGCGCTCACGCACGGGTTCCGCTGGGCGCGCGAGCTGGACCGCAAGCGCGTGCTGCTGCTCGGGCTGGCCGCCGTGCTGATCACGGTCAACTGGGGTGCGTTCATCTACGGCGTGAACTCCGACCACGTGGTGGAGACGTCGCTGGGCTACTTCATCAACCCGCTCGTGACGGTCGCGCTGGCGGTGTCGGTCGTGGGCGAGAAGCTGCGGCGCGCGCAGTGGGCGGCGGTCGTGATCGCGGGCGTGGCCGTCGCGGTGCTCACGGTGGCGTACGGGCGCCCGCCGTGGATCGCGCTCACGCTGGCGTTCTCGTTCGGCTTCTACGGGCTGGTGAAGAAACAGGTCGGGCTCGAGGGCACGCAGAGCCTGGCCGTCGAGACCGCGTTCCTCACCGTGCCGGCGCTGCTGGTGGTGCTGTGGTTCGCCGGCAGCGGCGAGGGGACGTTCGGGCACGAGGGCGTCGGGCACGCGCTGCTGATGATCGGCGGTGGCGTGGCGACCGCCGTGCCGCTGATGCTCTTCGGCGCGGCCGCGATCCGGGTGCCGCTGACGACGATCGGCCTGCTCCAGTACCTGGCGCCGATCATGCAGTTCCTGATCGGCGTGCTGGTCTACGGCGAGCACATGCCGCTGGAGCGCTGGCTCGGCTTCACGCTCGTCTGGCTGGCGGTGATCGTCTTCACCGCGGACAGCGTGCGCGCCCGTGCGCGGCGCCCCGCCATGACCTAGAGCGTGTGGTCGTACTTGTCGTGCCAGCCGCCCCAGGTGTAGGGCGGGGTCTGCGGCCAGCCCTCCGGTGAGTCCTCCCACGCCTCCTGGCGGCCGTAGGGCGTGATGTCGAGGAAGCTCCAGGTCGACCCGAGCGCCTCGTCGCCGCGGGCGTCGATGAAGTAGGTGCGGAAGACCTCGTCGCCGTCGCGCAGGAAGACGTTGGTGCCGTGCCACCCGGCGACGTCGTGGTCGGCGTCGAAGTCGTCGCGCAGCGTGTACCAGGGGAACGCCCAGCCCATGTGCTCGCGGTAGCGCTGCAGGTGCTCCTGCTCACCGCGGCTGACGGCGACGAAGCGCGTGTCGCGCTCGCGCAGGTGCAGCAGGTTGCCCAGCTGATCGGCGTACATCGAGCAGCCGGGGCAGCCGCGCTCGGGATAGACGTCCATGTCCGGGTCCATGAAGAACCGGTAGACGATCAGCTGGCGGCTGCCGTCGAAGAGGTCGAGCAGGGTCGCGTCCGCGCCGCCGGGCGCGGTGAAGCGGTAGTCCTTGTCGACGCGGATCATCGGCATGCGTCGGCGCTCGGCGGCCATCGCGTCGCGGGCGCGCGTGTGCGCCTTCTCCTTGACCAGCAGCGCCTCGCGCGCGGCGCGCCACTGCTCGGGGGTGACGATCTCGGGTCTGGCGGTGCTCATGGTGCCTCCGGGTGGTCGCGGTCTTCACCTGGTGAGCGGAGCCGCTTACGCGTTCTCGACGCCGGGTCTCGACGCCGAGCGCGTGGACACGGACGACGAGCTCGACGGCGACGACGAGCTCGATGAATTCTCCGAGCGCTCCCCGTCTAACGGCCATGAGCTTCCAGTCCGCCTCGATCACCGTCACGCCGATCTTCGTCGCCGACCTGCTCGCCGAGGGCGAGCGGTTGCCGATCTACGTGCACGTGATCGAGCATCCTGACGCCCGCGTGCTGGTCGACACCGGCATCAAGGAGCTGCATCCGGCGGCCGCGGACATGCAGCCGCGCCTGCGGCCGCTGAGCGAGCAGGACCTCGACCTCGACGCCATCGACATCGTCGTCAACACCCACCTGCACTTCGACCACTGCGGCGGCAACCACCTGTTCGCGGGCAAGCCGATCTACGTCCAGCGCCAGGAGCTCGAGGACGCCCGCACCTTGGAGGGCCACACCATCCGCGAGTGGGTCGACCCGCCCGGCGTGACGTACATCCCGGTCGACGGCGAGCTCGAGCTGCTGCCCGGCGTCCGGCTCGTCCCGGCCCCTGGCCACACGCGCGGCCTGCAGATGGTCGTGATCGAGACGGGCGGACGCCCGGTCATCGTCGGCGGCGACGTCGCCGTCTGGTTCGGCGAGCTCGAGGAGCCGGAGAGCGAAGGCCAGCGGCGCGCGCTCGCCCTGGAACCCGAGCTCGTGTGGCTCACGCACGAGCACGAGCCCTGGCGCCCCGGAGCCGCCTGAGTAGTC
Source organism: Solirubrobacter deserti (assembly GCF_027587175.1). Taxonomy (GTDB): domain Bacteria; phylum Actinomycetota; class Thermoleophilia; order Solirubrobacterales; family Solirubrobacteraceae; genus Solirubrobacter; species Solirubrobacter deserti. The sequence continues at coordinate 158,222 of NZ_JAPCID010000010.1, forward strand.
GCGCGGCCGGCGGGGTACCCGGCTGGCGTGCTCGAGTTCGCCGTCGCGATCGCCCTCGCCCTGCCCTCAGCGCAGACGCCCGACCGCGAGCTGGTCCCCGTTCCCGCCGAGAACATGGTCCCGCGCTTGAACATCAACCAGCGCCTCGAGTTCGACCTGGCCGCGTACCGCGAGCGGCCGCCGCGCGTCGGGGACATCGTGCTGCTGCACCCGCCGACGGGCGCGCGCGAGGAGCGCTGCGGGCAGCCGCGCAACCGTGCGCCCGAGCAGCTGTGCGCGAAGCCCCGCGGCGGCGCGGACACCGAGCGGCGCTTCATCATGCGCGTGGTGGCCACGGCGGGTGACCGGGTCACGTTCCGGCGCGGGCTGGTGGTCCGCAACGGGAAGCTCGAGCGCCGCAAGGTGCGGCGCTGCACGGCCGGCTGCCCGTCGCGCGGGATCGTCACCGTCCCCGCGGGGCACGTGTACGTGGCCGGGGACAACCGGCCGAACTCGGACGACAGCCGCTTCTGGGGCGCGCTGCCGGTCGACCAGCTGCTCGGCCGCTACGTCAGGACGTGCAAGGAGTTCGCTGAGGACCCGTCGCCGACGTGCACGTCACCCTGAGCGGATGCGACTGTTCGGGAAGCGGCAACGAGACGACGGGCCGGAGGGCCTGCCCGCGGACGGAGACATCGAGATCGCGGGCGTGAAGCTGCGCGGCGCTCGGATGCGGGCGGAGCTCGACGGGACGGGTCCTGCCGTGCTGTGGCGGACGGAAGGTGAGCCGGAGCGCGTGTTCAGCGCCTGGAGACGCCTCGCGGGCGCACACGCCGAAACGGGGCTGTGGCCGGTGCTCATCACGCACGAACGGTTGGACCTCGGGCATTTCGATCCTGCGTGGGAGGACACGGTCGCGGCCGTCGACTACCCGGCGATGGTCGCCGAGCGGTGGGTCGAGCACGGCTCCTACGACGAGGAGCTGCGGGAGCTGATGGGCGACTTCCCGGGGCTGGCGGCGCCCGGGACGACGCCCGCCGACGACCCGCTCGAGCACGTGTTCGCGACGGTGGAGGTGCACTCGCTCGGCCTGGTGCCGGTGCGCCGGCCGGCGGACGTGCTCGCCGCGATCGGCTGGACGGGCGCGATCAACTCGTTCGAGCCCGTCGAGCTCGTGCCCTACCTGCGCTCGTTCGAGGAGCGCTTCGACGCCCGGCTGGTCGCGCTCGGGTTCGACACGGTCCAGCTCGCGGTCGGGCGCCCGCCCGCATCGGCCGAGGCGATCAAGGCCGCCTCCGAGCTCTACCTGTTCAACCCCGACGTCGTCGACCAGGGCGTGGGCACGATCGAGGCGCTCGCCGAGGAGATGGTGCAGGACCCGCACTGGGCCTTCTGGTGGGATTAGTACTCGCCCTTGATCACGAAGTAGGAGCCGCGGATCGTGCCCGCCAGCTTGGACCGCTGGCGCGCGAACTTGAAGCGCGACTCGAGCTCGGCGGGCACCTCCATGCCGTCCGCGAGCTTGAAGCCGACGGCGCGCTTCTCGGGCCCGTACATGACGTTGATCGACAGGCCGCTCTCGTAGAACACGTAGGCGAAGCGGGTGCCGTCGACCTCGAAGTCCGTCGCCTCGAGCGGGCGCGAGTCGATCACGAGGTCCCGCTCCTGCGCGAGGATGCCGTGCACCCACGCGACGATCGCCTCGGCCTCCTCGGCCGGCTCCACCGTGAACACGTGGTCGTACTTGGTCTTGAAGTAGCGGGCCTCGTTGGCCCGCAGGCCGGCGAGCGCCTCGGCGTGCGGCGAGGACTCCAGGCCGACGGTCGAGACGTCCTTGAAGTCCACGGCGTAGGACATGACGGCGCCTCCTGACACGGTCGGAGCGGCGGGGGTGAGGGTGTCGGTGAAGGCCATGCGGCGAAGGTACGCTCGCCCCGCCGATTGCGCTTCTCGATTCCTGCTCGCCTGCTGAGCGGACATATCGTCCGCGTATCGAAAACCGCATACGCGCCCGCAACACCCTGCTTCCGATGCTGTAGGCATGGCCTACAGCCAACCCGTACGAACGGCAACCCGTCGCGCCCGATCGACGCTTCTCCTCGCGCTGATCGTCGTGTGCGCGGTGCCCAGCAGTGTCCTCGTCTATCAGTCGCTGACGTCGTATGAGCCGTCGCCGGCGTACTCGTCCGAGACGCCGGCGCCTCCGATCGCGACGCCCCCCGCGATCGTCGACCAGCGGCCGGAGGCGCGCACCGTCGACCCGGACCGGGTGACCGTCTTCGACGACGTGCCGGGCGTGACCCGGCTCGACCCGGACCTGCTCGGCGCGCTGCGCGCAGCGGCGGCGGACGCCGAGACCGCGGGCGTCGAGTTCGTGGTCAACAGCGGCTGGCGGCCCGCCGAGTACCAGGAGCACCTGCGCCGCGAGGCGATCGCGCAGTACGGCTCGGAGGCAGAAGCGGCGCGCTGGGTCGCGACGCCCGAGACCTCCCCGCACGTGTCGGGGGACGCGGTCGACATCGGTCCGTCGGCGTCCGCGGCGTGGCTGTCCGCGCACGGCGCGCAGTACGGGCTCTGCCAGATCTACCGCAACGAGCCGTGGCACTTCGAGCTGCGCCCCGAGGCCGTCGACGGCGGCTGCCCCGCCATGTACGCCGACCCCACCCAAGACCCGAGGATGCAGCCGTGAGCAGCATGAGCACGAAACTGGCGACCGTCGCGGCGGTGGCCCTGATCTTCGCGGGCTGCTCGAACGAGCCGTCCCCCGAGGCGCCCGCCGACACCGGCACCAGCGCGAGCGCCACGACCGACAGCGAGACCAGCGGCCAGAGCCAGGCGATGCGGTTCTCCGCGTGCATGCGCGAGAACGGCGTCGCCGACTTCCCCGACCCGGACGCGTCGGGCGAGCTGACGATCGACGGCGTGCTCAACGGCTCCTCGCTGGATGCGAGCGACCCGGCGTGGAAGCAGGCGCTCGCCGCGTGCAAGGCGCTGCAGCCGTCCGGCTTCACGGGCCGTAAGCGCACCCCCTCCGAGCAGGAGCCCGCGCTCCGATTCGCCCAGTGCATCCGCGAGAACGGTGTCGAGGACTTCCCGGACCCGACGCCCGACAGCCCGCTGATCGACACCAACCGGATTCCGTCCGCCAACCGGGAAGGCGGCATGGCCGCCCTCAACGCGGCCATGGACCAGTGCCGCGACCTGGGGGACAAGGCAAGGCAGGGTCGGTGAAGCGCGGTGCAGTGCTGCTGGCCGCCGCGCTGACCGCGTGCGGCGGCGCCCCGGCACCGGACACCGCGCGGCAGGCGCCCGCGAGCACCGCGCGGGTGGAGCAGGGCGCGCTGTTCTCGACCGTCTCGCTGAACGGGACCCTGACCCGGCGTGCGCGCTCGGACGGCTCGCCGTACACGGCGATCAACCAGGCGCGCGGGATCTACACCCGGCTGCCCGAGGTCGGCGCGAAGGTCGACTGCGGCGACGTGCTCTACCGCGTCGACGACAACCCGGTGCGGCTGCTGTGCGGCACCGTCCCGGCCTACCGCGACCTCAACACCGGCGACAGGGGCAAGGACGTGCGGCAGCTCAACCGCAACCTGCGCGTGCGCGGCAACGTCTTCACCGTCAAGACGAAGGCCGCGCTGAAGCGGCTCCAGCGCGGCAAAGGCAGGCTCGACCTCGACGACGCGGTCTTCCTGCCGAGCCCGATCCGCATCACCAAGCTGAGCGGCAAGCTCGGCGCGCCCGCCCGGCCGGGTGCGCCCGTCGCACAGGCCACCTCCGACACGCTCGAGGTGCAGGTGGAGCTCGAGCCGTCCCAGCAGCGCCAGGTCAAGCGCGGCGACAGCGCCCGCATCACGCTGCCCGACAACACGTCGGTGGACGGCACCGTGGACCGTCTCGGGCGCGTCGCCCGCACCCCCGAGGGGGCCGACCACGCCACGATCCCGGCGTCCATCCGCCTCGACGAGCCCGAGCAGGCGCGCGGGCTCGACGAGGCGCCGGTCCGCGTCGAGGTCACGACCACCGGCGTGAAGGACGCGCTGAGCGTCCCGGTGACCGCGCTCGTCGGCCGGTCCGGCGGCGGGTTCGCCGTCGAGGTCGTGCGCGACCGCCGGAGGCGGGAGCTGGTCGCGGTGCAGCTGGGCCTGTTCGACACCGCCAGTGGACGCGTCGAGGTGGAGGGTGCGTTGAAGGCCGGCGACGAAGTCGTGGTGCCGTCGCTGTGAGCGCCGTCCTCGAGCTGGACGGCGTGACCAAGGTCTACGGCGAGCAGCCGCCCGTGCCCGCGCTTCGGGGCGTGTCGTGCGCGGTGGACCAGGGCGAGCTCGTCGGCATCGTCGGCCCGTCCGGGTCCGGCAAGTCCACGCTGCTGCACGTGATGGGGACGCTGGAGCGGCCCACCGCCGGCGTCCTGCGGATCGGCGGCGTCGACGCCGCGCAGCTCGACGACCGCGCGCTCTCGCGGCTGCGGGCGCGCGAGATCGGCTTCGTGTTCCAGCAGTTCTTCCTGGCCGAGCACGCCACCGTCCGCGAGAACGTCGCCGACGGGCTGCTGTACGCCGGCGTGCCCGCCGCCGAGCGTCGCGAGCGCGCGGACGAGGCGCTCGAACGCGTCGGCCTCTCGCACCGCGCCACCTTCAAGCCGACCAAGCTGTCCGGCGGTGAGCGCCAGCGGGTCGCGATCGCCCGCGCCCTCGTCGGACGCCCCGCGATCGTGCTCGCCGACGAGCCGACCGGCAACCTCGACAGCGCCACCGGCGCGTCGATCATGGCCCTCATCCACGAGCTCAACGCCGAAGGCGCGACGATCGTGATGATCACCCACGACACCGACCTCGCCGAGCGGCTGCCGCGCCGGCTGCGGATCCTCGACGGCCGGCTCGTCCCATGAGCGTCAAAGACGCGCTGCGGGTGATGAGCGTCGGCCTGCGCGCCCGCCCGACGCGCGCGGCGCTGTCCGCGCTCGGGATCGCGATCGGCACGGCCGCGATCGTCGCCGTGCTCGGGCTCTCGGCCTCCTCCCAGGCCGGGCTGCTGGCCGAGATCGACCGGCTCGGCACCAACCTGCTGACCGTCCAGGCCGGTCAGAGCCTCACCGGGGAGGACGCGACGCTGCCGCTGGAGGCTCCGGCGCGGATCACCCATCTCGACCACGTGCAGACGCTCGCCCACACCGGCCTGATGGAGGACGCGCACGTCTACCGCAACCCGCTGCTGCCGGAGGGCAACACCGGCGGCGTGCAGGTGCGTGCCACCAGCTTGAACCTGCCGTCCGTGCTCACCACCCGCGTCGCGCGCGGCCGCTGGCTGAACGCGGGCACCGCGCAGGTGCCGGTCGTGGTGCTCGGGGCGGTCGCCGCGCAGCGGCTCGGCGTCGACCGGCTGCACCCCGACCTGCGGGTCTGGCTCGGCGGCCAGTGGTTCAGCGTCGCGGGCATCCTGCGGCCGTCGCCGCTGGAGCCGGACATCGACGCCAGCGCCCTGGTCGGCTACCCGGCCGCCCAGAAGTACCTCGGCTACGTGAGCCTGGTCGGCGGCGGCGAACGCTCCGGCCCGCCGAGCAGCATCTACGTGCGGACCGCCACGGGGCAGGAGGCGGCGGTCCAGGCGCGGCTCGGGCAGACCGCCAACCCCGCGGCGCCGAACGAGGTGGACGTCAGCCAGCCCTCCGACGTGCTGACCGCCCGCGCGGCCGCGGCCGGCGCGTTCGACAGCCTCTTCCTCGGGCTCGGCGTCGTGGCGCTGATCGTCGGCGCCGTCGGCGTCGCCAACATCATGATCATCTCGGTGCTGGAGCGCCGTTCGGAGATCGGCCTGCGGCGCGCGCTCGGGGCGACGAAGGGTCAGATTCGCGCGCAGTTCCTCGGCGAGTCGATCCTGCTCGCGGTGATCGGCGGGGTCGTCGGCGTGCTGAGCGGGATCGTGGCCACCGCCGTTTACGCGGGCACAAAGGGGTGGGCGGTCGTGATCCCGCTCGAGGCGTGGGCGGGCGGGATCGCGTCGGCGCTGCTGATCGGCGCGTTCGCCGGGCTGGCGCCGGCCGTCAGGGCGTCTCGCCTGCCGCCGACGGTGGCGCTGCGGACGGCTTGAGCCGGACCGTCACCAGCAGGCCGCCGCCCGGGCGGGGCGCGAGCTCGAGTGTCCCGTCGTGGGCGCCGACGATGCTCTTGACGATCGCGAGGCCGAGCCCGACGCCCGCGTGATCGGTGCGCGTGCGTTCGGACCCGCGCTGGAACGGCTCGGCCAGCGTGGCGACCAGCGCCGCGGTCAGCGGCTCACCCGTGTTCTCGACCGTCAGCCGGACTTCACCCGGGTCCGCGCTGGTCGTGACCCACACGCGGCCGTGCTCACGCCGGTTGTGGACGATCGCGTTGTGCACCAGGTTCGTCGTCATCTGCAGCAGCAGCGCGGGCGAGCCGAGCGCGGGCGCGATGTCCCCCGACGTCTCGATCGTCACGCCGCGCTTCTCCGCCACCGGCAGCAGCACCTCGGTCGCCTCCTCGGCGATCAGGGACAGGTCGACGTGCTCGGGGACGAACGAGCGCTGGTCGGCACGGCTGAGCGCGAGCAGCGCCTCGGTCAGGTCGATCGCGCGGGTGTTGACGAAATGCAGGCGGTCGACCAGCTCGTCGGGCCCGCGGGCCTGGTCGTTGCGCGCGACCTCGAGCAGCGTCTGCGTGATCGCGAGCGGCGTGCGCAGCTCGTGGGACGCGTTGGCGGCGAACCGCTGCTGCTCGGCGACGTGCGCCTCCAGCCGCGCGAGCATGGCGTCGAAGGCGTCGGCGAGCTCGCGGAACTCGTCGCTGCGCCCCGGGAGCGCGACCCGGTGCGAGAGCGAGCCGGTCTCGGCCAGCCGCGTGGCGGCGGTGATGCTGTCCAGCGGCGCGAGCATCCGGCCGGCGAGGATCCAACCGCCCACCAGCCCGAATACCAGCAGGAACACGAGCATGACCGCCGCGGGCAGGCTGAAGCCGTTCAGCGGGTCCGAGCGCATGGTCGGGAACAACGGGAACCCGAAGGTCACCTCGTCGGGGATGTAGCGCAGGATCGACACCCACACGACCGCGAGCAGCAGCACGCTGGCGAGCATCAGAAACCCTGCGTAGCTGAGGGTGAGCTTGAGGCGGACGCTCAGGCCAGGCGCTCTGTTCACGGTCGCTCCGAGGCTAGGCGCCGGTACGTATCGTCGGCGTATCGAAAAGCCCATACGTGCCGGCAACACCGTGCGCACTTGACTGCGCGGCATGACCAGCATCGGCTCGCTCGAGTCATCGCCTGACCCGGTCGCCGGCACGGTAGGGCTCACCGTCTACGGATGCGGCCAGGACGAGGCCGTCCTGTTCCGGGAGCTGGCACCGCGCTTCGGTGTCGTGCCGGCGATCACCGAGGCCGCGGTCTCCGACGCCACGATCGCCCTGGCGCTCGGCAACCGCTGCATCAGCGTCGGCCACAAGACCCGCATCACGAACTCGACCCTGCTGGCGCTCAGCCATGCCGGGGTCAAGTACATCAGCACCCGCAGCGTCGGCTACGACCACATCGACGTCGAGTACGCGGCAGGCGTCGGCATCACCGTCGGGACCGTCGCGTACTCCCCGGACAGCGTCGCCGACTACACGCTGATGCTGATGCTGATGGCGGTGCGTCACGCGCGGTCGGTCATCCGCCGCGCGGACGTCCATGACTACCGGCTCACCGCGGCGCGCGGGAGAGAGCTGCGCGACCTGACGGTCGGCGTGGTCGGGACAGGCCGCATCGGCTCCGCGGTGGTGGACCGGCTGCGCGGGTTCGGCGGGCGGGTCCTCACGCACGACCCGCGCCGCGGCGCCGACTCCGTCCCGCTCGAGGATCTGCTGCGGCGCAGCGACATCGTCACGCTCCACACGCCGCTGACCGCGGACACCCACCATCTCCTCGATCGGCGGCGGCTCGCGCGCATGAAGGACGACGCGATCGTCGTCAACACGGGGCGCGGCGCGCTGATCGACACCGAGGCGCTCGTCGTCGCGCTGGAGCGCGGCCGTCTGGGCGGAGCGGCGCTCGACGTGCTCGAGGGCGAGGAAGGGATCTTCTACGCCGACCACCGCTCGCGTCCCGTCGAGCACGAGCTGCTGCTGCGCCTGCACCGGCTGCCGAACGTGCTCATCAGCCCACACGTCGCCTACTACACCGACCATGCGCTGCGCGACATCGTCGAGCACAGCCTGCTGCACTGCGCGAGCTTCGGGGAGCGGCATGGCTAGGTTGAAGGTGGGCATCCTCTTCGGCGGCGCCGGCGAGGAGCACCCGATCTCCGTCAAGTCCGCGCGGGAGGTCGCCAGGCACCTGGACCGCGCGAAATACGAGCCGGTCTGGATCGGGATCACCACGGACGGTGCGTGGCGGCTGTGCGACGGTCCCCAGGTGGGGTGGGAGGCGCGCGGGCGCCCGGCCTCGCTGTCGCCCGACCGCGGCGTCCGCGGGCTGCTCGTCCGCGGACAGGACGCGGTGGCGCTCGACCTCGTGTTCCCGGTCCTGCACGGCCGGCTCGGCGAGGACGGCGCGGTGCAAGGGCTCCTGGAGCTGTCCGGCCTCCCGTACGTCGGCTGCGACGTCCAGAGCTCCGCGCTGTGCATGGACAAGTCGCTCACCTACCTCGTCGCGCGCAGCGCCGGGATCGCGACGCCGGACTTCACGGTCAGCGAGGACCCCGGGGCGCTCCCCTACCCGCTGTTCGTCAAGCCGGCGCGGTCGGGGTCCTCCTTCGGCGTCAGCAAGGTCTCCGTGCCGGAGGACCTGCGCGCCGCGATCGACGCCGCCCGCCGCTTCGACCGCAAGGTGCTGATCGAGGCCGCGGTCGCCGGCAGCGAGGTCGGGTGCGCCGTGCTCGGCGACGGCGACGATCTGCTGACGGGGGAGGTCGACCGCATCGCGCTCTCGCACGGGTTCTTCCGGATCCACCAGGAGGATGCGCCCGAGTTCGGCTCGGACAACTCGACGCCGATCGTCCCCGCCGACATCCCGGACGAGGCGCGCGCGCTCGTGCAGGCGACGGCCAAGGCCGTCTACCGCGCGCTCGGCTGCCGCGGGCTGGCGCGCGTGGACCTGTTCCTGCGGGCGGACGGGACCGTCGTCCTCAACGAGGTCAACACGCTGCCCGGCCTGACGTCCTACAGCCGCTACCCGCGGATGATGGCGGCCGCCGGGCTGTCGATGGGTGCGGTGATCGACCGGCTCGTGGACGCGGCGGTGGCGCGATGAGGGACGGGTTCGCGTTCGTCGACGAGCTGGTGCCCGGCGTCCGCTGGGACGCCAAGTACGCGACGTGGGACAACTTCACGGGCAAGCCGGTGGACGGCTACGTCGCCAACCGCATCGTCGGGACCACGGCGTTGTGCCACGCGCTCCAGCGTGCGCGGGCGCAGGCCGCGACGCTCGGGTACGGGCTGCTGCTGTGGGACGGGTACCGCCCGCAGCGCGCCGTGGACTGCTTCCGGCGCTGGGCCGAGCAGCCCGAGGACGGCCGGACCAAGCCGAGGCACTACCCGAACATCGATCGGGCCGACATGTTCGAGCAGGGCTACGTCGCCACCAGATCGGGGCACACCCGGGGCAGCACGGTCGACCTGACGTTGTTCCACCTGGCGAGCGGCGAGCTGGCGGACATGGGCGGCGGGCACGACCTGATGGACGCGGCGTCCCACCACGGGGCCTCCTCGGTCACGGCGGTCGCGGCCCGCAACCGCCGCCACCTGTGCTCGATCATGACCGCGTGCGGGTTCAGCTCCTACGTGTGTGAGTGGTGGCACTACTCGCTCGCCGCGGAGCCGTATCCGGACACGTACTTCGACTTCCCGATCGCGTAGGCCGTGCGGTTCACGGCATCTGCGCTCGCGGCCGAGCTCGGGGGCGAGCTGGTCGGTCCTGACGTCGGCGTCGACGGCGCGAGCATCGACTCGCGCACGATCGGGCCCGGCCGGCTGTACGTGCCGATCGTGGCCGAGCGCAACGGGCACGCGTTCATCCCGGCGGCGCTCGAGGCGGGGGCGGCGGCCTACCTCACCACGCAGGAGCCGGTGGGCGGGACGGCGATCCGGGTGCGGGACACGGCCGCCGCGCTGCTGCGGTTGGGCGCGCTCGCGCGTGAACGGGTCCAGGGCGCGATCGGCATCACCGGCTCGGTCGGCAAGACCACCACCAAGGACCTGCTGGCGGCGTGCCTGGCGCCGACGCTGCGGGTCGTCGCGAGCGAGCGGTCCTTCAACAACGAGCTCGGCCTGCCGCTGACGCTGCTCAACGCGCCGGAGGACGCCCGCTGGGCGGTGCTGGAGATGGGCGCGCGGCGGGTGGGGGACATCGAGCGGCTGGCCGCGATCGCGCGGCCGGACGTCGGCATCGTCACCAGCGTCGCGATGGCGCACGTCGAGTACCTGGGCGACCTCGACGGCGTGGCGCGCGTCAAGGGCGAGCTGGTGGCCGCGCTGCCCGCTTCCGGACTCGCGGTATTGAACCTCGACGACCCGCGCGTGCGCGCGATGGACGCCCTGGCCGCGTGTCCCGTGCTCGGGTTCGCGGTGGACGCCGACGCCGACGTGCGGGCGGAAGCCGTCACGCTCGACCGCGACCTGCGCGCCCGGTTCCGCCTGTGCTCGCCGTGGGGGCAGACGGACGTCCGGCTCGCGCTGCGCGGCCTCCAGCAGGTCCCCAACGCGCTGGCCGCGGCGACGGCCGCGCTGTGGTGCGGGGTCGGGCTCGAGGCGGTGGCCGCCGCGCTGGCCGCGAGCGAGGGCTCGCCATGGCGCATGGAGGTCCGGCACGTGCCCGATGGTCCGCTGCTGGTCGTCGACTGCTTCAACGCCATCCCCGCCTCGACCGAGGCCGCCCTGCGCTCGCTGGCAGCGCTGCCGGGTGCGCGCAAGCTCGCCCTGCTCGGGCTGATGGCCGAGCTGGGCGCGCGCAGCGAGGCCGAGCACCGCCGCATCGCGGGCCTGGCGCAGGAGCTCGGGATCGAGGTCGTCGGGTACGGCACCGCCCACTACGGCGACGCGCACGTCACGGGCGTCGAGGAGGCAGTCGCCGTCCTGCGCGCGCTGGGCCCGGGCGACGCCGCGCTGGTCAAGGGCAGCCGGGTCGCGCGCCTGGAAGACGTGGTGCGGGCCTACGCGCCGTGCTGAAGCTCGCGCAGGAGGTCGGCGCCGTCGCGGGCGTGGCCGCGGCGGCCGGGCTCGTCCTGCTCGCGGTGCTGCACGTCTCGCAGGCCCGCGAGGTCCGGCGGCTGCGCGAGTGGGCGGGCGGCGCGCCCGAGCGCAACGCGCCGCCGCGCCCGCCCGCCACCCCGGCCGATCACGCCGAGCCGCGGCGGCC